>MGIT01000001.1:0-2160 GCA_001793895.1 Candidatus Wolfebacteria bacterium RIFOXYB1_FULL_54_12
CATGCCGACCACATCGAACAGGCGAGTATTGACGAGGCATACATCGATCTGACCAATGCGGGCAGCTATGAACATGCCAAGGTCATCTGCCGCGCAATTAAAAAAGAAATAGTGCAAAAAGAATCACTTACGACATCAATCGGCATAGGACCGAACAAGCTCGTCGCAAAGATCGCTTCCGATTTCAACAAGCCGGACGGACTTACTGTGGTGCACGAAGCGGATGCGGAAGCATTCATGGAACAGAACAAGTTACGAAAGATCCCGGGTATTGGACCAAGAACCGAGCAAACACTCGCTGCCCATGGTATCACTACCATTGCAGAGCTGAAACGATATACACGGCAAGATCTGCAAAAGCTACTCGGAAAGTATGGACTTGATCTCTATGAAAAAGCACGGGGCCGGGACAATTCGGAATTGGTGGAGGAGTGGACGGCGAAATCGATCAGCGAACAGGAAACGTTGCAGCACGATACGTTGGCGGGCGACGTTATCATTGCATTACTGAAAAAACTGGCAAAACAAGTACATGGCCGGTTTGAGACAGAGGGCTTCACGTCATTCAAAACGGTTGGCATCACCGTACGTTTTGAAGGGTTCGAGACAAAGACCCGGGCAAAGACGTTGCCCGCTCCAACGGCAGACATCACCATATTTGAATTTGAAGCGCTTAAATTATTGTTGCCATTTCTCGACCACCGGGAAAACCCGCACCGCAAGGCAATACGCCTTATCGGCGTAAAGATGGAAAAGTTGGCATGATATACCCACGTCATCCCGTGCATGTCTTGCGCTGATCCGTCGGTTGACGGACGAAGTGATACGGGACCCGGTTTTATCAACATATATAATAGATTTATCAATGAGGCTACTTTCGGCTATAATGGACCCATATGGATCAAGTGCACGATGTTTTTGCTCCGATAACAACGGAAGGGGCAGGAGCATCATTGTTATAAAAAAGATTGATCATATTTCACTCTTCGCACCCGCACGATCATGATCAACGACAAACATCACTTTCACCTGTTCGCAAATACGGAAATGAACGCGCTGTATGCAACACTCGGGTTTCTGGCTTTTGCCGAAGGCCTTATCAGCGTGTTCGTACCCATCTTTTTTTGGAACCTCGGCTTTCCGATGTGGAAAATATTGCTGTTTTATTTTCTGCACTCGGCGTTATTTTTATTATTCGCGTTTACACTGTTGCCGGTGATCAAAAAATTAAGCGACAAGATGATGATGTTTCTCAGCATCCCGTTTTTAGTGCTCTATTTTTTGGGCCTTGGCATGATGAAAACGATTCCCATCTTTTTCTTTCTATTGCCGATCGCAAGCGCACTGCACGGGCTGCTCTTTAACATCGGCTACCACATCGACTTTTCAAGCATAGCCAACAAGGAGAAGATAGGGAAAGAAGTGGGCACGCGATTCGTGCTTGGCTCCATTCTTGCGCTCTCGGCTCCGTTTTTGGGAGGCGTATTGATCGAAGCCGCAGGATTTCAAAACACGTTCTTCATTGGCAGTGCCATTCTGCTTGCATCGGTCCTACCGCTATTCTTTTTCCCAAGGCGCAACCCATCGCCAAACTTGACCGTCAGATCGATCATCCCGTTCTTCAAGGAATCGGAATTGCGCCCCTTTACCCTATCGGGGATAGGATATGCCATAGAAGCGGTCTTTGGCCGGGCAATTTGGCCGCTGTTCGTATTTCTCGTCATCGGCGACATAAAACAGTTCGGTGGCATCATCTCGATCGGATTGATCGCGACTGCGATCGTGACCTATTTGGTAGGCTATTTATCCGACTACGGCAAGCGTCGCAACGTCATCACCTTGGCGTCCATTGGCAATGCATTGGTTTGGTTCATCCGCCCGTTCATAGCGCAAGCGCCGTCGGTAGTTGGCATACATATCGGCGGCAACGTGGTGAACTCGGGGCTTATGGTAGCGTGGACAAGCCAATACTATAAGATCACCAAAACGGTTCCCAACGCCACGGCGTTCATCATTAGCAGAGAGTTGCTGTATAATGCGGCGCGCGTCATCATTATCCCGATCCTTATGCTTGTTGCATATTACCTCCCAACACAATCGTTCTTCTCTGTCGGATTCGTAGTAGCGGCTTGTGCCTCGCTTTTGTTTCTTACGGCAAAC
>MGIT01000001.1:2174-21057 GCA_001793895.1 Candidatus Wolfebacteria bacterium RIFOXYB1_FULL_54_12
CAAAGCTCACCCACGACCATGATACAAGTACAGTGGCATAACCTCACATCCGAAGAACTCTACGACGTGACCGGTAGTGGCCCCGGCGGCCTTTCCGATGCCCGCGCCCGCGAGATTGCAAAAACAACAGGGACAAACAGCATCCCCGAAGGCAGGCGATACTCCCGCGCCAGGTTGTTTACGGAACAATTCAACAATTCCCTCATACTTATTCTGCTTGGCGCGGCCATTATATCATTTTCACTGAATCACATTATCGATGGCATTTTCATGCTGATCGTATTGCTCGTCAATGGGATCGTCAGCTTTCTACAAGAAAACAAGGCAAACACATCATTGCAAGCATTGCGCAAAATGGCGCAGACGATGGCAAGCGTGGTCCGTACGGGCAACCGCAGGGAGGTGAACGCCACGGAGCTTGTTCCGGGCGATATTATCATTGTAAAAGCGGGCAACAAAGTTCCGGCCGATGCGCGCATCATCGAAGCGACGCGATTGACCATCAATGAAGCGGCGTTGACCGGAGAGTGGTCACCCATAGAAAAATATCCGGACAAGGTCGCGACCGATGCCCCGGTATTCGAGCGGCACAACATGGCATTCATGGGCACGACCGTAGAAACGGGCCGAGCTACGTTGTTGGTGGTGGCGATCGGCGCGGAAACCGAGTTCGGGAAAATAGCGGTATCGCTACGGGAAGCGGAGCGCAGGCCAACTCCATTGCAAAAAAAGATAGCGCACATGTCGCGCATACTGGGGTCCGTCATCAGTGCAATCATCGCGTTTATCATCGTGCTCGGCGTCATGCGCGGAGAACCATTTGCGGACATGCTCATTGCTTCGCTTGCCCTTGCCGCGTCTGCGATACCGGAAGGATTACTACCGGCCATTACGATCGTATTGGTCATGGGCATGCAGCGCATCCTTAAGGAAAAAGGCCTGGTGCGCAAGCTCGCCGCCACGGAAACGCTCGGCAGCGTGACCGTTATTTGCACCGATAAAACGGGAACCCTTACCGAAGGCACCATGCAGGTGAGCCACATTTTGACCGCGACGCACGAGCTTCCAATAGACGGCCCCGCGGGCATGCGCGAAGTGGCTAAGAACGGAGAAAAAGAAGATTCGCACATGACGGCATTGCGCATCGCGGCAATGGTAAATGAAGCGTACATAGAAAATCCGCAGGACGAATTGCATAAATGGATCGTTCGTGGCACGCCGACCGAACGGGCGCTGTTACTCGCCGCAATCCATGCAGGCGTCGATCGCAATAAACTTTGGCAAGGCCGTTGGATCGAAGACATGGCGCTATTTGATTCGGAAACAAAATATGCGGCAACGTTGTTTGGTACCGCGGAAGGAACATTTGAATTATTAATAGTGGGAGCGGCGGAACAGCTGACCGCGCTCTCGAACTCGGTGGACAAAAATGGCGCACACCAGCCAATCGGCGAAAAGGAACGGGAGCGCATCATCCGTCACATGGAAATGACGACATCGACCGGCTTGCGTGTCATCGCCTGCGCAAAGAAAACATTCAAAACACTCCCGAAGTACAAAACAGTGGGGGAATTGGTAAGCCATCTTACATTGGTCGGACTAATAGCCATCAAAGACCCGCTCCGCTCCGATGCACGCCATACGGTCAACATCGCAAAGGAAGCGGGTATTCGCATGGTACTGATGACCGGCGACCATCGCTTGACCGCACGCGCCATCGCACAAGAGGTTGGTATCCCCTCGGAAGAAACGTGTGTCATGGAGGGGTCGGAAATCGACATAACTACAGACGAAGAACTCCGCGAAATAGCAAAGAGTATCTGCCTGTATGCGCGTGTTTCGCCACACCACAAACTGCGCATTGTACGGGCATTGCAACACAACGGAGAAGTAGTGGCGATGATCGGCGACGGCGTGAACGACGCCCCCGCGCTACAGGCTTCCGACATCGGTATAGCGCTCGGTTCGGGAACGGACGCGGCACGGGAAGCATCCGATATCGTATTGTTGGACAACAGCCTCAAGACCGTACTGAAAACGATAGAGGAGGGGAGGATCATGTTCAACAACATCCGCAAGATATTCATGTACTTGATCGCGGACAGTTTTGCCGAGCTGGCTCTGTTTATCATAGCGATCTCGTTTGCCTTGCCCATTCCGCTTTTGCCTACGCAATTGCTCTGGATCAATGTTGTGGAAGACGGCTTGCCCAATATCGCGCTCACCACCGAGCGGGAAAAACACGGCATCATGCAAGAGCCCCCGCGCGACCCTGCGGAACCGTTTTTGAACAACCAAATGAAGCTGTGGATGCTATTGATATTCATCGTGATGAGTACAACTGCGATCGGCATATACATGGCCTTCATCGCAAAAACAGGCTATGTGGCATTGGCGCGCACCGCCGTATTCGCATTTTCTTGCATCGACTCGCTGCTGTTTTCCTTTAGCGTGCGCTCGCTCAAAACGGGCATGTTTACTCGGAACATATTCGAAAACAGATTTGTTACCGGGGCCGCAGTCCTCGGCCTGTTGCTATTGGGCGCCGCGATCTATGTGCCTGGAATCAGCACGATCGTGCGCACGGTACCGCTCGAACCGATTCACTGGGCGATTATCGCCGGAGCCGGATTGATAGAAATATCATTGATCGAAATCGCAAAGTACTTCATATTCATTCGCAAAAAAGCGCAGTAGCGGTGCGTGCCCGTGGCGCGAAGCGCTTTACGGGGTTACTCCATATTCGCGCATTGTCATTCCTAAGCCCTCTCTGTCATTCCTGTGGAGCATGCCCACACACCAACTCGTGAAA
Organism: Candidatus Wolfebacteria bacterium RIFOXYB1_FULL_54_12; assembly: GCA_001793895.1. Taxonomy (GTDB): domain Bacteria; phylum Patescibacteriota; class Minisyncoccia; order UBA6257; family UBA9933; genus UBA9933. The sequence goes on from MGIT01000001.1 coordinate 4,987, forward strand.
CGTTTTGGTGTGTGGGGCGGGAATCCGGCGCGCTGTCATTCCGTGCTCCGACACGGAATCTCGCATACTTACCACGAGATCCTGAATCGAGTTCAGGATGACACTGCAGGACATTTGATTTTTCCCTAATTTCCTCCATACTACTAACCTATGATCGAATTCAAAATCAAAAAACGATCGACCAAAAGCAAAGCACGTGTTGGCATGCTCAAAACCTCGCACGGAACCGTGGAAACGCCTGCGTATGTTTCGGTTGCCACACAAGGGGTCATCAAGACTTTAACCTCGGAAGAGGTAGAAGCAACCGGGGCCCAGCTCCTGATCGCCAACACCTACCACTTGCACATTCGTCCCGGCGAACAGGTGCTTAAAAAGCACGGCGGTTTGCATAAGTTCATGAACTGGAAACGGCCCATTATGACCGACTCGGGAGGCTTTCAGGTCTTCAGCCTTGGTTTTGGCCGCGACTTTCAAACAGGGAAGATACTGAAAAAAGAAAATGAGAATGTCATCGAGCTCGGCCAGCAGCCGAAACTGCTAAAAATCACGCCCGAGGGCGTCATGTTTCGCTCATACCACGACGGTAGCGAAATGTTCCTCGGTCCAAAAGAATCCATCAAGATACAGGAACAGATCGGCGCCGATATCATCTTCGCGTTCGATGAATGTACTTCGCCAATGGCCGACCACGCCTATACCAAAAAGTCACTCGAACACACCAACGAGTGGGCAAAAATATGCCTAAAGACCAAGAAGTCAAAGCAGGCGCTCTATGGCATCGTACAAGGCGGCAAGTTCAAGGACCTGCGCACGGAAAGCGCAAAGTTCATCGGCGATTTGCCGTTTGACGGCTTTGGCATCGGCGGTGAGTTTGGCGCGGACAAAAGTTCGATGACGGGCATGCTCGACATCGTCACCAAAGAACTGCCCGAGGGTAAGCCGCGCCATTTGCTCGGCATCGGTCATCTCGACGACATCATTCCCATTATGAAATCGGGCATCGATACGTTCGATTGCATCGCACCCACGCATTACGCGCGCCATGGTTACGCATTCACCTCAAAGGGAAAGCTTGATCTGAAAAAGAAAACGTTTTTGACCGACAAAAAACCGCTCGACCCGAAGTGCTCCTGTTTTGTGTGCCAAAATTACAGCAGGGGATACATTACGCATTTGTTGAAAGCAAACGAGATCACTCCACTTAAGCTCCTGACCTTCCACAACATGTATTTTTTCCATGGCTTCGTGAAAAAGGTACGCGAAGAGATCAAGAAAGGAAATATATAAGCGCCAACTCTCTGTCATCCCGGCGGCCTGCTTCGCGTAAGAACAAATGCTTCGCAGGCATTTCGGCTCGTTGCGACACTCACCCTCCGGGGCTCGTGGGCAACGCCAAGTCAAAGGCCGGGATCCAGTTCAATGTTGTGCGGAACGCACATTAGTATGAATCTCACGCAATTACTCACTCAATATGACTACGCGCTTCCCGAAGCGCGTATTGCGCAAAAGCCGGCGTCACCCCGCGATAGCTCCAAGTTGTTGACCTACGATCGCACGCTCGGAACGATAAGCGAAACCACATTCGCACACATCGGCGATCATCTGCCAAAAAATGCAGTGCTCGTATTCAACCAGACCAAGGTCATTCCCGCCCGACTTCGCGTAATCAAACCAACGGGAGGCGCGGCCCGCATATTATATGTGCAAGCGGTCGACGGGCTCATGCAGGCAATGTCCGACAGAAAACTGACGGTCGGCACCGATGTGTCCATTGCAAATGGTCTTTTTTTGACCGTCGTCCGGCAGGAAGAAAAATATTATTTTCTTAGGCCGTCATTCCCGCTGAACAAACTCGATATCGTATTGCACAAGCACGGCATAACGCCGATTCCGCCCTACATCAAGGAATCACCACTCAAAGAAAGCGAATTGCGCAAAAAATATCAGACCGTATTTGCCAAACACGCCGGATCGGTCGCCGCGCCGACTGCCTCTCTGCATTTTACGAATAGGCTACTTACGAAGCTACAAAAGCAGGGGATTGATATTCGCTTTGTTACGCTCCATGTAAACATCGGAACATTCGCGCCGCTCACCCAAGAGCACATCGACACAGGCGCGCTCCATACCGAATCGTACGAGATCGATAAAGCGACCGCCGCTTTTTTGAACAAGGCAAAACACCAAGGCCGTCCCATTATCGGCGTCGGCACGACCGTGGTCCGCACGCTCGAATCAGCGACACAACAAGGCGAACTTAAGAAACTATCCGGAGAAACAAACATTTTCATCCAAGAAGGATACCACTTCAAGTTCATAGACGGCATGGTAACCAATTTTCATGTCCCACAATCAAGCCTGCTCATGCTTGTCGCCGCACTCATCGGCAAGGAAAAACTGTTCGAACTCTACCGCCTCGCAATCAAAAAAAGGTATAGATTCTTTTCCTTCGGTGATGGGATGCTGATACGATAATTGCATAACTAACGCACATTTCGGACAAATTAGGACGGCATTTTTGCAGTTTGGTTTCATACGAGAAGATCTATGGTTTTTGTCATTCCGAGCGAAGTGGTACTCCGCGGAGTCGAGGAATCTGTAGCTGTTAGTGGCAGCAGATTCCTCGACTCCTCCGTCAGCCCTGCCTGCCGGCAGGCAGGTGACGGATACACTCGGAATGACAAACTACTTTAATGTGCGTTAGTTATGCAATAATTGACGAAATAATACGCATGTGCTATATTATTTTTTAGTACTATAGGGCTCATAAAAAGGAGGTGATTGGCGTGCACATCCAGAAAGATAATGTGGTGGTAGTTGAAGAAGGCAAAGAAATCAGACTTACCGTACAGGGAGCACAAGGAATTACCTGCATTTACGTAAGGGCAGAAAATGGCAAACTCGTACTTACAGGAGGAGCATCCATCGTAGAACGCATAGAGGGCGAGGGGTTTCGAGGAAAAATAGTGGGCCGTTAATTTTCTTTTGCCCACAGGAGCACCAACCAAAAGCCGCCGGTTTCCCGGCGGCTTTTTTATTTACTACCACACAAAAACCCGCTATACTTCTTGTATTGTCATTCCGGCCCGGAGCCTGCCCCGTGCCACGATACGGGGAGCCGGAATCTCATCGCATAAAAATAACTCGATAATTACCATGACCGAAATCCAATTTTACATTCTCGCATTCATCATCACGCACCCGTTTGCATTTATGCTGTTGGTCGCATGGTCGTTCCTTGCAAAAGGCGCCGCATTGCTCCGCGCTTTCGAACGCAAGGAAAAGGGCTGGTTTGTTGCATTGTTACTGATCAACACCGTCGGTATTCTTGAGGTGTTTTATCTGTACACCAAACGAAAGCCAAAAGCGGCGACACATAAGGAAGTTACGAAAGTAGCCGAACTAATAAAAGAGGGCGGCGAAATAACCTACGATGACTTCGCAAAGGTTGAATTGAAGGTCGCCAAAATAAAAGAAGCGGTGCGCGTGGAAAAATCAGAAAAACTCATCAAGCTCCAGCTTGAGCTCGGAGAAGAAAAACGCCAAATAGTCGCTGGCATCGGCAAGGCGTACGCACCCGAAGATCTGATCGGCAAAGAGATCATCACCGTCGCCAACCTCGCCCCCAAAGCACTTATGGGCGTCGAAAGCCACGGCATGCTCCTCGCCGCCGGAGGAGGGGAGAACCCGGTCTTATTGACCCCGGAAAAAGAGATGGAATCGGGTGCGAAGGTTAAGTAAAAAGACGCACAATGAAACTCTTCCTCGCCTCATCACTCGATAAAACTCTTCCGTTCCTCAGGCCACTTCTCGGAAACAAACCCGCAACAAAAGTTGCACTTATTGCGAATGCTTCGGACAACGCAACGGAAGAAACATGGTGGGTAGATGCAGATCGAAATAAGTTTAAGGAACTCGGCTATGTAACGACAAATGTCGACCTGCGGACCATCTCGGCAAATAAACTCACGCAAGTCCTCAAAGAGGTAGATATCCTTCATGTCGCAGGCGGGAGCGTTTTTTATCTCGTCGGACTGATCAAAAAGAGGGAATTCGAGAATATCATTACAGACGCCATAAAAAGCGGTTCCGTTATTTACACCGGCACCAGCGCAGGCTCCATGATTGTTTCACGCTCAATCGCAATGTTTGCGTTCGATGAAGAAGAAAAGGAATTTCTTGCCGATGTTCCCGATCAAAAGGGATTGGGACTGATAAACTTCGGCATCGTTCCTCACTGCAACAACGCGGAATTTATAAGTGAATACGGGAAGATAGTAGAACACCTCCCCACACATACCGAACCGCTTATATTCCTACAAGACACCCAAGCCGCATGGGTAGAGGATGATATGATCAAAATTATTTCAGCACAGTAAAAACGCCCACAGGCGTTTTTACTGTCCAAAAGGACGATCGTCCTTTTGGACAGCAAAATTTTTATTCCAAATATGCCGCATTTTTCTATGCGAACCTGTAAAAATGGATTCCCGCCTCCGCGGGAATGACACACTCTTTGATTTTCTTTGCCAAACAAAATACAATAATAATAGTTCATGGTGTTCTGCAAACCCCCACAAGGAAGGAGGCCGATATGGACAAGCTGGCGGTCATAGCAAGAATTTCTTGTATCAGCGGTCTTGATCAGTTCTATGCATGGGCGATCGAACAGGATAAACCGACGGGTATCGAACCACCGATGTTGAACGAGCACATTAAGGAGCAGGTCATGGAAACGCTCGAGTATCTCGAGGATATCGATATGCCTGAACTTCTTAACTCAACCGGAGTGCGCTCATCCATCATCAAGGAAATAGAGCATTTCGAACGCTACGGCTGCATTCGCCACTCATGCTGATCGACACCCAACCCAATAGCCCCGCCCCGCGCGGGTCTATTTTTTTATTTGACTTCGCAAGGAGGGCTATGCATAATAAAGCCAGTTCCATCAACCTCAAAAACGGACAAAGGAGGCACCCAATGAACGTAGAGATCCACGGACATGACAGTCGGGCGGGAGCCGCGATCCAAGCAGCCCTGCGCAAACACCTACACCACCACGCGATCAACCGTTGCAAAGTTACGGTCGCGGAAAGCCGCTGTATGGAAGTTCCGCACCCGCACGACGCACCGTTCTTGCGCGTTTACATTGAACCGGACGATGACATCGACAATCTCCTGCGGGAGATAAATACATGTCCTCATTTGGACATCCCGCACACGCATGACGTCGAGGTCATCGAACTTCGTGCGTTTTATCCGAAGAGAAAGTGACACCCCGGCGCATCAGCGCCAACCCAACGCCCCCTGATCGGGGGGCGCTTTTTTAACTGTTGATTTAAGCGTATCGGGTATATAATTAAAGGAGTCGAGAAGTAATGGATTCCCGTCTGCACGGGAATGACAATGCCTATGAAACACGAGCTCCCGAAACTTCCATACGCATACAATGCACTCGAGCCGTTCATCGATGCAAAGACACTTGAAATCCACCATACCAAGCATCATCAATCATATGTCGACAAGCTCAACGCCGCACTTGAAAAATATCCCGAGCTGCAAAGCAAAACGATCGAGGAACTGATCAAGTCGCTCTACGATATTCCCGAAGCGATCCGCACCACCGTGCGCAACAACGCAGGCGGACATTTTAGTCACACGCTCTATTGGAACACGATGAGCCCTACGGCAGAAGAATACGTTCCCGAAAAACTCGGTAAAGAAATCATAGGAACATTCGGAAGCATCGTCGAGTTCAAGGACCAATTTTCAAAAGCGGCCGCAAATGTATTTGGAAGCGGTTGGGTATGGTTGATAGTTACCACGAACGGAAAACTCAAGATAGTTTCCACGCAAGGCCACGACAACCCGCTCATGACAGGGGATAGACCGCTTATGGTCATCGATGCTTGGGAACATGCGTATTATTTGCATTACCAAAATCGCCGACCCGAATACATCGAAAACTGGTGGAATGTTGTCGACTGGAAAGCGGTCGAAAAAAATTACAATTCACCCGAATGAGGAAAAGTATTTTTCTCGCGATCGGCATCGTGTTGACCATAGGCCTCATCGGCGCGATAGCTGTATATCGCACGCACCTGCAGGGGGTTTGGCCGGCGTTTTTACAGCCCGAACAAGACATTGTGCAAGTGCTCGAAGAAAGCACTTCAACGCCGATGGGGGCCCCGCACACGCAAACCGAAACGCAAGAACCCGAACAGCAATCACAAGGCCCGCTCATATTGCCAAGAGGTTTTTCCATTTCCATATTTGCAAAAGATCTTGCCGATCCGCGCGTACTTGCGTTTGATCCGAACGGCGTCCTGCTCGCAAGCATCACCGCGCAAGGGAAAGTGGTCGCGCTCATCGACAAGAACAATGGCGGCAAAAGTGAGAAAACGAAAGTGGTCGCAAGCGGACTCAATAGGCCGCACGGCATCGCCGTGGAATGCGCCCAAAATGCATGCAAATTATACGTCGCCGAAAACGACAAGGTAAGTGAATTTGTCTATGACCCGGCAACCTTAGCGGCGACCAAAAAACGGGCCATCGCTCCGCTCCCGACCGGGGGAGGGCACTTTACCCGGACCCTGTTGCCCTACGAAAACAGCCTACTTGTATCGGTTGGTTCCTCCTGTAATGTATGCGTGGAAAATGACCAAAATCGGGCCAAAATACTCGAAATAGACATCGCCTCAGGCAACGTAAAAACGTTCGCCACAGGGCTCCGTAACGCCGTTTTTATGGCTTTTCACCCCTTTACGCGGGAGGTTTGGGCCACAGAAATGGGGCGGGACCTGCTGGGGGACAATACACCGCCCGACGAGATTAACATCATCAAAAAAGGCGCCAATTATGGTTGGCCAATTTGCTACGGAAAAAACATCCACGACGCGGAATTCGACAAAAATACCTACATCAGAAACCCGTGTATGGAGCCGTTCGAAACCCCAAGTTACATAGACATCCCGGCGCACTCCGCTCCGCTCGGACTTGCGTTCATTCCGGACAGCTGGCCGGCGGAATATCGCAACGATCTGCTCGTCGCATACCACGGCTCATGGAACCGCGGCGTACCGACCGGCTACAAAATAGTCCGCATGAAACTCGATGCAAACGGTATTTATCAAGGAGTAGAGGATTTCATAACTGGGTGGTTAACGGAGGAAAATGATGCACTCGGCCGCCCCGTAGATATTCTCTTCCGCACCGATGGCGTCGCCTTTATTTCCGACGACAAGGCAGACGCAATCTACAGACTGCAACCTCCTAAATAGCACCCTTTGCATTTCGCACCCTATCTGCGAGCCTGTGAAAATGGCTTTTGCATTTTATTTACGAACATGGAGAATAGTTCGGATAAAGGGAGCCGGAAAAAGAACGGAAGAAACTCCGTTGTTTGAGTGCGCTTATGCAAAGCGCGCGAGTTCGGAGTTTCAGCCCTTTTGGAGGCGACCCCGAACTATTCCCGGTTCGTGATTTTTTACTCCACTTTTTATAAAAAAAGTGGAAAAACGTTTATTTAAAAATTGAACTTGACTCCTCGGCCCATGGCAGACGGGAATGACAAACACAGGGGTTACAGTGTATAGTTAAGTACATGAGATCACGAGCATTCTTCTTCACCGCAATGGCGCTTATCGGGGTTATTTTGATTATCGGGGCAAACACACTATGGCAAAACCGTTCACGCTTAATGGACAATTCATCCCCGCAAGAACGGGCCAATATCCGCATGAACAAGACCGTGACAGGAACGGTGACCGAAGTCATGACAAGTGCGAATATCATAACTATACGGGAAGCATCCGGACGGGAAACGCACATCGCGATCGTTTCCGAAACAAAACTGCTCGATGAAAAAAACAAAACGGCCACGATCAATGCCATATACAAAGAATCAACGATCGAAGCGAAAGGGGAGGCAACCGCAACAAATGCGCTCCTTGCCGGCGAAGTGCGCATCGTAAGCACGCCAAGTCTTATCATAACATCGCCCACGGAACACGAACCCGTTCGCAGTCCGCTTGCCATAACAGGACTGGCGACCGGCCCGTGGTACTTTGAAGCAACGTTTCCGGTAACGATAACCGATGCCGATCATCGCTCGCTCGGACAGCACTATGTAACCGCAACCGAAGAGTGGATGTCGGAATCATTGGTCCCATTCACGGCAACGGTGGAGTTTTCGCAACCAAAGACCAAGACCGGGTATCTGATCTTCAAAAACGCAAATCCAAGCGGTTTGCCCGAGCACGAAAAAACATTTGAAATGCCGATTGTATTCGAAGCGGACGCTGCAAATGTAAAAGTGTTTTTCAATAACAGCGAACTCGATCCTGCATTTTTGTGCACCAAGGTATTTCCAACCACCCGCACGATCCCATGGACCGAAGGCATCGGCCGCGCCGCGATAGAAGAATTGCTCAAAGGCCCGACTAACGAAGAAAAGACGATGGATTATTTTACGAACATCAACCCGAATGTGCGCATCAACTCGCTTACGATCGAAAATGGCATTGCACGCATAGATCTTTCGGATGAATTAGATAGAAATGTTGGCGGCTCATGCCGCGTTACGGCCATCCGTGCGCAGATAACAGAAACACTCAAGCAATTTCCAACCGTGCAACAGGTCGTGATATCGATCAACGGCAGAACGGAAGATATACTGCAACCGTAACATGGAACACCGACTTATTATTGCAATAGATATTCCGGAAGCCGTTCGGGTGGAACTCCGCAAAATAATAAAAGGGGATGTTGAAGCAAACAACGAGCTGTACGCAAACGCCCGCATGATGGACGAAGAAAGCTGGCACATCACGCTTGCTTTTTTGGGCGAAAAGTCAAAAGAGCATATCGCGACGATTGAGCAAGTACTCCAAGAAGTGGCAAAGGCGACACCCGCCCCGGAAATCGTCATCCGCACGGTAACAACCGCGCCTCCACAACGGCCTCCGCGCATGGTCTGGGCAACCACGACCACGGAAACAAACCTTGCGCTTGGCCCGATCAAAGACGCAGTCATCAAAGGCCTCGCGGCACATGACATACGCCAAGAGGGCGAGGTGTTCCCGAACTACCATGGGCATATTACGCTCGCGCGCCTCCCGGAGGGCCGGCGCATAGCCAATCACATCATTTCCCTTCCAAACGCATTGGCGTTTCAGCCGAGGACCATAGACCTCATGGAGTCGCACCTTGAAAGCTCGGGAGCAAAATACAAAACACTGAAATCAATAGACTTTAAGCCCTCCGTTTGATATAATTTGCCAATGAAGAACATGGTGAAGCGAGTAGGTTTGATCGCGATTGTATTAGTGGCATTGGTCCTCGTCGGAGGATCTGCTTTTTATTATGGTTACAAAATAGGGGCAGAAACTTCGGAAGTCACGGTTCTTGAGGGGGTATCCAATCTTGGCGAAGGCAAGGAAACAAGAGCTGACTTCAGTCTGTTTTGGGACACATGGAATGTGCTAAGAGAAAAATATGTCGACTCAGAAAATGTGACCGACCAAGACATGGTCTACGGCGCCATTTCGGGCATGCTTGCCTCGACCGGCGACCCGTATTCCGTATTCATGCCACCAAAAGAAGCCGATGACTTCAGCCAGGAGATCAGTGGCGAGTTTGGCGGCATCGGAGCGGAGATAGGAGTTCGCAATGAACAATTGGTCGTCATAGCGCCGCTTAAAAATACGCCCGCCGATCGCGCGGGTCTTAAGGCGGGCGATGCCATTCTTAAGATAGACGATGAAAGCACCGAAGATTTCTCTGCCGACAATGCGGTCAAAAAAATCCGCGGCAAAATAGGCACAAACGTAACACTGACGGTCTTTCGCGGTGGATGGTCCGCCACGCGCGACTTCAATATAGTGCGCGACACCATCCAGATCCCTACACTCGACTGGAAGATGCTCAACGACGAAGGCAAAGAAGATCCGAATGGAAAAATACTCTACATCCAACTGTATAATTTCTACGAAAAATCACCGCTCCTCTTTTATGAAGCGCTCGTCGAATCGATCGACAATGACCCAAAAGGCATCATCCTCGACCTGCGCAACAACCCGGGCGGCTATCTCGACGCAGCCGTAAACATAGCGGGTTGGTTCATAGATAGGGGAAGCGTAGTGGTCACAGAAAAGTTTCGCTCCGAAGAGGACGGACATACCTCCTTTGAAGCGCAGGGCATGCCCATATTTAAAGATATGCCGACGGTCGTGCTGATCAACCAAGGCTCGGCATCCGCATCGGAAATCCTTGCCGGCGCATTGCGCGATAATAACGACAGCAAGCTGGTAGGCGAGAAAAGCTTCGGAAAGGGGAGTGTGCAAGAGCTGATCCAGCTCAAAGACGATGCAATGGTAAAAATAACCGTAGCACATTGGCTCACCCCAAAGGGAACCGTCATCGATAAAAACGGCCTCACCCCCGACGCAGAAGTAAAACTAACCGAAGAAGACATCAACGCAGACAAAGACCCACAACTCGAAAAAGCAGTAGGAGTATTGAAATCGGAAATGTAATCGCTAACATGTCATCCTGAATTTATTTCAGGATCTCATGTTTAATCGTTAAGATTCCGATCTGTCAGCCGACGAAGGAATCCAGCATTCCCGCATTGTCATTCCCGCGGAGGCGGGAATCCATTACAATAAAACATATGAAAGTAATATTACTCACAGACATCAAAGGCATCGGCAAAAAAGGCGAAATAAAAAATGTTTCCGATGGCCATGCCAAAAATCTCTTGCTCCCAAAGGGGTTGGTTAAGATTGCCACAGGGCAAGCAACCCACATATTGGAAGTACAAAAAGAAAGCAAAGCGAAACAACAGGTCGCACTCGAAGCAGAATTAAAGACGATTGCAAAAGCAACCGCAGAACAGCCACTCCCGTTTTATACGAAAGTAGGCAAGCACGGCGAAGTATTCGACTCCATAACAAAACATGACATCGAAGAAGCCATCAAGGCAAAGCTCTCGCCCATGGCGCTCGAGCACTCAACCATAAAAATCGATCTCGAAAAACGCATCAAATCACTCGGCGCACATGAAGTCGAAGTCCACTTCGGCCACGGCATCACCGCCAAGCTGACCGTTACGCTTGAGCCGGAGAAATAATATTCCTAAAACATAAAATTCTACTACGATATGGACGCAATCTATACAGCAAAAAACGCAGGCGCAAAAGTATGTATTTTTGATAAATATATTACCGTCAAAAAAAATATATTTGCAAAGGATGTTATGATTCCATTTAAAGAAATTTCATCTATTGAAAGCGGGATAATCGCACTTGAAATCAATACAAAGGATAAGCGCAGTTACAAAGTTTCTTTACAAAACGCGGATAAGAAAAAAGTGCAGGAGTTAATATACGAAAAGATCTCGGAATGAATTAAATTACGCCCGACTAAAAATCCACCTTGCGGTGGATTTTTAAAAAGCTTTTATGCTTCGATTGCTTTCGGAACGATGGTCAACACTTTGACGCTTCGCTTGTTTCCGTCGAACTTTACTTTGGTGCGGGAAAGGAACTGCAAGGTTCCCGGGATCATCGCGTACAAGGTATCATCCTTTGCGCGGGCAACATTGAGGCCCGGCAAATATTTGGTTCCACGCTGGCGAATCAAGATCTCGCCTGCGCCGACAGTCTGGCCGTGCTGTCGCTTTACTCCTAATCGTTGTGCCTGGGAGTCTCGGCCATTTTTAGTAGACCCCTTGGCTTTAGTATGTGCCATATGCCTGTAGAGAAAAAAGGATCATGGGGCGTGTCAGAGTCGTGCGCCGCATGATCGATATCTGCGTTAACTTTTGTTACACCCCAGTATACCGTATAATGAAACATTCTGTCAATGTATCTAACTTCCTCCACACCCCCTTATTTCCTTGCTCATTTTTCACGCCCATGACCATTCACGACCGCATTTTTGTCTACAAAGCAGCCTACAAACGGCGCAAACGGGATGTTGCCGTTGCCGGCCTGCTGTTTTTGGCAACGACCTTGAGTTTTGCGGCCGGCTATATCATCGGGCAAGATTCCCGCCACGCACCCATTATTATCCAAAAGTGCGGGGCTAATTCCATAGGCGACTAACATCGTCCATCTGTCATTCCCGCGAAGGCGGGAATCCAGTATTATATAGATTCCCGCCTTCGCGGGAATGACATACAAACTGAAGCCACAAAGCCGTCCGCAGCCGTGCTCACAAATACCCAACCTGTCGCAACCAATAATCGTTTTCCCATTCCCATAACTTCTTTGCGGCAAGAAACGCTTTGTAATCGTTCTGCCAATACGGAAACTCTTTCAGCTCGACGATGCCTTTCATGTCGGACCATTCGTGCTCGCACCGCGGATCACCCTTGCCGAAGCCGGCACGCACCTTGTCTCGTCCGCCTTTTTGTCGCAGCGACGCGCCGCACTTCACGCATTCTTTTGCCTGATCGACGCGCAATATCCAACGTGTCTGCAGGTTCTTAAACTCCTTTTCCAAGGCGCCCATATACGCGGCGGTCTGCAGGTTATAATCGCGATAAATGGATTGGGATGTCTTGATGTCCAACACGCCAAACTTGCCGTCGATCATCGCCAACGCATCCAGCGTGCCTGAATAACGCTCGCCAAAATGGGTCACGCGCTTTTCGATATATTCCTTATCGACCCGAATGTTGTTCCGTTCAAGGAACAAATTCAATGCGTCGATGGATGGCTGTATGGATGGGTCAACGATAGGGGACACACCCGCAAAGATCTGCTCGGCAGCCTCATGAATCAATGTTCCTTCCGAAGCAGATTTTTCTTTGATCTGCTCGCCTTCATCAAAGCTCGAAAGTTCGCCGTAAAAACGATACAGGGCTGGCTTCGCTTTGATCTCCAATATCTTTGTCACGCGCGGATACCAGCCTTGTTCAAGGTCATATCCGGAAACCTCTTTAAACTCTTCGCCGGTCTTGTAGTACATAATGAAAATTTTTGTCATTCCTATGCCTTTAGTCCGTCCGCCGGCTGGCGAACGGAAGGAATCTTTATCGATATGGATTCCGGCTCGGGGGCCGGAATGACACAATCCCCAGTATAGCAAAACCGGCCCTTTGCCGAAACCTTGACTAAACCAAACAAATATGTTTTACTGAAACCAGTGCATTTTAAACCTTTTCTACTATAAGGAGGCTACGGTGAAAACAGGACGCAAGACGGAGATAGCAGCGGTGGTGCTCATTGTAACACCGCTAGGGATTCCGTTGGTACGGGACCCCGCAAAACCAAGTCCGATCTTTTGGAAACTTCCGGGAGGGCACGGCGAAGCAGGGGAAGACGCACGCATGTGCGCCGTCCGCGAGGCAAAAGAAGAAACCGGCCTCGATCTGAGCGACTCGGAGCTCAAAGAAGTCGATGTGATGGCGAAAGATAGTCACACGCTGACCATCTTTCAGGCAAAGCTATCATCGCTCGAGGGCCTGCGAAAGCAGGGGAACGAGGGAGAGGAAGTGCGGGTGTTCAGCCCGCATGAAGTCCTCTTCCTTAAAGACTTCATGCCAAATCATTACAGTGCGGTCTTGCACATCCTTATGGAGCTAACCAAAGCCACATAAGGAAATATTTCGGCAGCACCCAACCCGCCAACGGCGGGTTTTTTATTGGTAAAAATTGTTTTTAAAAACACACACCGCCAGACACAAGAGGATATGACAAAACCCGATCTATCATCTGTCATGAAATGAAGGTTTTACGACAGGTAATTAGTGGGCGTAGAAGAATAGCGCTATATATTGTTTTGCGCATGATTATGTGTTTACAATATTAGGCAATAAAAAATCTCCCTTGAAGGCCGCTTGATTCTCGCGCACCATAGGGAGATTTTTTATTTTATTATCAAAACTTTTTTATTTTGATCAAATAAAATAATTTTCAAACTTTGGCAATGGCCCACTTGACCGCCATAATGCTCAATTCGAGCACCTTCACGAACAGCATTCCGATACTTTTGAGCAACACCACCAAAGGCGGCCAAATGCTTGTGTCGAATACATGCCCGATGTTTTTGGCAATATCTATGATTTGGTTAAAGAGTTCTAACATATGTATACAGTATACTCTATCGGAAAAAATAAAAAAATCCGCCACAGCGCCGTGTAGCGGATTTTTTGTAAGTAATAGAAAGAGTTCCTTTTTCCCCGCTTGTCATTCCCGCGGAGGCGGGAATCTATAGGGGTACTGGATTCCCGCCTCCGCGGGAATGACACAAACTCAAAAATCTTTTTAAAATCGTACGGCAACAAAAAAGCCACAGGACGGATGAAGTACGCGGCGCAGGAAAATTTCCGAGGAAGACGTACTTATTGGTACGACGACCGAGTAAATTTTCCTGCAACAAAGTAATTCGCCGTCCTGTGGCTTTTTGTTATTTGGCAAGGTAATCAAACGGGTTGAGGTCTCCACCAAACGGCATCTTCGGGCCGCACGACAAGGCCGCCGGAGCTATCTTGAATGTCGGCGTCGCGTACACGGTAAAGTGCAGATGCGATCCGGTGGAAAATCCGGTGTTGCCCATATAGCCGATCAGATCGCCTTGTTTGACTTCTTGGCCCTCGTACACCTTCCACAGCGACAAGTGCGCATAGAGCGTCGTAAGACCATTGTAGTGGGTTATGGCGACAAACTTGCCGTAAGCACCCCTGCGGCAATACAGGTCCTGATTCGCAACCCCCACGACTCGCCCATCGGCCGCCGCATAAATGGGAGTCCCTAACGGTGCGGCAATGTCGATACCGTTGTGCCGCTTGCTCGCGTAGTTGCGCAATGCGAACGGCGTAGAACCATATCCTTGCGTAAGCTTGCCCTGCGTTGGCATCATAAGCGCACCGGAACTCGGCAGCGCACTAACGTTGATGTCTTTACGTGCGGCAGCTTCCAAGCGCGCGATCTCGGCGTCGATCTGATCCTGCTTCTTTTTTAACTCCACAAGTGAGCTCTGATAGATCTGCTCCTTGTTTTTCGTTTGCGCGAGTAGCCGCTGTTGATACTGCTTCGTTTCATCAAGAATGATCTTTTTGCTTTCGTATGTTTCAGTCTCCAATTCCTTTGCGCGCTTTTTTTCCTCCGCGGTCTTTATATGGCCATCAAGCTCAATGGTATAGTCCTGCAACTCGCGGATATCCTTGGCGAACTTATCTTGAAACTCGAGCAACGCCTGTATCTCGCCAACGGCATCGGTCAAGCTTTTGCCGCTCAAAATAGCCATAAGCGGACCTTCCGATGTATCTTTGCGTTGCACCTGTCGAAGCATCTCGCTGATCTCAACTTTGCGCAATGCAATGCGTTCCTCGGATTCTTCTATCGTGTATTGTGTATCCTTTATTTCATATGTTAGTTTTTCGGCGACGATCTTGCTTTGTTTGATGCCAAGATCGAGCTGTTTCACATTGCCGGTGATCTGGTTCAATTCGCGCTGCAATGTTTGTTTCTCACCCGCGGTTGTTTCCAATACGCTTTGCACGGCCTTGATCTGTGTATCCAAAACTTGTTCTTCTTGGCGTTTTTTCTCGATAGCGGCCTTGAGCTCCTCGGGGGTTTCAGCGCCATAGGTGGTAACAAAAGACCCCGCCATGACGATCGCGATCAGCAACAATGCTATTCCTTTGTATTTCGCACTATCCATAAAGTCTTTACAAAAGTATATATTTGGTTCGTATTAAAGTTTATCGATCGCGTTTTGCACGCGGCGTATCGTTTCAGCCTTGCCGAGTGCCGGCATGATCTCAAACGGCCCAGGGGATGCCTTTTTTCCGCTCAAAGAGACCCGTAGAGGCCACAATATGTCTCCCCTGCCCTTCTCTTCGGCCAGCGGCATAAGTGATGCCTCAAGGCCTTCTTTCGTGAATTGTTCTTCGGGCAACACCGTTAATAGAGCCAAAACGGCCTGCAAATGAACCTTAGTGGTTTCGACAACGGCATCTTTCCATACAAGCAATGCAAGGTCATAATCCGGAAGTTCGAAAAAGAATCCGGCCGTTTCGGCAAAGTCAGTCAGCCGTTTCATGCGCTCCTGCTCGGCCAT
>MGIT01000001.1:21101-43335 GCA_001793895.1 Candidatus Wolfebacteria bacterium RIFOXYB1_FULL_54_12
GAATAAACGGAACAAGCGCATCGATCAATGCATCGATCGAAAGCCGCTTGATGTGTTGCGCATTCAGCCATTCCAGTTTTTCAAGATTAAAAACGCCGCCGCCTTTTTGCACCCGCTCCATGTCAAACTCGGCGATCAATTCTTCACGCGACATAACATCCTTGTCATCTTTCGGATGCCAACCGATGAACGCCATAAAGTTGACCAACGCATCAGGCAGGTACCCCTGCGCCTTAAAATCATTCAATGATGTTTCAATGTACCGCTTGGAAAGCTTACTGCGGTCGGGCGCAAGAATGAGCGGAAGATGCGCATACAGCGGAGTTGCAAACCCAAGCGCTTTTTGTAGCACAATCTGTTTAGGCGTATTGGAAATATGATCTTCGCCACGAATGACATGCGAGA
Source organism: Candidatus Wolfebacteria bacterium RIFOXYB1_FULL_54_12 (assembly GCA_001793895.1). Classification (GTDB taxonomy): domain Bacteria; phylum Patescibacteriota; class Minisyncoccia; order UBA6257; family UBA9933; genus UBA9933. The sequence goes on from MGIT01000001.1 coordinate 21,507, forward strand.
TCTTCATTTCATGATCGTCAACGACGACCGCAAAGTTATAGAGCGGAAGATCAAGGCTGCGCGCAATGATGACATCGCCGATCAGCGACGACTGCACGGAAATGGTATCGCGAATGATATCATCAAATGCGATGACGCCCTCGGGCACGCGAGCGCGAATGACGCTTGCTTCGCCTGTGGCGATTCGCTCAGCTTGCTCTTCTTTCGAAAGCGCACTGCATCGGCCGACATACACAGGGGTCTTGCCCTGTGCCTGCATTTCCTGCCGATCGGCATCGAGCTGTTCCTTGGTGCAAAAACAATGATACGCCTTGTCCTCTATAAGAAGCCGCTCGAGATGGGTCCGGTACAAAGGCAACCGCTCCGACTGGCGATACGGACCATACGGTCCGCCGACATCCGGCCCCTCGTCCCAATCAAAACCAAGCCATTTCAGGCCGGTCAATATGTCTTCTTCAAATGCCTTTGTCGAGCGCTCCGTATCGGTATCTTCGATACGCACAATGAACGTTCCACCCGCATGCCGGGCAAAAAGCCAATTAAAAAGGGCGGTACGGGCTGTTCCGAAGTGGAGTAATCCGGTCGGAGACGGCGCAATACGCACCCGAATAGGGTCAGGTATGCTCATAAAGTATGTCCTTACTGTACCATATTTTACCCCCAAAATCCACCCAAAAGGCATAAAAAAGACCCCCTTGCTTTCGCAAGGGGTCATTGGTTTTCTAAGGGCCTCAGCGCAAAAGCTAAGCGCCTAAGCGTCACAGGGCTCGATAACGTCGCTAAAGGAGAGCAACGCGTCGTCGTCGCTCCAGTCAAGCTCGAGGTCGCCAAGGTAGACGTGGAAGTCGCCGTCGGAGTCCGCATCCACGTGCGGGACCCCGTGAGAACCGTCGGGTTCCTCCCAAAGATGATCTTTCTTGTCGAAAGACGCATACCATTTGCCTTTCGGCAGTTGGTCGCGCTTCTGTTCGAAGACATGAACGATTCCTTGGGCACCGGCGTAGAAGTTGCCTGGCTGTTTTTCAAGAAAAGCCATGCGCTCCTCTGATGTTGTCGTTCCGGGCACGATTTGGTGAAACGCACGGACGCGCACCCTGTCGCCCGGTTTCAGGATACGGCTCGGGTTGGGAAAATTCTCATCAGTGATGCCCTTACTGTAGTCGTGAAGCTTCTCGCCGTTCTCCGAGAAAAATACATCGAGGCTTATTTCCTTAGTGATTGTGATAATACCGAGATCGACAAGCAGGGCGAATTTTTCTGCGGGCTTAGCCACGATCGCATGTTTTTTGCCAGGCTTCCCAAACTCCACCACAAGCGCATCCCGCTCGAACATCTTCAGACCCAGAAACCACTCAAGATGCTCCAACGAAAGTTGCCCTTGCCGAAACTTCTGCAGCATGTCAATTTGCAGACCAGCCAATTTGGCCGTTTCTACGCCGATAGGTGCCATCGTTTTTCTCCTTTTTCTAAAAGTGCTTTATCAACATCCTGCCAATCAGGATGAATTATTGATACCATAAAAACCACTGCGTGTCAAAAAATAAAACCTGGTGTCCAAAAGGACGATCGTCCTTTTGGACACCAATTCGCATTCTGCGTACTACACCTTGAATTACGAAACTCGCTTTGCTGCTTTAAAATAGCACTGTCATCCTGAATCGACATGTACTCATGTCGCCCTGAACTTGATTCAGGGTCTGGAGCCTTTTCAGGATCTCTCAGTAATATCAACCAGATTCTGAAACAAGTTCAGAATGACAAAGCGAGTTTTGTAATTCAAAGTACTACATGCTACGCGCTACTTGCTACTTACTACTTGCTACTTGCTACATGCTACTTGTGACATGCTACTTGTGACATGCTACATGCGACATGCCACATGCTACATGCCGCACATCTTCGCCTCATACCCCTTGGGCAGTTTGACCACTTGGTTGCACAGGTCGATAAGGTGCGCACTGTCGGTCAAAATATGGCCTTCTTTTTCGTAGGAAACATTCGTTGCGGCAATACCCCTTTCCAGCAGGGCATCGTACAGCATGGCGGTCTGCCGAGGCGGAATGGTAGAATCGTCCTCCCCGGTCACCAACACGATCTTCTTGTCTTTTAGATTGTTCAAACGCAAAAAAATGGAAGCTTGATCATACAGCGTTTTATTTTTTTCAGACGGAGCGCCATTGAAATGGATCCTGAATATGGAAGAAGGAATGTTACGGATCAACGTCCACCAATCCGTAACACCGTTGATGGAAATGGCCCCGGCAAACAATGCCGGTTTTCCGGCAAGTGCGCGCAACGCAAGATATCCGCCATAGCTGTTGCCCATAGGATAAACCTCGCCAATGGGCATGGTCTTTTTAAGGGCCGTAACGGCATCGGCAACATCTTTTACATCGAGGTTGCCAACATTGCCTTTGAGATCGGTAGAGAACTTTGTGCCATACCCATAACTGCCCCGATAATCGAGCTTCAAAACAATAAATCCATTCTTGCGCAAATGCTCCAAGACGGCATCGTATGTTCCGTAACTATGGTAGGAATGAAACGATGTGGATGTTTGCCGATTGGGTCCACCATGCAACCACACGATCAGCGGATATGTTTTTTGGGAATCATACCCGTCCGGCGTGTACAGCACGCCATACCGTCCGGCAAAATTTTTTACCGTCCCCGTGGCAAGCGAAAACGATCCGCTTGTCGGCACCGGCAACGGAGCAACGGTCTGCGTGTCTGTATGCAAAGCATGCAACATCGGCACATCGCCCTGCGAGCGCAAGAAAACAATATCTTTCCCCATGCGTACGGGTGGCGGATAATACAGTGCATCATCAATAACCCATTGTACCAACGGATCGGCCGGGTCGTACCGATACACGGACCACGTCAACGGATTCTTGCGATTGGCGATAAAATACAGCGAACCGTCGGCGCCATAGAGAAAATTATTTACGGTAAAATTCGAAGGGAATATACGCTTTCCCAGCCGTCCCCCCGAAACACCGTCAAGTAGCCAAAGGCGCGTCGAGTACAACGTTTGCACGCCATCGCGATCGCTCAAATGCAGAAAATACCGCTCATCCGGAGAAAAATCAAACACCTTTTCTTCTTCGCTCAGCAGATCCCAATAATCGTTTTTTTCTTTCCATGCATACGTTACGTTGTGCGCAATATCGACCAATGTATAGGTGCGCTCCTTCGTCCTTGCCGTGCTCGCTCCGTAATACGCAATATAATTTCCCTTGGGCGAAAATCGGATAAACGATGCACCACCCCTGATGAGAACACTCCGCTCGACAACGTTGTCTTTGATGGAAAACACGACAAACCTCCCTCTTGTGGTAACGAAAAGGATCCTTGTATTGTCCGCACTGAATATGGCCTTTCTAACAGGGTCGGTAAAATCAAGCACGGTCTGCGTGCCCACTCCCGCCGCATCGAATGCATGCAACGTATAGATAGGAATCGGGCCTCCGCCATCGACCACCACTGCAAGTGTCCGGTCGTCGGAAAGATAGTACAGTTGCTCCGTCAACCCGGGAAACAATTCAGGCGTGCTCGTTCCCCTGTCTTGGCAGGTCCATAGATCAAGATCGCATTGCGCATAGCGGGAAGACTCCCCTGCCCCGTAAATCTCGACCATGACGGTCGATCCACGATGCTGAAAAATGCGCTGATAGGGCACCTCAAATGCACCCGCGGAAGCGGGAAATGATAGCAACAAACAAATTATAGAAATGAGGTATCGAAGCATAAATCCTGTCATTCCCGCGGAGGCGGGAATCTATTTAATACTGGATTCCCGCCTCCGCGGGAATGACAATGCACCGTTAATCAAGTAGTACTCCGACCAAGCCAACGGGGGGGGTAAGTTCACCCTGATCCGCCAGCTGGCGGACGAATGGGCAACACAGTAATTTGCTAAAACCGTAAATTATTGACCTAAGCGAATTATCTCCTTCGCCAACACATCCGCCGCATCCGGTTTCGCAAACGCCTTTGCGGCGCTCGCCATGGAAGCCAACAGAGCGGGATCGGCCAACAGTTTATCTACCTGCGTAAGGAATGTGTGCTTGGTAAGATTCGCCTCTTCGACCGTAATGGCCGCCCCGGTCGATGCATATTCAAACGCATTTTTTACCTGATGGTCGCGGGCCGACTCGGGCAGCGGTACCAATATGGCCGGACACCCCATTGCGGCTATTTCAAAAATGGCCCCGCTTCCTGCGCGGGAAACGACGATATCGGCGGCAAAAAATGCATCCCTTATCTCTCGTCCAAAATATGGAACGATACGATAGGCACGGCGGAACGTATCGGAATATTTTTGCATGATACCCGCAAGATCGACTTGCGTCGTGGCCGCGTTATTCAAACCCGCCTGATGCAAGACTTGAATATTTCGATTGAGCAACTCCTCCGCAATGGACATGAGGAAATCGTTCATCCGCACCGATCCCTGCGAACCGCCAACAACAACGATAAGCGGCTTCGCCGGATCAAAATCAAGCACGCGCTTTGCATCGGCCTTGATCGCGGTTTCGCCTGGCATGAAAAAGAAATCCCGAATAGGATTGCCGACCAACGCAAGCTTATGTTCCACGGCCGCTCGCTTACGCTCCGGCATGCCCTCTTTGATAAACGATTCTTTTGCGGTGGCAAATGCGATACCAATCGCATCGGCATACTTGCCCGAGACACGATTGGTAAATCCGGCAACAGAATCTGATTCATGCACGATGATCGGAATGCGATAAAATGCGCACGCCAATACCACCGGCAACGCTCCGGGGCCGCCCTTGGAAAACAATACATCGGGCATGATCCAAAACACTCGCCATAGCGCCTGCAATAATCCGATAAAGAAAAATGGCACGTCCAACAGATTGCGTAACAATTCGCCGCTGCGCAGTTTGGCGGATGCGACGCGGAATACGGTCATCCCGCGGGATGTCAGCTGTTGTTCATAAACACCCGGTACACCGACATAATACAGGTCCACAGGTTCGCTACTTGTCTGCAAAAGCACTTCCGCAACGGAAACGATCGGGTAAATATGCCCCCCTGTCCCCCCTCCGGTAAAAAGTATTTTCATATGTTTCTATTTAAGTTATTGGTCATCGGTTATTGGCCATAGGTTATTCTACGCATGTTTTGATATGTTCGTCACGACTCCCATCATGGTCAGAAAGATAGCCAACGCCGTTCCACCATAGCTGATAAATGGCAACGGCACGCCGGTAAGCGGCAGGATGCCCGAGATCGATCCAATATTGATAAATGTTTGAATGGCGACCACGGAAATGATACCGATCACCGCAAGCTGTCCGAATTTGTCTTTGCATCGGTTGGCTATGGCTAACCCGCGCGTAAAGAGCACAATGAATGTGGACAGTACAAAGAGCGACCCGATAAACCCGAACTCTTCGGCAATGACCGCAAAGATGGAATCGCCGATCGGTTCGGGAAGAAACTTGTACTTCGTGGTTGATTGTCCATAACCAACACCGCCAATGCCGCCCGATCCGATGGCGATCTGCGCCTGGTCCAAATGATACCCCTTACCCAACACATCGGCCTTTTCGGGATTGAAATAATTTTTAACGCGCTCAGCGCGATACGGCGTGGTCATAACAAGCATGGCAAGCGCAAGAAATCCAAGCACCACGGTCAACGCAATATAGCGGAACCGCGCACCGCTCATGAAGTAGACGATCAGACTGGCGAGCATGATGACCACGACGGTCGTAGTGGCGGGCTGTAAAAATATCAACGCCGCGATAAACCCCGAGATGGAAAGGAACGGCAGATACCCCTCCTTAAAACTGGTTTGCCGTTTGGTCCGCTTTCCGCCCAGCCATGCCGCCATGTAAAGAATAAATGTCAGCTTTAACAGTTCGGCTGGCTGCAAGGAAATGGGTCCCAAACTGATCCAACGGGTGGCACCGCCCGAATGGATCCCAAGCGGCGTAAATACAAGCAACAGCGCCACAACACTCCCGATCAGCAAATACAACGCATAGGTCTGCCATTTTTTATAGTGCACAAAGGAAGCGATGAGAAACCCTACGATGCCGGGGAAAAGTCCGTAATAGATCTGATGCTTCAAATAATAAAAGGTGTCGTTGAACTTTATCTTCCCCAGGTCGGAAGAAGCGCTCGAAAGCATGAGAATGCCGAACACGACCAAGATCCCCAAGGTCCACAAAAACACGTAATCCGGCGCATGTCCCGCCCTATTTGATTTAAATGGATTATTCATTCGCATGGATCAAAGTTCTTCCGTTTATTACGTCGGCATATGCACCCTCGCGCACTGCCATGGCACCGTTCACGAACACGGTTTCGACATGTGCATCACGAAACAAAACAAGATCGGCAAAGTAGCCTTCCCGCACAAAACCGCGCTGTTTCAGACCAAGGAGCTGCGCAGGCAATCCGGTAAGCTTATGGATAGCAGCTTCCAATGCAATCGGTTTTTCGGCGAGCATCTTTCCCAAATAGGCCGGGATGGAATCCGTAAACAGTTGCAAGCGGGTTCGCAAGCGCTTGTCTTCAAAGCTATCCCCGGAAGAAGCGATGAAAGACCGATCGCTTGCCAACGCATGGCTGAACTCATCAAGAGAAAGGTTATGGTGGACGAGCGAAGCACGCAATTTGGTCAAACGCATAAGCCCGAGTAACGTTTCCGGCATGGTGGTACCACGGTCTTCACCGAACGAGCGGAGCGTCTTGCCGACCAAATAGTCAAACTCGGGGGCATCATGAATGACGATGTCGTCGCCCGAAAAACCGGACAGGTCGGTGATTATTTTTGCGGTCAGCTCGGGAGATTCAAGATTTTTAAGTATTTCTTCCGCACCGCCCCGCTGCGCCCAAACCGGCAAAAACGAAACGATCGGCACGACGGAATACCCAAACGGATGCATGGAAAAATGGACATCTGCGTTGGCCGTATTTGCCTCGATCGATTCGATCGCGGTGCGATACGATTCCTCAAGGCCGATAAGCGGTGAAAAATTATTGATCACTACCCGCGCACCGGTTTCTTTTGATAGGTTAATGAGCTCCATGACCGCCGGGACAAAATGTTCTTTGGTATCGCCCAAATGCACGGTGGAGTCGGAACCGCTTCGGATTTTAAAAGTGGCAAGGCCCCGATATTTTTCGATCGTTTCCAGCGCGAGCTTGATCTCTTTCGCAGGAGTCAGCGAGGCAATGGGAGATTGCAGATCGAATGAGATGCCAAAGGCGCCCTCGTGCATGGCTTGTGCAAGCATAGAGCGAAACACATCGAGCTCCTTTGCGGTCAAGTCGCGAAAATCGTTACCAATAATGGTATGTCGCAATGTGGAATGACCGACGAGCGTTCCAAAGTTCACCCCCAACGGGCGCCGGCGCAGGACATCAAAAAAATCTTCCACCGTATGCCAATCAACATTAATCGCATATGGATCGGTCCAAAACTTTTGCAGGTCCAATGAGCCGTACAAAAGCGGGGCGAGCGACAACCCATCCTGCCCGCCGATGATCGTCGTAATGCCTTGCAACAAAAACTGCTTTTGCGATGGATCGGAAAAAATGGTCAGATAGCGGTCGGAGTTTGTATTGATATCGATAAATCCGGGAGCAAGATAAGCCCCCATACCGTCGATGATCGTATCGGCTTGGTAACGAGGAAATAGGCCGACGGCGGCGATCTTTTCGTTTTTAAGAAGCACATCCGCCTTTACCGCGGGCTGCCCCGAACCGTCTATCAGTAAAATATTTTTGATGAGTGTGGTCATTGACACAAAAAGCGGGCGAGGCCCATTGATTGCCCGCGCATATGCATACAGTATACGGCATTTGCCGTATCGTTTCCACAAAACACATCCCATGATTTGACAAAACATATCACTCGGGCTTATTATTTATTTTAGTACTTAACCGTGTTCCCCTTTCAATTTTCTTTGGAGGCAGTACATGCGACAAAATTCCATGCAGTGCGGCAAGTCTGGTCAAGACCCCAAATCGTCAAAATACCCGTTCCTGACTGGCAAGAAAAATGACCCGGCCAAACGCACTGAGTTTTATCGTCGGCAGGCACCTCGCACCGACAGAAACGGAAAACCGTAAAGACTCCACTTCCTTACGACATGGCACAAATAGTAAAGCTCCGCGCAATGCGGAGCTTTTTTGATCACAAAAACTTATGCAAAGGCCACGTAGCGGCCTCGAGTATTTTACGCATCAAGGAGCGTCGCTTCCATGCGGTAAAAATGACTTCATGGGACTGCGTGATGTCCTCCATAAAATGCTCCCGAAGCTGGCCCACGAATGTACGGTTCGTCCCCACCAGCGTTGCCTCATAATTGAATAGCAGGCTAAGATTGTCCAAGTTGGCGCTTCCAACCGAGGCCCAATCATCGTCAATGACCACTGTCTTGGCGTGTAATATGTGGTCGCGATACAGGTATATCCGCACGCCCGCCTTCAGCATGATCCAAAAATAGGATTGCGTGGCGCGGTCGACAAACGGATGATCCGATACATCGGGAACAATAAGTCGTACATCAACTCCCCTGCGCGCCGCAAGGCGCAACGCGCGCACCAATCGCAAGTCGGGAATAAAATAAGGCGTGGTCAAATATACGCGGCTCTGCGCACTCCTGATCGCATCGATCAGGCTATGGTAAATGAACCGCTGATGAAATCGCGGAGAATTGGTAAGAAAATGAAAATGTCTGGTGGCCGAAAATGGTCGGCCCTGCTGGAGCTCCGCGTCCAACGATGGCTTGCTGAAACGAAAATATTTCCCCTCCCGCGTGCGATCCCACATTTGATCGAATGCGTGCCCTAACTCGTGCACAACGGGCCCCGCAATGCGAACTTGCGTATCGCGCCACCGCTCCATGCGCTGGTGGATGCCGACGCCGCCGATATAACCGATATGCGAATCGACAACCAGGACCTTTCGATGATCGCGAAAAAACCATGACGAGTAGTTATTGATACGCCATGGCTTGATGGGATTGAAAAAAAGCACCTCGACGCCGCTTGCCACAAGCCGCTTCGCATGGACGGAATCAAGAAAAGGCGAGCTCCCTGCGGCATCGCATAGCAATCGAACACGCACACCTGCGCGCGCCTTTTGCTCGAGCACATCGGCGAACTGCTTCCCTATCGTATCGTACGAAAAAATATACTGCTCAAGATCGATCGAAACCTGAGCAGCACGGCAATCCGCAAGCATGCACTCCCACGCATCGCTCACATACAGAAAGAATTCCCATTGATTTGTACGCTGGATTTCATCCATATAATACATAGTATACCAAAAATCGGCCGGTCAGACGACAACCGATTTTTGGTATACACCCCGTATGCAAGTCCTTTCCGTGGCACTTTTTATACTTTTCCCCATTTCCTCATAATTTCTTCATTATGTGAGGTATTATCTTTACCAAATAATTCCACACTCTTAGCGTCACTTTTTCTTTTCATCTCATCGGACATCTCATTCCAGTTCTTCCATATTCTTTCCTGCTCCTGTATGATGGGTTCTTTGTGAATCAATTCTATTCCTGTCTCGGCTCGCCATAAATGAACACGGTCGTTTAATAGCTCCTCGGCTTTATCGGGATAATTTTTTTTAATTTCCTTAATTGTGTGTGGCCGTTGATACATGGCGTTATTTTTCGCGTGGTATACCAAATTCCCCATCAGGAGGTGTTATTCTTTTTGCCGATCACTTCGATCCATCGCGTATTTTCTGCGGGAATCACCTGCTCGAACATAGGCACAAGCCCCGCATCTTGCATATAAGCTATTATCTCATCAAGGGTAAAGTAGCTAAAGAACCGTTCATACGGATACCCATAGTCATTTTCCTGCACAAGCGCTTCCTCTGTTTGCCCCGGTCGCCGCTCCTTGACCGCAATATACAAACACCCGCCAGGTGCAAGCAGTTCGGCCATCTCCTTGATGACGGCACCGGCATCGGCACGCGGAACATGCAACAGAACGGCCTGCATAAAGATGCCATCAAACATGCGTCCGAGTGTTTTTGCATCGCGCAGATCAAGCGCATGAAATTCGCCGGAAGGCACTTCCCGTTTTGCGATCTCGATCATCTTTTCGGAAAAATCGACGCCGACCACGCGAAACCCTTTTTCAACAAGATACCGGGACTTTCTGCCGCCACCGCACCCGACATCAAGCACAAGTCCGCCCGGCTTGATCAGCGGCGTAAATGCGTCCGTACCTCCGGCCCACCAATTGTCATCCCGATGGTCGTTGTGCCAGTCCTCGGCTATCCGATTATATGTATCCTTAAGATTCATTACTGTTAGTATACCCAAAATCAGTCCGTCAAACGACGGACCGATTTTTTTAATCACCCTGTATGCAAGTCCTTTCCATGGCACTTCTTATGCTTCAATCCCGATCCGCAATAGCATGGATCATTGCGGCCTATCTTACCCGCCATGGCTTCCACGGCGGCAGGTTGCAGGGTGACCGCAGGCGTTTCCGTAGCGGCGACCAACTGCGGCAACAACTTCCATATGTTATAGAAGATCCAATCATCGTAGTTGCGGATCATGTCCTGAAACAAATGATAACTTTCGCGGCGATACTCGACAAGCGGGTCATGCTGCGCATAGGCGCGCATGCGTACCGACTCACGCAGGTCTTCAAGATTTTCAAGATGTCCCATCCAAAGTCGATCGATGATCGCAAGCAAGCGCATGCGCACATCCGCCTCCCCTGCCGGCTCGATGAGCTGCTTGATCTTGGCATCCAAAAATTCTTTAACATCATCGACGCCTTTAAGCTCATCGGCGGAAACGATCTCGGCATTGACCAGTATTTCTTCGAATGCCGGCCGCTCGATGGCCTGCGCGGCAAGCACATCGGCTATTTTCCCGACCGTCGCGATGACGGCCGCCTTTGCATTGCCGTCGAGCACTTCCTTTCGCTGTTTGTACAAAAGCGTGCGCTGTTTGTTCAATACGTCGTCATATTCGAGCAAATGCTTGCGCGCGTCAAAGTTCAGGCCCTCCACCTTCTTCTGCGCTTCATTCACGACACGGGAAATGATCTTCGATTCGATCGGTTCGCCCTCGGGAAAGTTTAAGGTTTCCATAAAGCCCTTTACGCGCTCACCGCCAAAAATACGCAAAAGGTCATCTTCCAACGACAGATAGAAATGGGAAGAACCCGGGTCTCCTTGTCGTGCCGCACGACCCTGCAACTGATTGTCGATGCGGCGCGCCTCATGGCGATCGGTACCAATGACATGCAAACCGCCCAAAGAACGCACAAGCTCCCCTTCTGCAACGGTCGGCGGGTTGCCGCCTAAAATAATGTCAACGCCACGACCCGCCATGTTGGTGGCAACCGTCACGGCCTTCGGCCGTCCGGCCTGGGCAATGATCTCGCCTTCACGTTCATGGTTTTTTGCATTCAATACCTGATGCGGCACATGCGCCTGATGCAATAATTGCGACAACAGTTCATTGTGCTCAATGGAAGCGGTGCCGACCAATACCGGTTGCCCATCGGCATGGCGTTGTTTGATGTCGGCGACCACGGCATGATATTTTTCCGTTTTGGTCTTATAAATGACATCCGAAAGATCCTTGCGCATAGGCGGCTTGTTTGTCGGCACGCTGACCACTTCAAGGTCATATACCTTATGGAACTCTTCCGCTGACGTTTGCGCCGTTCCGGTCATGCCACCGATCCGCTCATACAAACGGAAATAATTCTGCAATGTAATTTGTGCGTATGTCTTTGACTCCTGTTGTATCTGCACACCCTCCTTTGCCTCGATTGCTTGGTGCAAACCACCTGAATAGCGACGCCCCGGCATCATGCGGCCGGTAAATTCATCGACAATAATGACTTCGCCGTTTTTAACCACATAATTTTTATCTTTATGAAACAGCGCACGCGCCTTCAACGACTCTTCCAAATAGTGGACGAGCTGGAAGTTTTCCGGATTATAGATGTTCTTGATGCCCAAAGCGGTCTCCACCTTGGATATGCCGCTATCGTTGATGGACACGCTTCGCGCTTTTTCATCGAGTGCATAATCATCCTTGGCAAGCATGCTCGCGATGCGCGCGAAGACCTTATAGTATTCGCTGGACTCGGTATCCGGTGCCGCAATGATGAGCGGCGTGCGCGCTTCATCGATCAAAATGCTGTCGATCTCATCGATGATCGCGAAATGATGCCCGCGCTGCACTTGGTCTTCGGCCCGATAGGCAAGGTTGTCGCGCAAATAATCAAAGCCAAATTCGTGGTTGGTTCCGTATAGAATATCAAGCTGATAGGCTTCCTTGCGGGAAACAGGGCGCAAAAACTCTTGCACCACCTTAAAGTTGCCCAGTGTATCGCGGGTTGCATCGGCCTCCGCTTCGGCTTCTGGCAATTCGGCCTTTGGGGCCACAAAAGAAGGATCATATATGTATGCGCCGTCATGGATAAGACATCCAACGGTAACGCCGAGCGCATGGTACACCTGCCCCATCCACACCGCATCGCGGCGCGCCAGATAATCGTTCACCGTAACGACGTGCACACCTTTGCCGGTCAGCGCATTCAAATAGACCGGCGCAGTCGCGGTCAATGTCTTTCCCTCACCGGTGCGCATTTCGGCGATTTTTCCCTGATGCAATACGATGCCGCCGATCAGCTGCACATCAAAATGACGCTGGTTGAGCGTGCGGTGCGAAGCCTCGCGAATCAATGCAAACGCTTCCGGCAATGCGGCATCAAGCGAAGCCTGTCCACCTGTAATCCGCTCGCGTAATGCGCCGCTGCGTGCTCGCAAATCGTCCACAGAAAGCTGCTTCATGTCGTCTTCCCATCCGGCGATCTCCGCGACTATCGGATCAAAATCATATTTACCAAAAATATTTTTTAAAAAGTCGAACATAGACGGATCTGCTGTCATTCCGGCGGAGGCCGGAATCTATACAAATGAATTCTCTGGATTCCCGCCTCCGCGGGAATGACAATGTGATATCTTTTTTCAATAAAAGCAGAAACGAATGCAGGAAGCATTAACTGCTCCCTGCATTTCGCTATCGAGCCGTTCCCCCACCCCCCGCATCCCGCTCCCCGTTATTAGTCATCGGTTATCGGTCATAGGTTATTCCCCGCATCTCGTTATTGGTCATCAGCTATCAGTCATCGGTTATTCTCCCGCTCGTTGTGCATCGGAGATAGGCTTCTCCACGTGAAGGTCCTTATACTTTTGAATCTCGAGCTTGAGAATGTCCTTTACTTCGTCGATCGTCGCGTACATCTCTTCACCGTCACGCGCCGCGCGGATGACATCGCCGTTCATATGCAGGTTGACCTCCACGTTGAACACGTCGCCATTGCGATGATGCTGCGTAGTACGGGCAAGTTCTACACGGGCAATCGCCTCCCCCTGCGTCTCAAACCGTCCGATATACTTTTCGAGCGACTTGATGCGATCTTCGGCGTACTGATTTAAGGCATCGGTAAGCTCGAGCTGGGTTGCTTTTATGATGATTTGCATGGTCTTTTTCGATTGGTTAATTTCCCCTTTATTTACCTGCATTCTACCACAAAAAAACAGCCCTGGGAAGACTCCCGAGGACTGTTTTAAAAGGGTTATTTCCTTTTTGCGGTTTTCTTTTTAGCCGCTTTCTTTGCTACTTTCTTTTTGGCAACTTTCTTAGCTACCTTCTTTACCACCTTCTTCTTAGCAACTTTCTTTGCGACCTTCTTTGCTTTTTTTACTGCCATATTTTTTGTTGCATCCGACATCCGAAGATGCGGATATAAAAAATTATTTTTTATATTTAAAATCGATTCGTCGACCAATCAAACCGTTTTAAATCGATGACTATGGATAAAAAAAATATAAATTAAAAATAAAAAATTATTTTTTTATTTTCGATCTTTTATTTTTCTTATACTCTAATTTTGTAACAAAAAAATTATTTTTACAATGTGGATAACTCGAAAAAATATTTTTTACGATTATTTTTAAAAATATTTTTTATAATTGCATAAAAAAAATTAAATGCGGTGCGATCGCATGAGTTTTTTATATGTACACATAAAAAAAGAAACGATCGTCAAGCGACGATCGTTTCTTTGAACACGATAAATTTGTAACCGAGAAAGTTCCACGCAAGTCCGACGATACTGCCGATGGCGGCGCCGACCAAACCCCATTGATCGACATTCATATTGGTGACGGGATCAATTGCCTTGAACACATACGAAGCAATGCCCACATTCAACAAAAATCCGACAAGGCTTACGGCAAAGAATTGCAGAAACTCGGCCTTCGTTTTCTGTGCAAGACTGCGCGCAAAGGTCCACGACTTGTTCCAGTAATAACTGTTGATGTTTGCGATGATGAACGAGATCGCCTTATAGATGGTATAGACCGTGATCGTCGCGGCGCCCATGGCCACAAGCGCCTGCTCGGTTCCCACGCCAAACCAGCACGGCCCGACCGCAAACAACACGGCAAGCACTCCCCAATCGACAAGCGTATTCAGCACGCCGATGACGCCGAATTTTCCGATCTGCCACACGACGGATATTTTCCTGCCGATCAGGTAGGCAATGTACAGACCCAACGGCGTAGCGATAAGAAATAACGGGACGATAGCCCACCAATATTGCGCATGCAATGCGGGCTTTGCGGTACGCAACACGGGAAGCGCAAGCAGACCGATGAGCAAGCCGGCTGAAATGCCGAAAAACATATCTTTTTTATTCATGATTGGATAAATACTAAAATGGATTCAATGAGTTCTGGATTATGGCCAAGAATATTTGTGCCATGTCCGCCGACATCGACGATTTCTTTTTGCACGTCGACACCGTAAGGCGCGGCAACATAAAGCGTTTCGACATCCAAAGCATTGTCGTCGGAGCGATCATCGTCACGCGACCCGATAAACAACACGTGCTTGTCTTCGGGCAATGACTCAATCAACGGCTTGGTTACGATACCGTGGTAATCCAATCCCGGAGAAAATGCGATGCACCGCTTGAAGCTGCGGTGCCGCGAAACATATTGCAATGCAAGATTCGCACCGATCGAAGCGCCAATGAGCGTAATGCGATCCTCGCGCGCACCAAGCCCTTTTAGCACGTCGATCGCCGCGTCAATGTCGCGCGAACTTTCCTGATGCTCCGCGTCGGAAAATCGGGTATAGCCATCGGGCCCGCCACCGGAAGCACCATGCCCTCGCAAGTCGATTGCAAATCCTGCGTAACCTTCTTGCTGCAACCGATCCGCCAATGGATTCCACGATTCCTTCGTTGCCGGCATCATGTGCAAGAAAACAACCCAACCACGCGGGTTGGGGTGTTTTGTCCGGTTGACCGGAAAATAATTGGCTACGATCTTTACATTATCTGCAGTTGTAAGATGAAGCAGTTCCATAAAATGATACGGGTAATATGAAGATCGAATCAAAATAGACCCGTCATACCAAGAATGGTGACGATACCGATAATAATGATGACGGTCTTTTGAACGCTTTTAGGGATTTTCATAAAAAATATATTCGTTAAAATTTTACGGCAACCGGCTCAGCTTGAGCCTTATCTTCAAGCTGAAAGAACTCTTCAATAGTGAACTTAAATAGTTTCGCGATGACATTGCTCGGGAATACATGGATGCGGGTATTGTATTCCATGACATTGCTGTTATAGAAACGCCGCGCAGCCTGGATCTTATTTTCAGTATCGGAAAGTTCGCGCTGCAACTCCATAAAATTCGTATTTGCTTTCAGTTCGGGATAGTTTTCCGATACCGCAAACAATGTCTTAAGCGTAGAGGTCAGCTCACCCTCCGCAGCACCTTTTTCAGCATGTCCTGTTGCGGACAACGATTGTGCGCGTGCTTGCGTTACTTTTTCGAATACATCCTTTTCGTGAGCCATATACCCTTTTACCGTTTCAATAAGATTCGGAATGAGGTCATAGCGTCGCTTCAGCTGCACCTCGATATCGGACCATGCTTCGCGCACGCGAAATCGCAAACGGATAAGGCCGTTGAATACAAATACAATCCAAAGGATCAACGCTCCGGCAACGAGCAAAACGATGTTTGTTGTAGTGATCATAAATAATGGTTACTAATACTATATAGGTAAGTGTAGCAAGGTATTACCGTTTTGATAAGAGGGCCTTCAACCGGGGCAATTCCGCCTCCATGGAATCCTGGCCCTTTTCAATAAGACTCTTGGCGTGCAGGAACTCGCCCCACCCGACCAAAACTTTCGTATCAAACTGGGGGGATACGGTAATATCCGCCGTCTGTGCCTGCGCTTCGGACAGGTTGTTGCGCAAGATTTCCATGGTCATTTCAATGATCATTCTTACATTAGGTTCTGCGGCATGTTCCTTGTGGATACATGTCGCATCCAAATTGACCCCGATCACGATGTCCGCTCCCATATCGCGCACAAGACTGACCGGGACCGGCATGACCAAGCCGCCGTCGACAAGCAAGCGTCCTTCATGTACGACGGGCTCGAATATGACGGGTACGGAAATGCTCGCACGGATAGCAGAAGAAACATCGCCGCTTCGCAGTACGACCGCCTCCCCCGTATGGATGTCCGTGGCGACCGCGGCGAATGGAATATGCAATGCATCAAATGCAACATCGTCAAGCGCATCACGAATGAACTGTTCCACCGTGCTTCCGCTCAGCAATCCGCCACGCGTGGAAACATCAAACATAAAGCGGGTCAACAGATTAAGGTCGCTGGTCAACGCGATGCGTTCGACCGCGTCAATATCCTTATGCACGGCATACAGCCCGCCAATCAACGCACCAGAGCTTGCGCCTGCGATATAGTCGATAGGGATATTATTGTCGAGCAGCGCCTTGATGACGCCAATGTGCGCCAACCCATGTGCTCCCCCGCTTCCCAACGCCAGTCCGATCTTGGGCCGTTTATTTTTTGAGTTCCATAATTTCATAGAGGTCTACTGGTTTCCATTATTACGTTTAGTATATCACAAAACCGACTCCCGATTGATGTCACATACGCCGATCACGCTTGCGCCGACTGGCGCGAAGCGCAAACCGATGCGCCTCATCACGAACGCGCAGTAAAATAGGTTTCAGTCCACGCGCAAGATCCTTGACCGAGAGCTTGGTACCGCCCGGAAACACGAGCGCATCTCCGCCATACTTTGAAATGCCGACAAACGGAACTGCAATATTATATTTTTTGAATACGCCCGCAATATGATCGACCTGCGGCCTACCACCATCGATCATGACCAGATCGGGCATGTCCCATTCTGCGTGGCGAAACCGTCGCACCAGCATTTCCTCGAGTGCATGCAGATCGTCGCCTGCCACGGCTTCTTTTATGGCAAACAACCGATAGGCCTCCTTGTCTGGTTCACCATCGGTGAACACGACCATCGAGCCGTATGTTTCCTTGCCGGTCAAATGCGATATGTCATACCCCTCGATGCGATGTGCGCCCACTTGCCTGCGCACCAGTTCGTCCCGCGTGATCAATGAAACATCCTGGATATGCTTCAAACTCGCCGCCCTTTCGGGGTTTGCCTTTGCAAGCCGCTTGAGCAACAACTCTTTTTTACCCGATAACAAAAGCACGATGCTGCGGATATTTTTTTGATACTCTTTTTTTGAAATAGCACCAACGCACGCCCCCGGACATAATCCGATCTGATGATCGAAGCAAGGCCTACTTGCCACGTGGTCGCCAGCCGGCGACTTTACGGGGTTGCTATTGGGCGTACACGTGCCATACGGGAATATTCTGCGAATGATCTTTAGCGCATTTTTGATCAACGTAACGCTTTGATACGGCCCAAAAACATCCGCTTTGACCGCGGAAAACTTTTCCAGTTCACGATGCCGAACGATGAGCGGTTTCGGATAATCGGCCGAGCCCCCTCTGTCATTCCGAAATTGCGGGCCCCGTGTCACAGCACGGGGTAAACTCCGGCGGGAATCTATCCCCGCTTTCGGAATTACGATATAAAGAAATGACCTATTATCCTTATCCTTCACATTGTATTTCGGCCAATGCTTTTTTATGAGGTTGGCCTCAAGGATGATCGCTTCCAAAACGGTATCGGTCTGTTCGTACCGCACATCACGTGCAAGCGATACCATTTCCGCAATGCGAGAATCAATGCGCTTGGTAAAATAGTTCCCCACCCGCTTGCGCAATGACGTAGCCCTGCCTATGTACAAAATACCCCCTTTTGCATCAAGGAATCGATAGACCCCGGGGCTGTCCGGAAATTGCTTCACTTGTTCGAGAAGATTTGACATATATACACAAATAATGTACTCTATTTTCAGCTCACATTCAACCCTATGGAGGTGCCCCATGAAACAAGATCAGAATCTCCTGATCGATCCGATGGCAACGATGTCCGGTTTTAATTACAATTTTTGCAAAGCGCTCTACAAAAGTGTAGCCACGCTGAACCTTACGGGAGAATTATACACGCGTAACGAACAAGATCGAACAACGCTCAGCGGCATGGGCGCTGCGTGCATAAATCACCTACAAAACCAGCTTTTTACTGAAAACGAGGGCTACAGCACAAACGCGCACATCGCAGAAGAAGACCTTGCCAAGCTTCTTTTAACGGCAAAAGCATTCCTCGCCATCTTCGAAAAGAAGGGTGACTAAAAATTTTACGAAAAGGAGGTTCGCTATGACGAAGTCGAAAAGGCAAGAATTCCCGGAAGAAGCTAATGCGATCTGGGAGTTCTACCGGTTCTGCGCCATCCTACTGGATCAAGTCCAAAAAATGGACAAGGCTGGAACGCTCTTCAAGGACACGAGCGATCCCACAGACATGCCCTTGACGGCCATGGGGGCGGCGCTCATGAACCACCTCATGGAACGGATCATGCGCCGGTCCCCCAAGTATGCGGAAAACACCCGTATAGCAAGAGAGGAATACGACGTCATGGTCAAGGTCGCGTCAAAGTTCCTCGCGCTCATCAAGAACTGACCGCTTCGGCACAACGAAGCAAACCCGGTCCGCCACATAACGGACCGGCTTTTTTATCCCCCATCAATATTGAGCGACATCGAATGTCGCTCAATATTACTTTTCCAAAAGGACATCCTGTATGTTCTCGATGCTAATATCCTTCACCCATTGGTCCAGCGCTTGCGCGTATCCTTCCTGTCCTCCAAAAAACTCGGATAAAAACTCCCTTTGCGTGACCGATGGAAAATTCTTTTTTCCGAGATAATCTAAATGGCTCGACCATCGGTAATTCTCTAAATAATGCATGGCTTCCACATGGTTGTGCACAGCCCTTTCTCGCCATCCATAATCGAACATGTCCAGCGGGTTTAGATGGATATAATATGGCAAATGAATGAAGTGCGATTGTGCCGTAACCGGTACCGATTTATATCTCCCCTCAAACAACGTCCCCTTTCTCTCATATCGCTCGTTGAAATACTTGGAATATCCCATATTTACCTTCTTCATGAATCTCGGGATGGCATTTTCCGAATTCGCGCTTACTATCATATGATAATGATTCGGCATTAGGCTGAAGGCATGGATATCAACCAATAATTTTCTCCTTTCTCTCGGCGATTCCCCATATGAGCGACATTGAATGTCGCTCATATGGTCGCTCTTTCGAAATCTGCGGTAATTGTTTTCTGCTGAGGCCTCATCATTAAATTCGAAAAGATTATGAATAAACCTAAAATAATCGTGGTCATCTATAAAGATTTTTCGCTTGTCGACTCCTCTACTGAGCACATGAAATATCTCCATATATTTATTATACAAGCTAATCCGAAATTGAGCGACATTGAACGTCGCTCATATCATCCCGCAGTGACAAGGCGTAGGGCATGCGGATGATGTTTTACGCGCAAGAGATTGAGGAAGACCGAGGCGAACGCGCCAAAGAGGAATGTCCATTGCAACGACATGAACAGTGCGGCAACCATGACCGCAAGGATCATGAGCACGCGCCCCATGTTGATCGCCATTTCATATAAGACGGTATATTCATCGATGTAATGCCCGCGATCGGCGGCGCGTTCATATGTCATGGCGGCAAACGGAATGCGCATGATGATCTTGGTGAACTTATGGTAGGTGTCCACGATGAATATTTGAAATGCCGTGGCGATGAATATCTTTATGACCCATCCGATCGCGGACAGGATACTGCCATACTTTACCAATTTTTCTTTTCCAAAACGGCCGTCGGTATATTTCCCCACTGCCAATTCCAGCACGACCGTCGCGCCGACGATGACGGTGGAAATAACGCCGACCTTCAACAAATCACCATGCAAAAGTTGATAGATCACAATGGGCCACACAAGATACCCGACAATCTCCTCTGCGCCATCGGCCATGAATGCCAACGTCGGTTTACGATTACGTTTTGCAAACAGCTCGCGAATGGTCCTTCGATATGACCAGCTGAACCGCTCCCCGATTTCGGGAATGAAATGGTACGGTACCAGCGCCATAAGAAAAATGATCATCGAAAGGGCGAAAAGTGCATCATATCCGTAACGCGTAATGATAAAACCGGCCAAAATAGGTGTGGCGATTCCGATGACATTGACCGTCGCGTCAAAAAACCCGATCTCACTCCCACGCTTGCTTGCATCGGAAAACTCCGCAAAGTCGACGTGGAATGGCAGCCAAAATAGCAATCGATAGAGCGTGGTCGCGGCGATCTGAAACGGCAACAGGTAGAACACGTTTTCCGGCCGCATGAAATACAGGAAGGCAAACGAAGCCGCGGCAAAGAACGTGCTCAAGCGGAGCGAATGATTGAATCCATACCGGTTTAGAAAGAAACCCCCGATCGGAACGGAAAGGCCATAGGCCAAATACCCAAGTAAAAATTGCAAGGCGACCAAGGTAAAATTGCCGTCAAACAACGTGTACAAAAAAATGGGTAAAAACATTCCCAGCAAATTTACCGCAATGTTGGAAATTGTCTTGCCGGTATACAACGCCATAAACCCTCGCATCGTATCCCCTTCAAAATATCGTTTTCGTAATGATAAGATCATTTACCTATCATATCAGATTCAGCACCTCAAATAAAACCATTCCAGAAACCCATAGACACCTGATGAAATTGCTTTTCGGAAACCTGAACGGAAGCGCAGGCCGGTACTTGCGAAGTAAGTACCGGGCGTGAGCGGGTTTCCGGAAAGCAATTTCATTGAACGTACTAGGGGAAGTTGCGAGGCATTTACTTTTTCAAGAAATGCTTCAAGTAACTGCCCGTGATACTGTGTTTGTTTGCGGCGACCTCTTCAGGCGTACCCTTGGCAACAATGGAACCTCCCCGCTCGCCGCCCTCCGGCCCGAGGTCGATGACGTAATCGGCCGATTTGATGAGGTGCATATTATGCTCGATCACCACGACGGAGTGTCCTTTGTCCACCAGCTTGTTCAGTACGGTCAACAGCAGTTCAACATCATAGTAATGCAACCCGACGGTAGGCTCGTCGAGCAAATACAACACGCGTTTGCCCAGCGGGTGCGTCAATTCACGCGCCAATTTGATGCGCTGTGCTTCACCACCCGAAAGCGTGGTGGCGCTTTGGCCCAACTGCAAATATCCCAACCCGACGGATTGCAGTACCTTCAATTTGTCGGTAATCTGCCAAATGCCGTCAAAAAATTCCGCAGCTTCATCGATGGTCATGGCAAGCACATCGCTGATGCTTTTCTTGTTGTGCTTTACCTGCAATGTTTCGCGGTTGTATCGCTTGCCGTGACACACTTCGCACTCCACTAATACCGGCGGCAAAAAGTGCAT
>MGIT01000001.1:43357-47077 GCA_001793895.1 Candidatus Wolfebacteria bacterium RIFOXYB1_FULL_54_12
ATAGAACTCGCGGATCGGCGTAAGGATGCCCGTGTAAGTGGCAGGATTGGAGCGCGGGGTGCGCCCGATCGGCGCCTGGTCGACCGCAATGACCCGATCGATATATTCGGAACCGGTAATGTTCGCGACACCCGTAAGCGGTTCATTCATGTGTGACTTCAACGAATTCAAATTTTCATACAGCGCATCCTGCACCAGGGTCGATTTGCCACTGCCCGAAACACCCGTAACGCACACCAACTTGCGCAACGGAATATCCACATTCACATTTTTCAAATTATGCGCGGTCGCGCCGACGATCGACAACTTTTCGACTATCTTGCTCCGCCGCTCAGGCACCGCGATCTTTCGCTCTTCACGCAAGTATTGCACGGTCATCGAGTTCATTTCGCCAGGATTTTTCAACAATTTTGCCGTATCGCCATGTGCGACGACCTCGCCGCCATGCTTGCCAGCAAACGGCCCGAAGTCGACCAAGTGGTCGGATTCAAGGATGGTCAGTTCGTCGTGCTCGACAATGATCACGGTGTTGTTCTGCGCCTTAAGTTTCTTTAATATTCCCACCAATCGGTCGGTATCGCGTTCGTGCAAACCGATCGTCGGCTCATCGAGCACATACAGCGTATTGGAAAGCTGGGAGCCTATTTGCGAAGAAAGCCGAATGCGCTGTGCTTCACCGCCCGACAATGTTTCCGCTTCGCGCGTCATGGTCAAATAATCAAGCCCCACTTCAAGTAAAAAGTGCAGCCGATCTGTGATCTCCTTTACTACGGTCGCGGCGATGGTCTTTTCGCGCTCGGTCATCTTTTTTTCATATGCCGTAAAAAATGCATGCGAATCGGCGTTGGTCATGGAAGCCACTTCATAAATATTTTTTCCGTCAATGCGAATGGACAATGCTTCGGGGCGCAATCGCTTCCCTTTGCAATCGGGACAGATGGTCTTTAAGAAAAGATCGGTCTTGCCAAGCCCGGAACAGGTCTCGCACGCGCCATGCGGACTATTAAAAGAAAACAGCCGCGGCTCGATATCGGGAAATACGAAATTATCCACCGGACAGGTCCACTTCGAAGAAAGCATGAACTCCTCCGGAGCTTCCGTCTGCTCGCCCATCAAAATGGTAGCCAGCCCTTTGCTTTGATCAAGTGCGCTTTCGACGGCCTCGTGCAAGCGCGCGACATCCGTCAAAAGAACCTTGTCGATGACCAGATCGATCGAGTGTTCCTTGTAGCGCGACAGTTCGATCTTGTCATGCAAAGAATGCATAACGCCATCAATGCGCACCTGCGAAAATCCGAGCCCAAGATAATCATACAACTGTTGGTAATACTCCCCTTTGCGTCCGCGCACCACCGGCGAAAGTACGGTGACCATGCTCTGCTTCGCTTTTTTTGCGCGCGCGATCACAATGTCGATCATTTCATCGACGGACAATTTTTCTATTTTCGTGCCGTCATTTGGACAATGCACATCGCCCAAGCGCGCGAACAAAATGCGCAAATAATCATAGATTTCCGTCAATGTTCCCACGGTCGAACGCGGGTTGTGCGAAAGCGCCCGCTGGTCGATGGCGATGGCCGGCGACAGGCCGACGATCTCATCCACATCGGCGCGTTCCATTTGGCCCAAAAACTGCCGCGCGTATGGCGACAATGATTCGATATAGCGACGCTGCCCTTCGGCAAAAATGGTATCAAAAGCAAGCGACGATTTGCCGCTGCCCGAAACACCCGTAAATACCACCAGTTTGTTCTTGGGTATCTCGAGATCGATATTCTTTAAATTATGGACGCGCGCGCCCTTGATGCTTATTTTGTCTTCCATATCGTTAGTACTTACTTATGACACCGCCAATGAGGTTTGTCAACACAAGTTCCTCGTAGTAACATGCAAGCCGGTAAATTTTTACGCCAACGCAAAATAAAATTGTTTCCCAGAAACCTAAACGGAAGCGCAGCCCGATGTTTGCTTTGCAAGCATCGGGCGTGAGCGGGTTGATGGGAACAATTTCATTTGGCGCTCCACGAAAAATGGCGAAGCCCATACTACTCGCCCGCCGACCCGCTGAAATCAAGCATATACTCGATGGCCTTATGAATTGTCTTTGGTGTAATGCCGTGCTTCTTGTTGTACGCCATTTGCAATTTTCTTCTCTTATCGACGATGTCCATAGCCCGTTGCATGGAACCCGTTACCTTATCCGCATACAAAATGACGGTACCGCTCACGTTGCGCGCCGCGCGTCCCATGGTCTGTATCAACGATGTTTCGCTGCGCAAAAACCCTTCCCGGTCCGCATCCAAAATAGCGACCAAGGTTACCTCCGGCAGATCGAGCCCTTCGCGCAAAAGGTTCACACCGATCAACACATCGAATATCCCCCTGCGAAAATCCATTAATATCTCCGTGCGCTCGAAGGTCTTTACTTCGGAATGGATGTAGCGCGATTTGAATCCTTCGTTCGTAAAATGATCGTTCAGGTCCTCGGCCTGCTTTTTCGTAAGCGTAATGACCAATGCACGCTCCCCTTTTTTGACCACGCCATGCAATTCCTCTATGACATCGATGATCTGACTGCGGTTCTTGTCCTTATTGAACACCGGTCGCACTTCGATGGGCGGATCGATCAATCCGGTCGGCCGGATGACCTGCTCCACGACGGTCTTCGAATGTTCCAGCTCCCAGTCGCCCGGAGTGGCCGACACAAAGATCGTCTGCCCGATGCGCTGTTCAAATTCCTTGAACATCAGTGGCCGATTGTCCATCGCCGACGGCAAACGCCAGCCGTATTTTACCAGCGTATCCTTGCGGCTCCGATCGCCCGCGTACATGCCGCGCACTTGCGGCACGCCGATGTGGGATTCGTCCATAACCAGCAAAAAGTCGGGCTTGCCCTGTTTGTCGCGCGGAAAATAATCCAGCAATGTATCGGGTGCTTCGCCGACAAGTTTGCCACTCAAATGGCGCGAATAGTTTTCCACGCCATGGCAAAAACCGAGACTCTTCAACATCTCCATGTCATAGCGCACGCGTCGCTCCAAACGCTGAGCCTCAAGATACAGCTTGTGTTCGTTAAAATACGCAAGCCGGTCGTCCAACTCGGTCTTGATATCCTTTACCGCGCGCGCGATCTCGGGCGCGCTTGAAATAAAGTGCTTCGGCGGAAACAAGGCGACATCCTGAGGATGGTCGACCATGGTCCGCGTCACCGGATCGACGATCGCAATGTCCGTAACGGTCTGGTCGGAACCCAGCTCGATCGCATAGCTCATGGTCTCGGATGCGGGCATGATCTCGAATACATCCCCACGCACGCGAAACTCACCGCGCTTTAGCACGCCTGCCGTTCGGGTAAATTGGATCTTGATCAATTGGCTAATAAGATCGCCGCGGGTGATCTGTTGCCCGACCGCCAAGTGGATCGCGGATGCGAAATAATTCATCGGAACGCCAAGTCCGTAGATGCACGAAACCGATGCGACCACGATCACATCCTTGCGGGTCAACAATGCGGATGTGGCCTGGTGGCGCAACCGATCGATCTCCTGGTTGATCATCGCCTCCTTTTCAATATAGGTATCGGTCCCCGGCATGTAGGCCTCGGGCTGATAGTAGTCATAATAGGAAACAAAATAATTCACCGAATGCTCGGGAAAATAATTCTTATATTCCCGATACAGCTGGGCGGCAAGCGCCTTGTTGGGCGCAATCACAAGAACC
>MGIT01000001.1:47084-61373 GCA_001793895.1 Candidatus Wolfebacteria bacterium RIFOXYB1_FULL_54_12
TAAAATGCCGGATCACATTGGCGACCGTAAATGTCTTTCCCGACCCGGTAATGCCGAGCAAGGTCTGATATTGCTCGCCCCGATCAAGCCCTGCCTTTAGTTGCTCGATCGCTTCCGGCTGGTCTCCCGACGGCCCGTATTCGGATGTGAGGTTAAAGATACCCATAGCGCACTATATATAGAACATTCTCCCGTGGAATACAAGGCCTCCGTGATCAAAAATCAATCTCTGGTTCCCAAATAGACCGCGACGATGGCCGCAGTTTCCGCGCGCAATGTCAACGGACCCACCGATACAACAGCACACCCCGCACCACGCGCGGCAGCCGCTTCTTCTTCGGTCCATCCGCCCTCCGGTCCGATGAAGATTCCCCTACTCTGCTTGCCATGCAGGTCGACGGTTTCGATGGATGTTTCGCTAAGGGCGAAGAACAAATTAACGGCATTGCGTTTTGCATCATTGAGCGCATCCGCGAATTGCATCTGGGCATGCAATATCGGCACGCGCCCGCGTCCCGATTGCTCGGCGGCCTCCGCGATTATTTTTCGCAAACGATCTTCCTTGATATCCAACTTGACCGTACGCTGAGTAATGACGGGAACGATTTCACTTATGCCGATCTCCGTAGCCTTTTGTACGACAAGCTCAAAGTTCTCGCGCTTCAAAATGGCGCAATACAGCACGCTTGCAACGGCAGACTCATTGGTATTTTTATATCGTTCGACGATATGAATGGTCACGCGTTCCTTTTGCCGTTCTGCGATCTCGCCGATACATTCATTCCCGGCGCCGTCGCTCAAAATAAGCCGATCACCGACGCCAAGCCGCAATACGCGCAAAATCTGACTCACGACATCCGCATCGGTGATCTCGATATGGTCGCTGCCGCAATCAAAGTTTCCAATAAATCGATGAAGCTTCATATGCTAATTACTATACTACATAAGCACAACGATACACAAAAAAAATCGCACACGACTGAATAAAATACAAGGCGCGAGTCCGCCAGCTGGCGGACAGGGACCCGCAATAAAGCATTGCTTACCGGCCGTGTGCGATTTTAAATTATTTGATAATGACCTCTTCCTCCTTCTGTCGTACGAAGAAATGATAGATGCCGAAACCGATAAGCAATCCGAGGATGAGATCGACGAACCAATTGGTGAACAAGTCGCCGAGCACGCTCAGCAACGACGCCAATCCTGCGACACCCGAGCCGACCACAACGGTCAGATAGGCGGTCGTCGACTGGAATTGCTTCTGTGCGTTGACGTAGGTCATGGTCGCGCCAAAGATCAATGCGTCATCCGCATCGACACTGCGGTCGATGGTCGCCTTGATAGTGATCACGCCCTGCGTGTTTCCAGCTATGGTGCCGAGATCGAATATGGCCATGCCATCGGTCGATGTGCTCGCGCGCAATGATGCGCTCTCGAATGTTACCTCGCTCGGCAGATCGATCTTCAGCGTTGCGCCGGTGATCGGGCTATTGGATTCGTTGCGATACTGGATCGAATATTCGACCGTATCACCTGCATTCGGATTCTTTTTATCTATCGAGGGGGTCAGTAATGCAACAACCGATCCGGATTCCGACGGCTGTTGCACCACGATGACGCGCGGTGCCACCGAAGCGGTACCGGTCACGGCCACCGGAATGATGGCCGCTCCCTCCGTGGTAAGACTCAATGTATTGCCATAGGTCGTGCCATATGCGTTCTGCGCGACGGCGCGATAATAATAGGTCGTGTTCGCCTGCAATCCGCTCAACACCGCGGAATAGCTGCTTGTATAGGAAGCTTGCCCTACCGGCATAATAATAGTACGACTGCCAAAACCCGTCGTTGCTCCCCAATCAAACCATGAGGTCGTAAGGGACCTATTCGGATTCACATTGCCATTGATCAACGCGGAGTTGCGGAACACGGATTGCGCGGCATAGGTCGTGACATACGGAGTATTGCCGTAACTATTTACAGAAGTTCCTCCGGTCGTAACGCTCATCGTTGTGCCATAGGTCGTGCCGTATGCGTTCTGCGCGACGGCGCGATAATAATAGGTCGTGTTCGGCGCAAGATTATACACGGCCGACGTCAAAGTCGATGCATGATTGCCCGATCCGACGGCCTGATAACCGGCTGTATATCCCAGCGACTGGGTCGTTCCATATTCAAACCATGCATTGGTATTTCTATTATTCGGATTCACGGACCCGTTAAAGACCGCTGAATTGACAGCTACGGAGCTCGCGCCGCTGGTGTACACGAATGGAGCGCTGTCATTCGAACCATAGTCGGTCGACTGGGTCATAAAACTCATCGTTGTGCCATAGGTCGTACCATGCACATTTTGCGCGACGGCGCGATAATAATAGGTCGTGTTAGGCGCAAGAGCATGAAAATAGCCCGTAATATTGATCGAATCATTCCCTATCCCTGCGTTTTGATATCCGGTAATGGAACCGAGCGACTGGGTCGTTCCGTATTCGAACCATGCGGTCGTGATGAGATTATTCGGATTTACCACCCCATGCCCCACAGCAGATGCCTGAGTGACCGAAAAAACGGAATTAGTGGTCACGATCGGAGCGGATCCACTCGTGCCGATCACCCCGTTATTGGTTATCTGAGCACGAAATATCACATACCCTTGGGTAGACCATCCGCCGGAGATGTCACCGACAAAAAGCCCATTCGAAACGATCTCGCTCCCGTTTTGTCCATTCAACAATGCGCGGGAAGTGGCACTTCCATCCGGATACCAGCTGACCGACCCCGGAATGAATGACATTGACTGCCCGGATGTAAGATTGACGGAAACGGAGCTGTTCACGGTTGCGGCATTGCTTGCCCGCACCTCGCCGGTTACTGTGGTCGATGTGAACGTTCCGGAAGGAAGCTGTACGCGTACGGTAGTTCCGTTTGCAATATCAGAATCGGTGTTATGGTAATATACGATAAAGCTAAGAACCTCGCCGGCGTTTGCGGAAACGGAGCCGGACCAGTTAATGTTGCCTCCCGGATTTCGTGTGTAGTTGGAAACCCGAAGAGTAGGGTGGTCTTGCGCATCGTTATTGAATGTTGCCGCAAGCACGCCTGCGGTCGGCACAAAAATACCCGTCACGACAACGAGACTCAAGATAATGACGATGATTTTTTTGATGATATTCATCATGTTTTGGTATATTTTCCAATGCACGCACCTCGTTGAACGGATACGCTTGCCACGGGTTTCCCCTTCTGCAATTCCTTATGGATTAAGAAACTGTAGAAGAGGGGGGTGAATCACTTCACCCCTTTTGGCGCACGAACTACGGCTTGGTCAGGCCGAAGCCCGCAATACCCCACCCCGCCGCAACGGCAACGTCTTGCGGTTCGAGGCATTCACCATCGAACCACCCGCCGATCATCGCGCCGCCGGCTGCCGTTGCGGCCGCGATGGCAGGCTTCCGGGTGATCAAGCCACCCACAAAACCAACCGCGCCGCCAATCACCGAACCCCAGCCGCTCTTGCGCTGGGCACACGGAACCGGCTCCGAAGAAACGGGAACTGGCACAGGAACGGCAGTGAATTGCTGCTGGCCCACAACCTGCGGCGCAACGGGTTGCTGCGCCACGGATTGCGCCCGCACCGCCGGATCGGAAATCCAGATCGGTGCCACGCCATGAAGCCGATTCAAGATCGGGTTGCCGCAGCGTTTGATCGCAATGGCCTCCCAATATCTCTGGTCGCTCGCCGGCACGGCGAACACCTGCTCACCCGCCTTAAGCCATCCTTCCGCGACCCGGCCTTTACGATCTTTCGTAACGACATACGCATCGTCCGCAAGGGAGAATACGCGTTCATGCGGTCGGGTTGGCCGCTTTGTGTCCGTCGGGTTTGTTCCGATGGCGAGGTATTTTCTTGCCTCGACAGAATTGGCCGCCGTCACTATTTGCGGCAACGGAAGCGGGGGTGCGGCATGCTGATCCGCATGCATCGCCTCCTGCACATGCTGCACGCGCCGCACTTCCTGCCGTCCGCGGCTCCTTGTCCCGGTTGCACAACCGGAAACCAAAAGCGCCATCACCGCAACCGCCACTGCAATTCCTGTCCTTTTCATGGGACTACCTCCAGTAAAATGTTGAGTTAAGTTCTGATATAGAGTTAACATATTTGACAAAAAATGTCAAATCAATCTGCGGCGTCGGCAACGGACCAAAAAAGCGCACAAGGCGCTTTTTCACTTCCTTATTAAGGCATGATCAGTGGCGAAAAATTGAATCCAAAGTGTTCTTTTTTGACGTATTTCATTTTTGACACCTTGTCGATAACCACGATACTGCTGCCAACCGGCGCCACGATTCTGCCACCGATCTTCAATTGTCGTTTCCATGCCACAGGAACATCGCCTTCGGAACTTGCCGATGCGATGATCTTGTCATAGGGCGCTCCTTTTTTAAATCCTTTTGTTCCGTCTCCAACGACGACCGATGCAATGCCATGCCCGATAAATCCATACCGCTCAAGATTTGCATCGGCAATGACCTTTAGCTCGGGAATACGCTCGATGGCAACCACAACCCCGCGCGTCGATTCGCCATCCGCATCACTGCCATCGGCCGTTTTTCTACTCACGATATCCGCAAGAATGGCTGTTTGCCATCCGCTCCCACCACCGACATCGAGCACGCGCTCTCCCGCCTTCGGTTGCAGCAATTCAAGCATGAATGCCACGGACAACGGCTGGGAAATGGTCTGGTTAAATCCGATGGACAGCGGCGTATTGCAATGGGCATATTCCCGCTGATCATCGGGAACAAAATCGGCACGGTCGATCCGCTCAAACGAGTCGATAATCTCCTGCGTCTTCAAGTAACCATCCTGTATCAATGCATCGGTCAATTCGTAATAATGAGATTCCATGATTTGAATATAAAGTATAAAATACGCCTATCAAGCGGGCAAACCCGTCAGCGATGCCTAAAAAGGCGAAACGCCATAAGCCCGTGATACAGCGCGTAGGTCAATACCATATTATATCCCAATTCCAGCGCAAACATAAGGGAAGAAATGGCCACACGATCGACAAATGCATATAGTGCCGTCGTAGCGCATGCCGTCAAAAACATGCCGTTCACAAGCGTATGCCACGGCAATTTCCGCTCACCGATGATAAGCGCCGCTCCGATAAGAAAAAATGTGACAATCTCCAGCTCCGCGCTCGGTGAAAACTTCAGAAAAAAAGCGGCGACGGAAAGCAGAAAAAGTAGGTACCAAAGATCGCGCAACAAAAGGGCCGCCACAACGATGACGACCAGAACAAAATTAGGCACCACGCCAAAGATCGCAATATCGGAAAACTGCAGCAACCCCGCAACAAAAAGTGCGGCGCCGAGCATAAAGAATCGCAGGGTTTCTTTGTTCATGGGCTGTTTGTCTTATCGCATTTCCTTGCGCAAATCTTCCAAAAGGCGCTTTGCGTCCTTGTTCATCTTGTGCGGTTGCGCGATCTTAAAATGCACGAACAGATCGCCCTTTCCTGCACGGTTGAAATGTGGCATGCCCTCGCCGCCGACCTTAAGCGGCTTGTTGAAGGCAAAATCGGATGGAATGTCTATGGTAAGTTTCCTACCCGCGATCGTGGTGATCGCAATGGGGTGTACATCGCGGTCGGAAAAATAGGCTAACAGATTGATGAGCGCTATTTCCTTTTCCACGATCAAATGATCGTCCTGCCGGGCAAAGGTCGCATGCGGCCGAACGCGCACATGCAAGAACAAATCGCCTTCTTGCGCGCCGCGCTCTCCCGCCTCACCGCCACCAACCATTTTGATGATCTGTCCATCGGCAATGCCGGGCAATATTTTGACGGCGATCTTTTTTTCGCCACGAACAACGCCCGAGCCGGAACAACCGGCACAACGCTTGTCGGGAACTTGCCCTATACCATGGCACTCGGCACATGTTTTTACCTGCGCAAAATTGCCGAAGAATGTACTGCGTGTTTCGCGAACTTCCCCGCGCCCATCGCATTTTTTGCACTGTGAAAATGTCGCCTTCACATCATGCCCCAATCCATTGCAAGAAGCGCACCGCACATTGACCTTATAGGAAATCGTCTTTTCGACGCCCGCATATGCTTCTTCCAGTGTGATATCTTGGGTCATCTCCATGTCGGAACCATGCGCGTAAGTGCGGCGCTTTTGGCCTCCCATGCCATCAAAGAACGCCTCAAAAATATCCCCAAGGTCGCCAAAATCGCCACCCTGAAAATCAAAGCCGAATCCGCCTTGTGAAAAGCCGCCAAATCCGCCGGGACCTCCCGCGCCACCATGCGCAGCGTTGCCGAATCGATCATATTGGGCACGCTTTTCCCTATTGGAAAGCGTTTGATATGCCTCGTTGATCTCCTTGAACTTTTTTTCATCGCCTCCCTTTTTGTCGGGATGGTGCTGATGGGCAAGCTTCCGGTAGGCTTTTTTTATGTCGTCATCGGAAGCATTCTTCTCGACGCCGAGTATTTTGTAATAATCGTTGCTCATGTGTTTTTATCATTTCATTTTCTTAGTCCAATAGCAACACTTCTTTCGACCGGCTTTCTATGGAAACACGCGCGAAACCAAGAGCGATCAATGTCTCATACACGACCCATGCAAGCAGTGCCACAAGAATGCGAATGGGCATCATGATGCTTGCAATGGAAACAAATACGATGCTTCCGAAAATAACGTAGATCCACAGCTTTGCATTGTCTCCCATTCCGGTGAACTTCTCCTGCAATACGCCATATGCCGCGTCGGATAGGGGGCTTTTCGGATCGATCTTCACGCCGGTATATCCGAACAACTGATCGTAAAAATCCTGCATGGCCTTTCCGATCAACAGTTCACGTTCGCGCGGACTTAAGTTCTTTGCCTGCGGAATGGATGCAAGCTGGCGTTCGGTGGCGGCACGCGCCATTTGCTCGACACTCTGCGAAGAATCAAAATCCTGATAAAAGCGGCGAATGAACACATTACTCGATGCGAGCACCTTGTCGAACGTTGCCAGCGAAAGCGGGAGTTCATCGCGATGCTCCTGCAGATGCAGCGGAATGAACACGCTGACCAACAGCGTAACGGCGATAATGCCTTTTGGAGCCACCAGCTTGCTGATGTTCCAAAAATCGATCTTGAGCGTATTGTCAAGAATCTTGCGTCCGCCATAGCTCGCGGTCAACAGAAGCAGGTATACGATGACGAACAATGTCATGACCGGCGCGGTAAACGAGAAAAAGAATGCCGTAAGCGCAAGGCTTTGCAGAAAAAATGCGATCGCAAAATGCATGTTCGAACGCATGAAAAAAGTTTGCAGCGTGAACACGACCAAAAAACCGATCGCCAAACCCGTACTTACGATAAGGCTGCGCCATTCGCCGACCAACAAAAAGGAGCGCAGGAACCAGCTGAACCCCAGCGCAAAAAATATTCCCGCAAGGGCCAACAGTCCTGTTTTTACCAATCCGGGAATGCCGATCATGCCGGCATTCCCCTGTTGATTATTGATCAGATCCATGAGTGGTATCGCCCTCGTTAGGTGTTTCGCCCGGTTCTTGCGGAGCGGATGCATCCTTTTGAGTATACATCGCGGAACCTATTTTTTGAAGCTCGGTCGAAAGCGTTTCCGTCTTCGCAATGATGGCTTCGCCATCTTCTCCATCCTTTGCGGCCTTCAACGCATCAATGGCGACTTGCACGCCCTGTTTAATATCATCGGAAACCTTATCACCCGCGTCTTTGAGTGACTTCTCGGCGGTATACAGCAACTGTTCGGCATGGTTGCGCGCCTCGATCAAGATCCTCTTCTTTGCGTCCTCTTCGGCATGCACTGCAGCCTCCTGCTTTAATTTCTCGATCTCTTCTTTTGACAGCTGAGTCGATGCTTCAATGCGCACCGACTGTGCCTTTCCGGTCGCCTTGTCCTTTGCAGACACGTTCAAGATGCCGTTTGCATCGATATCGAGCGAAACTTCAACCTGCGGAATGCCGCGCGGTGCCGGCGGAATGCCATCAAGCATGAACCGACCCAATGTTTTATTGTCGGTAGCCATCGGCCGCTCGCCCTGCAAAATGTGGATCTCGACGGAAGTCTGATTGTCTGCCGCGGTCGAAAACACCTGCGACTTTTGGGTCGGGATGGTCGTGTTCTTTTCGATCAATGGAGTGAATACGCCGCCCATCGTTTCAATGCCAAAAGACAACGGGGTAACGTCAAGCAGCAGTACATCCTTTACGTCTCCCTGAAAAATGCCGGCCTGCACTGCCGCGCCGATCGCGACCACCTCATCGGGATTGATGCCTTTGTGCGGTTCCTTGCCGAATAGGTTCTTCACCGCCTCATGGATCTTCGGCATGCGGATCTGTCCGCCGACAAGCACGACTTCATTGATGTCTGAAATCTGCAGCCCCGCATCCTTTACAATGCGCTTGGCTATCTCGATAGACTTGTCGATATGCGGCCCAACGAGTTCTTCAAGTTTCGCGCGGGTCATCTTCATCAAAAAGTGCTTCGGACCCGATGCGTCGGAAGTAATATACGGAATGTTGATCTCCGTCTCGAACGCGGTCGACAATTCATGCTTTGCACGTTCGGCGACTTCCTTCAATCGCTGTAACGCAAGCGAATCGCCCGAAAGATCGATGCCGTCCTGTTTTTTATATTCGCTTACCAAATATTCAATAATGGTCTTGTCGAAATCGTCGCCACCAAGGTGCGTATCGCCGCCGGTCGCCAACACCTTGACCAGTCCGTCTTCGCCGCCCTCGATTTCCAAAACCGAAACATCGAATGTTCCTCCGCCAAAATCGTATACCGCTATCTTTTCATTTTTCTGCTTGTTCAATCCGTATGCGAGCGCAGCAGCAGTCGGCTCGTTGATGATGCGTTTCACGGTAAAACCTGCGATCTCGCCGGCGTTCTTCGTCGCCTGACGCTGGGAATCATCAAAATACGCGGGCACCGTAATGACCACTTCGCTGATGGTTTCCCCGACCTTCGCTTCCGCATCAGCCTTCAATTTCGAGAGTATCATCGCGGATATTTCTTCCGGCTTGTACCAACGGTCGCCCATTTGCACTTCCACCCCGCCGGTAGATGACTCGCGCATTTCGAACGGAAGCCATGCGTTATCATGCTGCACTTCCGGATCGCTGAATTTGCGCCCGATGAAACGCTTTACCGAAAAAATGGTGTTTTTCGGATTGACCACGCCCTGCCGCTTTGCAAGTAACCCGGCGAGACGCTCGCCTGCCTTGCTGACAGCCACGATGGACGGAGTCGTTCTGTTTCCTTCATGATTTTCCAACACACGCGGCTCACCGCCGTCGATGATCGCCATTGCGGAGTTGGTCGTTCCTAAATCAATACCAAGAATCTTTGCCATAATGTTTAATTAAATATTTTTAAAAAGTTATAAGTTATCGGTTGTTGGTTATTGGTTATTAGTTATTGCGAAACCTTCACGCGGGAGGGCCGCAGGAGTTTGCCGTGCAGATAATATCCCCGCTCAACCGCTTCCGTAATGGTCCCGGAAGGCAGTTCCGACGATACCGATGCGATAGCATCGTGAAGCGAAGGATCGAATGCCTGTCCGATCTCGACGATCACCTTTTCAAGCCCATATTGTTTGAGAATATCTTCCAGCTGCGCCTTGATAAGGTAGATCCCTTTTTCTACCGCGCCTTGCCGCTCCATTGCCGCAATGGCAAGTTCGAAATTATCGACGACCGCGATCAATTCCCGTATGAGCGCCCCGTTGGCGAATTTCATCAGATCATCCGATCGTTTTGATTCGTCGCGCTTATAGTTCACCAGCTCCGCCCGCGCGCGCTGCCACCCGTCAAGGTACTCATCGCGCTCCTTGGTGATCTGCCCGATGTCCGTAGGCTCCAAAGCGACAGCCTGCTCTTCCGGCCCATTGGCCTGTTGGGTAGTATCTTCCATTTGATGGTTAAAATTTCTAGAGTGTTTTGATTATAAAAATATGAAATCGATTGTCAATGCTATTATCCCTGATTAACTTACCCTCTTTTGTCATTCCCGCCTCCGCGGGAATGACAGATATTCGGAATCAGTCAATCAAATCTGGGATTATCTCTGCAGATAGACGGTCGATATATCGCCAATGGCATACGGCGTCCGTATGGTCGCCTCCTTGAAGATGCCTCCGGCTTCTTCTTTTATTTCCTTGATCTCGCCTATCTTGATACCCATTGGGAACTCCTTTGCGGCGGAGAATACGCCATCACCCACTTTGATTGGCTGTTCGACAAGAATGACCTTCGGATCGTTGCCTCCTTCGAACAATCCGTTGATATGATCGGGGCCGATCTTTACCGGTAACTGCCAGTGGGAATCGAAAATGGTACGGATGACCGCGGAATGTTCTTCCACGCCCACGACCTGCCCGAGCAAAATGGAATCCGAAACGGTCGCGATCATCGTCGCCGCGATGCCGTCGCCGGTTCCCCGATCGACGGTGATCGTATCCTTCATATTGAATGGATAGGTGGAAAAGATCCGCGCTTCTATTGATGAACGACCATCGGGCGCGCCGATAGGCGCGACGACGCTGTCTTTCGCCCGCTGCAGCTGGGCCTTCAAGTTTTCATTCTGCAATTTCAACAGGACATTTTCCTGATAAAAATCGATCTTAAAATATTGCCGCGCAAAATTCGAAGAAGCAACCAACGCCTGCTTCGGGATAAAAATACCCGAAAAGAATGTTACGACAAGAATGATGATGGTAATGCTTATAAGAGCGAATCTTTGCATGGCGTTATTACATAAAACGTATCTTTTTAGAGTCAAAATTCATTCCTTTAAGCGAAGTACGCGGCGCGGGGAAATTGTCGAGGAAGGTGTACAGCAGTACTCCGACCGAGGCAATGGGGACCCGCAACAAAGTAATTCGCCAAAGGAATGGATTTTGTTAGATGTTGATATCCAGCGGCTTTAACGAAGTAACAAACAACTGCGTATAAGCCTCGATATTTTCGGCAATCACACCGGTTCCCCGCACGACCGCCGTAAGCGGGTCGTCGATGACGGTGACCGGCACGGTAACTTCCTTTGCGATCAATTGATCGATACCGCGCAGCAAGCTGCCGCCGCCACACAGATAGATACCCCGGTCATAGATATCGCCCACCAACTCAGGCGGGGTCTTTTCTATGGTCTCCTTGATGCACTCCACGATTTGCCGCAATGAACGTCCTATGGCGGCGCGGATCTGGGTATTCTTGATGATCACTTCGCGCGGCAACCCGGTGCCCATATCACGTCCCCGTACGGCGAGTTCCATACGCTCTTCCGTCGGGATGGCGGAACCGATCGTCTTCTTCAATTCTTCCGCGGTCGGTTCGCCGATCATGAGCTTGAACTCTTCCCGGACGAATTTGATGATGTCATCGTTCAATTTATCGCCCGCAACCTTCAAGCTGCGGCTAATGACGCTGCTCCCCATGGAAATGATCGCGATGTCCGTAGTGCCGCCACCAATGTCGACTACCATGGTCGCCA
The DNA here is from genome assembly GCA_001793895.1 of Candidatus Wolfebacteria bacterium RIFOXYB1_FULL_54_12. GTDB lineage: Bacteria > Patescibacteriota > Minisyncoccia > UBA6257 > UBA9933 > UBA9933. Next base: position 58,627 of record MGIT01000001.1, read on the forward strand.
TGGCTTCCTGTATGGGAAGGCGCGCGCCCAATGCCGCCGCCACAGGCTCTTCAACAAGAAAGGCCTTTGCCGCACCGGCGTTGATCGCCGCGTCCTCAACGGACTTGCGCTCCACTTCGGTCAAGTTCGGCGGAATGCCGATGACCGCGCGGTAATAACTGAACATGCGGTCGTTGTTTACGCGCTTCAAAAAATAGCGCAGCATTTCCTGTGCCATTTCAAAATCGGAAATAACACCGTTGACCAACGGTTTGATGACGGTGATGTGCGCCGGCGTACGTCCAAGCATTTTCTTCGCTTCATCGCCGATGGCGAGAATCTGCCCCGTCTTGTTGTTCGTCGCCGCAATGGACGGTTCATTGATGACAATGCCCCGCTCCTTGATATACACCAATGAGTTTGCGGTTCCCAGATCGATTCCGATGTCCTTTACAAAATAGTTAAACAAGCCCATAAAAATGTTTTCTGTTATTTCGATACCAATGATAGCAACTGCTCTTTCGACACCAAATGCGCATCCTTTTCCTTGCGCTTTTTCAGCTCTATTTGCGCGCCATTCTTTTCGCTGATGATGGCCCGAAGCGGAATGCCGACAAGGTCGCTATCCTTTAATTTCTCTCCAATGCCCGCTTCTCTACGGTCATCATATAATACCGCAACGCCCGCACCCTGTAAAGCAGTGTAGATTTCATCCGCAAACGCGGAAACTTCGTCATTTTGCGCATGCAAATTGACCAAATGCACGCGATAGGGTGCTACGCTTTCCGGCCACATGATGCCGTTGTCATCATGATTCAACTCCACGATGGCGCCCATAAGACGGGATGGACTCATGCCGTACGAACCCATATAGACAAGTTCGTCCTCACCCTGTTCATTCTTATAGGTAAGACCAAATGCTTCGGAAAACTTGTGTCCCAACGAATAGATATCCCCGACCTCAATGGACCGCTCCTGCCGCAGATCATCCTTGGCAACGGTCACGTTGAAATCGGCGAGCACCTCGTCGGTAAAGTCATCCTTGTTGATGGCTATTTTCTTCTCTTCGTCAACGATGTAAATGGTATCTTCACCGGCATCCGAAATGGTCTGGAATTCGTAGGAATATTTGGAAAACGAACCACCCGAAGAAATGGTCAGGTAGGTCTTGTCGCCCATGCCTAAACGGGTGAATACGCGCATGTACACGTCCTTCATTTTTTCATAGAACGTTTCGTGCTCCTCTTTGTTCTTGGAAAACGAATATAGGTCCTTCATGGAAAACTCACGGCCGCGCATCAGCCCCGCCTTTGCGCGCGCTTCGTTTCTGAATTTCGTCTGTATCTGATAGGCATACAACGGTAGGTCTTTATAGGAAGCGATATGATTTGTCATGATCTTCGCAATCGCTTCTTCATGGGTAAAGCCAAGCCCGAGTTCCGTGCCGTTTTTAAGCGATGTCTTAAACCAGCTATCAACGACCTTGTCGTCCCACCGGCCCGTTCGCTCCCAGGTATCCTTATCTTGCAACACGGTCATGAACAGTTCCTGCCCGCCCGCGGCATCCATTTCCTCCCGGATGATGTTTGAAATATTGTTCAATACCCGCAAGCCAAGCGGCAAGTAGGCATAGACCCCTGCCATTTCCTTGTTGATAAAACCGCCCCGAATGAGTAGCTTTGCATTGGTTGACTCTTCATCCCGCGGTGCCTCCTTTCTCGTTTTGGTGAACAGATGTGATTGACGCATATAAGTAACTTTTTTATACCACATGCCGGACAAAAAATAAACACGCCGGACATTCCCGTCCGCCGGCTCTGCCTGCCGACAGGCAGAGCCGGCGGAGGAATCCGCTTCGATACAAGAACACAATTTGACAAAATTAGCACTTTATTGCTACATTGCTTCCAGTAACCTTATCAATTCCATTTATCAGAGAGGTGGCCCGTGAAAAACTTTACCAAAGAAGAGCTCGAGAAACTCAAACGAATTGCAAAAATGCTACACCTGTCGGGTATTCCGACGAGCTGGATTGCAAAGGTTCTGGGGATCAACCCCAGAACCATTAAACGCGTGGCCGATAAGAGCGTGCGCGGAAGACGCCCCGTAAGAGGAAAGGCATTTCAGAAAGTGATCAGGATTTACGCACACCATAACTACTTCTATTTCCAAAACAAAAAAGATCGGGAATCCCAATGTGCAAAAAAATTGATCGAAGAATGGTTGGGGGTCGAAGCGGTCACGACGACATTCAGATCGCTGGATATGTTGATCGCCGCGCTGCGCATGCCGGCTCACGCACCCGAGCAACGCGAATACGTAGAACTCTTAGGGGAAATATTCAATTGCAGGATAAAAGAAGCGCACTTATCCGCAAATAACCTTTGGAGCAACTATCTATCGGATATAAGCGCCGAAAACATTTTGCCGCCCAGGAACACCGTAGAACTGGAAAAAAGTTTTGCCGCATACGCCGCGGATGCGATACGCATCCACGTTGCACCACGATGGTCGGCGACCGCCCATCAATGCATCGACCACGCGCTGGAAACGCTTCCGCCGCGCAAAGCACGAATCATACGGATGCGGTTCAGTATTGGCACGGGCAAGCCGGCCCAAACACTTCAACAGACCGCAGATGAATTTAATGTGTCCAAAGAAAGCATTTGGCAGGTCGAACGGAGGGTATTACAGGACTTGCGCCATCCAAAAAACGGCCTGGAGCATCTGATGAGGAAGAAATAAATTGTTTGAATGGATCTCGACGG
>MGIT01000001.1:61412-98170 GCA_001793895.1 Candidatus Wolfebacteria bacterium RIFOXYB1_FULL_54_12
TGACCACGACCGCTTCCGGCCTGTTGAACAACCGCTGAAACGCGATTCCGCTGTTGCCGATTCCCCTACTGATCACGATGCGCGTATTGTCTCGCTTATGGACACCCGAAACTAATTTCGGAAACAGACCTTGCCCGGGAGCAAAGATCGGGCCGATCACGGGAAGATTCCACTGCCCGCCATGCGCATGCCCGGAAAAGATGAGGTTAAAATGGTAGCCCGCATACTCCCGCAACAACTCGGGCCGATGAGCCAGCAATACATTGAACGCGCGATCGTTGATGGAATGCCGCACCCGATCAAGTTCCCGATGAAGCGCCTGTCGCGGTTCTTTTTCCCCTGCATACCGCGCACGATCATCAATTCCCGCAATGGCAAATTCCTTGTCGCCTCGCGTGATGATTTCCGCGCGGTTATCAAGCACGTTCACGCCAAGTTCGGCAAACTGCCGCAAAAGCTCGCCGAGCTCGGGCCGGGACCACTCATGATTCCCCGTTACATAATAGATAGGGGCTACCTCGCGCAAACCACGCATAAGTTCGACGATAGGCTCGGAATGATAAAATGTAGAATCCACCATATCGCCCGTCATCACGATAATGTCAGGCCTTGCCTTGCGGACCATGTCTATGAGCCGCCACTGCCCTTTACCGAATTGCTTGTTGTGCAGGTCGGACAAATGCACGATGGTAAACCCGTCAAATTCTTTCGGCAAAAATTCAAACCCGATCGCATGCCTGCTCAATACGAGTCCCTTGTTCTGAAAATACAACAACCCGACAATAGCGACCATGCCAAGCACTACTGCGAATAAAAATACGATTTCCATATTCTTTTTATGATACCACAAAACACAAACACCGTCCGCCAAATTGGCGGACGGTGTTTGTTATGGTACTGGTGGCTGGAGAGAGACTCGAACTCTCGACCTTAGCGTTATGAGTGCTACGCTCTAACCAGCTGAGCTACCCAGCCATAATGTGTTCAACTGACGTTTTGTTGCGGGTCCGGGAGTCGAACCCGGTTCTCAAGGTTATGAGCCTTACGAGGTAACCGTTCCTCTAACCCGCGATGCACTGGTAACACAGTTTTGTTAGTATAGCAAATACGCTTTCCTTTTGTAAAGAGCGCTTTATAATGAATAGATGACGATCAAACGATACGGCGTACCCGAATATTCACAATACCTCGACATCCGATCGAAGCAATGGAATTGGCGCTCGTGTGGCATCGTTTCGCTGTTCATGGTCCTGTCCTATTGGGACCCCACCCTAAAGCGATCCGACCTGCCACGCCTCATTGCTTACGGCCTCGATCGCGGCGCATATCGAGAGGGTGTTGGCTGGATACATCAAGGGTTGCTCGACATGGCAACCGGCCTCGGATTCACCGGCAAACGATTCGACCTCTTTAAAAAACCGAACGAGATTGCATTCAAATCCCTACTCACTCAACTTAAGAAAGGTCCGGTTATTATTTCGATTTACAAAGATTTTAACAGCAAAAAAGGAGGTGGACATCTGATCGTCGCAACGGGATACGCGGAAAAAAACAATACGATAAAGATAGTCATTGCCGATCCAGAGGCACGCGACCGATCAAAGATCAGCTACATCGTCTCACAGAAAAAATTACTCAATGGCTGGAAACGCAGATTCATCGTAATCGCTTTATAAAAAACACGACAATGGCACAACAAAACGATTCCAAGCAGCTCGTCGCATTCGCCCGCTCGCTAAAAGGTCTACCCTATAAATACGGCGCATATGCAGAACAGGCAAGCGATGCGCAGTCCGCATTTGACTGTTCATCATTTATCCAATTTGTCTTTCACAATTTCGGCATGGAACTCCCCCGCTCGACCATACTGCAAGCGGCGGCAAACGGCACGGAAGTCGCATCGCTTGCCGACGCAGAACTCGGCGATGTCCTATTTTTTGAGGGCGAACGTGGCCACTACCGACACGACTTGTTCCCGGGTCGCAAAATATATATCGGCCATGTCGGCATCTATATCGGCGATGGTGTAATAATCCACGCAACCAGCAGTAACGGATTCTCTGGCATCGTAGAGCACGACCTCGAACCGGCGACAAACCCCGCATACAATAAAAACACAATCGTACTGATAAAACGGTACCGGTAACGCGTGCCGACTAACGGAAACCTAATCAGGAATTCCTTGCGTTTTAGGCCTTTTTTTGGTATGGTATGGAAACATGGGTGCAAAAAACAAGCATTTGCGCCATCTGCTCGCATTTCAGTCGAAAAAGAGCACCATCCGCTACCCTAATTTTTAATTTCCACCGCCATGCCACACACAAAGAACAAACTGCTCCCCCGTCCCCCAATCGTCGTCGTCATGGGCCATGTAGACCATGGCAAGACCACACTGCTCGACACCATCAAAAAGACCCAGGTCGCGGCACGCGAAGCAGGCGGCATTACGCAAGCCATCGGTGCATATGAAATAGTGCACGCGGGGAAAAAGATGACCTTCATCGACACCCCGGGCCACGAAGCATTTACCCACATGCGCACCCGCGGCGCACACGTGGCGGATCTTGCGATTCTTATTGTTGCCGCAGACGACGGCGTCCAACCGCAGACCAAGGAATCGATCGAGACGCTCATCGGCTCAAACACCCCGTTCGTAGTGGCGGTCAATAAGATCGACAAGGCAAATGCCGACATTGAAAAGACCAAGGCAAGCCTTATGCAGCATGGCGTTTATTTGGAAGGAGCCGGTGGAAACATCAGCTGGCAAAAGATCTCGGCAAAGCAAGGCACAGGCGTCGACGAACTGCTTGATCTGCTTTTACTTGCCGCGGAACTCGAAAACTTTACCTATGACCCGAACGCAAATGCAGAAGGCATCATTCTTGAATCCAAGCTCGACAAACAGCGCGGCATCATGGCGACCGGCATCATCAAAAACGGCACACTCAAGACCGGCAAAAACATCGAAACCGATAGCGCTTGCGGCAAAATAAAACTGCTCGAAGATTTTCTCGGCAAGCGCGCGACCAAACTGGAGCCATCGGCCCCGGTAGTTATCATGGGCTTTGATAGCCTACCAAAGGTAGGCGAAAAATTCGTCAGCGGAGACATCGAGCTTGCGGTGTTCGACAAATACGCAGCGGCAATCATAGTTCCCCCGACGATGCAAAAATCGCTCATCAAGGAAACCGGCAATCCGGAACTGCGCCTTATTCTAAAGGCCGATGTCAGCGGTTCGCTTGAAGCGTTCGCCGCCATCGTAAAGAGCCTTAACCAAACCACGGTCAACATTCGCATCATGGGTGAATCGGTCGGCGAAATATCCGACAGCGATGTAAAGGCAGCAGCGTCAGGCGATGCGATCATCATCGGATTCAACGCAAAGGTATCCAAGTCAGCCGAGCAAATGGCGCAGATCAAAAAGATCCGCATCATAACCGGAAACATCATCTATAAACTGGTAGAAACGATCGAAGAAGAAATCAAGGCGATCGAAGAACCGGCTCCGCTCGGTATTGCAGAGATCATGGCGACCTACAGCCAAAAAGGAAAGAAGCAGGTCATCGGCGGGAAAATAACCAACGGCACCATCAAGAACAACACGACCCTGGCCGTAACACGCGCAGGCGAAGTGCTCGGCACGGGCAAATTGACCAATCTCCAATCATCAAAACGCGACGTGACCCAAGTGGAGTTCCCCATGGAATTCGGCATGGTGTTCGAATCAGGTGTAGACATACAAATAGGAGATCTATTATCACATGAAGTACAGAAAAGAACGGCTCAGTAATCTCATAGCGGAAGAACTCTCGAAACTCATTGTTCGGGAGCTTGAGTTCGATGGCGCACTGGTAACCATCACCGATGTAGGCATCTCGCACGATGCGGATTTCGCGGATGTAAAGTTCAGTGTCATCCCATCGACCAAGGCAAAGGAAGTGTCCAAGATCTTCGATCAAAATGCCGGACACCTACAACGTCTGCTCATCAGAAAGCTGTCCATGCGGAGCATCCCCTATATCCGGTTCGAATACGACCCGGGATTGGAAAAGGCACAGAAGGTGGAGAAGATTTTATTGGAAGAAGGCGTAACAGAAGAACCAAAGGAGGAATGAATCAGAAGATGGTTTGCCGCAAGGCAAACCGATCGGCTCGGTGGCCAAGTGGTAAGGCGTGAGTCTGCAAAACTCTTATACGTGGGTTCGATTCCCACCCGAGCCTCAAACAGCGATAAAAATAAAATATTGGGCGAGTGGTGGAATGGTATACACGAGACACTTAAAATGTCTTGCCGCAAGGTATATGGGTTCGACTCCCATCTCGCCCACAGCTTGCCGGCATACCCCCACACCAATCGTACTCGATTGGTGTGGGGGAAAAAGTCCAGCTCTGGGCACTAGAATTAAAACTCACAGAGTTTCTTTTTTTATAATTGACAGACGCGCCATATCCATGTTATAAAAAGACCAGCAGATTAACTTTTTCTCAGGAGGTGCATCTATGTCCCAGCAAGCAGTGATGGCGGAAGTAGAAACCGGACCGGCAAGCATTCAGGAAATCGCCGAAGTAATGTACCGCATATTGACAGAGGTGGTCGACATCAAAAACGTCGCGAACATCGGCAAACAGCCGCCTCGACACATGCTGTACATCACGAAACAGATCGATATCCCCGGTGAATACCGGATCGATATCGACTTCCCCACCGAGCGCGACGCGGTAAAGAATAAATATGTCGCCCGGATCGTGATCATGCTCGACGGCAGCGGCATTGACCTGATCGTGGGACCCTGCGGCCTCAAGCCCACACGATTCCCGCAAACCTCATGGCATACGGTCAAAAACCTCGCGCGCCAGGCTGTCCGAGATTTCCAAAAATAGGCGAGGAATCGCCTACACAAAACGCCCCCATATCGGGGGCGCTTTTTTATGTTACCGGACCTCGGCGGAAAACTTTTTATGCAAAACCTTCGCAATGCGTTCCATATCCTCGTTTACCTCCGCATCGGTCAATGTACGATCGGCAGATTGAAAAATAATACGAAATGTAAGACTGCGCTTGCGATCCAATTTCTCATTTTCGTATTCGTCGATCAGATCGACATCTTCAATAAGATTCATGTCCACATGTTGGATATCTTGCATGATATCGCCAACCCGCGCATCGACGCTCACTAAAATAGAAAGGTCTCGCACGATGGACGGATATTTGGACAGCGGCAGGTATTCATGCTCGGCAACGATCAACTTGGTCAAGGCCGCCATGTCGAGCTCTGCAATACTGCCATGCCATTTCGCAGGTGCGTTCTTCATCTTCGCCATATACCCCACATGCTCGCCGGCGGATTCGATGCAAAGCATTTCACGCTCATTGACATACGGGCCGGCGAATCGCGGTTCCCGTTCTTTGTCTTCCACGAACGCAACATCGTGCAAACCGATACGCTCGAACAATTCCCGTAGCAACCCCTTCAGTTCAAAAAATTGCTCCTTGCCCTTGCCGGCCAATACGACGCCGAACATGTTGTTCTCTTTGACATCCTTATTGTATTTCGCAAATACCCGCCCGATCTCAAACGCGGCGACCGCGTCGAAATAACGGCTGTTCGACGCAACATTTTCGTGCAACCCCGCGGCAAGCGTCGGCCGCATAAATACATATTCTTTACTGATCGGATTTTCCAGTTCCACCAATTCCTTGCGAATATCCGCATCGTGCGCGCCGAAGTGTTCGCCTACAAACGAATGATTATATACTTCGTCCACGCCAAGCGAGACAAGCTCCTTGCGGATCTTGTCTTTCAATATGATCTCGTCTTCGAAGCCAGACGGAACAAGATGGATGTGCGGCGCGGAAGAACGCAGATTCCCAAAACCGTGCAACCGGACCACTTCTTCATAGAGGTCATGCGGATGTTCAATATCGGTACGCAACGGCGGAACGGTCACCAAAAACATGCCCATCGAAACCGGCATTTTTTTATCGATAGGCGCAATCACAAAACCAAGCAATTCAAAATACGTCCGCACGGTCTTTGCGTCGAACTGCGTACCCAAAAATGCATTACATTTTGCAAGTTCAAACTTCACCATGCGCTTTGCCTGCTTTTTCGGATAAATATCCACAGCACCTTTTTGCGTCATGCCCATGATTTCTTGCAAAAGCATTTTCGCGCGGATGGCGCCGAGCGTCGCAAGCTCGGGACTCAACGTACGCGAAAAACGGGCCGATGCATCAGTCAAAATGTTTACGGCGCGGGATGTCTTATAAATGCTTACCGCATCAAAGTTCGCCGCCTCGATAACGATGCGCTTGGTGTGCTTGTCTACCTCGGCCAATTTGCCACCCTTGATGCCGGCAATGGCAAGCGGATGTTTTGCATCGGCTATTACCAGCATATCGGGCGTCAAGGAAACATGTTGATCATCAAGTGTCGTGATCTTCTCTCCGTCTTTTGCGCATCGGACCACAAGCGATCCTCCCTGTAATTTATCGTAGTCAAACGCATGCAACGGCTGCCCCGTTTCGAGCATGACGTAATTCATGATGTCGACAACGTTGTTAATGGGGCGCATGCCGCACTCGCCCAGCACGTCTTTGATCCACTTCGGAGATTCCCCTACCTTAACATTCTCACAATAAGCGCCGATGTAACGCGGACATAGCTCTTTATCTTCCACGGTAACTTTAAGCGGTTGCTTGCCCGTGGTTGCCACCTGTTTTCCGAGGAGTGTTGCGATTGCGCGCTGTTCGCCAAACTTCACCCCCATGGTAGCGGCGATTTCTTGGGCAACGCCCCAATGCGACGCAGCGTCACCGTACCGGTTTGCCGGCAGCTTGATGTCGAATGTCTTGCCTTCCACGCCGTCTACTTCAAACGCATACAGCGAAAGATGCCGCTCAAGCGCCTTGGCATTTTTTATTTCAGGAACCAATTTTTTTAATAATGTATAGGAAAATTTCATATGTTTCTACCATCCCTAATCTTTTTCCATCGCCTCTAATCTTTTTCTGTAATCCCTAATCTTTTTCTATCGCCTCTAATCTTTTTCTGTCATTCATCCCACTCTTCTGTCATCCTCAATATTCTTCTGTCATCCCCGCGGAGGCGGGGATCCATGCTTTGAAGTGGATTCCCGCCTCCGCGGGAATGACAAACGATTTACTTCTTGAATTGTTTTATAAACCGCAGATCCCCATTATAGAAGAATCGTATATCCGGTATTTTATACTTCAGCATAGCAAGCCGATCGGTGCCCATGCCAAATGCAAACCCCTGCACTTCGTCAGGATTATACCCGGTCGCTTTGAGCACATTGCGGTGCACCATGCCGGCACCCATGACCTCAAGCCATTTCGAATCCCCCTTGCGCTTGATGTCCACCTCCACGCCCGGCTCCACGAACGGAAAGTAGCTCGGCCGAAAACGGAACTGCATGTCGGGGTCGTTAAAGAACTTTTTGAAAAATTCTTCGATGACATATTTGAAATTCGCCAAAGAAACATTCGTGCCGACCATCAACCCCTCCATTTGGTAAAAGTTTATCTCATGCGAAGCATCGGTCGCTTCATAGCGAAACACGCGCCCCGGTACGATGATCTGAAACGGCGGCCGGTGGTTTTCCATGTAGCGGATCTGCATCGGGCTGGTATGCGTGCGCAACAAATACCGATTCTGCATTTTGTTTTTTGTTGTCGGTTGTCGGTTATCGGTTATCGGTTTTATCCAAAACGTATCCCACATCTCGCGCGCCGGATGACTTGCCGGAATGTTCAATGCGTCAAAGTTATAATGCTCGGTTTCGATTTCAGGTCCTTCCACGACCGAAAAGTTCATGGCCAAAAATATCTGCTTGATCTCTTCTTCGACGCGCGTCAGCGGATGCAAATGCCCCGCGTGTCGCTTGACGCCCGGTCGAGTCACATCGATCAAATTTGCATGTGTTCCCTTTGCTTCAAGCTCGATGCGCTTTTGCGCCAGCGCCGTTTCCAAAAAGGCCCGAACCTCGTTCGCTTTTTTGCCAAACGTACGCTTCTGTTCCGCGGAAAGGTCCTTCATGACGGCCATAACTTCGCTCAGCGCGCTCTTGCGGCCGAGATAGGCCACCCGCAACGCCTCCCACTGGTCGAGGTCTACGACCGTTCGAATATCGGTCTCAAAAGCCGATTTGATGCCGGAAAGTTTGTCTGACATAGTGCGGTTATTATAGCAATTTACAGGCTTGAATTCAACTTTGAATCGCAACAGTATGTCATTCCCGCGCAGGCGGGAATCCATTTCAATCTTTGTGCGAAACACACAATAAAATGATTATACATGCGCGTGCCACGCAGAGATGGAAGTGAGCCCCGGCTTCCTCCGGTTGGCGGACAGGCTGACAATGCAACTATACATGCCGTGCGTGTTGCGATTCAAGCCATAATTCAAGAGGGTATATCGCAATAAACCGACCGGGCAATTTATAGGCGATTCAACTGCTTTCTGATATCCCGATGATCGGGAATGGTGCGTGCCACCAAGGTCCAAAACGCCTTGGAATGGTTAAATTCCTTGCAATGGCACAGCTCGTGCACAATAACGTAATCGGCAACATGTTCGGGCACCACGGCCAGCTTGTAATTGAAGTTCAGATTGCCCGAGCGGGAACAACTCCCCCAGCGCGTCTTTTGATCGCGAATACTGATGGCACCATAATCAAAATCATAAAATTGATTAAAGTGTGCGAGCCGGGCATGCACCAATGCCCGCGCGGCTTCCTTGTGTTCAAAATAATGCGCACGGCCATAGCGCGCAAGCAGCCCACCCCGTTGGCGCATGCGGTCCATCTGCCGCAGGATCCATTCCGCCTTTTCGCATAAAAACCGCTCCACGAACATGTCGGGGAACCGATATGGCACGGTAACGGAAAGCACCCCGCCCGCAGAAACGGAAATCCGCATCCGCTTTGCGCGACTGCTCTTTTTTAGATCATATGCAATCGATTGATCACATAAAAGGATTGTTTTTTTCTGCCTCGGCATGATTTGTATAAAAAGTATACCCCATCCGTTCCGACAAACAAAAAAGCCCGTCCGCTAACTGGCGGACGGGCTTTATAATAAACAAAGGAAAAGATCAATGCGGCTTTTTGACGGTCATATAATCGGCAAGCGGCCCAAACATAACGACAAGGTCCGGAATATTACCCGCACAAACGCTGGAATCCGAAGGTTTTTCACGGACATTCGTCACGATCTTGAATCCTTGGCGTAAGGCTATGCCTCCCCTGGCACAAGGGAATCGCTCGCTGACCGATTCGCCCATAAACGAATGAAACCGCTCACTGACATAATCACCCAGTTTGAACATATCGGCGCAGGGGGCAGTTTCCGCATCGGCAGTGCCGCACACTTTGCATGTGACACAGGTCGATTTCTGCATCTCTTTGCCCCACGCCACGATCTCGCCCGCTCTTTGATCAAACCAACGGTTAAGCCGCTTCTCAAACGGCGTCATCTCGCCAAGGACGACCTCGCCCTCTTTGATCGGGACCAACTGGTCCACGAGCTCTTCGTCCTTGATCGCCGCCAACTCCTGAAAAAATGTCAGCAATGTCATACCCGCCAACAACTCCTCGATGCCTACCCCTGTCTTTATCGTGCTATCCATCGCTATTTCCCTCCCAAAGTAAAGGTTCTATATCGCCATGTCGTATGGCAACTAAGATAAAATGTACCACACGGTATTTTTTTGTCAAAAACCACAGCAGGTTGCGCGACCTGTACTGCACCCCCCTGTCGGGTGTATCATTATAGGGAAAACTCGCTAACGCATATACCCGCATGAAACACTATTTCAAATGGTCGGCGCACATAATTATTGGATTAATCGTGATCGTCATCGTTCTACTCCTATGGAAAATTGAAGAGCGCCCACCGGAAGACCTGCGCACCATCCCGCCCATGGCAACATCATCAAACAAATAGCCGAAATAAAAATCCCGCGGATAAATTGTCATCCTGATCCGCCAGCTGGCGGATTCAGGATCTGAGTTCCTGTATTGTCATTCCCGTCCGCCGTCTGGCGGAGGAATCCACTTCCCCTACTATTTCAAATACGTATTCAGCGTATACACCCAATCTTCATCCGGAATGGCCTCGGCCATTTTTTGCGCCAAGAACCACTGTAAATATCCCTTGTCTATTTTTGCCACTTCAGCAATATCTTTGCCGATATGTTTCCCGAAGGTAAACTTCTTGAACAGCATCGGCGCGGTCGAAATGTGTAACATCTTTTCGATGGCTTCATCGTCGCTCAACCCTTCCTGCTTCATTTTTGCGAGTTGCCGATCAAACACCGCCACTAAAACCTTCACATCGCCCTCCGCATCGTGCGCATGCGCATCGACATCAAGGTCGAGATAGTACCGCAAAAACTGCAGTTTGTACTGCGGCAAAACCCCTTCCGGATCAAGCGCGCGCGCAACACGCAATGTGCAAATGTATTTTGGTACGGCGAGCCCCTCCGCTTCGAGTATTGCCTTGTCAAACACCGCATTATGCGCCACCAAAATGCCTTCGCTCAACAACACCCCCAACTCGCCCGACATCGCGCTTCCCGCAAACGACGCCTTGTCTGCAACCATTTTATTGGTGATGTGCGTAATGCTCATCGACTCCACGGAAATCGGAATCGGCGGCTTGAAAAACTCAGTATGCATACCATCAGTCGTTTTGTAGCACACCTGACACAACCGATCTTTGGTCACATCATTCCCCGTCGTCTCCGTATCAAGAAAAATAAGCTTGTTCATAAAATAAATTTTGTATTTCTTTAGTATATCAAAAATCCCATAAAAATGGGATTTTTGCGCTTACCCAAACAATTGCGAATGGCTGCCGATATCGATCAAAACCAACACAAGCTCGCCCTTTTCTATTATATATGTCTTTAGCATAGTCTATACGCTGTTATTACCGTTTGTTCGTCAACTAACAGATGAAGGCAAATTGCCACTATCCCGCCTCCTCCCCGCATTGTCATACCGGCGGAGGCCGGTATCCAGTACCCGCTGCATTGTACTCTGGATTCCATATTCCACCAGCAGGCGAAAAAGATTTTTCAAAACCTTTAGTTCGCTTGATGCTATACATATAAAATTATTTTATATCATCGAGTAATTCCTTTGCGGTCTTATATCGCTTGCCATGCTTTAGCGCGTAAGCGACTTCCTTATCCAACTTATCCCAACGGGCCTTAATAACGGCATCGTTATTGGTAGGCGTAAACGGAAAACCATCTTCCTTAATAACCTGATTGAGGAAGATCTTTATCGCGCCAGACATATCAAGCCCAAGCTTTTCAAACGCCTTATTCGCCTTTGCCTTTATTTTTTCATCGATCCGCACGGTTAAAGTAGTCATATCAGTAGTATATACAATGTATATACAATGTCAATACACCAATACCCCCGCAGTATTGTCATTCCCGCTTCCCATTCTGTCATTCCCGCGAAGCATGCCACGTGGAAAGTAGCAACTTTCTTTACGTGGGCGGGAATCCAGCATTCTGCCCCACGCGCATTGTCATTCCCGCGCAGGCGGGAATCCAGCATTTTAATTAGAGATTAGAAATTAATAATTAGAAATTCCCCTCCTATACCCCATACCCTATACTGTATACTTTATACTGTATACTTTATATCCCCCTCCGCACATTGCTTCGCCCGCCCGTAGCTTTAGTGAAGGAGGGTCATTCCCGCGAGTAAGGACTCGGCCTCGACTATCTGCCATTCCGAACTTGTTTCGGAATCTTATTGTTTTATCACAAGATCCTGAATCAAGTTCAGGATGACAGCTCTCCCCTCCTCTTATCTCTTTTCTCTTTTCCCCCTCCCCATACCCTATACTGTATACCCGTATACCTTATACCTCTTCTCCCCTCCTATACCCCATACCTTATACTTCACACCATCCATTAGTTCTCAAGTGGACGAACAACCTCCTGCACGATCCCCTGTATCTGCACTCCCTCGGTAAGATAGCGCGGCTGATGCTCCGGATTTGTCGAGCGCGGTTTAAGCACAATTTTATTTCCCTCCCGATGGAACTCTTTGACCGTCGCTTCGTCATCGATCAGCGCGACGACCAGATCGTTCTCCCGCGCCGTCAGCTTTTGCTTGCACAAAATAAGATCACCATCGTTGATCCCCGCCGCATTCATGGAATCCCCGGTTGCGCGCAATATGAAATACTGCAAACCTCCCTGCAGCTTCTCCTTTGCCACGGGTATCATTTTCTCAACATTCTCTTCCGCAAAAAGCGGCGCCCCGCACGGAGCGGAACCAACTAAAGGAACATTGATCATTTCTTGCCCAAATAACACCATAACGAATCTGTTATTTTAAAATTCCCAAACCATAACCCCTACCCCATCTGCCAACCAGCATCCCACGGCCAACTGCATCAAGTATATCACATACACCACACAAATCGCACCGCAACTTTAATCAAAATAACAGCCAGAATGTTCGCAACGATATACACGGCAATTCAACCACCTATATTCCATACATTCCTGCACGGGCAAGCAGACTACAAAGACAACTCCATCCCTCGGTCTCACGCCCCCTCAGCGAGGCATGTGAGAAGTTCTAAAAACGCTTAATAATATTGCTATAGCAATATTATTAAGCGTTTTTAATTCCTTCCTTTCATACGCTATAAATATTATGCAACATCAAAAAATTTCCGAAGGTTGTCATCCTCCTCAATCTTCGCCTCCGCGATGATCGTCATTTCTTTCACAGCAAGCCCAAAAAACTCCCGCAGAAGCACGGCCTCTCGCTCGAAATCATACGGATACACCCACACGCTTTTCTGCAACTGATAAAATCCCAACTCTCTTAATTTGCCCCGCAACGCCTCCCGCTTGATCTTATGCTTTTCGGCGATATCAAAGATCAATATGCGCCACTTTTTATCCCACTTCTTATCTTTCCTGATCTTCAGGTCGTTGATCTGATACTTACCGGCCATCCGCTTACCCTCCCCGGTCAATGCAATGAACACCTGCCCGTTCCTATCCTCAAATTCAATAAACCCCTTACTTTGCAGATAATAAAATGTATTGCGCAGCTGAGCCTTCTTCTCAGGATCGCTAAGCGAATCATCCCCGGACAACAACTTCCCAAGCGCAGGGTAGACGACTTTGGTAACAAAATACGGCGAGGTCATCGCGATAGCGATGCCTCCACTAATCAGCAAAAAACGAAGAATCTTCCCCGTCAGATCCTTGGCCTTATCTCTTCTCGAAGCCCCACTGATTCGCCTTTGTTTGCCATCAACCCTTTTTTTCATATTTCATACTTCATGCGCATGTGTATTATATTCATTATAGAAAACGCTTAATAATATTGCTATAGCAATATTATTAAGCGTTTTTGTGGGGTAAGGTTGAATGGGTTGGTTGGGTGGGTTGGATGAATTAGATTAGATGGGTTAGGTGAGAAAAATGGGAAAAAAATTTAAGGGCATTGGAACTCGCAGTTTGGGCCGGTGCGGGCTACGAATGTTCCGTCTGGGCATTGCATGGCGTCGGCAGTGCAAAATACCATTCGCTCGCCGATCTTGTTCAGGTCCCAGATGGTGTAGTTCAAATACCCCGCAAAGCTGACCCATAAAATGTAAGGGACCAACAGCAACGCCGCAGGCTTCGAGATACGCCAAAACACGCCGATCGTACCAACGATGGCGGCCCACAACAAAACGATCTCTACAAAAGCCCATCCCGGGCTGTGCAAGCCAAAGAAGATGATTGACCACAAGGCATTCAAAACCAACTGTATCCCAAACATCGCCAACGCCAATCGCCATGTCATTCCGGCCTTTGAGCCGGAATCTCGTCGCCTCCACACCAACCAAACCGCAACCCCCATCATCGCATACAGTGTCACCCACACCGGCCCAAACAACCAAGAGGGCGGGTTCCACGCAGGTTTAACGATCCCCGTATACCAAGTATCTATAGCACCCACAGTAAAAAACGACCCAATGATCCCCGCGAGTTCGGCTATTGCAATTGCAATAATCAATTGTATGAGGGGTTTGAGGAGCATGGGGTGATTATAGGATGGAATTAAAGGTATCGAACCATTTAATTCTATTTATTTACATATTTACCATACAATTCAAACAAGAAATTCATTCGCTCAGCAGAAGAACCAAGAGCACGTTTGCCATAGGCTAAGTCCACTGCCTTATCTAAATTTTTATGCGCCTTTACTAAATCGGCAGGCATTGTGAGGGAATCGTATAAATCAGCCAACGAATTATTTAGGTATTTTGCACGCACATCCAAAACATCTTGTGCTGATTTTTCAACAGCTTTTATTTTCTCACTACTTGGGCTTTCTGGCCAAGGGAAATTATTGTATACAATATCCTTAGAATACCGATAATCGCTCTTCAAGCGTCCGCAAACATAGCCAACCCATGTCATATGCATTTCACTCTCAAGCACCCCAAAATGATAAAGGGTTGCATTTGGTATACTCATACATGTATCGCCAACAATACTTTCTTTACCAAAAAATCCCATCGGAATATACTTACGATTTTCTGAAGAAACACGTGGGATTAAAACATAATTTGAGCTCGGCTGATGATTCTCGCCAAATAATGCGGGCTTGTCAGCTAATTTAATCGTGGCTGGCCTTTTGCTTTTTAAACGAAAATCTCTCACGGCTTGAATACGCCGCATCACTTCTGGCATGCTTTTTAATTCCTTGGGATCAGAACCAGCAAGCCAAAGGCAATACCGTTTTCCTCCATTCAAAAATCCTTGAGCACCAATCAATGGCCTAATGAATTTCTTTACCAAAGATTCTTGCCTAATTAAATCATCCCGCTCTTCTTCATTTAGAATCAGATTGCCACCATCATTTGGCATGCTACCAAAACTCATTTCAGGAACTTTATTAAGTGGCTTTTGCCGCGATCCTATTACAACATCGTCGCCTGGAACTAAATACGGATTAATATTTTTTACGCTAATCTCATGCGCCTCCCCTTTCACGCTCTCATACTCGTAAAGCTTTTTCTTTTCTATATTAAAATCACCAAAACCGATGATTACACAGTAGACAGCAGCCTTGCCCCGCGCCTCGTTACTCCATCTAAAGGTTTTATGTGCGAAATGAATTTTAATCCCGCGTTTCAATAACTCTCCCCATAAAATTCCAACTTGCTCGCCTTGAGTAATAGAATTAGTGGAAACAAAAGCGCACCTTATTTTTGAGCCGCTAATGTATGCGGCCGCTTTAGCATACCAAGCAGTTACATAATCTAAGACGCCAATTCCCTTTACTTTGCCAAAGGCTAATTCTAAATCATGGCGTTGATCTACGCTCATCATTTTTGAGCCAACAAAAGGAGGATTTCCAAGAATATATGCCAACTCATTTTTCGAAACAACCTCTTCCCAATTCTTTTCCAAAGCATTACCCGTATAAATATGAGCGCCTTTAACCAGAGGTAAATCAGGGATATTTACACCGAACTTCTGTCCGACTAATTCATTCATCTGATGGTCCATCAACCACATGGCCGTTTGCGCTATGCGGGCAGGAAAATCATCAATTTCAATCCCATAAAATTGCTCGGGCTTTACTTTTATATATGACTTCAGATCTAAAGACATCTGATTTGCGGATTTAAGACGCCGCTTTAATACCTCAAGCTCCAAAAGCCTCAACTCACGATAAGCAATAATCAAAAAGTTCCCGCAACCACAAGCAGGATCAAGAAATTTAAGCTTTGATAATTTCTCCTGAAATAAAGCCAGATTTTTATCGTTTTTACCGCATGCATCCAGCTCATCCTGTAATTCATCGAGGAAAAGTGGCTTTATTAGTTTTAAAATATTCTTCTCGGAGGTATAGTGCGCACCAAGATGTCGACGCGCTTCTTTGTCTATAACAGCCTGAAATAAGGACCCGAAAATTGCCGGGGAAATTGCGGACCAATTAAAAGCACATGCCTCGAGCAATCTATTACGCATGCTGGAATTAAACGAAGGAATAGTAATATTTTCTTCAAACAATCCTCCATTTACATATTCAAATTGTGCCAACTCTTCATCTAATGTTGTGGAGCGTTTTTCTCTTGGCGTATTAAAGACCTGAAACAACATTCCTAAATGCATTCCTAAATCACTCCCATCGGTACCGGTTCTTGTTTCAATATATCTACGAAATTGATGCCCGTTAAAAATAGCGGCGTCTTCTGCAAATAAACAAAACAATATCCTCACAAGCAGAACATTAAGCTCATGCCCAACATAACCCGCTTCTGCGATCGCATCATATAGGCGACCCATTAACTCCGCGGCTTTGATATTCACCTCATCTCCCTCTTTATATTCTTGCTTCTTATATCCGGCTAAAAATCCGAGTAGGCCAACTTTTTTAGAAAGCTCTTTTAGAGAAAACTCCGTTTCTGTACCCTCCTCAATATCGTATAGTTTAAATTTTTCAAAATCAGAAACGAGGATATATTTTGGCAGATCCCTTTCAGAAATACCCGGGAAATAATCCATTGCTTGCGCGTAAGCCTTTTCTAAGCTACGACCACGCGACTTATGCTCAACTATCAACATACCCGGCCAAAAAAGATCAATAAATCCGCTATTTCCACCATATTTCTTTACTTCAAACTCAAAATTAGCCAAACGCCTCCGCGTTAGACCAAACACATTAAAAAAGCCGTCCCAAAAAGACTTAGCTTCTGCGTCTTCCGATTTTTCATTTTCCCATTCTTTAGAAAACTCGACCGCTCGCGATTTTATTTCATTCCAGGATAAGGGCATATTTTGCAAAAAATAAAAGCTTACTATAGCTTACCAAATTCCACCTTATTTATAAACCAACCAAAAATCCCATATTTTATAGATATTTAATTTAATACATTCACTTCCTGAATATAATGGTTATCTACACTAACTTTGTGCGATACATTCCAATTGAATACTTCGGAAAATGAAAGGTAAAAGTATTTTTCGCATATTTGATTCCATCTGCTTCAGAATTTTGCGAAAGATCAGGGAAAACCTGAGCTGAAATCCCACTCCTATCTAATGCTTTTTTTAACTGATACATACCTATACCACTCCCGCGCAAATCTTCAGGGACGCAGCGGCCAGAAAACCCCCTATCAAAAATTTTATTAACTTCGTCCTTTTCAATACGTATGCTTTCCATTTCAAAAATCAATTCACCGGTTTCATTTCTCGTATATACCGCAACCTTAGAATATGGTTTTGAATACTTAACTATATTCTCGAGAAAGCTATGCATCGCGATATTAAATGTTTCATACTCAAAAGAACATTGGAAATTTTCACCCACATTATATAAGCTAAATGTTACGCCTTTTTTCTTTAGTAAATCAAAAAACAAATGAGAGAGACCAAGTAAAAAATTCCTGAGATTATGATTATCTGTAATAGCAAGTATTGAGGTAGTATCGCGAAGTAAATTATATCCACCGATATGATAATCTACTAAACGAATCTCTTTTGAAAGTGCGCAAATATCTTCCGCAAAATCATCAGGGTTCTCTTGTATATTTTTCTTTACCGACTGAATAAATTCACCGTAATTCTCGCGTCCTTCAGCTCCTAAAATACATCTTTCTACGATGCTTTTTTGATTTCCATGAATCTTAATTATATTATGCAAGTAATCATCCGTCATTTCTTTAACTTTATGCGATGTTTGCGCTACAAAATCCTTCAATACTATTTCGATGACAGAAATGAAAGTATTAAAAACTTTATTACTGTTTGTAATCCTCTCCTCATCCGCTATCAAAACTTCTAAAGTTCCAAATTCAACATTTCTACGATTGTAACGAGTCTTATTTCTATTTTCATTTTCCTGATCAGGGGTAATAAAATCAGCAGGGAATGTATTTACTAAAATATCATTATTTTTATTTGTAATCCTTAGATAAATCACAATTTAGCAACTTCCTTAGAAATCAATGAGATAAATTCATCATATGACCCATTTTTTCTATATAAGGAAACCCGACTAATCCATCGAAATCCTGCACAGATGAGTAAATAATATAGCGTTTTTTATTTTTATAAACGCGCTTTAACTCATTAATAAGGCCAAGCCCCTCCTTTTTGCCAAAAAGCTTTTTACCAATATCTTTATAGTCAACAAAAATTATATTAGCCCACTGCACATCATCATTCTTTTGAAGAGATAATACATCATCGATTTTTCGAACTTCAAAATTATTCCGACGCAAATTTGTTACAATCTGACAATCTTTATCATCGATAAAAAGGATTTTAGCAATTTTTTGCACATCATGAAAATCTTTTGGCATTTTATTCTCATACTGAGAAAGAACCCATGCTATAAGCAAGGTCAATCCAATAATAATAATTGCTAATATTTTCGAATCCGAGAAAAAATAAGAAACAATTGCCACAACCAGTCCCATTAGAGAAATTAAACCTTCATTTTTATTAATTTTTCCTATCATGAAATTTGTTAATTAACCCCGCATTCTCAACTTAAGTTTTATAATCTTACCAAATTCCACCCCATTAAGAAACCAACCAAAAATCCCGCAGGGATGCGGGGGGGTCTGGTTGGTTTCCATTAATTAGCACTTTGAGTACTCTAACAATTACTTACTATTTAGAAAACAAATTTGAGTAGCCTGATACATATTTATTCAGGAAAATTTACCCCAATCGCGTGGAATAAACCAATCATAAGGAGGGTCCCATGTAATATAATCAGCAGGTTCAAATTTTTGCTCAAGAACTTCAAGGGAAATTATCTGATCTGGTAAAATAGATAAATTATGAGTTCCCTCGGGGCTATCAAGGTCATAGAAATGATATCTGTCAGGATTTATTGATAGGTTTCTTCTTGATGGCCCAAAATCAAAAGGAATACATTCTCTTTCAATAATCCCCTTTTCTTGTGAATTGAACCGTAGCTTCACAAATTTTAATTCCGCAATTGCTTTTAAAAAATTATTGTGAATATCCATACATAAAAATATTTTATTAATTATTACCCCTCTCTAATTGCAACATCTTTCTTAAGCTTACCAAATCCCACCCCATTTTGAAACAAACAAAAAATCCCACAGAAATGCGGGGGTTTATAACTGAACCTTTGTCGGCTCAAGAATATTTGGAACCTTTAACCCCCTACTAAAAAATAATACCTCCTTCCCTATTTTTGCCTCGCGAGCTGTATGAAAAAATGAATATTCAATTTTCTTACAACCGCTGTATAAATTATTTATTTCTGAAACATTATCATAGGAAACTATCCAATTAATATTTTTTATTTTCTTAATCGCATTACTAACAGCCTCATGGTCACCATACTCATAAGCATTCATATACAAAGATTCCCCTTTTAAGTAATATGGGGGATCAAAATAAAAAATAGTTGAAGAATTTTTAGATACTTTCTGAATTTCTTTGATTAACTCAAGCGCATCGAGATGGCGGAGATTTATTTTCTCCTTATGTGCTGCGATCTTTCGAATTCGCTCAATAAGGCTTGTCTTATTAAATCGACAATCCATTTTATAATATCCTTTTTGATATAGACCTCCAATTATCCCCCCATCAAGAATGCCAGATCGATTTGTCCGATTAAGAAAAAAGGTTGAGAATCCAAGATCCAAAAGCGAAGCATCTTTTTTATTCCTTTGAACCTGCTTGAGCTTCTTCCAATTTTTAACACTAACTTCAGTTTTCTCAATCAGATCGCAAAATTCATCCGTATGCTCTAATATTGCATACCAAAACGCGTAAATAGAGAGATCAAAATCATTAATCGTAATTTTTGAAACATGCCCCTCTAATAACAAAAACAAAGCCACACCCGCCCCTCCCGCATATGGTTCAACATAATGCCCACTAATATTGTTGGTTTCACAAACTAAAGTAACAAATTTTGCCAATTTGTTTTTACCACCAGGATATCTTAAAGGGGAATAGAAGGCCATGATTATTTTTTAAAATAATGATCTAAAATATCCGCAACTATTTTAGATGTGGCCAAAATACCCTCCCTTGTATATTCAATATTTCCATGAGCATATTTTTGCAAAATAGCATTTAAATTCATCCTGTCTGAAAGCCAATCATTTGTTAGTGATAAGCTATTTTTATCGGTCTGATTTAAATTATTTTTAGCTTCTTTTAAAAATTTTGACGCAACCTGATCATCCTCCACCGCGCCTTGATAATACATCCTTGCAGCAACTTCAATCAATAAGCGAAGTGCCATCCCGATAAACGGAAGAACGGCGTCATCCTCTTTGGTTCTCGTATCAATATCCACCAATGCGCGGTATAAATCATTAACCTTACCTGGTTTCAGCATAAGCGCCCGACCAAATAACTCATTGGACATTTTTGTTACTGGCGTTTTCCGAATCCTTTTCTCTTGAAGATCGCCTTGAATATCCAAAACCATATTCTTTCTTGCCGCATCAAATTGAACCACCCTCCCTTCTAATTCAGGATATTTCTCTAAAAGAATTTTCTTCAATTCTCCGCGGTTATCACGCGTTGTTACGGCTTTATCTTTTATAAGTGCTGGGACTTTCCCAAGAATTTCTTTTGCGTCTTGCTCAGAGTAGTTAGAAACGATACCCTTTTCTTGATCCACATCGAAACCTATCTGATTAAGATTTCTTTTCGTTAAAACTTCATCCTTTACAAATCTTTTATTAAGTAAAGGATTGTCTGTGATAAGCCTGGTCTGCTCGTCGATCCTTAAGAATACACTTTTCGCATATCCCCTGTGAACATTGAGAAAATACTCTCTTTCCAAAACTCCCCAAGAGCCGTTACTACTATGCTTTCGTTCGATATTAGTCAGGGCCGTATTTACATCACAAATATTACAAGGAATTTTAGTTAGTACCCTTAACTCGTTTGGTTCAAGTTTAAAAAATAACCCCCCTCCAAGAGATGCATACAAATCTTCACTCTGTAGGTACTTTAGTACTGCAATTCTACGATTCCCATCGTAAACAACAAATCTTCCGTCTACATTTACTACAGTTGGAAGTTCACTAAAATCATAATAACTACCCATCTCAGATATAAGATTTTGCAAATTCCACTTTGTAGGATTCCCTGCTATTGCCCTCTTAATAATCTCATGATCTGTGCTATCTACATTAATTGGATCCCGTGGATTCTCTGACCAAAGATGCAGATCATCAAGTTTAATTTCTTGTATTTTTTGCTTAGCCATAGAATAGAACTTCCCTCAATTCGCCTCTCAATTTATATATCTTAATATCTTACCAAATCCCACCCCATTTATAAACCAACAAAAAATCACGCGGGGATAATGGATTTTCCCGGCACATTTAATCTATATATCACCGATAACGCCCAAATCATAAATATCCAGCTTCCCGTCATTATTTAAATCGGTACTATCAAGCGTTCCTCGTTTCTCATGCAATCCATATATCAATTTTAAATATTTACCCAAAACTATACGCGGAACCTCGTATTGTTTCTCTTTCTTATACCATTCAAAAGGATCCCTCCCTGACTTTTCCAAATTACATTTCTTGCAAGCCTTTACCATATTATCGATAGTATCTAAATCTATCTTCTTTTTAGGAATAATATGCTCCCATTCAAGATTTTCTAAACTATCGCAATATGCGCATACATTATCAGATTCCACAAACATCTTATTTTCACGCAAAATTTGGGATGGCTTAATATGCTCATCCTTTAATTTCTTATAAGTATGCATCACAAACCCATAATTTTTCCGATCCCCAACCGCACTCCCTGCGATTAATTTCGCATACTCCCAATAGATCAAATCTCGTATTGTTTTTACTGAAGCGTGTGGCATATATTTCTTTTTATTCCGCCTCCTGATATAATACATTAAAAGGCGTATGTTTTCCAACAAATCATTCACTTCAATATCTGCAAAAATATTCCTGTTTATACAACTGACAGGCATTTTTACGATCTTGACAAACTCTTCAAGTGCTGGTATGTTGCCTATAGGCAACATACCAGCACTTGAAGAGCCTTCTCTTGACATTATTTACGCTTAAGCTCTATACTTAAATTGATCGAAAGGTCAAGAACTCTGTAGCTTGGGGGCTCCGCAAGGAGTCCCCTTGGCTTAAAAGACCACGTCTGTTAGATGTGGTCTTTTAATAAAGGCTTATTTAATTTTATCCTGAATGCCTTGGGGGATCTCTCTTGGCCAACAGATAAATTCTCGAATCTTTTTAATATCAAAAATAGGGACTCCCGAATTGGCGAGCTCAACCGAAACCCTCCGAGCAGTTGCAAATAAAAATACTTTTTTACCGTCATTAAGTAGCTGGATGACTGGATCGGCAAAATCACTATCACCGCTCCATAAAATAAAGCTCTTCGTATGGTTATTACCAAAATCAAAAAGCATATCCCTGCCTATCTCAACATCGAAATTACACTTTTTATCCTCAATATAAAAAATCCCTTGTTTATTAAGATCTAATAATTTTCGATTAAGGAATTCTATAGTCTCGACAGAAAGCTTTAATAATAAAGCCTTCTTAATGAAATGTTCTAATAGCGCTGGCGAATTTGATTGGATACTCGTAGCATCGATGGAAATGTTCATTATCTTTACCGGCTTCGTTTTTAAACCATAACGCAATTCGCTTGCAGCTCGTATCCACTCCTCGGATCTTTGATCTCCATTTAATGTTCCGTAATATATTTTTGTTTCTTTTACCTGGTCGAATGAATCGAGAAATTGTTTTAATCTTTTTAAATCAATATGCCAACCAAGACGATCCTGCCAATGAATGACATTAGCATAGTCAATATAAATATTAGAGTTACCATCAAAAATTTCCTCCAGCTCAATAATAGTCTGTGGGAATATTTTTCCTAATTTTATAAGCTTATCCGTTCGTGGGTTAAACATACTCAATCCTACCAAATTCCACCACATTTATAAACCGGGCCTAAAGGGGTCAGGTACCTTTGATTTGCCTTCCCCGCTTGCGTACAGGTCAAGGAAGCTCTGGATTCCCGTTTTCACGGGAATGACAGCTCGATAAGATCCTGAAACAAGTTCAGGATGACAATCTATCGTTCAAAAACAACCTTGCCACCCGTAGCTCCTCAAACGTAAAGCCGGGCCCAAGGAGGGACTGGGCGGGGGTTAATAGCATACTCCCCTTCTTTTTATACACTTCCTCCAGCTCGGCCGTAAATGGGGCCATGTACCAGCTCCATAAGTTGACAGTTGCACGGGACATTGCAACAATACCACCAGAACATGTAGCAACGACCAACATAGGAGGTGACGACTAATGAGCTACACGGAAAAAGATGCCGCAAAAGATACCGGTTCTTCGAACAAAGAAGTTTCTCGGGCATGGCATAGCGCCAGAGACGACGCAGCTTCGGGTGGCGAACTGGAAGAGCGCAACGAGCGAAAGGTGAGCGATTCGGAGGGTGGGTCGCTCCTCTACTCCATATTCAAATCCGTTTTTGGGAGCAAAGATTAACATGCTCCCGTCAGTCCCAAGAGCCGCGCAATGCGGCTCTTATTTTTTCCCATACGCTATGCTTTTTTAGCTCAGCATTAATACGCTGACCAATATACCAAGTAAAATAGGTCGAAAAGCTTATATTTTTATCGACTGGATTTTTATTCGAAAGAAACTTTTCCACAGCAACAGGAATATCGCCTATTATTTCCGCATAAAGACGATCTCTGGTTATATCATCAAACCCAAACTTCTTTTTTTGAAGCGCATTCTTAATGAGTGGCTCAAGATACTGCTGAATTATCGGGAAATCACCCCTGCCAGAAAGAATCAGCTCAAGCTCTTCGCGTGGAGTTTTAGATTGAAATTGCAAATAATCCATATATTAAAGTATACCACGCATTAATATGGTCAGGTACCTTTAATACGCTCCTTGCCGATGAGCGATGCGGATAACAAGTACGACGAGCTCGCCTTTGTTTATTCTGTAGATGACCCGATATGGCCAAGCGCGTACCGACCACTGGCCTGCGTGTTCTCCTTGCAACTTTTTTCCGGCAAAAGGATCTTTGCTTAATTCCTGCAAGGTTATGATCACCCGCATTCTGATCTTCTTATCAAGCTTTTCGAGGTCCTTTTGTACGCTTTTTGGCAGAATGATCCGATACTGCATAGTTTTTAGATGTCTTATCCGCTAACACATACCCCTCTTTTTCCAAGAGATCTTCAAGGGTTATATAATTACCACTCTTATATTCCCGCTCGGCACGGGCAATATCTTTCTTAATGTCAGGAAACTCACGCATGATTTCCATGGTTTCCATCCACGACTCGAATTCTTCTACAGACATAATAACCACCTTAGGTCGGCCGTTTTCAGTCAATGTATAGTGCTTACCGGGAGCCTGCACTTCGGTAGCAATATCGAATATTTTCTTCCGTGCTTCGGAAATTGAAATTGTTGTCTTGCTGTCCATGTGATTAAAATTGGTAATGGATTCCCGTCCCCGATCAGGTCGAGGACAGGCCCTCACCCGCGGGAATGACAATACGAAACTTTTTTATATGTACATAATAACGTACACATAGATAAACTGTCAAGGGATTAGAATCACAGGGTTATTAATATTGTTTTGGAGCGGTTCCCCGCTGGTCAACAATTTTAGGAAAAGTTGATATTTTATCCTCTCCATTTCGGTCTCTTATTCCTTGATATTTAATTTTAAATTCATGCCCATCCCCAAAATCGAATATGAAGTCAATCGTCGGATACTTTTTATAATCAATCTGGTGGATCATTATTTGATTAGATTTGTAAGTCGGGAATGGATCGTCTTCCCAGTGTGATTCAAAAAATTCAATCCTTGTTGCGCCTTCGAACCTCATGCCTTCGGCTGGTTCTTTTACTACGCCCGGAATTGTAAATCCGTGCATATGATCATAATCCCACCCCATTGCAGAAACGATAGCCATAGCAAGTTCTTCGAATGTTTGCTTGCCACGCATCTCAATCTCGCGCCATACGCCTTTCTTCAGATTATAGACCGCACGAAGTCGATAAATGGCATCAGGGTCGCCATCTGCAAACACCCTTGCAAATTCGCTTTTATACCATGCGTAATTTTCCAAAACACGCCGAAGATAGTCGACATAATCACCTCGCTCAATCGCGCTATTTACGCTTTCGATAAAATCATCCTCATCAATTATTGGAAATGGATTATGCATTGATATTATTTCTTCATTTTTTTTGCCGTCTTCGACAATTTTTTACCCTCGGATGCAACGCGTCGCCCAACCTTCTTGATATCTTCTTCCGCCGGCAAAGATTCCGGACGAATACCGCTCTTTGCTAATAGCTCACGAACATCTTTATTATTCTTCGCATGCTCTCGGGTAATGGAATGCTCTCCTTGTATTGCGCGGTCTTTTTTGATATTAAAATTGGTAATCTCATTTGCAAGATCTTTTGCTTTAATGGTCACGCCTGGCAAGAAATCAGCCAGCGGACGGCTGGCGGGTATACCAAGCTTACCCTTCATTTCATTTGTCGTATAACCACCAAAAAGCGCAGCGTCTCCCTTGCTACGAATTTGCGCAAACCCTTTGCCGTCTACACCACGCTCAAATATCACACCAGAAAGTTCCTTTTCTGAAAGCGTCAACTTTTCACGGGCATGCAATCGGTCCAGATCCTGCAACCGTTGCTCGACAATCTCCTGCTTGCGGGTTTGCACCGCAAAATAGGTCATCGCAAATGCAATCTCATCTTTCCGCGGATCACCATTTTGAGCGATCAAATAACAGGCATAGCGGGTTAGCATCACATCGTCGATTTCTTTCTTTGCACCCTTCGGCATAGGTATCGTTTTGTTGACGTCAACAAAATGATTGTTCACCAATTGTCCCGCATTTTCACAGGCTATTTTCGCCTTCTCAATAACTTTTTCAAAATTTCTCCACTCCTCATATCCAAGCAACTCCTGCAATTCCCGTGCATACCAAAAATCAACCCCTTCTTTTTCATGAGCAACTTCCTCAAAGTTTTTATGCAGCTTTGTGACAATTTCTTTTTCCATATGATTATTTAATTATACGAAATTATAAATGAAAAATCTTTCTTATTTGAAATGGATTCCCGTTTTCACGGGAATGACACAGGGGCTGGATCCCGTGTCGGAGCACGGGATGACAATACGGGGATACTGGATTCCCGTTTTCACGGGAATGACACAAATACTGGATTCCGGCTCGGAGGCCGGAATGACAATGCGAAGGTGGGATTCTTACTCAACGAGATTCCGGATCAAGTTCAGGATGACAATGCGACGAGATCCTGAAACAAGTTCAGGATGACGGTGCGTCTAGATTGCTCAAAAACAACCTCGCCACCCTTAACTCCTCAAACGTAAAGCCGGGGCCGAGGAGGGACTGGGCGGGGGTTAATAACATACTCCCCTTCTTTTTATAGGTCTTTTCCAGTGCGGCCTGCATGGTCACGAACCTGCGGCGTTCGGGCTTTAGGTATTCCATATCCGTCTCGGGGTCGAGCGTCCCACTGGCAACCAATTTTTCTAAATGCGTGATGATCGTGGTTTCGGTTACGCCACGCTTTTCTGCTATGTCGGCAACCGACAATTTCTGCGCGACCAGCTCGGCCGTTGCGTCGTATGTCGAAACTTTCGGCGCAGGCGCCTGCATGCCCATGCCCACGGCTCCGCCGATAGTGTCGATGAATTGCAGTTGCAGATCGGCAATCTGCTCTTCGCCCAGTGCGGCGAAGTCATACCGGGCCTTTTCGGACGCGGCGCGGAACTGGATATCCTTCGCAAACACATCGGGATGCACTTCGAGTGCCCGTTCGTTGTAGCCCAACAAATACAACCCCGCGAGCGTACGCACGCGTGATAACGCGACATACCCCTGTCCGTATTCAAACGCTTGTGAAAGATCCATGATCGCGGTATCGAGCGACATGCCTTGGCTCTTGTGGACCGTGATCGCCCACGCAAGGCGAAGCGGAATCTGCTTGATCATCCCCAGGCACTTCATGCCGTCAAAAATACTCCACTCGCCCAGCTCGGGCTCGATGGTCTTGCCGTTGTGCATCGTTATATGGGGATTGCCCGTTGCTTTCGAAAACCCAACCACCTCGCCGATGGTGCCATTAACATATTTGCCTTCTATATGATTTTTGGTGAACATGACCTTCGCGCCCACTTTCAGTGAAAGCGTTTCGGGCGACAAGCACCCACGCTTCAACCCCTCCACGATCGTCGGAGCGCCTTCGCTCTTCATGGCAAAGTCGTGCCGCTCGCCCGGCAGTTTTGCGAGCCGCGCATCATTGAGCTTATCGACCGCGAAGTTGTGCGTATACAATTTGGTATGGTCATCCGCAACGGCGGGCTCCACACGCCGGCCCGCAAAACATTCCCTCACCTCGTCGGTAACCTCCCCGCGACGGATGGCCGAAAGCGCCTTTAAAAACTCTGCGTCTTCCTGCCGATGTTGCTCGGTCAGATAGCAGATGGTCGGGTCCGCTTTTGCCCACGCCGTACCCATGAATGCAAAGGGTGACCACTGATCTTCCCCATCGAGAGAAATCGTTTTTACACGCTCTTGGTCGGCTTTTGGCATAATGGGCGGCAGTTGAAAAAAGTCGCCCACCAGGACCACCTGAAGCCCGCCAAAGGGCTCTACGGAGTCCCGCAAGACGCGACAAACCTGCTCCACCACCGCCAGTGTGTCGCCCGAGAGCATGGAAACTTCGTCGATGATCAACACCCGTGCGGCCCGAAGGCGCTTGACCAGCCGGTCCTTGTCGAGCATCAATTCAAGGTCGTGGTCGGTCAACCGGGTCCGCACCCCGATGCCGCTCCACGAGTGGATCGTCATGCCGCCGATGTGCGTGGCCGCGATGCCTGTCGACGCCGTAATGGACGGTTCCACCCCGCAGGACCGCAAATATGCCACATAGCGATTGACCATGTGCGACTTGCCACTCCCCGGCTCCCCCGTCAAAAATACATTTCGTCCGGTCTTTAAAATTGCAAATGCTTCGTCTTGGGTCATGGGTTAAGTGTACTGGATTCCCGCCTGCGCGGGAATGACAATACTATAGATTCCGGCCTCCGCCGGAATGACACAGGCTCTGGATTCCCGCTCGAAGTTTTATCCCGAGCTTGTCGAAGGACGGGAATTACAATCCGAAAGGCGGGTTTTGATTTATGCCATTGACAATAGCGGCACAAGATCTATAATACTTATATTAGGGCTTAGGCCTCCGAGGACCCCGCAGCAATGCGGGGTCCGATTTTTTTATAAATATTCTCTAAAGGCTTTTTGTACTATATCAAAGTCTGCCACAGGGACGACATCAACTTTTCTCAATAATCGCTTATTGCTAATCGCGCGCGCCTGCGTCAATTTTACCCAAACTGGCTTATTATACAACTCCCCCGTTTCAATGTTCTTTGCCTTTACTATTATCTTACAATGAAACTTATCTTCTTTCCCCTTGCTCGTAATTGGAAGTACAAGCATCGAGTGCGGGTTATATACTCGAATAATCAAAACAGGGCGTTCAAAATTTTCATTTTTCCCATCAATCTCCACTCCAAGATTAACGCCTAAAGAACACCACCACACTTCACGCGGATATGCATACGCTTCCCCACCTTGTTTACATTCAATAGATTTTTTAAGCCCGTTCCATGTGTCAAAGTCTTTTTTATAATTCATATAATTATATTTTTAAATACGCCTTGATGCGAGTTTCATCTTCCATTTCTTGGTCGCCTTTAAAATACAACTCAATAAAATTGATGTGTTCTGCTTCTTCGTTATAGGCATAAATAACGCGCAGTGAAGATCCTTTTAAATATCGGCAAAACAAACGAGCTTTGACGATCTTGACCATATCCGTTTCAACAAGGGTCGCGAAATGCTTTCCGTTTCCAATCGGAAATAACGCGAGCACTTTCTTTAATTCGCCAATGTCTTCCTCGAGTGAACGGTACCGCTTGGCCAATCGTTTACAATCGCGCTCGAAGTCATGCGCTGTATCAAAGTTCATCGTCGTAACTTCTCACCGAATAGTTTTTATCCCGATAGAACACGCTCTCGTAACTGATCACTTTTTTATCTTCTGCAATGGCCCAAGGGACATCTCCGTGCGAGTAATCGCTTAATTCCTTTGCGCTCTTGTCTGACAATCGATTCAAGACATCATCGATATGGGATGTCTCGAGTGCCGATAATACGGCAAGATCGGACGAACGCCGGGGAAGATACTTCTTCTGTTCGTAATCGAAGTACTTACTCTTGATGCGCTCCAATTCGCCCCGCTTCTCCATATCTTCAACGATCTTGGCGAATTCAACGGGCGTAGGACCGTAATTGTTTTTGATATATGTTGCCCCGATCAACTGCTCCTCATATTTCTCATAAAAATCAAAATCGATAAAATAGAGCAGTTTATAAATTGCCGTTTCCCCAATGTTGGGCTTTGCACCGACCTTCTCGAGCACATACAAAAGCACCTCCTTGAATTTCTTCAGGTTCTTTTGTGGGACGTTGATGCGAATATCCAGCTCATCACCTTTCTTTTTTGCCGCCGCTTTTGATAGGACAACGATGGGTTCCGATACCTCCTTCTTCGCCAAAAACTCTTCTATTCGCATATCGAACAAATCGGCGAGTCCTTGCGCCTCTGCAAGCGTTAATTCGCGCTCATCCTTTTCTATTTGCGTGATAGTCGGACGGGAAACACCAATCTTCTTCGCAACGAAATCTTGCGAAAGGTCCACCCGCTCGCGCATTTTTTTAATATATGCTCCGTAATGTATGGCCATAGGTTTATATTTCCAGTATATGTAATGTAATATTTTCTGTCAATGCGCAGGAAAGAAAATATTACATTATACCGCTTGCGCCTATAACGCCCGCTGTTTCAAAAACTTCTCGATCATTTCCGCCTTTTCGGTCCTCCCCATATTCTTATATGCGCTCAGCTCATCTTCGAGCGATATGCAGGGCAACCCCATGTCCTTAAATGGAATGATCCGCTTATACAGCAACCCGTCAACGGCCCGATATAGATTGTTTACATTTCCAAGCACTTCCACTTCCACGCCATCGATCATATAAAAACTTCGGAACGAATTTCTTCCCTCTGTTTCATCAAAATAAATATCTTTTGTCCGGTAGCCCGCTAACAGCCGATCGATCTCTTTGATCCCCTCGGGGGTCGTTAATATATCGATATCTCGCGGAGCAATGGCGAACCCTTGAATATACAAATTGACCGAGCCGATGAATGCATACTCAACCCCAGTCAATGATTCCGATATGTTCTTCAAAATGGTATCTATGGTGGTCATAAAGATAGAATAAATGATTATGTCTGCAGTATAGCAAAAAGTAATACGTTTTTCTTCGTAAAACTTGACAAACAAAAAAGAATGGTTCACTATAATAGTAGATAGCAGTTCACCTTTTACAAAAAAATACAGAAAGAGGGGCACCATGATACACACAACGGAAGCACGGAAGATTAAAACGACAGAAATGTGTATGAGCACGGGCCCGATGCGGTGTCTGTGGAAGCAGTTCGAAATGGCGAACAAATCGCTCCACAGAAGGCTGCAGCTCAACCCCCGGTACTATCACGGACAGCACAGGGAATTGGGCACGCGGATCATACTCCGCGAGGGCGATGTTGGTCGGGTCACGCTTACGGCGATCAGCGAACATGATACGATGAAAGAAATTCGCATCTATCACAACAACGCAGCGCAGAGGTATGAAATCTGCGCCGTAAAGAAGTGCTACCAGGAAACACCCCGGGTGCCCTTCTCGCCAAGGCGGGAAGTCAAATTCATCTTGAGGGCGGTCGTTCTCGGCTGGACCCTCGAGCGCTTACACAGGGAAATCTGCGATGCATAGCCACATGGCTTTCGTTTCGCCATCTTCCCTGCCCAAAAGGCCTACGCATGCGTAGGCCTTTTTTTATTTATCCTCAAAAATAAACAACTCATCCACGCTCGTGCCAAGCGCGACCGCAACATCGTGGGCCAACTGCAGCGATGGGTTGTATTTCCACTGCTCCAAGAAAACGATCGTCTCCCGCCGCACGCCAGCGCGCTGGGCCAACTCCTCCTGTGTCATGTTCAATTTTACCCGCAATTCCTTGATCCGATTTTTCATATTCACTGTTTACCGCGCGGTCCGACAAGGTAGCGAAACGCCCCCGAATAGATCAGCATCAACGCACAGGTGGAATAGGCCAAGGTCGTCGCAATCGGTTCATATGCAGGATTGTTTGCACGCAAACCGAACAATACCAGCATGATGACGACCGCAATCCACGAATATATCTGTATGCTTAAAAACGCAGCCTTGCCGCCAATGGCATGATCACGCTCATCCGCAACGACTTCAACAACCTTCCGGCGCAAATATATAAGCACTAGCGTACTAATGATGAGCGCGATAAGTGGAACAAGATATTCATTAAGCACGATCGATTGCCCGACGATCATGGCAGTCAGAACCACGAACACCAATTTTATTTGCTGAAATCTTTTTGCAGTCATAGGGTTTGTTGGAATTAATTAACTATTGGTAATATGTTATATTATTCTAACATTTAAATCAAGCGGCGTAGCTACCCGCATAAAACAAACACCCTTTACGGGTGTTTGTTTTATGCGGAGGGTAAGAGATTCGAACTCTTGATACCTTGCGGTATACCCGCTTTCCAAGCGAGCGCAATCGACCACTATGCGAACCCTCCGAATAACTAATAACCTATGACCAATAACCAATAACATAGGCTCAAAATACTTCCGTATTGTAAGGGAAAAAGACGGCTTTGGCAATAAAATAGACGACTATCGTAGACGTAAGGCAAATGTGGTATAATAAAAAAAATAATAAGGAATACCCTAATTTTTCCACCATGAACAACACAGCAAACAATTTGCCGGAAAGGTCCGTGACGGAGCAAGAGCTTGCCCAGTACAAGCAAATAGTAGAGTCGACCCCTGTTTGTATTAAAGTGTTCGATAGCGCCGGCAAGCTTATATTCATAAACAAGGGCGGCAGAGAGGAGCATGGCATAAACGATACAGATGATATCGCAAAATGGAACTGGGTCGCCACCGTCAAGCCGGAATACCGACCGGAAGTATTGGAGGCATTCAAAAAGGGTCTCATGGGCATATCCTCGCGCGTAACGATGGAACACACGGAAGAAGGCTCAGACCACGCATGGTGCGAGGGGATCATATCCCCCATCAAGGACGAAAACGATAAAGTAACACTGCTTCTGTTCTATTCGATCGACGTAACAGACAGGGAAAAAGCCGAGGCGGAGATAATAAAGCGCGAACAGGCCATGCGCCAACGGAACGAAGAGCTCGCCGAAATGAACAAGATATTGATCGGCAAAGATTCGGAAATGGCAGAGATCAAACGAAAACAAGACGAAGCATAGCAAATACAATAAAACCGTCCATGGGGGCGGTTTTATTGTATTTACTTATCGAGAAGCTCCTTCGCCTTATTGGCCTTATTTCCGGGAACACACACGCTGTACGATGCTTTGCTCGCGCATAGGTCGGCCTGCGTGCACGACTCCACTTCTATGCTTGCCTTGATGCCATTGCACAATAATTTCTCCTGCACGATCCACGCGCGGTTGACATCAAATGCCGTATAGACCGGAACATATTTGACGCGAAATAGTGAAAAGGCCATATACGACAAGTTTACTCCATTATTTCCGAAAAAGAAACGATAACCCCCTTCCCTCGCTTGATCTTTGCCTCATACATGGCTTTATCGGCCTTTTCTATAAGGTCAAACAGGTCATAGTTTGCACGCTTGCGTTGCTCATCGTCAACGGCGATAAACCCAAAGCTCGCACTGCAAGTAAAATCTTTTATTTCCTTTCCCAATTTTATTTTATTGATACGCGCTTTCAGTTTTTTCGAAACCGAAAGAGCTTCGCCTTCCCCGGCATTGACGAGCGCTATCGCAAATTCATCACCACCCCAGCGCCCAACCACATCGATCGCCCGTACGGTCTTGGCAAGTACGCGCGCGACGGACTGAATGTATAGATCTCCATTTTTATGGCCGTAGACGTCATTTACCTTTTTCAAATCATCTACATCTATGAAGACGATGCTAACGTTTTTAATGATCTCTGATCGCCGCTTGCCGGGATGCCGGCGCTCCCCTTTCATTTCGTTCAAAAACCGCTCCGTTTCACGTACGAATCCATGCCGATTATACACATCGGTCAAAAAATCACGTTCCGCGACCCGTTGGTAGGATAGTCGCTCCTGCTCCGAAAGTGCCAACTGCTTCTTAAGTAGCCTGATGTCCGTCTTAAGTTTTTTAATCTCCAGTGTAAGTTTTTGCATGAATCCTTTGATTACATAGGCATATTCCGCAATGCCTTGATGCGCTCCTCGGCCGGTGGGTGGGACATGAACATCTTTTGCAACCATGTCGTCTTTTGCGGACCCTTGAACGGATTATCGAGCCATAAATGTGCAGTGGTTCCGCTCGCCACACTCATGGGCGTTGCAGAGCTGGATATCTTTTCCAATGCGCTCGCAAGCCCTTCCGGATAACGGGTCAACAGCGCGCCGGAAGCATCGGCAAGAAACTCGCGCTTGCGCGAAATCGCCAAATGCATCAGCTGTGCAGAGATCGGAGCAAGCACGGCAACAACAATGCCAATAATGAACAAAACAGTTCCCGCCTGCCCGCCTTCTCGATCATCACGACGGGAAAAACTGCCCCATAGTGCGGAGCGCATGAATATGTCGGAAATGATGGAAATAAAGCCTACAAGGACCACGACCACGGTCGAAAGCAACATATCGCGATTGCCGACATGCGACAGCTCGTGCGCTATGACGCCCTCCAATTCTGCACGATCAAGCCGATCAAGCAAGCCTTGTGTAACGGCAACGACCGCATGTTTTGGATCGCGACCGGTGGCAAATGCGTTTGGCTGGGCCTCGTGCACGATATATAACCGAGGCATAGGCAAGCCTGCAGTAATGCACAGATTTTCGACAATGGTATACAATTCAAAATGATCTTTTTTCTCTATCGGCTTCGCGTGGGCCATGGACAGGACTATCTTATCGGAAAACCAATAGGAAAAAACATTCATAAAGATGGCAAATGCGACGACGCCATACAAAATAGCGGAAGATTGGTAGAGGTAAGAAAAGAACCAGCCAATACCAATGACCACGACAAGAAACATCGTAAACAAAAACCACGTTTTTCGGATATTGGAATCTTTATGCGTATATAGTGTCATACTATTTATGCGTCATTCCCGCGGAGGCGGGAATCTATGCCATTTGGACTGGATTCCCGCCTCCGCGGGAATGACAGTACTAATCCTCATTTTATAAAATAGTATACCAAAAAAACCGTCCGAAGACGATTTTTTGTTTCTGTTTACCGTTTTACAAACGGGAGCAAAGCCATGAAACGGGACCGCTTTACGGCGGACGCGATCATGCGCTGGTGTTTGGCGCAGGTTCCGGTGTGGCGCGGATCGATGATCTTGGCCTGGCCCGAAATGAAGCGCTTCAGCAGATCGACTTCTTTATAGTCGATCGTTTTTAAGTTTTGTGAACAGAAGAAACACTGTTTGGTCATCATATTTGATAAATAGTTAGTTGATTGGTTAGTGGGACACGTATCCGATCTTATTATGTAGATACGCGTATCAACACCTGGATTGAACATGTTGCATGTTGCATGTCTCACATCTCACGTCTCACATCTCATGCCACCGGAATGACACCCCGAAATGCATTTCGCATTCCGTTATTAGTTATTGGTTATCGGTTATCGGTTAAAATGGCAAATCTTCCGGTTTGATATCTTCTTCGTCGATATCGATCTGCGGAAGAGCTTCCTCTTCGAGAGAAGATGGACCCGAGCCGAAGTCATCGTGCGCAGGCTGGTCGACATTGCCTCCTCGCGGAGCCATGCCGCCTCCCCCGCTCGCCCGCTGTCCGAACTGGACACGATCGGCGATAATCTCGGTGGTCTTTATGGTCTGGCCTTGCTGGTTCTGCCATGAGCGGGTCTTTAATCGTCCTTCGACGAGTGCGACCGAACCCTTGGTAAGAAACTGCGCAGATGTTTCCGCTTGGCGTCCCCATACCACGATGTTGTGGTATTCAACCTCCTCTTTGCGCGCACCGCTTTTATCGGTCCATGTGCTGTTGGTCGCAATGGAAAACGTTGCGACAGACTGGCCTTGCGGCGTGGTCTTCAACACGGGGTCAGCGGTCAAGCGACCTGCTATGAGTGCTTTGTTGAGATTCATAGAAATATTGTGTCATTCCGGCCTTGAGCCGGAATCCAGTTTTTTCATAATGGATTCCCGCCTCCGCGGGAATGACAAAGATCGACGTTACTTAAGTATGTCTTCTAAGGTCTTCTCAAGCACCGCATTATCGACCGCTCCGAAATCGGCTGATTTCTTTACAGGCTTTTCGACGGTTGATCGCTCTCGAGTCCTTTCGGTCTTGTCGCCCCGTACTCCGGCTACCCGTTCTTCGTTGAGCTCAAGCGGTGCGGCGATAATGATATGTCGCAACACCTTGGTGTTAAGACGCAATTTTGCGTCCATCTCCTTGATGGCCTGAGTATCAGCGTTGAACCAGTAGTAACCAAAATGGGCAACGGTCTCCTTTTTAATAGGATAGGATAAGCGAATCTTCTTCAGTCGACCTTCGGACACGATCTCGGCCTTGGCGGCTGCGAGCGCGTTTTTGATCTCGTCGACTTCGGATTCTTCCCTTACCAAAAACCCGATTTCATATTTTTTTACTTGCTGTTCCATAGGTTCTAATGTACTAAATAAGCCCTCCAATGTCAACCTGCGCGCAGGTTAAAGCCATGCCATATGCTGGATTCCGCAGTCCTTCTCTGTCATTCCAGCCCTTCGTCCGCCGGCCCTGCCTGCCGGCAGGCAGGCAGGTGGCGGATCAGGATAAAACTCCGGCGGAAATCCATTTGCAAAAGTAGTGGATCCCCGCTTCCGCGGGGGATGACAACCCAAACGCAGATTCCTGTTTTCACAGGAATGACACAAGCCGCATCGTCATTCCGGCCCACGAGCCGGAATCTTATCACTTACTCATAAGATCCTGAATCCGCCGGCTGGCGGATCAGGATGACAGAATACTGAATACCGGCCGGAGTTTACCCCGTACTTGATACGGGGCCCGCGTTGGGTATGACAATACAGAAGCGGGGATGACAATTCAGTCGCAGATTCCTCGACTACGCGGAGTACCGCTCCGCTCGGAATGACAGAGTACACAAAAGCCGTGCGCCCAAGGCGCACGGCTTTTGTGTACTCCGTTATTCGTTAACGGTTATAGGTTATTAGTTATTCAAGCACTTCCTCATCGAGGAACTCTTCGGTTCCCGTCAAATGGTAGCCGGTTCCCGCGGGAATGAGCTTACCGATGATGACATTTTCCTTCAAGCCACGCAAACGGTCTTCCTTGCCCTCCGTAGCGGCGGCAACGAGTACACGGTTGGTTTCCTGGAAGGATGCGCTCGACAGGAAGCTTTCGGTGGAAAGCGATACCCGCGTGATGCCCAACAAGAGCTGTTTGGCCTTCGCCGG
>MGIT01000001.1:98184-106143 GCA_001793895.1 Candidatus Wolfebacteria bacterium RIFOXYB1_FULL_54_12
TGCGGGTCTCGCGATTGATCTCGAGGAAGCGTGATTTTTCGATCACCTCTCCCGGAACAAAATCGGTTTCCCCTGATTCCTTGATCATGACGCGCGAGAACATCTGCTTCACGATCATTTCAATATGCTTGTTATTGATCGTGTTACCTTCCGGCACATAGATGCGTTGGATCTCGTTCACTGCATAGCGTTCTACCGCTTCGATGCCGCGGTATTCGAACAACTCCTTCAGGTCGAGGCTTCCTTCGCACAACTGGAATCCGCGTTCTACAACATCGCCAACCTTCACGAACAATCGGATACTGCGGGGTACGAGGTATTCGACAACCTTCTCCTTCTTGCCCTTCATGATCTTCAATCGGATCGCTTTCAAGGCTTCTTTGTCTTCGATCTCTTCTACGACGCCGTCGCCTTCCGCAAGAATCGCCTTACCTTTCGGCAAACGACACTCGAAGATTTCCTGCACGCGCGGCAGACCGTGGGTGATGTCGACTCCCGCGATACCTCCCTTGTGGAAGGTGCGGAGCGTAAGCTGCGTTCCCGGTTCACCGATGGACTGTGCGGCGATGATACCGACGGCTTCGCCGGTCTTGATCATTTCACCGCGTCCCAAGTCATAGCCATAGCACTTCGAGCAAACGCCATAGAGCGTTTTGCAGCGCAGCGGCGAACGGACCTTGATGACCTCGATCTTCGGCTCGTTGTTGATGATCTCGGAGGCTTCGCGTGTAACGCTTTCGCCTGCCCGAACGATGATCTTGTTGCCGATCTTTACATCCTCAAGCACGGTTCGGCTGAAGCACCGGGTACCAAAGGCATAGCCGTATTCATCTCCATCGGAACGGTACATTTCAATCCCCTCACTGGTCTTGCAATCATCCTCGCGAATGATGAGGTTCTGCGATGCATCGACGAGTTTGCGGGTTAGGTACCCTGCTTCCGCGGTCTTCAATGCGGTGTCGGTCAAACCTTTGCGCGCACCATGCGAGTTGATAAAGAACTCCAACACGGACAGACCTTCCTTAAAGGAAGACTTGACCGGAAGTTCGATGATGTCGCCCTGCGGGTTCTGCACCAAACCTTTCATACCGATCATCTGCATGGCTGATGCCCATGATCCACGCGCGCCGGAATCGATGATGGAGTAGGCCGAGTTTCCCGGACCTGAATCCTTCAAGGCAAGCGGAGTGACCTTGGCAACCTTATCCATGGTAGCCGTCCATGTCTCGACGACGCGCTCGCGGCGCTCATCGTCGGTCAAAAATCCTTCTTCATATTGCTGTTCAATGACATCAACCTCCTTTTCAGCCTGGGCGATGATCGCCTTCTTTTCTTTCGGAATGATCAAGTCTGCCATGGACCATGTGATCGCGGACAGCGTTGCATACTTAAATCCAAGATCCTTAATGGCATCGAGGATCATCCATGTGTTGTCGATACCATACTCGCTGGTAACGGTCGCAACAACCTTCTGCAAACCCTTCTTGTTCATAATGCTGTTCACAAAATCAAAGTTCGCCGGCAATGCGCCGTTGAAGATAATGCGGCCAACGCTGGTCTCGACAAGGTTTCCCCTGCCCATCAGCACCTTGACCAACGCATTGATAGCAACATACCCCGCTTCAAAAGCGATCTTTGCCTCATCGGTGGAAGAAAATGTGCGGCCTTCGCCTTTTGCTCCTTCGACGATGCTGGTCAAATAGTAACAACCCAATACGATATCAAGCGACGGGGATGCCACAGGGGCTCCATCTGCCGGCTTCAAAATGTTGCGGCTGGCGAGCATAAGCTCGGTTGCTTCCTTTTGTGCTTCATCGGACAACGGCAAGTGCACAGCCATTTGGTCGCCGTCGAAGTCCGCGTTGAATGCGGAACAAACCATCGGCGGAATCTTAATAGCAAGCTCTTCGTGCAACACCGGCTTAAATGCCTGAATACCCAAGCGATGCAAGGTCGGCGCGCGGTTCAGCAACACCTTCTTGTCCTTGATGACCTCTTCGAGAATGGCCCACACTTCCGCAGGAGCCTGCTCGATCAAACGGGTCGCGTTTTTGATGGTGTGCGCAAGACCGTCGCTGATGATGCGACTGATGACGAACGGCTTAAAGAGTTCCAATGCCATCTTCTTCGGCAAACCGCAACAGTTAAGCGGCAGTTCGGGTCCGACGATAATAACGGAACGGCCGGAATAATCCACGCGCTTTCCAAGCAGGTTCTGGCGGAATCGGCCCTGCTTACCCTTCAGGATATCGGCGAGCGAACGCAACGGCCGCTTTTGGGCGGACAATTGCACGGCGCTGCCTCCACGGCTGGCATTGTCGATCAAAGCGTCAACAGCTTCCTGCAACATGCGCTTTTCATTGACCACAATGATCTCCGGCGCGTGCAGTTCCATGAGCTTCTTCAAGCGGTTGTTGCGGTTGATGACGCGGCGGTACAAATCGTTCAGATCGGATGTCGCATAGCGGCCTCCATCGAGCGCGACCATCGGTCGGATCTCAGGCGGTAATACCGGCAACTGGGTCATGATCATCCACTCCGGACGCATGTGGTGTCGGGTAAATGTATGGATCAGGCGCAAGCGCATGAGCAACTTTCGCTTTTGTCCTTCATCTCCGGTCTCTTCCAATTCCTTTTCGGTCTTGACGAGCAATTTTTTAAAATCGATCTTTTCCAGCAGCTGGCGGATGGCGCCGGCGCCGGAAAGCGCTTCAAGCACATCGCCATACTTGCGGGACAGTTCAAAATATTCCGCTTCGGCAAGAATCTGCCCTTCCTTCAGGGACTTCAGCTGCTTTTTGATCTGCTCGGCGCGCTCTTCCACGAGTGTGCCCTTTGCCTTGTCGTCTTCAAACTCACGCTTCTTCATCTTTACCTCGTCTTCGAGCTCCTTCAACACGCGCTTGCGTGCATCGTCGTTGATATGGGTAATGACATAAGCCGCGTAATACACGACCTTCTCGAGTTTCTGTACCGGAATATCGGCAAACAGGGACAAACGAGACGGGACGA
Organism: Candidatus Wolfebacteria bacterium RIFOXYB1_FULL_54_12; assembly: GCA_001793895.1. Lineage (GTDB taxonomy): Bacteria > Patescibacteriota > Minisyncoccia > UBA6257 > UBA9933 > UBA9933. Next base: position 101,197 of record MGIT01000001.1, read on the forward strand.
CTTTCAAAAACCAAATATGCGCAACCGGCGCGGCAAGCGAAATATGCCCCATGCGTTCACGACGAACGCTTGAGTGGGTCACTTCCACACCGCACTTGTCACAGGTCAGTCCTTTATAGCGAACACGGCGATATTTTCCGCAATAGCACTCGTAATCCTTGGTCGGTCCGAAGATGCGCTCGGAAAACAGACCGTCCTTTTCCGGACGCTGGGTCCGATAGTTGATCGTTTCCGGCTTGGTAACCTCGCCGTGGGACCACTTCAGGATATCTTCCGGCGAAGCAACTTTCAATTTAATAGAGTTGAAATTCATAGGGTGGAAATAATTTAGGAAGTAATACGATTGTCATTCCGAGCGGAGCGGTACTCCGCAGAGCCGAGGAATCTGTTTTAAACTACAGATCCCTCTCCGCCGACTGGCGGATCGGGATGACCAACTCAACATTAGCGATATATTACTCTGCAATCCTGGAAGGAGTTGCATGCAGCTCATCGCCCTCTTCCGGTTCGACCTCCTCCTTTTCTACGGAGATACCAAGCGATTTGATCTCGTTTACCAGCACATTGAATGCAGATGGAATGTTCGGGCTCTTGATCTTTTCGCCGCGGATGATGCTTTCATAGGTAGCGGCTCGGCCAAAGACATCGTCAGATTTGATGGTGAGCATTTCCTGCAAGGTATAGGCTGCGCCATAACCTTCCAAGGCCCACACTTCCATTTCTCCGAAGCGTTGTCCGCCGAACTGCGCCTTGCCGCCGAGCGGCTGTTGCGTGATCAACGAGTACGGACCGGTTGCACGCATGTGGATCTTGTCTTCGACCATGTGGTCAAGTTTGATCATATACATGATGCCGACCGTTACCGGGCTTTCGAATTTCTCGCCCGTGCGTCCGTCGTACAATTCCAATTTTCCGCTTTCCGGATAGCCGGCCTTTTTCAATTCGCCGCGAATATCCTCTTCGGTCGCGCTTGCAAATACCGGCGTTACCGCGCGGTAACCAAGCTTGCGTGCCGCAAGACCAAGATGCGTTTCAAGTACCTGCCCCAAGTTCATGCGGGAGGTAACACCCAACGGGTTCAAAATGACATCCACCGGGGTTCCGTCTTCCAAGTACGGCATGTCTTCCGTCGGACAGATCTGCGAGATGACACCCTTGTTTCCATGGCGCCCCGCGAGCTTGTCGCCCGCGCGCACCTTGCGGAGTTCCGCGAGTTCTATCTGAATGCGCTTGATGACACCCGGTTCCAGCTTGTCGCCGCGATCGCGGGAAAAGATCTTGATGCCGATGACGCGTCCCGATTCGCCGTGCGGTACGGACAATGAAGTATCCTTCACGTCGCGTGCCTTTTCTTCAAAGATGGCGCGGAGTAATTTTTCTTCGGCGGTCAGTTCGGTCTCGCCCTTCGGAGAAACCTTTCCTACCAAAATATCTCCTGCGCGCACTTCCGCACCGATGCGGATAATGCCTTCTTCGTCGAGGTTCCTTAGCTTTTCTTCCGATACATTCGGAATGTCGTTGGTGGTAACTTCAGGCCCAAGCTTTGTGTCGCGAACATCGCACACGAAGTCCTTGATCTGTATGGACGAGAAAATGTCGTTCTTTACCACGCGATCGGACAAAATGACGGCGTCTTCAAAGTTGCGCCCTTCCCATGACATGAATGCCACGAGCATGTTTTGGCCAAGCGCCAAAGTACCATGATCCATGGACGGACCATCGGCAAGCACATCGCCCTTCTTTACCTTATCACCCTTCTTGATGATCGGGTGCTGGGAAATGTTCGTGTATTTGTTCGAGCGCTGGAACTTGGTGAGCTCGTAGGTCTTCAGCTCGGATTTGGTCTTCAACACAATGCGGGTCGAATCAACCTCCATGATCTCACCATCTTCCGGGGCCACAACGGCGCGCGCGGAATCATGAGCGATCTTATCTTCGATGCCGGTTCCAACCCACGGTGCCTGCGGTTTTACCGGCGGCACAGCCTGCCGTTGCATGTTCGCTCCCATGAGCGCGCGGTTCGCCGGGTCATGTTCCAAAAACGGAATGAGTGCGGTTGCCGCGGCAACGGTCTGGTCGTTTGATACATCGATAAAATCAACTTCATCGCGATCGCAGGTGCGCGGTTCGCCCTTGATGCGGGCGTCGACGACCTCGTCGACGATCTTGTTATTTGCATCAAGACGGGTTCCGCCGTGCGCGATCTTATACTTGGTCTCTTCCAATGCATTCATCCATTCGATCTCGCTGGTGACCTTGCCGTTCTTTACCTTCGCGTACGGCGTCTCCAAGAACCCGAATTCATTGATGCGGGAATAATTGGCGAGATGGTTCACCAAACCGATGGACTGACCTTCCGGAGTTTCAATAGGACAAATGCGGCCATAGTGGGACGGGTGTACGTCGCGCACTTCAAAACCGGCGTGTTCACGCGTCAAACCGCCCGGTCCAAGCAGCGACAAGCGTCGCTTGTGCTCTATTTCCGCCAACGGGTTTACCTGGTCCATAAACTGTGACAACTGGGACGAGGTCAAAAATTCCTTCATGACGGCGACCAACGGTCGGCCGTTGATGAGCTGTACCGGGGTCAAGACCACATCCGCCTCGGCGGTCGAGATCTTGTCCTGAATGGCACGGCGCATGCGCGCAAAACCGACATACAATCGGCCTTGCAACAATTCGCCCACGGCGCGGATGCGTCGGTTGCCCAAGTGATCGATATCATCGGGCACGGCATGCTTGTCGTTGTTCAAACGGATCATTTCGCGGACGATGTGCACGATGTCCTCGAGGTCGAGCAATGTGGTGTCTTTTCCTTTCAACTCCAGTCGCTGATTGACCTTGAACCGGCCCACGCGGGACAGGCTGTAACGGTCATCACGATGGAACATGGAATCGATCAAGCTCTGTGCGTTTTCCGGGGTCGCCAAATCGCCCGGGCGCAGCCGCTTGTAGATTTCGACATAGGATTCAGAGGCGGTCTTTGCCGCATCCTTCTTTAATGTCGCTTCGATATGTTTGACCGGACCCTTGTCGATATCCGCAAACATCTCAAGGATCTGTTCGTTGGTCAAAGGGGTTTCCGCATGGTTAGCGAAAACGCGCAGCAGTTCGGTCACCGGCGCTTTCCGATGTCGATCGATCTTTACGCCAATAAAGCCGTCGAGTTCGGTTTCAAATTCCAACCAGCTTCCGCGGTTCGGAATGATCTTTGCGCCAAACAATTTCTTTCCGCGCAGCATGCCCGCGCTGAAGTAGACGCCACTGGAACGAATGAGCTGGGAGACCATAACGCGCTCAACGCCGTTCATGATGAACGTGTGGCGACTGGTCATGATCGGAAAATCGCCCAGGTATACTTCCTGTTCTTTTTCGTCATTCAATACCTTATTGATAAGTTTCACATTGACGCGCAATGGTGCTTCGTAGGTCAGACCCTTCAAGCGGGTCGTCTCTTCATCGTACCGCGGTTCATCAAAATGATAGTCAAGAAAATGCAACTCGATCTCGTTGCCGGTGTAATCTTTGATCGGGGAAATTTCATCGAAGAGTTCCCGCAAGCCCTTTTTCACAAACCAATCCCAGGACTCGGCCTGAAGGGTGGCAAGGTACGGCTGCTCTATGAACGCGCCAGGGTGCTTGGAGAAAACTTTTGTTGGAAGCTGTTTTGCCATAAAAAACAAATAACCGTTGTTGGACGGCCTTATGAGTTATTTAATGTAGGTATTTAATTCGGTTCGCATTATGTTCGTCAAACGTTTTCGAGAATATGGTCCGCTTTGTCAGAGGGTCTGACAGGTAATACAGGTAATTCGAACGAACTGGTGAACGTGCTGCGCTTATCGCGTCGATTCCGGGGTTGGAAATTGGCGTAGGTGGTAACCCCTTATGAAGATACGTGTTATACGGAGACTCAATACGAAAATCAGCGCGGGTCAAGGCGGAGCAGCTGATAAACCGTTTGCATTTCGCATAAATGATCGATGCGTCGACCTGCAATGGCATACCAATTGCCAACCGTTTCTCCAAGATACCGGCGACTGTTTGGGCCTCTTTTTCGTTTGTCACTTCCTTCTCTAATATCGATGCGAGGATAAGCCAATGAATAGTATCATTATTTTCCGGATTACGCAAGAGGGGGCCCACCTTGGCCTCGAAATTGTCCAAAAACTTGCCCACTACCAAAGCGGGGTCTGAATGGGGGTAAAACCGATAGGTGTCCGGGAACAAAAACCCTTCAAGAATCTCCGCATCGCCCAGGAACGGATATTTCGCACGAATCGTGTTCACGGGGAACGCACTCAGGTCGCCTTCCGCAAGTACTCGATTTGCAACAAGAATATCTTCGGCCTCGATCATGGTCATGCCCGGCGTGACCAGCACTTCCACTTCAAGCGGTCCGGCGGTCAACAGACTCACGATAGCGCGGGCAGGCATTTCGGGCCCGACGGTATAGACACCCGGCTGAAACGAACTCGCCTTGCCGGACAACAAACTATAGACGCGGAATGCGTCCTTTGAACGGATGACGCCTTCACGCTCGAGTTCCCGTGCTATTTCTTGCACGCCCATGCCGGCTTGCACGGAAAACTCAACGGTAAACGGAGCCGAAGATCGCTCGGCACGCGGCTTAAGCCCGTCCGCCACCATCGCACCGCCAAGCAGCGCCAACAACACAAGAAAGAACAGCGCACTCGCCGACATAAATCGCCTACCAAATGAAATTAGTATGTTAAACATATATGATTGATTATTTCGTCATCTTTGCCATCCCGACCCTGCCCCATGCCACATGCAACATGCTACATATTTCATGCCTTCCTTAGCTTAATGGATTGCACCATGCCCAGCAATATGAACTCGGCAAGGATATGCGAACCGCCATAGCTCAGAAATGGGAACGGTACGCCGATAACGGGGACCAACCCCACATTCGAGCCGATATTG
>MGIT01000001.1:106168-171141 GCA_001793895.1 Candidatus Wolfebacteria bacterium RIFOXYB1_FULL_54_12
TCAAGCCCTATGGAAACGATGCGCATGATCATTACAAAGAATGCGCCGATCAACAGAAACCCGGCGATCAACCCAAACTCTTCCGTTACGGCGGAAAATATAAAGTCCGTGTGCGCTTCGGGCAGGAATCCGAGCTGTACCTGCGTCCCCTGCTTGAATCCTTTCCCAAAGAGACCGGCCGAACCGATGGCGATCTTCGCCTGGATCACATTGTAGTTCACTCCCAACACATCGCGCTCCGGGAAAAATACCCCCACGATGCGGTCTTTTTGATACGGCTTCAGAAATACCATCCAACCGAACGCACCGATCACCGCAAAGATCAAAAATGCCGCCACCAAATGCCGCCACCGAATGCCCGACACCAATACGAACCCGAACCACACCGAAAACATGAGCAACACGGAACCAAGATCGGGCTGCAAATAGATAAGCGCCGCGGGAATGACGAAATAAATGAACGACTTCGCAAGCGTGGAAAGCCGGGCGATGCTTCGATGGCTTTTTCTGAAAAAGCTCGCCAGCACCACGATGAGCGCAAGGTTCGCAAACACCGATGCCTGAAATTGAAAAGGGCCAATGGGGATCCATGCCTTGTTTCCCCGGATCTCGGGGGCAATGACCAGCGTCAATGCCAATAATCCGATAGCCGCCGCATAAACACCGAAGATAACCCCGCGGTAGTTTGCGAACGAACGCCAATCGAAATAGGTCACAAACAGCATGAGCGCGAACCCCATACCGATAAACAACAGCTGCTTCCAAAACAAATCCAAGCTTATGCTCGCCAACTCAAGCAACCCTGCGAACGAAAGAAGCGCAACCGCGCCATTCAACTTCCAATCAAAATGTCGCAAATAAGATAACATGTCCTTTTAATCACCGACGCCCTCTCTTTGTCATCCTGAACTCGTTTCAGGATCTTATTGTCCATAAACGAGATTCCGGCTCGTAGGCCGGAATGACAGCTCCTAACTCAAATCCCTTATAGAATACCCGTTAAACGTACCTTTGTCATCTTTCTTGCAATGTATCGACGTTCAACGTCGATACAATCAATATTTGCGTCTTGCAATAACGCAAATATTGCCATTATTTAGCCATTACTTGCTTAAATTCAATTGAGCGACATCGAATGTCGCTCATATTCATCATAAATTCAAATCCCCATTCGCCTCAATTTTATACTTCTTGCCACGCAAATAGTCGATATATCCCGAAACGGCAATCATCAACGCATTATCGGTAGAAAATTCGCTCACGATCAACAGTGGTCGATCTTTCTTTAGCGTGAACTTCTTTTCGATTGCTTCCGTAAACAAAGCACGCAAGGTGCGGTTGGCCGAAACTCCGCCCGAGATCATAATGGACTTCGCACCGAATTCTTCTACCGCGCGGAGCGTCTTTTTGATCAGTACATCCGCCGCCGCCTTTTGAAAACTCGCGGCAATATCCGCTTTCGGAATACTTTTCCCCGCTTTCGTCAGATCGCGGATATAATACAGCACAGAGGTCTTCAGGCCGGAAAAACTGAAATTATAATTTTTATGCCCGATCATCGGACGCGGGAAATCGATCGCCATCGGGTTGCCATCTTTCGCCAAGCGTTCGATTTCAGGCCCGCCCGGATACGGGAGGCCAATCAAACGCGCAACCTTGTCGAACGCCTCCCCCACCGCATCGTCAACCGTCTCGCCCAATTTTTTAAAATGGGTCAGGTCGTCCATTCTCAACAAAATGGTATGACCCCCGCTGATGATCAACGCGATCGCGGGGAATATCCCCGCATTGTCATTCCCGCGGAGGCGGGAATCCACATCCTTACTTACCAAAAAACTATATAAGTGCCCCTCCAAATGATTAGTGGGCACCAGCGGCTTGCCATATTTGGCCGCAAGCTCCTTTGCAAATTCAATGCCGGTCCACAATGCAGGTTCCAAACCAGGCCCAACGGTCACGGTAATGAAATCTACCCGATTCATAAAATCAGCCTCCCCCGCATTGTCATTCCCGCCCTTCTCTTTGTCATTCCCGCGGAGGCGGGAATCCACCACTATTTTATCAACAATCTCTTTAAATAATAGTGGCAAATTCTCCAAATGCGCGCGCTTTGCCAATCCCGGCACTACGCCGCCATACGGCTGGTGCAGCTTGATCTGCGACGCGACCACATCGCCATGTACCTCAAACTTCGGCTTTTCCAAACCCCCGCTCGCCGTAACAAAAGAAAGGGCTGTTTCATCACAGCTCGTTTCAATCGACAAGATATACACCTTTTGTTTCTTCTCTAAAGACATAGCGAAATATATTTTAGCTTATCGCACCTTGCAGAACAATGCAAAAATCCATTAGCCATAAAGAAGAGGGCTTTAGCCCTCTTCTTATCCATAAACTATGAACTGTTGGCTGTGAACTTTTTTATATCCCCCAATGTCGTACTCCTTTCTTTTCATAGCGGATGATGCCGGAAAGCACCAGCCCTACGCCCAAAAAACCGAACAGGTTAATAACGATCAATGCAATGTTGTGCAACAAAACGCTGTACAGTAGCAACACAAAATATCCGAATGAAAGGATGCTGTAGGTCAACAACGAAACATCCTTTGCACTGCGCCGTTTATATATTTTTAACGCTTGCGGAATATTGGCCAAACCCATAACAATTCCCATGAGTCCCGCCAATGAAGCAAATAGTTGAGTAAAGTCGATCATCAATTTCTGTCATTCCCGTCCGCCAGCCGGCGGAGGAATCTATTTATAGAGTACTGGATTCCGGCTCGGAGGCCGGAATGACAATGCGGTGCCTGCAATAAGCAAAATGCCCATGTGGTTGAAGGAGGATAAAAAGAGCCCTCCTCCTGATGCCACATGGGCATTTTGCGATCAGTTATTTTGCTTTCTTGGCAAGTGCCGCCTCCTTCTCCGCGATAGCCATCGTAGTTTTTACCACCGTGTCGGGATTAAGCGAAATGCTTTCAATACCCGCTTCTACGAGAAACTGGGCAAAGTCCGGGTAATCGCTTGGTGCCTGTCCGCAAATGCCGATATATTTCTTGCGGGCGATACACTTAGCAATCACATCCTTGATGAGTGTGGTTACTGCTTCATCCTTTTCGTTGGTGATATATTTAATCTTTTCATTGCCGTCACGATCGATACCCACTGTCAGCTGGGTCAGATCGTTCGATCCAATACTCATGCCATCAAACACATCAAGAAACTTATCTGCCAAGATGACATTTGCCGGGATTTCGCACATGACATAGGTGCGAATGCCGGTCTTTTTGCCAAGGCCGTTCTTTTCCATAATGGCAAGATTCTTTTTGCCTTCCTCGACGGTACGGCAAAACGGGATCATGACATGCACATTGTCCAAGCCCATAGCCTCGCGCACCTTTTTGATTGCCTTCAGCTCAAGCACGAATGCATCGGCAAAATCCGGATGATAATACCGCGAAGCCCCGCGCCAGCCGATCATCGGGTTTTCCTCCTTCGGTTCATACAGCTCACCGCCGATCAACGTACGGTATTCATTCGTTTTAAAATCGGAGAAACGTACGATGACCTGCTTCGGATAAAATGCCGCGCCGATCTTCGCAATGCCATAAGCAAGCTTATCGATATAGAACTGCACCTTGTCGTCGTAACCGACGGTCTTTTTGTCGATCTCGCCGACGATCTTCTTGGCGACCTTGTCGCCTTTCTTTGCCTGCGCCTGCAATTTCTTGTAGTTCAGCAATGCGTTCGGGTGGATGCCAATCGAAGATGCAATGATGAATTCTTCACGTGCCAAACCAACGCCGCCATTCGGAAGGAACGATTTTTCAAACGCCGTATCCGGAGTCGCAATGTTCATCGTAATCTTTGTCTTCGTCTGCGGGATCTTTTTTACGTCATGCTCGCGCACGCTAAACTTCTTTGCGCCATCATAGACATATCCTTCGGTCCCTGCCGTATCAACGGTGACCAGCTTGCCGGTCTTGAGCTTTTTAGTCGCGTCAAGGCTGCCGACAATACACGGAATGCCGAGCTCGCGCGACACAATGGCCGCATGCGATGTGCGCCCGCCCTTGTCGGTCACGATCGCGGAAGCGATCTTCATGATAGGCTCCCAATCCGGATCGGTCATGTCGGTCACCAACACTTCGCCCTGCTTGAACTGGGTAATATTCTTTACATTCATGATCATATGCACCTTGCCAGTCGCGATCTTGCTGCCCACGGAAATGCCCGTGACGATCGGAGTGACCTTTTCTTCGAGCACATATTCCTTGACCTTGGTGAGGTCGCGTTCCGCGTGGATGGTTTCCGGTCGCGCCTGCACGATGAACAATTCACCGGTCTTGCCGTCGCGCGCCCATTCCATATCCATCGGAGTCCAACGATTGTGTACCTTGGTGTAGTGATCTTCGATCAGCACACCCCACTTTGCCAACTGCAAAACTTCCTTGTCATTCAATACAAATGAATTGCGCTCCTTCGGGCTTGTTTTTACGATCTTGGTCGACTTGGCACCCACGGACGTCGAGGTCATATAAACCATTTTCGCATCCTTCGGCGCAAGCTTCTTGTCGATCACCGGATCCATGCCTCCGTTTTTGCCCGCCATCATCTCCTTCAAGCGCGGCTTGAATACCAAAAACTCATCGGGGGTCACTTCGCCCTGCACGATCATTTCACCCAAGCCCCACACAGCGTTGACCACGACCACATCTTTGAAGCCGGATTCGGTATCGAGCGTGAACATGACACCCGAGCTGCCAATATCGGAACGGACCATTTTTTGAACGCCCACGGACAAGGCCACCTTAAAGTGGTCGAAGCCCTTGTCGACGCGGTAGCTGGTTGCACGATCGGTAAAAAGTGACGCCATGGCGGCGCGCACGGCAAAAGAAACATCCTTTGCTCCACGGATGTTCAAAAAGGTTTCGTGCTCGCCGGCAAACGAAGCACCCGGAAGATCTTCGGCGGTCGCCGAAGAACGAACGGCAACATCTACATTCTTGCCGTATTTCTTTTCCATTTCACGATAGGCGTCTTCGATCTGCTTGCGCATATCGGCCGGAAACTCGGCTTTTTTGATCGCCTCGCGAATGAACTTGCACTTTTTCTGCAGTTGCGGAATATTCTTCGAATTAAGGTCCTTTAATGTGTCCTTGATCAACTTCTTCAAACCGGTCTCTTCCAAAAAATCGCGATAGGCTGTTGCCGTTACGATAAAACCGCCCGGGATGTTTACCCCCTGCGGAACCAAGTGTTGTAGCATTTCGCCAAGCGATGCGTTTTTACCTCCAACCTCGCCGACATCATTGATGCCGACTTTGTCCATTTTCAGTGTATATGATTTCTGCATACGATAGGATTCTTAAAATGTAATTTCTTATTGGTGTATGCGCCCAGTATACTACAATCAAAACCAAAAAAATACCCCAAATCATGGGATATTTTTGTCGAATTTGGCGATCATATTCAAGGCAACGGTCATTCCGCAGAATTTCCATCCAGTTGGCCAAAATGTTCTTTTGTGGCTCCGCAACTTGCGCATTCGGCCGGCGATTCGTCGGAAAGCTCCACGCGACCGCACGCATCGCACTCCCAACGCTTCTTATGGCGCGGTATGTGCTCCTCGGATACATATACGCTTCCCAAAGGCTCAAACTCGAGCTTATTGAATTCCTCGCGCAAAGCGCCACAGTTCGGACATTCCGCAGGCGGCACCATGCCGTTATAGACATGACCGCATTTCTGACATTCCCATCGTGCAAGAGTTTCCATGAAAAGATAAAATTATCGATTAATACAAAGTGCGCTGCGAATATCGCATCCGCACGCATATACAGTGTACACCACGCCACGAATATCGCGCAAACGTCCGCACACGATCAGCGGATATGTTTTATGGTCGATGAACGAAACCGCGGCGGCTTGCCATAAATGGCGATGCCGCGATGCGTAATGTGCGGCCCCTTCGGCCCGTTGCCCACATCATGCCAACGCTCCAGAAATTCGGCAAAGGTAAGGTAGCCGCGATTCATAAGCGAAGGATCTTCAAAAATAAACTGTTCGTCATCATACCCGATGACCACGACATAATGCCCGTCATCGTAATCGCCCTTATAGTTTTGATGCCGATGCCCGGACCATGCCTGAATATCCACGATGACGGGTACGCTCTTATCGATGTAACCCTTGATATCCGCAATGTTCATAGCGCGCATGTCCACGGAAAATCCTTCCGCCTTGGCAAAATCCGCTATCGCTTCCGGGTCCGTTCCGTCATGCGTGGTGTGCAGGCGCTTGATGAGCTGATCTTCACGAAATTCAATGCCGTAATAATACAAAACCGACTGCATGGCGGAATCGCCACAGGTATAATCGGTCCCCTGCCGCACCTCAGGGAAATCAAGCAACCGCGTGTTGGAATGATTGGTCATGATATATCAATACGCCACAAACAAAACGCCGTCAGTTAAAACCGTGCTGGTTGAAGAAAGGGGTAAATTTCTTATCCATGCCAAGAATATGCTCCTGCAACCATGTCCCCGAATACATCGCCATCTCTTCGGCAAGTTTTTGCACATCCACGTCCGGCTTTTGTATTTCATTCATAAAACGATTCGCGATCATGTCACGATACGCATCATGCGCGGCGACATGTGTCGCAGTGTCCTCATAGTTGAATCCCCTGAAAAAACTTTCTTCGGTACTCAAATGATACAATGCATAATCTCCAAGTTCGCCGAACAAATTGGACAAAGCTTCCCGATCCGGGCTTTTCTCCCGGGAAATCGACGCCAGTTTATTTGCAATGGCAAAAAAATGTTGATGCTGTTCATCCACCAACTGCACACCGACGCTGTACTCCGAAGTCCAAATAAATGTATCCATAAAAAAATGGGTTAATTATTAAATATTCGCCTACACTTAAGAATAGCATAAGTAATCGGAATGCTCCACACAAAACAAAAAACTCCTTTCGGAGTTTTTTGCATAGTGGGGGTGCCCAGAGGGTATCGAACCCTCGACCTTCGGTACCACAAACCGACGTTCTACCACTGAACTATGGGCACCATGTACAATGTGGTCATTATAATAACCCGTTTGTTCATAAAAAACAAGCAAGAAAAAGCCCGGCCAATAAACAGCCGGGCGTGGGTACCACAGAAACGTCAGTCAGAAAAGTGCACGAAAGATCCGGTCGCGCATCTTCCTATCGTCAAGTGCGATGACTTCTTCATACAGCGTTACCAGATCATAGACCAGCTTGGCCCGATCGGTATACAACCGAAGGTCTTCGATGCGCCCGGCAGATACCATGCATTGCCCGCTCGCGGTAAACGATGCCCGTGCGGCACTTTTTACCATGGCCAAGGTTCCGCACTCGCCTTGCATGCACTCAAGTTCATGGACCTTGTACGGAAAGCACTCGGAATGAAAATCGCTTGCCTGAAACGCACTTTGCCCCGGATCATGCCGGATGAACTTGAATGCCTTCCCGTTTCCGGTGTAAAGAAATTTGATGTTTCCCGCGGTATCGGCCGGCGAGCTGCTCAAAGCGCCGCCGGTAAACACCGTGATGGCGACGTTGGTCGCAATACACGCTTTACCCTGACGCTCGACCGTCATAACCGTGCGTATCACATCCGTCCTGCTTGCCCACATGGATATGGGCGTGATCGCGGCACCATTACGCAACCGCTGTCCGATCGCACGGCGGGTAAGCATTTCGATACTGCTCAATCGCTGGGGGCTGGGATTGCCCCGCGCAGTCGCGCGCAATATCCTGCACACTCCATCCAATAAACTCTGCATCGACGATTCCTCCTCTCTTTCGGATTCCGTGATACTGAATATGTAAACAGAACTGCACCTATTTAACCCCACAATTATGTAAAAGTCAATAATAATCGTTTTATAACAAAAAAAGGGTTCCCTCACAGAATCCTTTTTTGTTTATTCAAATCCCTTTCGGTGCCGCGGGAGGGAGTTGCCTACAAGTCTCGCTTCGCCGCCGCTCAGCGAGCTCGCAGGCCGCCCCTCGCGATGTGCCCTGCTGGGCCGCATATCGCTGCGGTCTTAAACTCCCCACGCGGGCAAAGCAGTTTGCCCGCTCCACGGCACCAACCAGATAAAAATAAAAAACATACTCCTCACAAGTATGTCTTTTATTTTATTCAAATCCCTTTCGGTGCCGCGGGAGGGAGTTGAACCCCCGACGCTTGCCTCTTCAGGGCAACGCTCTACCGCTGAGCTACCGCGGCTTATACACCTATTCAAGATGTGCAATCATTATACATGGTTGGAATTTTTTTTCAATCCCAATCCCCTGTTATTGGTTATAGGTTATTAGTTATTGGTTATCTTAGTCGGAGAGCCGGGAATCGAACCCGGACCATATGCTCCCAAAGCATACATACTACCACTATACTACTCTCCGTTTGACAACTGTTGCAGTTTGTCGCTTTCTTAGTATACTGAAATAGTCACAAAAGTAAATGCATTTGCACGCCCCTGTAGTTCAATGGATAGAACAGGAGACTTCTAATCTCCCAATATAGGTCCGATTCCTATCGGGGGCACAAACCAAACACACAAACACCCCGATGTAAACTGAACTGCGGGGTGTTTTTTGTATTCATTAAGGGCAAATTTTGGGGGCAATATCCCGGGCAACGCCGGTAGTGCCAAGCAGCTCACCTACTTCGTTGTAAGTCGGCGTCTTGATCGTCTCTACCAAAATAACATTACCTTTCGAGTCCGGCATGCCCTCTTCGATTCGTTTCTGCATGCGACCCTGCATAACGATCTTATCGTCAGCCATATATTTATCGGCGTACTCTTCGGGCCAGACATCGTGATCAGTCTTGCCAATGATATCCTCACGCCGTTTCCCTGCACGCGAAAGAAATGCTTCGTTGACCTCAAGATACTCGCCTGCCGCATTTTTCATCCACACCAAATCGGGAATGTTATCCAAACAAACGCGTTGCTGTAGCTGATACAGCTTCATCTTTTCCTCGGCGATAACCTGCTTGCTTAGATTCCACCCGGTACCGATGATCCCGATGTCGTTGCCCTTCGCGTCGCGCAACGGAGCAGCCGACCAGCGATACGGGATCGTTGTGCCGTCTTTTTTGACAAGATGCGACCGAACCTCGGTATATCCTTTCACGTACGCATCATTGACCATGCCGATCACCAACGGTCGGTCGCGATCCGGAAGCAATTCAAATATCAATTTATGGGAAAGTTCCTCCGCTGAATATCCGCTGGCGGTCTCTGCCATTCGATTCCACTTGACGATATTGCGCTCGGTATCCAATACATATACGACGTCAGGAATCGCATCCATAAGATTGCTTAGCTCGTTCAAGGATCTGCTAAGATTTTTTTCACTTTCCTGCAGATTGCGGTATGCCAATAGGCTCGTCAACCCGTCGGCCAATCGCCGGCTGATTTCCTGGAAAAGTTCCTGTTCGTCGGCCGTCCATACCCGTGGATGGGAGCACTGGTGCATGCCAAATATCCAAGGCTTGTCCAATTTTGGATGGACGGCGATAAGCATTTGAGATTGAACACCAAAGCGCCCTGTGGTAGATTTGTCTACCGGGTTTTCCGTACCGACGGTGTAGATCACCGGCTTCTGAGACGCCAAAACTTCACGCATGGCTTGGACCATGTCCGGACTATCCATCGGCACATCAATATTCAAGGCCTTGGCACCTGCATATTCCGGCTTGGTAACTTCCATGGGTATGCGATACGAGGGCGCTTCAGGATCGCACGGATAAAGAAGCCACGCTCGATCACAATCAAAAATAGAAAGTACCTTGCTGAGAACATTGGTCAATATCTGCTCAGGATCAGTAGCCCCCTGCATTGATTGATTGATCTGATCCATGCTCTCAAAAAAGAGGCGCTTGGTCCGATCCTTTTCCTCTACATTTTTACGATCGGTAATATTGTCGAATGCGGCGGTAAAAAATCCCCGCTCGGCGCTATATACGGAAACGACGAACCACAGCTTGAACGGACTCAGATAGATCTCTATTTTTTCCGGATTGCCGGTATCGGAGACCCGGGCATATGTTTCAAATAACTCGGGGTTGGTATTCCGTATATTAGGAACGAGCTCCGTAGCCCGCCTGCCGACAACCTGTTGTAGGCCGGTTAGCCATTCAAAAGAAGGGTTGACTTCAAGATACACAAAATCGACAGGCTTGCCCGCCTCGTCAAAAATTATTTCACAATGGGCAAACCCGGAAAGCATGCTGTTAAACAACATTTGGTAATGTTCTATACCATGCTTCTTCATGTGATTTTTTACCTTCTCCGAGTATTCCATGATACATTCAGTATACTAAAGCAAATACCATGGGGCAAGGTCCCTGTGTGGCGGAAGCGTCAGAACCCCCGGTCAAATGTTGTCATTTGCTCATTGAATGTGTCATTCAATTCATTGACCATGATCGATTCATCGTTGATCTTTTTTACCAACGCAGATACATCCGCACCAACCGCTTCCGGATCGCCGGTGATCTTGCCTTTGATGATTACCAGCAGCTGGTTCAGATAGTCGTTATAGGTAAGCAAATGCCCTATGAGGGTGACTTCCGTACTGACCGCGCCCAAGGCCGTTTCTGCCGAAGTCTTTGGTTCAATAGAAGAAACACCGAGTGTCATGGTCTGCAGATGTCCGGACAATGCGATGGCCTTATCGCGGATCTGTCGATTGCGTTCAAGTTCCTGCTTTACCAATTCGAGCGCTTCGGCGTATTTTTTATCATTGTTCAATGCGGAAATATCGCCGATATGCTTCGCGGAATCTTTGGACATGCCAACAATGTCATGCGCAATAAGCGAAGCCTCCTGTCGCGCCTGCATGAAATCATCGGGAACCGTCTTTGTTTGGGCAAGCAAAAAGCGCCCCACAAAATAGGCAAAAAATACCATGATCAAAAGGATCACAAACAAACGGATCTTTCGGGGAACTCTAAAATACAATTCACTCATCATTAGGGATATTTAATAGCATTCCAGACCAAAAAGCAACAACGATCAAAGCAACAAGAAGTGCCAAAACCAAGCTTGTCAAGTCATTGCAAAACCGCCCCCCCTTGCCATACAATGGAAGTATTATTGCCATGTCCAAAGGAACCACCAAAGGAAATCTTGACCCAAAACTGCCGCCACAGGACATTGACGCCGAAAAGTCGGTCCTCGGTGCGTTGATGCTCGACAAAAATGCCGTATTAAAGGTTCTCGATTTTCTCGAAGACCGGGATTTTTATATCCCCGCGCATCAAAAGATCTATCAGGCGATCATTGAGCTATTCGAAAAAAACCAGCCCATCGATGTACTGACCGTTACGACGAAGCTAAAAGATAGAAATCAAATAGATACCGTCGGCGGCTCGACCTACCTTACCGAGCTCATCAACTCGGTTCCTTCATCCGCTCACGTGGACCACTACGGGGGCATCGTAAAGCAAAAAAAGGTATTGCGTGAATTGTTGACCACGGCCGCACGCATCAGCGAAGATGTGTTCCAAAATCAGGAAAATCCCGATGAGATGCTCGATATGATCGAGCAAAAGATCTTCGCGATCAACCAAAAGTCAAAGACATACGCATTTACGCCGATTTCCGACCACCTCAAGGCCGCGTACGAACGCATGGAAAAGAACTTAGGCATGCAAGGCCTTTCGGGCACCAGCTCGGGCTTCAAGGGGCTTGATACGCTGCTTTCAGGGTTTCAAAAATCAGACATGATCATTCTCGGCGCGCGCCCGTCCATGGGTAAAACCGCGGTAACGCTCGACATGGTGCGCGGCGCGGCAAAGGCCGGCGCTTCGATCGCAGTGTTCTCGCTCGAAATGTCCAAAGAACAGATAATCGACCGTCTTATCGCCACCGAATCGGGCGTTCCATTGTGGAACCTGCGCTCGGGCCGCATCACCGACGAAATGGACTTCCAAATGATCCAGGCCGCGCTCGACCGCCTATCACGCATGAAGATCTATGTCGATGACACGCCGTCCCCGACCGTACTGCAGATCCGCTCCATGGCGCGCAAACTCAAAATGGAACACGAACTCGACCTGATCGTCATCGACTATGTCCAGCTCATCCAACCGAGCCGCCACAGCGAAAACAGCGTTCAACAATTTACCGAGATCAGCCATGGCATCAAAGGCTTGGCGCGTGAATTAAATGTTCCTGTGCTTGCCTTGTCACAGTTGAGCCGTGGCGTAGAAAGCCGCGACGATAAAACACCGCGTCTTTCCGACCTGCGGGAAACCGGCTCATGGGAACAGGACGCCGACATCGTCATGTTCATCCACCGTTTCAACCGCGATGCAAAGGACCTTATGTCAGCCGAAGAGAAAAACAAGTCGGCCCTGATCGTCACCAAACACCGCAACGGCCCACTTGGCGATGTTCCGCTTTTGTGGAACCCGGAAAAGGTTTCCTTCACCGAAGTGGATACCGTGCATACGATTTAACATTGGCAGTAGGTATACAGCAGCTCGTATACCGTATAATACGGCAGCTTATTTCTATTCCTTCTTATACCGAATACTGTATACCTAATACCCGCTACTCCCCCATGCTTCCCAACCAGATCCGCAACTTCATCGACGTATTTTCAAAGCTCCCCGGCATCGGCCCGCGCCAAGCGACGCGGCTCGCTTTTTTTATGATTGGCGGAGGCAAAAGCAAAATAAATGAAACCGCGCGTGCCATCGTCGATCTCGCATCTATCAAGGTCTGCACGAACTGCTTCTTTATCCACTCCAACCAAGAAGCCTTGTGCGACATTTGCCAAAATCCCGACAGGACCAAAGAAACGATCATGATCGTTGAAAAAGAAACAGACCTTATATCCATCGAACGCACGCGTAAGTTCAAGGGCAGATATCTTATCATCGGTGAGCTCACCAAAGGCGGCATCCTCGACGCCGTGCAACGATTGCGCCTGAACCACCTAAAAGACGTCATAAAGAACCAGCTCGACGGCCAAGCCGACGAAGTAATCATAGCCACCAACCCCACAACCTACGGCGATATGAATGCCATGGTCATCAAAAACGAACTCGAAGGATACGCGAAAAAGTTTACCCGTCTCGGCCGGGGCATCCCGACCGGCGGCGAAATAGAATTCGCCGACGAAGATACGCTTGAGCAGGCACTCGAACGACGCATATAATGCACTAATCATATTTGTAACACAAAAAAAGAGGCGGATCGCTCCGCCTCTTCAACATAGGTAAACATGCTATACCCGCTAATGCCGGGCTTTTTCTAGCTCTCGCAGAAAATCTTCGGCCCGCCACTTGGGAAAATTAGGAATTGCCGAGAATTTATACTTGACCATGCCTTCAATAACAACATTTTTCGGAAGGCCTAACCTCTCGACGGCTTCAGATATTTCCTTGATAATCCTTTTCACTAACGCAATAAAGCATATAGTGAACACTATCTCGTACACCGCAAAGATAGACCAAAAGCCTTCTGCAAAAGACACTTTAAAGAAGTAATGGATGAGCCAACCGAGAATTGTTGAAATGCCGCACGCCTTAATACTATCCGCAAATACCATCATCAAAAGCCGCCAGTACAAAATCATCGCGCATACCTCCGTAAATAAATTAAAGTTGATAAAGTTTCTGAATATAGCATATGTTATATACTATATTTTGTCAATACCTTGTAATGGTTCAATGCCTTTGCAACACCCTATAAACATACGAAGCAGCAAATTCGCTTCATCACAGGCTAAGCGTCCGAGGTTCTGCGCGAAAAGAATAAAAAACACGACGCCCGCGCGTCGTGTTTTTTAAACAACTATTTTTATTGGGTAATGGCCGCTTGCGCCTTCATACCCCTGCCCTGTCCGCGTCCATGCATGCCCTGGCCCACGCCTCCCTGCTCGCCCAAGCCAAGCTCCTGGCGAATGGCATCTGCCTGCCCCATCAGTTTATGCATTTCGACGAATCGCCCGAAGTTGGCCTCGGTAATGCCACTTGTCATGTCGGCTCCGCGTCCGTTGCCCGGGAGTAAACTCATGGCTTCTTTCCAAGCCGTATAGTCACCAGCCTGAATGGCCGCTTCCACCGCAGTACGATGGGCTTCCATAGCCTCACGCTGTGCCGCAACCGCCGCAGTTGGCGCAACATTGCCACCCATCATTCCTCCGCGAGCATAGGTCGTGTTTGCCGCAATCCCTGCGACGCCTGCGACAATGGCCAACCCGGCTACCCCTACTGCAATTTTTTTGTTCATAATGATATGCGTTAGATTATTTCAGGCAAAGCTACGGAGCAAAACAATGTGCACGATCGAAAAGCAATGCAGCAAAGCCTTCATTGATTACTACGAACGCAACGGCATTTTTCTTTCACGCATAAGCATCCCCCTGCCGTCAAATCGTTCGGGGATCATCATCGCGCCCTGTTTCGTCCAAGGGAACAGCTCGGTCGCGTGGAATACGCCCGGGGCAACCACGGAACCAAAAACTCGGATCCGTTCACCCGGCACAGCCTCGATCGTTCCGCGCGAGACAACGGCATCAGTCTCGACGATCCATCTCATTCCCGTAAAATCTTCTATCGTCAGCGTAGTGGTCGCAGAGCCGGAAACAATCCTGCCGGCAATCACGCCTTCCTGCGGATGCATCCATAAGTGCATCTTGCGTGCATCCAATCCGCGATACTGCGGGACCACTTCGGCAAATCGTCGATCCACCAGCCGTCCAGCCCCGGCAGCATGCAACAATCCGCCAAGCACAATGCTAGCCAAAAAACTTGCGCCCACAATGGTCGCCATTCGATAGCGATACCCGGCTTTGGTATGCCGCGCCTCGACATATGCCAAGGCACCGAACGCGATCATGACCAGCACCCAAACATACGGCAAGTAGGTAAACAGGAACGGGCCCGGATGCATGCGCATCATGCGCCCCATGCCTGTTTCAACCGCATCGGACAATGAAAACAAAATGACTGAAACGGATATGCCTCCGACAAGTACCGAAAGCAAAAAGGCACCGATCAGCCCCGCCTGTTGCGCAAAAAATATCCACCGGGGCAAAGGCTGTATGTTTTTCCGTTCTATGGTTTGTAAAATATTTTTGGAAAAATCTTTCATAGTATTAGCGGATTGTTGATAACGGACCGTCTTCGACCTTGCCCTTGAATTGCTTCTTCGCCCGATTGATAAGCGTGGCAATAGTGCCCATCGGTTTCTGCAAAATGTCCGATATTTCGCGATAATCCTTGTCTTCAAGATATTTCAGAACAAGCACTTCACGATATTTCGGATCCATGGCATCAAGCACAGCTCGAATGCGCATTGCGGTCATAGCACGATCCGCATCCCGTGCTACATCGACCTCGGACGCAAGCAATTCAAACACATCGTCATTCTCTTCGACCGAAACGGTCTGCGGTCGGGCGCGCCGCTTGCGGTGCTGGGATATGGTTTCGTTATGCACGATCCGGTATAGCCACGAAGAAAACTTGAGCGATGGATCAAACCCATTCAAATTGCGATACGCGCTAATGAACGCATTTTGTAATATATCGGCAATGTCGTCATCCGAATAGCCAGAAATACGCCACACATAGCGGGCAAGTGGAGCTTCATAGCGACGGATCAAACACGCATATAGTTCACGATCCTTGAGCGTCAATGTGACCAGCTCCTCATCGGTTTTTTCGGCGCACTGCCCGTGGTCGGTCATATAGTTACAGTATACTACGCTTTTCAGCAACATTTTCTTTCAGAGCTGTGCCATCCCCGCGCTCTGTCATTCCCGCGGAGGCGGGAATCTATTTAATACTGGATTCCCGCCTCCGCAGGGATGATACCGTCTCTAATTAATACATTACTCAGCGCATTGTCATTCCGGCCTAAGCCTGTCCGCCAACTGGAGGAAGCCGGAATCTTGTTGAAAGAACTCGAGATCCCGTGTCGAGGCACGGGATGACATCGGAGAGCGACACAGGAAGCAATCGGAATGAATTTATTAGGGATGGCATGGCAGCTACAAAAAATCGCCGAATATCATTCGACGATTTTTATCGTTAGGAAATTTTACCAATTTCTACTTCGGTATAATCCTGCCTATGCGTCTTGAACTTTCGATAGCGGTTCTTGTTGTGGTAGCGGAAGACGATCTTTTTGTCGTCCCGATCCTTGCTCAACACGGTCGCTTCGACTTTCGCATTGGCCACATACGGAGCTCCGATGGTCGCATCGGCGCCATCTTTCTGCTCGTCGGCGACAAGCAAAACCTTATCAAAAACGAACTGCTCGCCAATGGCGGCCTCCAGTTTTTCTACTCTTAGCTTTTGTCCGGCGGAAACCTTGTACTGCTTTCCACCCGTTTCGATGACTGCAAATTTCATATCACTTAAAGATACCTGAAGACCCTTAAAATGTCAACAGAATTGTCATTCCCGCGAAGGCGGGAATCCACTACGTTCATATAGATCCCTCCGCCAGTCGGCGGACGGGAATGACAGAAATAACCTGCACCCTATCCGAAAAATTGGAAAAATGCCGTCCACGCCAAGTACTTCCGCAAGCTTCGGGACACCCTCCGTTGATGTTCAATGATTTTATTTCTACCAAGGTCAAATCGGAAACAGCCTATTCATAAGATGAATTTTAAGATGCTGTCACGCACGATCGGAAGTTCATAAATGCCGGCAGCTTCGCTAAAATGCCCCATGTCATGCATAACCGTAACGAAACCGCCCAAACGATCCTCAAATAACCGCTTGTTTTCATCAAGTGCAACATATGGGTCATTGTCGGAAAGGATAACGCACAACGGACGGCATCGCTCACGCACAAAGGCAAGATTAATCGCGGTATCCAACCACGGCCTTGCGATATCCTCCTCTTCGGCGTTTTCCAGACCTTGCAACGAAAACCAGCCGGCAACAAAAATGACCGGCACAGATACGCCGTCCCCGTACAATTCCAAATAGCGCAAAATAGTCTGACACCCGATACTATGGCCAACTAAAATATCCGTAGACCGTAACTCACCGATCTCCGTATGGAGCGCGCCGACCCACTCATCGATTGTTGGACGCATCGTATCGGGCATCGCAGGAATATGCACCGCAAGGCCATACGGCTCAAGCTGGTCCGCGAGCCATGGAAACCATTCTCGATCCGGAGCTGCGCTCCACCCATGTACGATAAATATGCGCTGTTTCATGATTAGAAATATAAATAATACACCACCGATCCGATGGCCAATAATGCAATGCATACCAAAACAGATAGGGCAATGATCACGCGTTCCTTTTTTGCATCTTCAGGCTTCAATTGCGCCTCTTGGGCAATGTCATTGAACACCTCATCGGCCTTTTTAAGAACATCCTCGCCGGAAACCTGGGCAGGTTTCGCATCGCCCGTCGCAAGCACCGCCTGCATGATAGCATCCACATCGGCCGGCTCGACGCCCCGATACACGAGCAGTTCACGAACCTGGTCCTGTCCGATGCCCCCCTTCAGCTGGTCTTTTGCGATTGTGATGAGTTTTTGTTTATCCATGGCTAAAATCTATTTTTCTATCGTTTTATTATTATGCAAACTTCGCTTATTTGTCATTCCGGCCTCCGAGCCGGAATCTTACCGTTTAACCGCGAGATCCTGAATCAAGTTCAGGATGACAGTCGTAGACGCATCATCCTATTTAGTTGCACTGATTTTAACCCCTAATTCCGCATACGGCGCCCGCACGGTTATCTTTCCAGTCTTTGGGTCGCGAAGCACGGAATAGCCACTCATTGTTGCCGTTCCCCTGCTCGGGTCCCGCGGCAATGCGCGCAGATACCACGGCGCAAGGCAAGACTCGATGGCATATCCGCTCGTACCCAGAACCTTTGCAGTCGTCGGCAACGGTCCGGCAGAACAAGTAAATGCGCCGTCGTTATCGGCTTCGTTTTTCTTGATGGCGTTGGTGATCGCTTCGACATCAAAACTCCTGCGGGCGTTGCGCTCCAGCGCGGTCTTCGGCGCGGGGATGCGCGCATCGCCGCCAAGCATCTGCGTGAACAACGATTGCAAAGCGCTATCGATCGATCGCGCATCTTCCGGAGGGAAAATGTCCACAGGCTTATCGAAGCTGTTACCGGTAAGCGTTACCAGAACGCTCGCACTGCGCGCGCTGTCTTGCGGATCAATCGCAATGTGCATCTGCACTTTGCGTGGCGCCCCGCCAAGTTTCCCGATCCACACGTGCAAATCATCAATGGCGACGTTGGATAGCATGTCTCGCGCTTCCGGTGAACCATTTTTTTCAAGCCAACGAATAAAAGCTTCCTTATCGAACGCAAGCACATAGTGCCGCGATGAAACACCGTCAATGACCTCGTCTGCCAATGTACTTTGCACGGTCAAAAATCGATGTTCTTTCCATGCGGCAATACTCGTACTGCGCTCCTGCTTTGAAAGCCACGGCACAAGCCCACTCGCAGGATCCGTAGGTGATCCAAACTGTTCATGCGCATCTTTGTCCGACACCATGAACCACTGTTGCTGCAATGCGCTCAAGTTGAGAAACCCAAGGCTGGGCATGGCCGTTATATTTACATAACTGACCCGGTCGATATTGTTATAAATAAATCCAAGCGTCGCTTCGCCCACGGCCCACTTGTCCATGGTCGATACGGCGGTAAAGGCCAACCGAGGATCGCCTTCTTGCGTTCCGTCAAAAGAACCGACGATATTTGATGTAAGCGTCGCCGGCCCATCAGCGGCAAACATGCTCACGAACGGCCCTGCGGCTCCCGTCGTTGCGACCAAGCCGGTCTTTGCATTTGCCATTTCCACCACGATCTCGCTCGCGAACGTAAACGATTCCACGCTATGCAATCGCGACATAGCCCGATCGATATCCCGCTCGGGCGATATGAAATAGGCGGCATAAGCAAACCAAATACCCAGCGCCAATACCGCAATGCCAACGATCGCAATGGCGGTAAATGTAATGATTTTTTTCTTGTTGCGAATTTCGGAAACAGGTTTTTCTGCAACAGCGGAAGCGGTTGCTTTAAAAACAGAGGCTAACGGAGGTTGCTGTATTCCATTGGCAACGGCAAACGGAACGGTAGGCTGCAAAGGTGGCACAGGGCGGACCACGCCATGCGCTTCCGTGCGTGCAGGCGCAGGCTCAGGCGACGGCACCGTCGGCTTTGTAATAGGAGCAACCGGGACTGCTTCTTGTACCACAGGAACAATCGGTCCGGGAGCTGGCGCTGGTTTAGGTGCCGGAGTCGGCTCGGCAACGATCTCAGGGGTTGGGATGGGATCAGCAACCACTTCCTTACGCGCCATGCCCGTAACTCCGGGCGATACCAGTTCAAATATCTCGCGTATTTCTGCTTCATCGGTTCCCCTCCTACGCAAAAACTCGCGGACTTCCGCTTCACTCACCCCTCCACCCAATTGGTTTTTCACCACTTCAATAAGCGCCTGTTGTATCATGCCTGCTCAAAAAATAACTATACACTAAGTATATCCGACAACGCCCAACAAAACAAAAACCATGCATTAAAATGCATGGTTTTTGTTTTTGTGGTGTTTGTTTGAAAAAGTCAGAACCCATTTTGAGAAAGATCCCTAACCGCTCCGCTCGGGGTGCGGCGGAAAAAGAAAAAAAAAATTAGGGAGGCGGGAAGAATCCCGCGCCGTCCGAGTTAAAAAATTGGCACTGGGCGAATTTCTAATAAGTCGAATAGGCGTAGTCAAACACGGCATGAGCTACTGTCTCTAAACTTTTAGCACTACATTTATCGAGCGTATCGCCAGTCGTATGATATGGCGGGTATTCAAAATCAATCAACAGGAAACTCGGAATTCCAGCTCGATTGAGCGGGGTGTGATCATCTTGGACACTTTGCCCAACCTTATCTTGAAAAACGTGGCTGTCCACTTTTTGCGCAATACTCCAAAATGCGTCCGCTTGAGACTGGGCATTTTGCACGGATGATTGCTCCTTGTAAATTCTCAAGTCTTTATCGCACACCATATCAAGAACAAGTGCGGATACCGGTATATTATTCCCATAAAGTTCGCTCAAATGTTCGGAAAAATAAGTAGAACCGAGAGGTCTCCAATTGCTATAATCACTGCCTTGATTTATATCTCCCTCTTCTCCATCAAAGAAAACGATGTCCACGCCAACACTCGGTATCACATGAGAATTGCCGAGTATCCGCGCTAATTCCACAAGGACGGCAACACCCGAAGCAGAGTCGTTGCCCCCTGGCACTGGTTGATCTTTGTATACGTGATCCTTATCCGCAAGTTTTTTACTGTCATAATGTGTCGCTAAAATAATGCGCCGTTCTTGGGTTGGGTATAGACGGCCTATGATATTCGATAATTTATGGATTTTACCGTCTGTCCCTTTGTAATCCCACGATTGTGTAATTACTTCGTTGGTTTGTTCTTTCATCTCCGCAATTAGAAATTTCTGCACGTTTTCATGCCCGGGTGCGCTCATGTGGCGCGGCCCATACCTTAGTTGTTGGTTTATCACGGCAAGCATTTCGTTGCCATCAATAAACGGTTTTTCCTTAAAAGTACGCCGGAGAACTTCGGACGTTAAGTACTCAACCGGAGAAAAATTGTCGGTGAGAATTGGGTATGGAGACAAATTAAATCTGTCCAAGTTGATAACTTTATTTCGAAGCGAGCTAATGATTGAGTTCTCATTTTGCAGAATTGAAGCCGCGCTCAAATCAATTTTTTTATTACCATTCCATCCAACCAAAATAATATTTTGGGAATCTGTTTTTCCGGGAGTTTCAACCGCAAAAAAATAACTATTTGGAAAAACACTTTGAAAAGTTTTTATCTCCGCAAAAATAAGAGATGGCTCTTGTCTTGATAAATCTCCGATTAAATTAGCGATAAACAATCCATCGTCAGATAATTTCTCTTTTGCGATGGTAAAAAATTCCTGCGTTGTAAAGTGAGCAGGAATGGAAAAAAGAGAATGGTACGCATCGCTAAATATAAAATCATATTTTTTATTCGAATCCCAAAGCAGGCGACGACCATCTTCAGTATAATTGTATAGATTTGAATTGTCTTCTACGGCAAAATATTCTTTTGCTAATGCCAATAACGATGGTTCAATTTCTGAAACATCGAGTGTCGCGTTTGGCAACTCCGCTAAAAGGGCCTTCGGTATAGAATATGCGCCACCGCCTATAACTAAAGCATTTCGTACGTCCGGCTTGAAAACTTTGTAGAGAGAATAGTATTTCGTGTATTCATAAACGAGATCGGCCGGGTTATCCGAATCGAGAAACATCGCACCGGAACCACTCCGATCCTGTTGAAAAAATCTTGTCGGCCTGCTTTCAAACATACCATCGTAGATGGTGATTTTTTCGTAAATACCATCTTTGCTGTACAATACATCGCCTTTTGTTTGCTGAACCGCAACAATGGTAATAAGGGCTAAAGTGACAACGGCAACCAAAGACTGGGTTAGGCGTTTTTTGTCAAAACCAAATACCGTAAGTGGGATAAATCCGAGAAGGAAGAGAACAACTCCTGTGGCAATAAAAATATGGTCTATGCCAAAATTAGGTATAAGCACAAAACCCGCAAGTAGACTGCCAATGATACTCCCCAGAGTAGACCAAAAAAATATTTTACCCGAAACACTTCCCACTCCCTGCTCTGGTGCTTGAAGACTCTGTAATTTTATAGCATAGGGCGACAAAGTGCCGAGCAATAACGCAGGAACAAGGAACAGCAGCAAAGAAGAGATCAGTGGTCCGCTTGTAAGTGAAAGATTTTTGCTTAAAATTGGAAGAATTATCAAACCAAAAAAATGAAATACAAGGACAAGAAGACCGCTTACGAGAATTATCCCGAAGAACCACCGTAACGATGGGTGACGATCTGCAAATTTTCCGCCCACATAATATCCTATGCTAAGAGCTGCGAGTATAACACTTATTATACTTGATACAGTAAAAATTGTGTTTCCATAGTGAGGCGAAAGGACACGGACGGCAACGACTTCAATAATCAAAACACACGCCCCAGTGATAAATACTGAGATTGGCAGCAAATTTTGCTTTAAAAATTTGTTCATGTATTTAATCATGGTAGCAGTTTGCATATGATTAGTCTATCCGCCATTGTATTTTTTAAGCGAGGACTATTTTCAAAATATTTCACAAAAACAAAGACCACGCATTTTAATGCATGGTTTTTGTTTTTGTGGACCTAGGCGGAATCGGACCGCCGTCTCAGCAATGCGAATGCCGTGTTCTACCACTAGACTATAGGCCCTTTTATTAGCCTTTTTATTATAGGGATATTGGGGTAAAAATCAACCGGATTGTCATATACCGGCGTCCGCCCGCAACGATGTAGCAACTTCTGGCGGGGAGGCCGGAATCCGGTAGTATATTTCCACAAAGACACTTAGTACTCTGGATCCCGATTTTCATCGGGATGACAATACAAAAACTTGGTTTATTCGGGAATTTCAACAAAATGGTAATTCTTCTTACCGCGCTTCACGATGATATATGTATTAAACAGGATATCGTCGTTACTCAATAGGGCGTCAACATCGGATATTTTCTTTCCGCTTATTTCAATCGCTCCGGATTCGATATCTTCCCGTGCCTGTCGCTTCGACAGCGGCGTCTTCCATGCAAGCGACGCGAGAAAATCGACGACGGTCATATCTTTGATGCTTGCGGCATCAATCTTTTGTACGGCAACATTCCCGACGAACAATGCTTCGCATTTCTTTTTGTCCGTCACAATCTCCGAAATATCTCCGCCAAACAGCGCCTCGGAAATATTCTGTGCCTGCTTCAGCGCTTCTTTCCCATGCACGAATTCCGTCACCGCTTCCGCAAGCGCCTTGTGTGCTTCGCGCTTCTCGGGTGCGGCCTGCAACGATCGTTCCAGTTCTGCAATTTCTTCAAGCGTCAAAAATGTATAGTATTTCAAAAATTTCACCACATCGGCGTCGTCAACATTCAACCAAAATTGGTAAAAATGATAGGGCGAGGTCAATGTCGCGTCGAGCCAAACAGCTCCCCCTTCGCTCTTGCCCATCTTCTTTCCGTCTGCCTTTGTGACGAGCGGCATGGTCAAGCCATACACTTCTTTGTGCAACGCCTTGCGAACCAACTCGATGCCCGCGGTAATATTTCCCCACTGGTCGGAACCGCCGATCTGCAATGCCACTTCGCGCGATTCATGCAGTTTCAAAAAATCATACGCCTGCAACAACATGTAGCTGAACTCGGTGAACGAGATGCCCGTTTCCAATCGGCTCTTTACCGATTCCTTGGCAAGCATTTCATTGACGGTAAAATATTTTCCCGCATCGCGCAAAAAATCAACAAGCGGCATTTGCCCGAGCCAATCGTAATTGTTCACATATTGCGCATGTTTGAAATTAAATTGTCCGATTTGCTTTTCCAACCCGGCAGTCATCGATTCCACAACATCGCTTGTGTTAAGCGTACGCTCCTGTGCCTTTCCGCTCGGGTCGCCGATCAGGCCCGTGGCCCCGCCCACCAGCATCACCGGCACCATGCCGGCATCCTCAAGCCGCTTGGCAAATACGATACCCAAAAGACTGCCCACATGCAGGCTCGCCGCCGTCGGGTCGAAACCCATGTAAAACAGCCCGCCTTTGCGGTCTACGAGCGCCCGGAGCGCTTCTTCGTTGGATACCTGATAGATCAGTCCTCGTTCCTTTAATTCATCCAAAATATGCATATGTGTGTATTGTATCGCAAAAGGCCGGCCTTATGAAAGGGTTACGGCACGATGCGGATTTCCTCCTCCAAAACGATCCCATACCGCCCAAGAGCCTTCTTTTTGGCGAGCTTGATCAAGCCGATAACATCGGCAAAGGTGGCCCGGTTTCGGTTGATGAAAAAATTGGGATGCTTTTCCGATATTTCGGCGCCGCCAATGCGCGACCCCTTCAGATCAAGCCGGTCAAGCACCGCGGCAACGGGAATCACAGGAAACGGATCCACCTTGACCACGCTGGCGAATTCTTTTCGCACCTGCGGGGTGACGGATGCGACGGGAATATTTTTGAATGTGCTTCCTGCGCTCGGATATTCGAGGGGCTGAAACCGTTCACGGTATGCGATGCATCGTTCCACTTCCGCACAAACCGCTTGCTTGTCTCCCGGCGTGGCACGCACCACGACGCTCGCAATGATCTCGTTGCCGTTGCGCTTGAATACGCTATCGCGGTAACCAAACGCACATTCTGCGGCACTGCGAACACGGCGCTCTACCATTCCCGCTGCGCGATCATAAAAAATACTTTCCACCGAAACAACGCAGTCTTTCATTTCCCCGCCAAAGCACCCCGCATTCCCAAACACCGCACCGCCGACCGTACCGGGCAACCCGCCTGCCCATGCAAGATCGTCGAGCCCCTGCGCCAAATGATAACGGACCGCATCCTGCATGGATGTCCCGGCGGAAATGCGCACGCCTCCCGCCTCTTTACGAATGTGCTTGTTTACATATTGCATGATCAATCCATCGTAACCCCGTTCGGAAAAAAGCATGTTCGTACCGGCTCCCAAAAAAAGAAACGGGATACGACGCGCAAACGCCCATCGCACGGCACCGACGATATCGTGCGCGTTCTGCGGCTCGCAAAAATACCGGGCCTTTCCGCCGATCCGGTAATGCATGCGCCGTGCAAGTGAAATGTTTCTTCGAATGGCTATCATGAGAGTTTCTTTCCGCTCCAGCGCAACAACAGCGCGTTAGCCGCAACGACCACCGTACTCAACGACATGAGCGCCGCAGAAAGGGCAGGCGAAAGCACGATCCCCTGCGAATGCAGTACGCCCGCGGCAAGTGGAATGGCAATCACATTATATCCGGTCGCCCAAAACAGGTTCTGCAACATCTTGCGATAGGTCAATCGGGACAGTTCAAATATCTTTGCCACATCGCGCGGATCGCTCTTGGCCAAAATGATCCCCGCGGATTCGATGGCCACGTTCGTACCGGCACCGATGGCGACCCCGACGTTCGCCTGCATCAATGCAGGCGCATCGTTGATGCCGTCACCGACCATGGCAACGCGATAGCCCTGTTCCTGATACTTTTTAACCTTCTCGACTTTTTCATGTGGCGATATGCGGAAAAAATATTCCTCAATGCCGAGATCTTGCGCGACCCACTCGGCAACCTCCTCGGAGTCACCCGTCATCATGATCGGCTTGATGCCGAGGCGCTTTAATGTTTCGATCGCTTCTTTTGATTCCGGGCGGATGACATCGGCAAGCGCAATGACACCGATCGGCGCGTCATCCACTACGACGTACACGATGGTCTGCCCTTTGCCCGCGAGCAATGCAACTTCTTGGCGCACTTCTTGTGGCATTTGGTCGACGATCTTTGCCCCTACAAGCGCTTCTCCGCCCACTTCCACACGAAGCCCGCGCAATGTACCCCGCACACCCTTGCCGGGCAATCGCTCGAAGCCGGTCACCAGAAACAGTTCAATCTCGCGTTGCCGCGCTTCCGCCACGATCGCGCGGGAAACGGGATGTTCCGAAGCGGTATCAACCGAAGCGGCAAGCCGCAATATGTTTTCTTCGACACGAGATTCCACTACACCCTGCGCATCACCCTCAACAGTTTCTTTTTCAAACGGAATGATCTTGTGGACTCCATATGCACCGGCGGTCAATGTGCCGGTCTTATCAAACAGCACCATGTCGATGGTTCGCGCGGCCTCAAGTGCAAGCCGATCTTTGACAAACAACCCGTTGCGCGAAGCAAGTGAAGTCGATATGGCGACCACCAACGGCACGGCAAGCCCAAGTGCGTGCGGACACGCCACCACCAACACTGCGACGACCCGACCCAATACGAACGAAGGGTCGGCGCCCAATGTACTCCAAACAATCGCAGTGGCCAACGCGGCAGTAATGGCGATTCCGGTCAAATAAGAAGCGGCCCTGTCGGCGAGAATCTGCATATGCGATTTTGACATCTGCGCCTTGACGACCAAACGCATGACACCCGCCAAAAAAGTATTCCCTCCGATTTGGGTAATGCGTATGACCAACCGGCCATCTGCATTGATGGTGCCTGCAACGACCCCGCCGTCTATCCGCTTCGCAATAGGAGCCGACTCGCCCGTGATCATGGCCTCGTTGACCTGCGATTCCCCTTCGACGACAATTCCATCTGCCGGTATTTTCCCGCCCGGCTTCACCACGACCATGTCGCCTAAGTTCAGTTCATCCAACGTCACGGTCTTGGTCTCTTTTCCTGCGACGACCTCGGCGGTATCGGGCAGCAGCGCGGCAAGCGTCTGCAACGCACGTTGCGCGGTATCGATGGAACGCATTTCTATATAATGTCCAAGCAACATGATGGTGATCAATGTTGCAAGCTCCCAAAACAAACCATGCGGATCGCCGGTGGCAAACACATACACGCTATAGGCATACGCATTAATGATCGCAAGTGAAATGAGCGTCATCATTCCCGGAACCTTTGCGCGCAATTCACGCACGGCGCCGACAAGAAAGATCCACCCGGCATAAACAAACACAATGGACCCAAGCGCGGGCGCAAGATAACGCACGCCACGAAACACAGGCACAGAAAACCCAAATAACGTCTCAGGGAGTTCGGAATACAATACGATCGGAATGGTCAATGCAAGCGAAATCCAGAATTTTTTCAAAAATGAACCGGCGGTATGGCCGGCATGTGCATCATGCACCGGAGCCTGTTCGCCCGGCAGCGCGTGGTCAACAAACCCGCGAACGGTCAATACCATGCCGCACTTCGGACAATTGCCCGCGCGCTCGGAAGAAACATCGGGATGCATGGGGCAAGTATATTCGACTACCGGATCATTCAGGAGATCGTGGACCATATTACAGCAGTATACCATACCGAATAAGCCCTTAAAACCGTCCCTTGTGGCTCAACGCATAACCCCACCTCCGATGACAACTCCATCGGCATCGTAAAATACGGCAGATTGTCCCACGGCAACAAACCGTTGCGGTTCATCGAATTGCAACCGATAGGCCTCACCATCGGCGACCAATGTCGCCGCAAACAACGGCTGGCGATAGCGGATGCGCACCATGACCGGAATGGACTTCGGGGGGGCTATGGCGCACATGCCCATGAAATTAAGTTCAACAAGGCCAATATCCGCACATGCCTGCTCAAGCAAATGATCATCATGCGAAACCGTGATGACATTGCTTGCGACATCTTTTTTGACCACAAAATACGCCGGTCCGCCCCCGACATGCAATCCGTGCCGTTGCCCGATGGTATAAAACCACACACCCTCGTGCTCGCCCACCTTCACTCCGTCGACGGTAACAATGTCGCCCTTCCGTTTCGGCAGATACTGTTCCAAAAATTCACGCAACGATATCTTCCCCAAAAAACAAATACCTTGGGAATCTTTTTTCTGCGCCGTCGGAAGTCCCGCGGCCGCCGCAATCTCCCTGATCTTCGGCTTTTCATAGGCACCGATCGGAAACAAACAATGCCGCAGTTGCTCCTGCGTAAGCGTCCACAAAAAATAACTCTGATCTTTATTCCCATCAATCCCTTTCTGTAATGAGTAAGTAGTTTCCTGTTTTTTGTTATCGGTTATAGGTTGTAGGTTATAGGTTGCGCTTCGCGCATAATGCCCCGTCGCCACATAATCAGCCCCCAACGCAAGCGCCTTTTGCAAAAACACGCCAAACTTGATTTCCTTGTTGCACATCACATCCGGGTTCGGGGTAATGCCGTTGCGATACCCGTTGACCAAATATTCCACCACGAATTGTTTGTATTCTTCTTCAAGATCGATGACATAAAACGGGATGCCCAAATGTTCGGCAACGCGCCGCGCATCTTCCGCTTCGCGGTCTTGGCATCCGTCCATGTTATATCCTTTAATGAACGCGCCGATCACATCATAAGTCCCCTGCTCGCGCAACAAAAAAGCGGCGACACTCGAATCGACGCCGCCCGACATCATGACAAATACTTTTGGCTTTAAACCATTCATACTATCGGAAGCCTACCAAAAAAGACATAAAAGTAAACCCCCGCCGGTAAGGTGGGTTTATATGATGATGCTTGTCAGGCTTAATGCGGCAATAATGTATCCGGTCGATACAAGCGCGATTGCATACCCGATAAAAAACGGCAGGCCGAGCGCCGTATATGCTTCGCGCAAAAAAATGTCACGAATGAGGCTGATGACGACCACAGACAAAAACACGGCCGGCACGAACACCACAAAATGCGGCCACCCGACAACAAGTGCCAGCAACGCCCCAAGTTCCACTTCGCCTTCTTCAAAATAACGCGGATTATGCGCTCGCAACGCGCGCAGTACCGCAAAAAACAGCAAGGCCGCACCGATGGACACGATCGCGTTGAGCCAAAAATGGGTCCAACTGTAGTGCAACAGAACGGCAACGCTTTGATGTGGCGGCAGAAAAAATCGCGTAAGTTCGGTTCGCATCCATGCATAATATTGCAATGCCGTTCGCACCCCCGCGAACAATAATCGAAAGACCGCGACGCCGAATGCAAATCGCAAGAATATGCGCCGTCTATCCGCCATTGGCCTGTAATACATAACGCATACCGCAATGGCAACCGCAAAAAGAGCGCCGGTGCGCACCCAATCGATCGAAGAAGAGAATAGAAACTGTAAAAATGATTCGCGCATGCGATCGTTACGCTTTTTCCACGCGCTCGGCGTACTCGCCAGTCTGCGTATTTACACGAATGATGTCGTTTTCGTTGATGAACATGGGTACATTCACCTTTGCGCCTGATTCAAGGACCACGACCTTAGTGCCGCCTTGTGCGGTATTGCCCTTGATGGCCGGAGGAGCTTCCGCAACCCGGTATTCCATTTTGACCGGCAA
Organism: Candidatus Wolfebacteria bacterium RIFOXYB1_FULL_54_12; assembly: GCA_001793895.1. Classification (GTDB taxonomy): domain Bacteria; phylum Patescibacteriota; class Minisyncoccia; order UBA6257; family UBA9933; genus UBA9933. The sequence goes on from MGIT01000001.1 coordinate 135,142, forward strand.
CCGCACGGCGAATATCTTTTCGTTAAAAATAAGGGCGACCACTTCCATATCCGCCTTTAGAAAATCTTTTTGATCGCCGACAGTTTCTTCGGTCAAGCTGAACCGCTTGCCCGGATTTGCCGATTCGCAAAACCAAAACTCGCCTTTACTTGCATACAGATATTTCGATTTCAATTCTTCCACTTCGGCTTCTTCAAATTCGTCGGCCGGCTTAAAGTTGCGCGACAGCACCTGGCCGGTGCGCAGATTCTTCAATTTCGTCTGCACGGAAGAACCTCCCCGTCCGACGTGCTGATGCGATATCTCGATCACGGTGAACGGATCTCCGTCCATAATGATAGAACTTCCTTTTTCCAAGTCGTTGATGTCAAGCATGTATTGTTTATAATCTCTGTCATTCCCGCGGAGGCGGGAATCTATTTAATACTGGATTCCCGCCTCCGCGGGAATGACAACCTTTCTGATTCACTTATTACAAATCCCCCTTCTCGCTCTTGTGTGGTTGCTTTGGTCGTTCTTCGGGGGTAGCTTCTTTTCTTTTTTGTAATGATTCTTCGATTGCCTTTTTCAGGTCATCAATATTGACCGCCTTTTTCTCGAACACATGTTTTGGCCTATCCTGCGGCATACTGCGAAGTCTATCGTCCATCGCTGGGCGATGCGGCACAGGGCTGGCGCCACGATCTCCGCTAAATGGCCGCACGCTCGTCGGCCTATCGGTCAACGGCCCGTCCTGGGATGCCCGCGCAAACGACGGTCTGTCCTGCCTGCCCGCCGTAGTGTTAGCGGAGGAGGAATCCGCCGGCTGGCGGACGAAGGGTTTACGCTCGAAAGAAGGCTTCGGCGCTTGCGCACGAGGGGTTAGAGTCGAGCTCAACGACCGCTCGTCACGGCGCATAACCTTATCTGCCATGGATGTCTTACCCGACCCCATATATTCCTTGGCGATCATTTCATCCACCAACGCCTTAGGCATGGAATAATTTCTGCGGGAGTTTTCAATAATGACATCCTCGTAATTCGGCTGCGGGATTGGATACGGCGGCAAGGTCTCTGCCGAAAATGGTCTCGATGCCTGGCCGTCAACCAACAATTTAAGGTAAATATGCCGGTTTGACAAGCCGATCATATCTTGCGGCGTAAACTCGGGTTCGAATTCCTTTTCAAAAAATACGGCGTCGATGGCGCCAACGCGAAACATAGCCAAGGTGCCAATGTTGCCGACGATTGCCTCTGCAAGCCCTTCTTCTTTTTTAAGCTGATCGACATACTGGTGGGCCAGCGTCAAGCCAAGTCCGTATTTGCGCGCCTCGGCGAAGATCTTCGTAAATGAACCGGTAGAAAAGTTTTGAAACTCGTCGATGTACAAAAAGAACGGCCTGCGTTCGCTCTCGGGAATATCGATGCGGCTCATGGCGGCAAGCTGGATTTTGGTAATGATCATGGCGCCGAGCAATGCGGAATTGTCTTCGCCGAGACGGCCCTGCGAAAGATTGCAGATCAATATCTTGCCTTCATCCATTGCCTTGCGCATGTCGATGGTCGACTTCGGCTGGCCGATGATGTTACGGATGACCGGATTGGAACTGAACTGCCCTACCTTGTTCTGCAACGGTGCAATGGCCTCGGTCATGAACTTGTCGGTATATTTTGCAAATTCGTTTTCCCAGAACGACTTAATGACCGGGTCCTTTAAATTGGAAACGACCTTCAGGCGGTACTCTTTCTCCGCAAGCATGCGCATAATACTCAGTAAGGTCGTTCCCGGATATTCCAAAAGCGCCAACAGGGTATTGTTCAAAATATATTCCATGCGCGCAGACCATGCGTCCACCCAGATTTTTTGAAACACACCCATCACCGCCGACGCGACAAGGTGCGCATGTTCGTCACCGACGCGTTCAAGCGGATTAAATCCGACCGGATTTTCGATATCGGCCGGATTGACATAAATGACATCCTTGATGCGGTCTTCTGGCACATGCTTAAGCAACTCTTCGACGAATTCGCCATGCGGGTCGAGCACGGCAACACCAAATCCGTTCTTGATGTCGTTGATCATCAAGTTTTTCATCATGGTGGTCTTACCCGTGCCGCTCTTCCCGACGATGTACATATGCCGCAGGCGGTCGTTCATTTTGATGCCAAAATTAACGCTTTGATTGCGAAAATTCGTCTTTGCAAAAATTGAAATTTCTTTGTTGCTCATAGGGCTATTTGTCATTCCGAATTTATTTCGGAATCTCGTGGTAAAATGCCAAGATCCTGTATCCGTCAGCCGACGAACGGAAGGATCTGTTTTGCATTGTCATACCGGCGGGTGAGGGCCTGTCCTCGACCTGATCGGGGACCTGTCAATTTCGTGCGATACGCACACCATAATAATGCATTCTAATTCCGTTATCCGTTATCGGTCATCCGTTTTCGTTTTCGGTTATAGGTTATTAGTTGTAGGTTTTAGGTTATTGGTTATCAGTCATTGGTTATTCTATCGGCAAATTCTCCGGAGGCTCGCCTTTCTTTGCCTCGATACGGCGCATACTCGGCGCGGTAACCAACGATGACGGAACATGGTAAAGCGTAGCCAACTCTTCTATGGAAAAGACGGGAGCCTTCTTTATCATGATCCGCTGGCGGTATGCAAAGAACATTGCCCTCTTTTTCAAAAATTCCTGATGCTTTTTCCACGCCGGAAACAGCCATGCCTTGAAACCTTTCGGCGGGTTTACCGACGTATCCCTGTTTGGCTTGAACGAATTGATATGCTGGGAACCGAATTGCTTGAATGAGCCGATGATCCCCCCTATATAGGACTTATGAAACGTTTCCTGCCGATCGATAAACACTGCACGCACGCTCACTTCATAGCACAGTTTGGATATTTTTCCTTCAATGCCTTCAAGTACTTCCTTTTCAGAAAAGCTCAAAGACGCAATCGTCTTGGGTGGAGCGTCGGATTTTTTCGGCGGCTCGGGCCATTCCGGAGTGCTTATGAATACAAGAAAAAAATTCTTGATCCACATGACAAGATGATCAAATATGCTCAATTTAGGAGCGACCTTCACCTCACGGCCTAACATTTTATCGACGATCGCCTGTCCCTTCTTTTTGTAGTCGCTCGTTTTTTCGCCGGTCGGCTTGGATATATATTGCACGAAGATCATTTCATTCTCGCGGAGCTTCGACATGGTTTCCAAAATGACCGTAAGCGGATCAAGTCGTTGCTCTTCCTCTTTCTCTTCAAAATAGGCGTATGTCTTAATCGGATATGCGCTGTCTTTGTCGAGAACCATATCGACGCCCCATACATCATAAACATCGTTGGGCAACATCATCGGCAAGAAGCTGAGATAGTCTTCGACAAGGGCTATTTCCGCGGCGGGATATTGCGCAAACAATGCGGACTCCACCAAATTGCGGTGCTCGGCAGGTACGCGCACATAAAAATATACACCGCCGCTTCGCCCGACCATTTCAAACGAAAGGGCGTTTTGAACCTTCCCTTTGATATTTTCATCCCACCATTTGATCTCGCCGGCATAGGTGCCATGTACCGTGGCAAACACCTGTTCCATGGATTTCGGACTGCGCAAATTTTCCTTGGGGATGCGCAATTCAAGCACGACCCACTTTTGCGCCTTCTTTGCCGCTTTTTTGTTCGAGTCGATGTACAGGTCCCAAAGATAGAACGCCAAAACAACCGGAACGACGGCCCACCATACGTACGAAAAGACCTCGCCAATGCTTTGCGCAATGCCAAGGATGATATTCTGCACGACCGGTGTGATCGAAAAATAGTCCAGTAGAAAGTCTGAAATGTTTGCCATGTATCTCTTTTAGTATATCGCAAAATGGTCCAACAAAAAAGAGACACTCGTCTCTTTTTTGCATTCCGTTATCCGTTATCCGTTTTCGGTTATTGGTTATTGGTTATCCGTTATTTACGCAACATGATATGTTCCGTTGTCCAATCGTTTGAAATATTTTTTGTTCTGCAAGTTAAGCAGAATGGTGTTTTCCTTCAAGAATCGCTGAGAGGAAACCAACTGCACGACCTCATGCTGGGCAAGCGGGCCATTGTCAACAAGCACCTGCTTGATGACGTCCTTTGCCGTACCCGGGAAAAATCCATGCTCGGTCAAACCATACATACCGCGACCTACAAGGACAAATCGTCCATCCTTGATCAATTCATTATGGATCGTCTGTGCATACACCGGCTTTTTATCGAACCCGACCGAATTGATCGTAGTGGCGATATCGCGGAAGTGCATCGGCTTGCCATGCTTGCGCAAGATAAGATATGCCTTTGCGCGCGCGGTCTTCGGCGTGATCTCTTCCCAATGGGAAAGACCAAAGTCGGAATACGGATTCACGGAAAACTGTTTCGAGATGCCGAGGTAGTTCATGCCGACGGCGCGGTCGACGTTCGAAGCGGTCGCAACCTGCTTGAAGTGCGGATCGAATTGACCCTTGAAGACTATTTCTTCTTTCTTGCCGCCAAAGAACTTGACCGCCTTTTCAATGAAAGTCTCTGCCTTTTTGACGACAGCCTTGTCCGAAGCCCAAAACCCATAGGAATGATCGCTTTCAGCATGGTACATCGGCTCGCCGGCAATGCGGAAAAGGAAGCGGAACTGATACTTGTTCACGGTCGCATCTTTCAACACCGTGCGCATGTCTTCGACAAAATCATCTTCCTTGCGAACGCCGCCCAAGGCAACGAGTTGCTCCTTGGCGATTTGCACCAGGCGATCGCCGCCTGCATCGCTAAAACGTTCCCGCGCCAAACGAAGCCCTTCTGCCTCTATCTGGCGCACGCGCTCACGGGTAATGCCGTTGCGTTCGCCGAGTTCCTGCAGGGTCTTTTCCTGTCCATCGCGAAGTCCAAAACGTTCCTCGACTATTTCTCGCTGTCGAGCGGACAATGCGTGCGTTACCTGTTCGATGATATTGCCTGTGTTCTTCATAAGAGTTGAATCCAATCTACCGATTAGTGATTAAACTTTACTTAATTTACGGGATAATGTCAAGAGGGGGCTCGCCACGAAGATCGAGGAGTAAGTTCCCATGGCAATGCCGATCAATAGGGTCAAAACAAAGTACTGCAAGGTAGCGGGCCCGTAAAAATACATAGCCACCAAAACAATCAAAACGGTCAATGACGTGTTAATGGAACGGGCGATCGTTTGGTTGACGCTCTTATTTACGACGTCGGAAAACGAAGTATTCCCGCTGTGGTTAAGCACGTTTTCACGGATCCGATCAAACACCACAATGGTGTCGTGAACGGAAAAGCCCATGACCACAAGCAACGCGACGATGAAATTCGTGTCGATCTCGACGCCAAACTTCCAACCCAAAAAGGCAAAGAAGCCTGCGGGTACGATCACGTCATGCAACAAGGTGATCAGCGTGATGATGCCGTACTTCCATGATTTCACCGGATAGGAAACCTTACGGAACGCATAGGTCACGTACAGTGAGATGCCCAAAACGACATACAGCATTGCCCACAATGCCTTGTTGCGCAATTCCTGCCCCACGGTCGCACCGATGGACTGAAACTGTCCTTCTTCGATGATTCCAAAGCGGGTGCGCATATCCTGCAAGTGCTGTTGATGTACGACCTCGGAAATGGCCGGCATGCGGATCAAATAGCTTCCATCTTCGACGGGAAACATGGTGAAATTTTTATCTTCGAGCGTGGTGCCCAAAAAATCTTTCAGTGCGGTTTCGTTCATGACGACCTCGCCGGAAACCTGCCTTACCTGCCACATCGTTCCCCCGCGGAAATCAATGCCGGTCTTCAGACCGAATATGGCGAGCGCGGCGATGCTCACGATAATCAAGATCGTCGAGAAGCCGAGAAACCATGCTTTGTGTTTTATGATATTCATAGACCGATTAAATGATGACGATTAGTGCTTCTTTGTTTTTAGCGAAAACACATGCATGAGCAACCGGGTCACGGTAATGGCCGAGAACATGCTGACCAATACGCCGATGCCGAGTGTCAACGCAAATCCTTTCACAAAGCTGGATGTGGTAAAGAACAGAATCAAGCAGGTAATGCCCGTTGAAACGTTCGAATCGCGAATGGAAGACCACGCACGACGAAACCCTTCTTCAACCGCGGCCGATTTGGAAAGCCCGCGCTTCAGCTCTTCTTTGGTGCGCTCGAAAATAAGGATGTTCGCGTCCACGGCCATGCCGATGGAAAGTATGTAGCCCGCAATACCCGCAAGGGTCATGGTAATGCCCAATTTGAAGATCGCGGCGGACAGTGCGATGTAAATGACCAATGCAACGGACGAATAGAGACCAAACCCGCGATAGTACGCGAGCATAAACAATATGATGGCGATGGTGCCAAGATACCCGGCCTTGATCGCGTTCTTCAGCGATTCCTGGCCAAGGCTTGCGCCGACGGTCTGCTGGCTGATGAGCGACATCGGAGCGGACAATGCGCCCGCGTTAAAACGCTCCACCATTTTGCGCGCTTCATCGGAAGTGAATTTGCCCGTGATCTGTGCGGTTCCGCCGGAGATCTTTTCCCGTACGGTCGGCACTTCGATAGGCTCTCCATCCAAAAAGATCGCAATCGGTTTGCCGATGTTGCGGGCGGTCAATTCTTCAAACAACGCGGCGCCTTCGTCATTGAATTCAAGGCTTACGCTCGGCGTGCCAAGCGTTTGATCGAACGTCATCTGCGCATTTTTCAAATAACGGCCGGTGAGGCTGGTCGGCAAAAATGCGGTCGATGTGCCGACCTCATACACCTCACGAAAATCAAGCATCGGAGTTTCGCCGATCTGCTTGATGGCCTCCTCTACGGGAATGCCCGCGAGCTCCACGATCAATCGATGCGACTCGCCTTCTTTCGCGGTAACGACCTGCGGCTCGCTGACGCCGAACATATTCACGCGACGTTCGATGACATCCTTGAGTCCGTTCATGACGGAATCGCGATCTTTTACTTCGACGCTGGACATGTCGACCTCGTATACCAAATGGGAACCACCTACCAGATCAAGCCCCAGCCTCCATGGAGCGATCCTTGAACCAAAATCAAACGGTTTTTTCGATATTGGGAGAACAAACACTGCGGCCAACACGGCCACAACGGCAATACCGGTTAAGATAAGTTTTGCGTATGTTTTCACGATGAAAAGAATATATCACAAAAAATAAAAGGGTGCAAGAAACGGCGCAAAAAAAGAGGGGCCGAAGCCCCTCCATATGGTTTTACCGGTAGACCGGTGTTACGCCGCCGTAGCGCGGCGCCCCGCGACCACAGCCGCACTAAGAACGCGAATGAATTTGTCGGAAAATACCAACAGTTCGCCCGCAAGGTTCTTGTCGCTTGCGTCGCGACGGAACGATGAGAGGGAAATCCACGTCCCCTTGTGTTCGTTCATCCACGCCAACGTGCCGGCGCCCTTGCCGATCTTGATGATCGTCATCTCGCCACCCTTGCCGATCTTTTTCTGTTCGACAGCGACGAGCGCCGCTCCGGCGCGGAAGACCTTTCCCTTGACCTCCCGATGGGGGAGGTTGAGGACGTAGGTTCCGACAATGCCTTTCCGCATATTGCCAAGATCGGCCTCTCCACTTTGCAGGATGTGGTCGATCTCGGCCTGCTCGGCCTTGCCGTCGTTTTTCTTGACAGCGCCGATGAACTTGCGCAACTCCGCTTCGAGCGCGCGTTGCGGGGCACCGGTGTGGACCGACAGATATGCCTTCTTGGCATAGAACAAGGTCCCCGAGGGGTACTTGTTGTCGGCAACACGGAAAGCCTGCTTCTCGGCATCGGTCGGTTCGCGGAACCGTCCGATCTCCACGGCACGCGCCAGAAAAGCGAGCGCGTTTTCTGCGCTGGCCACGCCAGAGCGGATCTCTTCAATGAAGAGCGCGAACCGCAAAGACTTCTGCAGCTCTTCATCGCCCGCGCCGAGGATCTTTTCCTCCTCGGCCTTGAGCTTCTTAAGCTCGGCGACATCACTGGAAGTCAGCATGCCACCACGCTCCTTGACCAGATTGATCTGGAGCTGGCGGGCGCGGATCATAATGATCTTCTGCGCCGCCTTTTGGGCATACGCGCTACGCCCGCGCGCTTCCTTGATCTGCTCCTCAATGTCGTCATCACTGACGACCGCCACCTGAATGGCGTCGAGGTCGGGCAGAACGGGTTTTACTTTTTCCTTGCTCCTCTTTGCGAGGGCAAGTTCAAACTGCTGGGCAAGCGGGGCGGTAAGTTTCTTGGTGGGGCCTTGGGGATCGGTTGATGCGGTTGATGCGTTCATCGTTCTTCCTCCGTTGTTTTTCTTCCAAACTTCCTTGGTTTCTTCCTGTAAACAACATTCCGATAATTAGCACTCTCCGATAATTCACCTCCTTGGTATATGGTTTTGTAAACGAACTGCGTATATTTAAATTAAAGCATATTTGTGGCAATAAGTCAATACCGCCAAAAAACGCTTAGAATGGCCCAAAATTGAAGGTCGCCCGTTCCGGCTCGTCGCTCCCCCACTGCGGAACCAACAAATAGCCCTGCGCGCGGGCAAGCTCATATAGATCTTTTGTTATGCGCACATCGTGCAAACAATAATCGGCAAGCTCCTCCAGCCTGCCCTCGCGATACATCACCGGAGCCTCAAGGCTATGGTGCGTTTTTTGCGTTCCCAAATTTATTTTTGCCAAAAGATCCAAGCTGATCCGTCTTCCTAATTGCATTTCAATGTCATCGAGCAGATCGATGCGCGGCACGCCGAACAGGTTGAACTTGCAGTGCTTATTCAATACGGGAATGTCGAATCGGGTAATACTGAACCCGATGATGCATTCGGCATCGCGTAACAGTTCACTGCATTCGATCATGTGGTGCTCGTCGAACGAAATATATTTGTCTTGCGCGTAGGAAAAAAGACCCACCACGGAAACCTGCAGGTCGTTGAAATTATCCCGCCCCACCTCGGCGAGCGTATTTTTTGTCTCGATGTCGAAAACGATAAAGTCGCGCATACATAAAAATAACCTATGACCCATAACCAACAACCCATAACAAAAGAAATCGGGATGCAAGGGTGAAACAGAAAGCAAACATATGTCATCCTGATCCGTCAGCCGACGGATTCAGGATCTCCCCGCAAAAACACGAGATTCCGGCTCCCCGTATCGTGGTACGGGGCAGGCTCCGGGCCAGAATGACAACACATAAGAGTCGATACCTTACTTAATACCCCTCTTAAGCACTGTTGTCAATTTTTTCAATTGCGCATCATAGGTGGCCTTGTCGCGCGCTTCCACATTTAACCGAACTAACGATTCGGTATTGGAAAGCCGCACGTTGAACCACCAATCGGGATCGGCAAAGTCCATGGCAATGCCATCGATCTTCGATATAGCCTTTGCGTCTTTTTTATATGTCCGTTCTATGTGCGCAAACAATCCGGCGGGCGCAATGGAAGACGAAACAGGGACATTGATCTCCGGCGACCGATACGTTTCCGGCAAGAGGTCTACGAATTCCGACAGCGCATACGGCAATCGCGCAAGCGCGTTCAGCACCGCGACGGCCGCCATGATGCCCGAATCGCAATAAAAAAAGTTTTTAAAATAATAGTGCCCCGATCGCTCGCACCCGAATTCGGCGCCATTTTTCCGCATGGCGTGTTTCATGGCGTAATGCCCTGTCTTGCCCGCAATGCGTTTTGCGCCAAGCAGCGACTCGTCCCGAGTGAAATCGAGGGATTGCCGACGCACAAGCCATCCGTCTTTTGCATCGGTCACAAATCGATTCGGACGCAAGGACCACAGCAACAGATACGCCACGACATCCGGGTCCACAAAACGACCCTTGTCGTCGACGAAGAAAACACGGTCTCCATCCGCATCAAAGATGACACCTATATCGGCACCATTGGAAACAACGCTCTTTTGTAACGCGCGCAACGAACCGGCATGCAACGGATCCGGCGCATGATTCGGGAAGTTCCCATCAGGCTGACCATTCAAAATAGCCCATTCCCTTTTTTCCTTTTTCCTTTTTCCTTTTTCCCTGAGTGCCTCCATGATCGGCCCTGTAGCCCCGCTGGAACAATCAAAAACAACATCAAGCGTTTTTGCATCGTCGCGCAAAAACCCGTTCAAAAACGAAACATATTCATCGACAAAGGGTGAGGTATTCATGCTTAAATATTGACTAATCCAGGAAAGTAGCCTACGATTACTTATATCACTACGAAAAAGACCCTTGCAAGGTTCCGTCCTTGCCGGGGGCTTTTTTATTTAGTTCTATTTTATGCCGCACATCATGGCAATACACGATCGGCGCATCCGTTCGCTTCAACAGGATCGAGCACTTCTCGACCTTGCTCGGAGAAATAACCACTTCTAACTTTTCTTTCGTCTGCAAAAATTTTACCAGCCCGGCGTAATCACCATCGCTCGTGACAAGGACTTGTTTGTCGCAATTATTCTCAAATGCATCTACTGACGATTGCAATACGAGATCGGCATCGCAATTTCCCTTAGCCTCGCCCGAGCCATTATAAACGACCTCCTTGAATATCAATGTAAAGCCTGCCTTTTGCAAAGCGGTATAAAGATCTTTTTGCTTGGGAACAAGCCCTATAAAATAATACGCACAAACAACGCCATACTTATCCGAAAGCCACCTTCTTAAGCGATACATGTCAACGCTCCAGCCGTCATTGCCCGTTCCGCGATACAAATTATTCCCGTCAATATACGCAAAATTTTTCTTGTAGCGATTCATGCCATACTCAGTATACCAAAAATAAAACCAAAGCCCCATGTCAAACTCAAAAACCAATCGTAAAAAATAGCACCCCCACGCTCATCTGGTGTCCAAAATGACGATCGTCATTTTGGACACCAAATTGAATTGTAGGTCTCGATACTATGCAATAAAAAAAGCCACGGGATGTCCGTGGCTTTTGCGCAATGGAACGTCGACACCTTATTCATGCATGTCGGATAAAAACCCTTCTGAGTAATTAGCAGGCTTAGGCATCATTTTGGTCGCCTCCGCCATAAGCTCCTCGATCAACTGCCCAAGAAACAAATAGCACGCGTTCATATCGGTCCCGTCGGAAGGCATGGCGGTGCGAATCTCTGACAAATGACGCGCCGCGACGACAAGATATTCCGCCGACTGCCATTCCGACATGCGCAGCAGATTCCCAAGCTCGAAAAGTTCTTTTTCATGCGCCTGCGATACACGCACCCGCTGTGCCTTCGCTTTCATCAGCTTGATAACCCCGAGATACAACGGCAACTTCCCTTCGATTGTATGCATACCGGCTCCTCCTTTCTGCGCTAATGATGAATAATGGAATAGTACTAAGCCCAGTAAAGCGCATAGTGGAAGAACTTGTCAAATCCCGTAACCTACAAAAAATCGGAACATCTGTCCCGATTTTTAACATTATACAACCCTCCTATATCTTATGAAGCGCCAAACGGGGACATGGTCCGGAAACCCAAACGGAAGCGCAGCGCGAAGCGCGTGAGCGGGTTGACGGGCATGTCCTCGTTTGGGCGCCCCCACACTTAACGCTTATTCAACAGCGTCCGCTTGTACACATCCAAATGGGTCAATATAAGCCCAGCGCCTTTTGCCACACAGAACAGCGGCTCTTCGGCGACATAGGCATTCACGCCCAACATGCGCTTCAGGAAGTCGGCCAAATACGGGATTTGCGCTCCGCCACCGGAAATGATAATACCTTTTTCCATGACATCAGCGACCAGTTCGGGCGGCGTTTCATTGAACACGTTCTGTACTTCACTTGCAATGTCGAGCAGGTACGGATGGATCGCTTCTGCGACCTCGTTCGATGTGACCATGATATCTTTCGGCAATCCGGTAATAAGGTCGCGCCCGCGCACTTCCATAGTGCGCTTGTCTTTGGTCGTCAATGCGGAACCGATCTGGATCTTGATCGCTTCGGATGTTTGCTGTCCTATGGAAAGCGAATATTTTTTCTTGATGTAGTCGACGATGGCCATATCGAACTTGTTTCCCGCCACGCGCAAGCTCGCCCATGACACGATGCCGCCCAGCGAAACAACCGCAGTTTCGGTAGTACCGCCGCCGATATTGATGATCATGTTGCCCGCATGGGAATTGATCGGAATGCCCGCGCCCAATGCGGCGAGCATCGGTTCACGCACGATATAGGCTTCGCGTGCGCCCGCTTCCTTTGCGGCATTGATCACCGCGCGGCGTTCCGTTTGCGTAATGCCGGCCGGGACGGAAATGACGATGTCCGGCTTAAACACGTTAAATGACCCGATGGCCTTGTTGATGAAATATTTCAACATCGCCTTGGTAATATAGTAGTCGGCGATGACACCATCACGTAACGGCTGATAGGCCACAATGTCGCTCGGCGTTCTGCCGATCATTTCCTTTGCCTCCCTGCCGACGGCAAGCACCGTATTGTCGGGCGCGCTCAACGCAACGATGGTCGGTTCGTTAATGACAAATCCCTTCCCTTCCACAAATACGATGGTATTTGCGGTTCCCAAATCGATTCCAATTTTTCGTGTAAACATGCGATTATTTCTTAAAAACGGGCTGATGCATAACGCAAAATCACCCGCGATATACTTGGTTATACTACTCGATACTACCCTTTTTTCCCCGATTGCACAAATCGCTCCCTCCTGCGCAGAAATTAAAAACGATCGTCAATCAACCCGCCGTATATCCGCCCCGATAGCACGCAATCGGGTATCAAGATCTTCGTATCCCCGATCGATCTCTTCAATCCCCTCGATAGTCGATTCACCTTCGGCAACCAATGCGGCGATCATGTGCGCCATGCCGGCACGCAAATCGCGCACCTTGAGCGTGATGCCGGTAAGCGGCGTAGGCCCGGAAACAATGGCGCTATGCGGATGTCCTTGCCCATTATAACGACACGGCAGTTCGCCTAAACATTTGGAGAAGACTGCGATGTTCGCCCCCATAGCCCTCAATTCTTCAGCATAGCCAAATCGATCCTCATAGACGGTCTCGTGTATGACGGACGTACCCACTGCTTGCGTCAACAAAATCAAAAATGGCTGTTGCCAATCGGTCATGAATCCGGGGTGCGTATCGGTTTCCACTTCGCTTGCCACCAGTCCATCTTTACGGAAAAAGGTAATGCCGTCGTCTTCGATACGGTACTCCCCGCCGATCTTGCGGACCGCATTCAAAAATGTGATCAGATCTTTTTGCACGGCGTTCTTTACTGTTACCTCGTTGCCCGGAAACGCCAGCCCAAGACAGGCGAACGAAACCGCCTCGTTGCGGTCGGGAAGAATGCGATGGCGCGCGCCATGCATTTTTTTGACGCCTTCAATATAAATCGTACGGTCGGAACCAAGTCCGATGATCGCGCCCATTTTTTGCAAAAGCAAAATAATGTCCATGATCTCGGGCTCGACGGCCGCGTTATGAATGACCGTGCGCCCCTTCGCCAACACGGATGCCAGTATAATATTTTCCGTGGCACCGACACTCGGATAACGCAGCGTGATCGTCGCGCCTGTCAATCCGTTCGGAGCGCTGGCGTAGAAAAATTTGTCGTCATGCGTGATCTCGGCGCCGAGCTGCTTCAATCCGTCGAGATGAATGTCGACCGGCCGGGCGCCGATCTTGTCGCCGCCCAACACGGGAACCTCCGCCTTGCCGACGCGGTTCAACAGCGGCCCAAGCGCAAGGATCGGAATGCGATTTCTGCGGGTCAATTGCGTTACCCGATGACTTTTTATATTCGGAGTGCACAGACGCGCAGTGGAGCCGTCAATGGTCACGGTTGCCCCGATATGCTCGCACAGCTCTTTTGTGATCTCCGTATCTCCTATCGACGGAAAGTTTTCCAGCACGCATTCTTCGTCGGTAAGAAGCGACGCGATCATCATTTTCGTCGTGGCATTTTTCGAACCTTTGACCTCGATAGTCCCCCGCAATGGCTTCCCTCCGTTGATAATAAACCGCATGGATTGTTGCTTAATTAGTGTTTTTATACTATAACATATATATTGCAAACGCAAAAAATTGCACAATAAGACACCATGCCCCATAAGACACGCTTAATCCTTTTCTATCTGTTCGTAGCCGCTTTTCTCATGGGAGGAACCGGGGTGCTCCTCTACTCATACGGATGGCGATTTTCCACCGAAACAAGGATGTTTCAAAAAATCGGTGCGATCTATATCAAAACGAATGTCCGCGATGCCGCCATTACGATAAATGGAAAACCGTACAAGGATGCGTCGGGCATCCTGCAAAGCGGCACGCTCATATCAAATTTACTACCCAAAACATATCGGGTGGAAATTACAAAAGATGGTTACCATACCTACCGCAAAACCCTTACGGTAAAACCATCGCAGGTAGAGGAGCTGTTGAACGTCCAACTTATTCCAAAAACCCCTGAGTCGGCATTCGTGGCGCCAACCAAAGGAACGCGCTTTATCGACGCAACCCGATCGGCGGATAAAATGATCCTGCAAGATGCCGCGACCGGAATCTATTATTTGTACGATAAGGCAAACGCGTCCAGCACGCTCAACCTAAGCCTTGCCGCTGCCAATGCACAACGGGGACTAAAGATCAAAAAGGTCATGTTCGTTCCGTTCAAGCCGACCCAGTTCATCATCGAAGACGCAACCGGCCTCAAGTTGTTCGATTCCGAAAAAAAGACGGTCGAGGTCTTGCTCAAAGGATCGCTCGCCACATGGGGCATGCAAGATTCGACGATCGTCGGAGTTGAGCTGGTTGGCACCGGCGCACGACCGCGCACGCAAAAGGCATTCACGCTCAATCTGATCTTCAAGTCAAAGGCCTTGCTCGATGAATTGAACGCGCGCATGGCAACCACGACCGTCATTACGGCACTGTCCACGACCGGAAGCGGATCAATGGCGTTTTCCGACACGGCATATGCGTTGTCTCTATTCGACCCAAAAACAAAGACGATCCGACGCGTTTCAAGCAATGTAACCTCGTTTACATTCTCTCCGGATGGAAAAAAGTTGGCCTTTGTCGAAGCAACCGGCGAAGCAGGTGTGCTGTTCATCGAAGATTTCAATGGCGACATCCGCAAAAAGGCGGGCGAACTCATTCCTATTACACTGCCACAAGAAAAACCGGTACAAACCGTTCGCTGGCATAGGGATTCCTATCACCTGTTGATCGAATGGACCGGCGAACTTGCGATCACGGAATTAGACGACCGAAAACCCCTAAATACATTTCCCCTCATAAGCGGGTTCACCGACTATCGCTATATTGCTGAAAACGATTTTGTTTATTTCATCGACAATAAAGGTATCCATACAATACGCATAGAGCGTTAAATGCGTACGACAATCCGTCTTCACTGCGCAATAACGCCCACCCCCATCATGCAAACCATCCGAACAACGACCGGCATCCTTATCGCAGCCCCGCTTCTTTTTTGGGGTGGATGGAACATCGGCAAAGCGGTCTATCCGGAACCCGCACAACAACTGGCGGCACAGTCGCAAGTGGCGACACTTTCACGCCGGCTGATCGCCATGTCGCAAGAAGAAACACAAAAGAACATTTGCGCAGAAACGCTGCAATTGGCAGACGAAGCCGACCGGCATTACTGTTTTGAAGCCCCAAAATTGACCGAACAAAAAGGAGCGCAGATCGATCTTACGACGCAAAAGATTATTTTGTTTGAAAACGGAAAGATCGTCGACATACTGCCCGTCGCCTATCAATCGCCGGAAAACGTATGGTTTCAAACGCCGACGGGTTACTTCCGCGTGGGGTTTATGAACGAAAAGCACCGGTCTTCATTGTTTCCGGTCAATATGCCCTATGCGATCCAGATAACCGAAGACTTTTTCATGCATGAGATCCCATTTTATGACGATGGCACAAAAGTGACATCGAAGTTCAGCGGCGGATGCCTGCGCTTCGAAACGGATATCGCAAAACGCTTGTTCGCTTTTTTGGATCGCGGCGACCAGCTTGTCATTTATAAGACCTTCGGAGACCGAACGATCAAACCGACCTTACATGCGCCTGTAGCCATGGATCAATTCTGGATTCGTCAGCGGTTCTATAGCCCATTGCGATCCTTGTGGAATTACTCGGGTAACCTCGACAAACTCATGCTCGATTACGATGAACACGCGGGCGTAGACCTTGCTCCGAACCGCGATGCGACGAACCTTAGCGCATATGCGATAACTGACGGAACGGTCATGCGAGTACAACCGAACGATGGAACGGATCATGGCATGGGAGCAACGGTCATCGTCGAACACACTATTGACGGGAAAACGCTTTACGGCGTCTATGCGCATCTTGCCTCGATAGCCGCATCGATCACGGAAGGCTGCACGGTACACGCCGGCGACACACTCGGAACGGTCGGTAACAGCGCCTATGACTGCCAAAACAACTGGAAAGTCGGTACCGATGGATGCGACAGCACCAACCCTGATGACATTCATTTGCATTTTGAATTGAAGACGAAGCCGGTATTGGAAAATCCCGAAGGCGACGAAGCATGCAAACTGAAGACGACAGGCGAACCGCACGCGTGTTATGGCTACACGCCGGGCGATCCGCGCGATTACGGCTACCTCGATCCGATCAAGGAGCTATTCGATAAACAATGAGTTTCAATTTGTCATTCCGAGCCTGCTGTCATCCTGAACTCGTTTCAGGATCTCGCGTACAAACAGTGAGCTTCTGAAATAAATTCAGAATGACACTTTAAAAAATATTGTCATTCCCGTCCGCCCACCAGCAGAGGAATCCAGTACCCCGCATTGTCATTCCCGCGAAAGCGGGAATCTAGTACACTAAAAAAGGATGTACCAAATAAACACCGCACAATTCACCGGCCCCATAGAAACACTGCTCGAAATGATCGAGGCGCGCAAATTGGAGATCACACAAGTGAGTCTTGCTTTGGTGACCGATGATTTTCTTAAATTCGTACAGGAAATGAATCTGTCGGGCAAGGAGCGCAACGAAGCGGAAATTCGGTTTCTTTCGGACTTTGTCGCAATCGCATCGCGCCTATTATTGATCAAATCAAAAGCACTTCTTCCCTCGCTTGAATTATCGACTGAAGATCAGGAAGATATCAAAGATCTCGAACATCGCTTGAAGTTCTACCAACAATTCAAACCTGCCATGGTACATGTAAAAACGCTCTATGAACAAGAATCGGTGGCGGTCGCGCGTCCGCTTTTGCTCGGCCGGCCGACCATTTTCTACCCATCACCCGAAATAACACCGTCAACAATGCACGCGGCGATGGCAACCCTATTCGAAACCCTTAAAGCCGCGGCACTTGAGTTCAAAAAGGTTGAGAACACGGTAGTAAGGCTCGAAGAAAAGATCGAGGAAATACTCATGAAGGTTACTGCGGGCATAAAAAGCTTCGGCAACCTGATCAATGAAAAATCAAAGAAGGAGGTCGTGGTCCTCTTTCTTGCGCTGCTTCACCTGCTACGCGACCAACATATTCACGTGGAACAACCCGACCGCTTCGGCGACATCGCCATCAAAAAATCCCCCCACGAATGATGCGGATAAAAAACGCTTAATAATATTGCTATAGCAATATTATTAAGCGTTTTTTATTTCAGAATTTCTCTGACTCTTGTCGCAGTCATCCATGTCACCGCCCTTATACCCTTTGGTGATAGAATATATCCACGATCAGGCGGTTATCGGGTTTCATATTACATCGGTATTAGTTTAGCGCCCTCACTTTGTATCTTCTTATATATTCTTTCTATTCCATCAATATGTCTCACCCCTCTTTCATTATTACCCGCTTGCGCTTCATGAATATTTTTTATCCAATCTTTTAACATTAGGATGCCTCCTTGCTTAATCAACTCATAAAGATCCTTTGGTTTCACCATAATTACAAGAGACTCTCCTAATTTATTAATTCCACTCTCATACTCATCAACTTCTTTATCAGAAAATTTATTCGACGCCAGCGCCATATAAATACCATCACTTTCATTAGATAACCCGAAGAAATGGACTAAGGAATTTCTAAGATGCCAAAGACGTTCACTGCTTAATTTATGCCACCGTGTATTTTTAACATATTCCACATTTTGGCCTATTAAACAAAATGTACGGAGCCAAGAAGTAAACCGCTTGCTTTGTGTTTCGCATTTTCCATCATATTCATACCAGTAACTTGCAAGAATATCTAACAAGCTAAAAACAATTATCGCTTGAATTCTAGGAGAAGAAGGATAATCACATAAAAAAATACTGTTGATATCTCTTATCACATCGTTAATGAAATCAACCACCTCCTTCTTCCGCTCATTATGCTTTTCAATCATTTGAACCAAATATAATATTATACCCTTTGATGATAGAATGTATCCACGATTAGGCGGTTATCGGGTTTCATTTCTCCGATGACCGTCTTGTAAATGACCTCCGCGACATCTGCGGGCGTATGGTGCGCCTCTGTGCCTTTGAACAGTTCTTTGAACATGTTCGTCCCTACTGACCCGGGGGTAATGGTGATCACATCGATCCCCGACTGCACCAGCTCGGCCGACAACGCCTGCGTAAACGCGATCACGCCGGCCTTGGTCGCCGAATAGACGGCAAGCTCGGGAATGCCACAGAGTCCCGCTCCCGATGAAATATTAATGATGCATTTTCGTTTCACGGTACAACCGTCATGATCGGTTTCCGCAACGCCGGTATCCATGCTCTTCAAAGCCTCCTGCGTAACAATAAACATGCCGCCCAGGTTCACATTGACCATGCTTTGCCACTCGGCTTCCGTCGTATCCGCAAATCGCTTGCGCTGGGCAACGCCCGCATTGTTGATAAGCACATCGATGCCGCCAAAACGCTTCTTCGCTTCCGCAATGGCAAGGGCGACCTGCGCCCGATCGCACACATCCCCTTCTATGACCAATGTGCGATCAATAGGAAGCGTCATCGCTTCCGAGCTTGTCGCACCATGGGAATAAATGACAACATTCGCACCTTCGGCAATGAACTTTTTCGCGGTTTCCAATCCGATGCCCGTCGCCCCACCGGTAATGAATACTGTCTTTCCTTTGATATCCATAATGGTATTAGTATAGCATAACTTTTTGTCATTCCGGCGGAGGCCGGAATGACAACATAAGAAGTTTGTCATCCTGAACTCGTTTCAGGATCTCATGGTAGTGCGATGAGATTCCGGCCTCCGCCGGAATGACAAATGCGCGGTTCTATTAATAGAACCGCGCATTCACCACCCTCCCACAAAAACAAAGAATCCGCTCGTCCATCAAATGGCGGACGAACAGATCCGGTAGAATTTCGCATCCCTGTTATTAGTTATAGGTTGCTGGTTGTTAGCCTGAAGTCAAATAAAAAACGCCTATGGCGTTTTTTATTTGACTTCGATTCCCATCGATCGGGCTGCGCCCTTGATGATCTTTGCGGCCTGCTCGACGTCTTCAGTGTTAAGATCCACCATTTTCTTTTCGGCGATCTCACGCACCTGCGCCTCGGTAACGGTTCCCACCTTGATCTTCAGCGGATTCGCCGATCCCTTGGCGACGCCTGCCGCTTTGCGCAACAGATCGGATGCCGGGGAGGTCTTCAGCTTGAAGTCGAAGGTTCGATCTTCATAGATGTTGATCTCTGCGGGAATGATGCTTCCGACCATATCTTTGGTCGCTTCGTTGAACTGCTGGCAGAACTGCGCGATATTCACGCCGTGCTGACCCAATGCCGGACCAATCGGAGGAGCAGGGTTTGCCGCGCCACCCGGGATCTGAAGCTTAATGATAGTTTTGATTGCTTTTGCCATACTGTATATGAATTATGAATACTAAATAATGGATTATGGTAAGGAATATGTCAAGAATCTCATCTGCATTCATTCATTATTCATGATTCATGCTTCTTGATTCACGCTTATATTTTTTGCAACTGCAACGAGTCCAACTCGACCGCAGTCTCTCGCCCGAAGATCGGCACAAGTACCTTGATCTTTGCGTGCTCCTGATCGATATCGGATATCTTTCCTTCGTAGTCTTTGAACGGTCCGTCGGTGATCTTTACGATATCGCCAACGACATAATCCAAGGTAATTTTCTTCTCGCCACCTTCCATGCGGGCGAGCAGAAAATCAACCTCTTCCTTCGACAACGGCGTCGGCTCGGTAGAATCCGATCCGACAAAACCGGTAACGCGCGGCGTATTGCGCACGACATACCATGAGTCTTCGCCCATGATCATGTCAACAAGCACATACCCGGGATAGATCTTTTCCTCGACTTCCTTGCGCTTTCCGTTCTTGATCTTGATGCTCTTTTCCTTGGGAACGACGACGTTAAAGATCTTGTCATCCATTTCCAAAGAATCGACGCGCTGTTTCAAATAGCGCGCGACGGCATCTTCGTAGCCGGAATAGGTGTGCACGGCATACCAATGCCGCTCCCCTTTTTGGGAAAGTTCCTTTTTCTTCTCGGCCTTCTTTTCCGAAGTCGGTTGTGATGTTGTTTCAGTCATGAATAATGTGCATTAATGCGCCACGCGCAATTCTTTGTTATATGAAGTACTGGACAAGCGCATAATTAAATACCATGTCCAATACACCCAAAAAGACGGCGAATATGAGCGAAAGTCCAATAACCATGCCGGTTAATCGAATGGTCTCCTGCCGGGTTGGCCAATTGACCCGCTTGAATTCGAGCTGCGACTCCTGAAAATACGAGGTAAGACGTGAAAACATAAGAATATAATAAGTTAGACAGTAATTACCATACACTAAACCTTGAGAAAATGCAAGCCATTTAAGTTATATCCAAGTTGCGCACCAATGTTGCATTTGACTGGATGAACTGCTTGCGTGGCGCGACTTCGTCGCCCATCAATATCTCAAACAATCGATCGGCTTCCTGAGCGTCATCGATCTCAACCTGAAGCAACGTACGGAACTCCGGATTCATAGTCGTTTCCCAAAGCTGGTCGGGGTTCATTTCACCAAGACCCTTATAGCGCTGCACATTTACGTTCGACTCGCTCTTTTTACCGGCGGTCATTTCCGAAACGGCCTTGTCTTTTTGCTCGGGCGTGTACACATAGCGCACATCCTTACCAAGCTGGAGGCGGAACAATGGCGGCTGTGCAATGTACAAGAAACCTCCATCGATCACCGGGCGGAAGAAACGATAGAACAAGGTCAATAACAATGTTCGAATGTGCGCTCCATCAGTATCGGCGTCGGTCATGATGACAACTTTATGGTACCGCAACTTCTCGATATCAAAGCTATCGGAAATGGCAGTGCCGAGCGCAATGACCAATGACTTGATTTCGTTATTGACAAGCATCTTGTCGAGCCGCGCGCGCTCGACGTTCAAGATCTTTCCCTTAAGCGGAAGAATGGCCTGGAACCGGCGATCACGACCCTGCTTGGCCGAGCCTCCGGCAGAATCGCCTTCGACTATGTACAGCTCGGAATCAGCAGCTTTGCGACTGGAACAATCGGCAAGCTTCCCCGGCAGAGTCATACCCTCGAGCATGCCTTTGCGCAACACGGTATCCTTTGCGGCTTTTGCGGCCTTACGGGCCTTTTGGGCCAAGATACATTTTTCGATGATCGCTTTGCCATCACCCGAATATTTTTCAAAGTATTCCTTTAGCGCTTCAGAGAGCACGGACTCCACTGCTCCGCGCGCTGCCGGCGTTCCTAAGCGGGCCTTGGTCTGCCCCTCGAATTGCGGATCGCGCAGCTTCACGGAGATGATCGCCGTAATACCCTCGCGCACATCATCGCCGGTCAAGTTATCTTCCGTTCCTTTTAATGCATTTATGTTGCGCGCGAATTCATTCAACGCGCGCGTCAGGGCCGTGCGAAAACCGGTCACATGCATACCGCCATCCGATGTATAGATATTGTTTGCAAAACTCAACTCACGAGCATCAGGGTCGTCGTTATAAATAAATGCCGCCTCAACATCAATACTCTCGTAACTTTTATGCGCATAGAAAGTCTCCTTGTGCACTGGGGTATGATTGCGATTTACATAACGGACGAACGAAATAAGTCCCCCTTCAAAATAGAAGGAGTAATAGAATGGAAGATCCTCTCGATCATCAACGATCTCGATGCGGATCCCTTTGGTCAAAAACGCCTGTTGGCGCAAATGGCTTACGATTTCTTTGCGGTCGAATTCGAGCGTGGAGAAAATGGACCCGTCCGGCTTAAATAAGACCTTTGTTCCGTTGGCCGTGCACTTACCCGCTTTCTTTACATCGTATTGCGGTTTGCCGATCTTATATTCCTGCACATACATCGTGCCTTCTTTGCACACTTCGATCTTCATCCATGTCGAAAGTGCGTTTACGACCGAAAGGCCCACGCCGTGCAGACCGCCGGAAACCTTGTACGAATCGCCGTCAAACTTACCGCCGGCATGTAATGTAGTAGCCGCGGTTTCGAGTGCGGATTTTTTTGTCTTCGGGTGAATGTCTACGGGGATACCGCGCCCATCGTCGGCAACCGTAACCGTGCCGTCTTTCAACAGCTCTACCTTAATGCTCTTGGCATACCCAGCCATGGCTTCATCGAGCGAGTTGTCAAACACCTCCCAGATCAAATGATGCAATCCCTGTTCGCCGGTCGAACCGATATACATACCGGGGCGCTTGCGCACCGGCTCCAATCCTTCGAGTACCTGAATATCCTTCGCGCTATACGAAGCATTCCCCCTGTTGTCGGTCGGTTCGTCCAACTTTTTGGCAGCCGCTTTCCGAGGCTTTTCTTCTTCTATGTTTTCTGCTTTTTTCGCCATGTCTTAGAAAATAAAAGGCCATTGTCTGGCGCTTATGTAAATTCTGTCATTCCCGCGGAGGCGGGAATCCATTACCATTATGATAGCAAAAACGAGCCAAAAAAGCCAGCGGCCAGAGGAGTAAAGCCCCTTCAAAACAACCGGGACGCTACAACAAAAAAAGCCCGATGGCACACCCTATAAAGGTGCCCACCGGGCTTTGCCCTAAAAAGAAAGGGGGCTATTCCAATGCCAACGGGATGCAGGAAGGGACGTCTATTTCACAACCCTCCCGATCCAAACAGATCGTGGTCCAATTGACCTCCGGCGAATATGATTTTCCAATGATCAAGCAACCCGTCGCCAGCACATTGCCCTCAGTCAGCTCATTCGGAAACTTGGACCGTTTATTACTTCGCAGGGCAATCGGAAGTCGAGGAGCCAACTCCACCCAGCCGGTTTTATCAAGACGGATAAGAACCGAGCTATTAAACCCCCTGCGCGGAGCTTCAACGACGATCTCACCACTACCTGTTAAAATATCTCCCGGCATAAGCGCCCGCGGCTGGGAAATTGTCGGCGTGCGCAACATGCTTGAACCGTTGCTCTTTTGCCTCTCGTAATATTCGCGAAGATCGTATGAACGCTCGTGGATCTCGTCGGGCCAACCGGGAGTTTCCAGCTCGGCCAGTCTTCCCGCTCTCATAAGGATCATTGTATTGCTTTTGCTATCAGCAAAAACGATCCCGACATGATCGCAGGCCTTGTTAGTCCGGATGACGCAATGCTTTCCTTTGTGCTCGCCCGAAATAATACGAAATACCTTACTGTCCGGCCTAATGATAGACATGCCCACACCCTCCTCTTTCTATGGATATATATGTAAAATAAGAGCTAACTCAAACTAACACCTGCGTTGCGCACTGTCAAACGATATTTAAAAAAATATTTTGAGCGGGTAAAGGGAATCGAACCCTCGCTTCAACCTTGGGAAGGTTGCGCACTACCACTATGCAATACCCGCAAAAACGATACAGGCATTATAAAGAACAACCGGACAAAAGTGAAGTCATGGAAATAAAAAAACGACCTCTATGGTCGACGCGAATAAAGAAAACAAACCCGGTTGATGGCGATCGAACGAACCCAGTATTCCACGCAAGAAGAATGTAAGAATTCCCATATGAAATTGTCTGCCCATGCGCACAATAAAATACTGTATTTAGTATAGGGCAACCAAATAAGATATACAACACCCGCACACCTTTTCTGTAACCCCGGCGGAGCTCGCCACGTGGAAAGTAGAAACTTTCTTTACGTGGGCCGGAGGAGTCCAGCGTTTTCCGCGATAGCGGTAGCTGGACATTCAGACCCTAACAATGCCGGGAATGACGATGCGAGATTGGGTGTCATCCCCGTCCGTCCGCCAGCCGGCGGACGGAGGGATCCATGGTTTTTGCAGTAGTAGGGCTGGGATACCCAGACTCTGGATTCCCGTTTTCACGGGAATGACAATACCGAGGTGACAAAGCAAGAAAATACTCATACAAAAAGGTTGTGACCCCGGCGGAGCTCGCCACGTGGTCCGCCAATGGCGGATCGGAATGACACCATCCACGCATTGTCATGTCGACGCCTACCCGCCTTGGTCGGGAAGGCCGGTATCCGGTGTCTTGCATTGTCATTCCGAGAGTAGCGGAGCGGAGCCAAGGAATCTGTTTTTAGTACGGATCCCTGCTCCACCTCCGCCAGCTGGCGGATATGGCGGCACGCGGTCGATTTAATTCCGCTTCGCTATATTGCACTCGGGATGACAGAAAGAACTGCTATCGAATTAGTAAACAATTTGCCGTGTTTATTACCACCGCTTGAATTCGTTTGGTATGCGCGTTAGCTAAGCAATAATTGACTACAGCCAATAAGTGTTCTATACTTGTTCTATATTAGAATAAATACATTGAATACTGCTCACGTTTTATTGTTCTATCTACGTTCTAACATATATGTCCATAACAAAAACACAAAAACAAATATTGGATATCTTTGAAAAAAATGGCGGGGCACTTCCTTCGTTTCGCGAAATAGCCCGTCAGATTGGAGTGTCGTCGACAAACACTGTCTCCTATCATATAGAGCGCCTGCGAAAGAATGGCTACCTCGATATCGGACACTCCCCCCAAGGGATGGCAAACCTGTCACTTAAAACGATTCTTGCCTTGGATGCGAAGCCGGGAGTCTACGTGGTTCTCTGCGCGAACAAACCATTTTATATTGGGTCGTCCACGAACATCCGAAAGGACATTCTTGAAACGGTCATTGGCATAGACCGGTCCCCGTTTCCACAGATCGTCGGCAAGCCGGAAGAACTGTCCATTGCCTACCACATCATCGAAAGCGAACCCGAACGGGCCGACCTCAAACAATACCTGCTCGAATTTTACCAAGCCAAGGGCATCGACATATGAACAATAAAACGGTCCGCCAACATGGCGGACCGTTTTATTGTTTTTATTAATACAGGAACTTGCTCAAGAAATACAGAATCAGACCAAGCCCGGAGAAAATCGATGACAACAACCAGAAGCGCATCGTGATCTGGCTCTCGCTCCACCCCAACGCTTCGAAGTGATGGTGGATCGGAGCGGCGAGAAACACTTTTTTCCCGTGACGCAACTTTTTTGAGGTCAGCTGTATGATGACCGACAACGATTCGATAACGAGCACAATGCCGATGATCGGAAGCAGTACGACCGAGTTGGTCAGGAACGCGATCACGGCAAGCACCGCCGTAAGCCCAAGGATGCCCGTCTCGCCCATATAAAACTTTGCGGGCGGTACATTGTACCACAGGTAGGTCAACATCGCCCCGACAATGATCACGATCAAGGTAACCAGGTCATACAATCCGCGCGAATATGCAATGACGCCAAAGGATATGAAGATGGGGGTCAACACGCCCGCCGACAATCCATCAAGTCCATCCACGACGCCGCTCGAAAACGTGGCGAGCATCGTCAACACGAACAGCACCATGTACAATCCGTCGATCTCGATATTGCCATGAAACGGAATGTAAATGCTGCTCCAGCCGAGCTTGAAATGAAACCACCACGCGCCCACGAATGCGATCAGACAAACGATGGCCAATCGCCACTTAAAACGAAGGCCTCCGCTGATATAGTTTCCGCTGTTGCGTACCGTCATAATATCGTCGACCAACCCAAGTAGCGAGGCGGCGATCAACGTGAACAACGGAAGCCATGTCTGCGAACGGCTTAGAAAATTGACTTGTTCGGAAAGCGGGTATGGAAGCACCTGCACCAAAATAAGATCGAGTATGGCGATCGCCAATACGGTTCCCCATATCAAAATGCCACCCATGCGCGGCGTGGTAACTTCTTTCTTTGCATGAAACTTCTGAAATATCGGCGTGGCATAACCGCCGATGGATAATTCCTTTGGCTTCTTTTTCCACGCCTTGTATTTATAAAGAAAATGGATCAGTACCGGGGCAAACAAAATGGCGACAAGAAATGATGCCATAAAAAAACTGAGGAACTTTACGATAAGGAATGCGTGTGTCAGATACATTTGAGCAGTGTTTTTGTTTCGCCAAATCGATCGGGGCTCCCCAGGACGATGATCGTGAACGGTTGGCCATTATGCGTAAATACGGAAAGCAGATTTCCATTTCCCTCAGCTTCGACGATGTAGCCTGTCTTTCCTCCAAGAAATGCAGCCTGTCCGGCAAAATCATTAATGGTGGTAATGACGCGCTTACGATTCGTATTCAGATCGACGATCGTCGCCTTGCGCTGGCTGGAGATTTTCAAAATGTCCGGGTGGATCGCATGCAGATACCCCGCCAATTTATACAGATCGCTCGGAGTTGATTGGTTCAAAGGAGACAAGCCCGATGGGTCGACGTAATGCGTGCTCAGCATACGCAGCTCCTGTGCCTTTACGTTCATGCGCCGAATAAATGCGTCCCTGCCATATGACTGGGCAAACACCTCTGCGGCATCATTACTTGAAGACAACAGCATGGCCGCAAGCAGGTCATCTCCCGCAAACGATTCCCCTGTTTTAAAACCGCCGGCATCTCCCTCGGTCTTGACCGCTGCTTCCGTAACGGTAAAATCCTGATCGTTCATGCCGAGATCGGTTGCAACGATGGCGGTCATCAACTTGGTGATCGATGCGATGGGCCATCGACCTTCCGCTTTCCGCTCAAAAAAAACTTCGTCACTATTAAGATAGCTCGCCAACCCTTCCCGCATGCCCACGCCAGCCCCGCACTGTTGATCCGAGTCTACCGCAGGAGGAGGCACAAAAGCACCCTGTGCGGCAAGCTCGGGAGCAACACCTTCGGTAACAATGATTGGCGACCAGTCGGACTCCGAATCGGAAATGCTATCTTTCACGACGGCGGTTTGGTCGATAATGTAATGGTTTCCTTCTTCTCCCATTGCCTTGAACACCACTAACGAAAGTGATGCGAAAAGGATAAGGAGTATGATTCGGCTCTTTCTCATGAAGATTATTTCGGTTCAGGGGAACAAAATGACGCACATTTCACGCTATATTCATTCTACCAAAAGTACCGGGGATAATCAAAAGGCCGCAAAAGTGGCCTTTTCTGAGTTCATAGACAAACAAACACGTTATGCTTCGACTTCCGAAGAGATGGCCTTATATTTTTGATAATCAGGGAGATCTTCGATGGAAGAAACGCCCAGATGCTTAAGCAGGTCGAAGCTGACACGATATGCGACGACATGCGGACTTTGCGGATCGGAGGTCTTTTCAACCAATCCACGCATCAATAAATTGCGAACCGAATAAGAAGAATTGACTCCACGCAGATAATCCACCCGCGCACGGGAAATGGGCCCCAAATATGCGATCAACGAAAGTGTTTCAAGTGCGGCAGGCGTAAGCTTTTCTTCGAACTCATCCTTTACCAAATGCTCCACCATAGAAGCAAACGTCGGCTTGGTGGCCAACTGCACCCGCGATTCTTGACGCACAAGCATCAAGCCGCGTTCTGCGTGTTCCAAATGTCCGGCAAGCGTGGCAATCGCCTGTTCGACATCCTGCTTTTCCGCCTTAAGCACCGATGATATCTTTTTGACATCCAACGGATCTCCATGCACGAACAAAAGCGCCTCAAGGGCGGCGACAAGCCCTTCGGCAGGCTCAGGGTAGGACCGCTCGCTTTTGCTCGAGGCGGACGGATTGGACTGTTCGGGATCAATAGACATAAGATAATTTCCTCCTTTATGACGATTATAGTACAATTAACGCAAAGAAAAAAGACTTCTCTGCTCTATGCACGCTCCGCTCACATCTGATTTTTTCAATAGGCCAACTCCCCTTGTCGCCGAAGCGCTCATAGGCAAATTTTTAATCCGTGAATACGACGGGCATCTTTGGACGCTCATGATAACCGAGGTCGAGGCATATGACGGCCCCGACGACAAGGCATCACATGCACACAAGGGACGCACACCACGTACCGAACCCATGTTCGCCCATGCGGGTTCGCTCTATGTCTACCTCGTCTATGGCATGCACTGGATGCTGAACATCGTAACCGGCCCAAAAGATTATCCCGCCGCGATATTGATCCGGAGCGCACTCATCATGCTTCCGACCGGAGAAATTGAACACATTGACGGCCCGGCAAAACTCACAAAGTTTTTAAGAATAGGAAAGAAATATGATGCACTTGAAGCAACGGAACAAAACGGCATTTGGTTCGAAGACCGGGGCATTACCATCCCGCCGGAGCATATCATCCGCAAAAAACGCATCGGCGTAGACTATGCCGCAGAATGGAAAGATGCGCTCTACAACTTTAGCATTGCGGTCGTAAAGAATAGGCACCCCGCAGACTGACCGCCACGATCACGCAAACCGCCTTGCATCGCCAAGTGCATGCTCCTGTTCTCTCTGCTCCTTCTTAAGATCAGAGAATGTCTTTGCGGTCCAACGCTTTGTCTTTACTACGTCGGCTATCCAATTGCCGCCCAAAAGATGGGGCATCATGACATAATCGGCACCGGCCCGATACAGGATATCCATATCCGGATATTGCGCCGCATTGGCGACGATCAGGGTCGTTCCGCCCGATTTACGGATGTGGTTGATCAAGCTGATCTGGTCATCGGTTGATGGCAAGGTCATGACCAGAAGCTTGCCGTTCGCCAATGGAAGATCCTGCACAAACTCAATATCGCCGATATCACCAAAAAAAGAAGGGATCTTTTGGCGCCGCAAATGCTTTATGGCGGACGGATCAAAATCCACTACTGCAAATTTCACGCGCATATCCTGCAATGCTTCGCAGACCCTGCGCCCGATGCGATGATAGCCGACGACCCATGCGTCGTACATGACAGGAACTTGATTGTCCTGCCGATGCTTATCTTTTCCGAACAAATTAAATACCGGCAATAGGACGTTATAGATCCGCTCGCTGTAGGTAATAAGATAGGAAGAAATGAAGATGGTCGAAAGCGCCACGATTGTAAAAATAGGCAGCTCCGTGCCGGAAAGATGCCCCATTTGTTCGCCCGTAAACAAAATGACAAATCCGAATTCACTGACCTGAGCGGCCGTCACCCCTGCCAAAAAACTATTTCGCCGGGTAAACTTAAGGCTTCTAAAAAGCAGGTAGAGCACAAGTGGATTGCCGATCAAAATAAATAGGGAAAGAATTACGCCGGGGAACCAAATCGAAGCAACGCTTGCAAATGCCATTTTACTGCCCAATACCACAAAGAACAGTACAAGGAAAAAATCCCGCAACGGCTTGATGCGACTCCCTATTTCCGGCTGATACGGCGACGATCCAAGCGAAAGGCCGGCGGCTATCGCCCCAAGCTCGACGGAAAATCCGGAAAGGTAAATGAGGCTCGAAATGCCAAAACACCACGTGATCGTAAATATGAAAAGCAATTCGCTCGAATAGGATACCTTGTCCAATATTCTTGGCAGGAGATATTTTGAGGCAGCCACGACAAGGGTGATTATCAGGAAAATCTTTACGATAAGCATTCCCAATGAATCCATGATCGCTCCTTCATATTTTAAAATGCCTATTGCGACCAAAATGAGTACCGCAATGATATCTTGGACCAGCATGAGTCCGATCGTATATTTTCCATAAATGGTCTCCGTATCTTTTTTGTCCGTCAAAAACTTCATGATGATAATGGTGCTGGAAAATGTCATCGCCGCCGCCAAATAGATCGATGCCGTTACGGACATGCCCATTGCCAACAAAATAAGGGCGCCAATGACACCCGTAAATACGACTTGCCCCGCACCGGTAATAAAAGAGACTCTGCCGATGCTCTTTAGATGGTTGAAGTTCAGGTTGAGTCCGATGACAAAAAGTAGCAGCACCACGCCAAACTGGGCGAACACCTCATACAGATCCTTCCCGCCATGCAGCAGGTTAAAGAACATCGGCCCCGCTATGATGCCGGCTACGATATATGCAATGATCAACGGCTGTTTTAATAACCGCACCAAAAAAGCGATGGACACGGTCAGCGCAAGCAACGTGCTTAGTTGTAAGAAAATATTTCCTTCCATACCATTAAAACTCACTCCATTCTATCATACCTAACACCCTTTTAAAAACAGGCTCGCACGTGCTTCAGGAGGATTCTTATCGGTAATATGCCCTGTTTTCCGACCGCAGATCGACATATCCGAGCTTGCTCCAACTGCCCGATCGTTTTATGGCCTCAATGGCACTCAGCGCAAAATCAGGGTCTGTGTGGAGCGAGAAATAAAGCGTGGGGTCCGAAACGGAATCGGCAGACGCCTCCTCGAGCGCAAGATCGCGAATGGATACTGTTTTCGTATTGATGTCGGCAGCTTCCAAAAGAGCAAAGATCTTGACCAAATTGACGAACAGGCGATCGGAAAGTATCTTATCGCGCAATTCAAGCGCGCGCCCCGTAGAATCATGCACCCGATTGAACAACTCGCTTTGTACATGCGGCGCCTTGGCAAACAAAACGCCATCGCGATCAAACCAATAACATTCATCTGCATGGTCATTGGCGGCAATACCGCTATCGATCGCGGTCGCACCGCCATCATCCTCGATCGGCTGAGTAACGCCCTCGCTTCCCGCTCCGCACCATACGCCAAATTTTTCACGCACATCAATGGTGATTCTTATCGCGCGACGTACGGGGTCCTTTTGCAAGCGCAATGTCTTGAATTGCGGATTCGCAGCAAGAAACTCCTCCATATCGGAACTCCACGCAAGCATGTTATCCGCTCCCAAAAATCGGAATGCCAACGAATGCGCACGGGAAAACACTTCCATGTCGCGAAGCACCTGCTCGCCGTAAATAGCCGGTACACCGGAAACCTCCTTGGCACGAACCGTAAAAAGTCCCGATTGCTTTACGGCAAGCAGCGCCAATCCGACCAATAACAAAAAAACAACACCGGCAACGGCGATGAAATATTTTTTACGTGCATCCCGTTTGTCGCGCTTTTTGCGCAGATCGGTAGGCCGCCGAATGTTCATACGATACAGTATAGCATGCATTGTTATTCCAGTGAACGCATGAATGACACGCTCACATGCTTCATGGTACAATAGAATCATATGGAACATACGGATAGCTTTGTATCGGTCGTCAGAAAGGCACTACCCGCCACGGTAACGATCGTCGTATCGAAAAAATTTGGTGAAATAGAAAAAGAGGCAACGGAACAGTACCCGGATATCCCGTTGTGGCTCAAGCGACGCGAGCTCGGATTTTTGAAGCAGCAAACGGATAAGCGCGGCATGTTGAAGGTCGGGAATGGATCGGGGTTCATCATCGATCCGTCGGGAATCGTGGTCAGTAATCGGCACATCGTAAGCGATGTGAAAAACGCCTACACCGTCATCACCAATGACGGACAAAAATATCAGGCAAAAATACTTGCACGCGACCCGTTGAGTGATATCGCCATCTTGAAGATCGACAATGGGGCTACATTCCCCTTTCTCTCCTTGGGCGACTCGGCACACCTTGAGCTGGGCGAACCCGTCATAACCGTAGGCAATGCGCTTGGCATGTTCCAAAACACCGTTTCCAAAGGAATCATTTCCGGCCTCTCCCGGGCGATCACTGCGCAAATAGACGCACGTTCCCCCATTCAAGAGATCCACGGACTCATTCAAACCGATGCGGCGATCAACCCGGGTAACTCGGGAGGTCCGCTGATAAACAGCGCCGGAAAGGTCATCGGCATCAACGTAGCCATCATACAAGGCGCGCAAAACATCGGTTTTGCATTACCGATCAACACGCTCAAAAGGGATCTTATCGATCTACAGCACTATGGCCGCATTCGCCAACCGTTTCTCGGAGTGCACTACGTTACGGTCACGGAAAACATGCAAGATAAATTAAAACTCCCCGCCGATCATGGCGCGCTTGTAGTAAGTCCGAGCCCCTACATGAAGAGCGTCATCGATAAAAGCCCCGCGGCCATTGCCGGACTCAAAGAACACGACCTAATCGTAGAGTGCAATAAGGAGCTGATCAGCGGCGAAAAACCACTCGGCGAGCTGCTCGAGAAATACGAGGTGGGAGACACCATTCATCTCACGGTATTGCGCAAAAACCGCACGCTTTCCCTGTCCGCAAAATTGACGGAGAAAAATGGCTGACGCAAAAAACAGCGACGAGAGTCGCTGTTTTTTTATGCAAAGGCGATCATTCAAACAATCCCCGCACCACAGGGACGACGCCCGCAAGCTCGGCGAAATGCCGGACAACATACAGCGCGACACCCGCAATGATGATCCACGCGATGATCGTACCAAGATATTTCGTCATGACTCAATAACAAGATTAATGAGACGGTCGGGCACAAAAATGACCTTTTTGATTTGCATGCCGGGAGCGGCATCGAACACCTTTTTCGAAGCAAGCGCAAGTTCACGCGCACGCTCCTGCGTGATTCCCTTCGATACGCGCACGGTATCGCGCGTCTTTCCGTTGATCTGCACTACCAATTCAAATTCGTCTTCAGCCACCAGCCGGGTATTGTATTTAGGCCATGCCGCAATGTGAACGGACGTCTTTTTTCCCAGCACGCTCCGATATAGCTCTTCGGAAAAATGCGGGGCAAAAGGGGCAAGCATGATCAGAAATTGCTCCAGCGTTTCGGCATCGATCGCATCGCGTCGGTCTTCCATGGCGTTGAGCAGTATCATCAACGCACTGACTGCCGTATTAAACCGAAACTCGCCGACATCTTCCCCTACCTTTTTAATGGTCTGATGCAATATCTTTTTCAATGAGGCACTCGCAGCAACCTGCCTTGCGGAAGATGCGTGCTTCCTATGCGCGTCAAACAGCCGCTCGACGCGTTGCAAAAACCGGGCAATGCCGACCATTCCTCCGGGTTGCCATGGCCCGCCCTGATCATACGGCCCCATAAAACACAGGTACATGCGCACGGCATCGGCACCAAACGTATCCACCAGATCATCAGGATCGATGACATTGCCTTTCGACTTGGACATTTTCTGTCCATCGGGACCGAGAATCGTGCCTTGGTGCCGCAGCGCAGTAAACGGCTCTTTAAACTTAAAAAGCTTAAGGTCATGCAATACCTTGGTAAAGAAACGTGCGTAGAGCAAATGCATTACGGAATGCTCGGCTCCGCCGACATACATATCGGCCGGCAACCACGCCGCAAGCTTCTTTTCATCGGCAAACCGCTTCGCATTATGCGGGTCGGGATAGCGCAGATAATACCACGACGAACACATGAACGTGTCCATGGTATCGGTCTCGCGCGCACCCTTTCCTTTGCATCGCGGGCAGGGAGCATTCACGAATGCTTTCGAATGCGCCAAGGGTGATTTTCCTTCTTCGGTCGGCAAATAGTTTTTTACCGTCGGCAACAACACCGGAAGCGCTTTTTCGGTAACACCGATCCAGCCGGGGTTTGCGAGTTCGCCTTTGGTAAACTCGCCCTTTTTATATTCACCTGATTCGATGCGCGCCTTGCAATGTGCGCAAAATACAAGCGGAATGGGAGAGCCCCAATAGCGCTGGCGCGATATGAGCCAATCACGGAGCTTATAATTTACCTTCCCCGTTCCGCGCCGCTCATGCTCAAGCCACGCCGTCATATGCGTGCGGGCCGCGGCCGAATCCATGCCGGTAAACGATTCGGAATCGACAAGTACGCCGTCTTCGGCCATGCACCCGTCGGCTGGCGCGGCATCTTTTGCGACAACAGAGGTCTTGATAGGCAGCTTGAACTGCTTCGCAAATGCAAGATCACGCTCGTCATGCGCGGGAACGGCCATAACGGCACCCGTACCATAGCCACCCAAAACATAGTCGGCAACAAATACCGGCACGCGCTCGCCCGTAAATGGATTGATCGCCTTGATCCCTTGCAACTCGACGCCGGTCTTTTTCTTTTCTTCGATCATGCGCTCGCGCTCCAACTTTTTACGCGCCTTTGCGACATATGCGGAAACCTCCTTGCCATTCGTTATTTGTTTTTGCAATGCGCCGATAAGCCGGTGTTCGGGAGCGACCACAACGTACGTACAGCCAAAAATGGTATCCACACGCGTAGTGAACACGTCGATGGAATCATCGACGACCGCCATATGATACATCCACATATCGGTATCATCGGCAACCTTCCTGTCGTAGTACCTGGAATATGTATCATAGAACTCCTTTCGACTTTTAAATTTCTCGTGCCCTTCATGCGTTTCGGACACCTGTTTCATCGTTGTCTTTACCACCTTGGTGATGCGCGCCAACGCAAAGCGTTCTTTGCTTGCGTGGTTGACGAGCTGCACGATATCACCGACTTTTACCTTTTTCGGCTCAAGCCGATACGTGATGTTTTTTTCACCGGACAACACTAATGGAATAAGATGCGGCATGAACTTGAATGTTTCCTTGGAAATAGCCGCGTCAATCCCGTCGATCATGAACTTGACTGTCGTACCTTCGGATTTGCCGATCCAATTGCGCTGCATGGCCTTGGTCTTTTCCGGCCAATCAAGTCCGTCCAGATCCTGCAATAAACGCTCCGCATAATCGGTGATCTTCAAAAGCCACTGGTCGATGTCGCGTTGAACGACCTCCGCTCCGCACCGGTCGCACTTGCCGTCGATGACCTGTTCATTTGCAAGAACGGTCCGATCCTTCGGACACCAGTTCGCTTTCGCCTTTGTGCGGTACGCAAGTCCTGCATGGAACAACTGCAGAAACATCCATTGCGTCCATTTGTAATATTCCGGGTCGGCGGTAATGACACGCCGATCCCAATCGTACATCGTGCCCATGTTCTCCAGCTGGGCCGTCATGGTCTTGATATTCTTGTACGTCCACGTCTTCGGATGAATGCCTCGTTTGATGGCCGCATTTTCTGCGGGCAGACCAAACGCATCAAACCCGATTGGAGAGAGTACATTGAAACCGCTCATGCGCTTGAACCGCGTAAAAACATCCGCAGGAGCGAAATTATACCAATGTCCAATATGCAGATCTCCCGACGGATACGGGAACATGACCATGCTGTAAAAGTTTTTCTTTCCCTTTACCGCATCTTTGGCCCGGTAAATTCCCTCCTTTTTCCATATGTCCCGCCACTTTTTCTCTACTTTTTTGAATTGCATAATGATATTACTGACCGGTTATGTGATGTATATAACTATAGCCCATTTTCCACCCGAAATAAAATGCCGGCCATAAATGCATATGTCCGGCATCCCGCATTCGCATCCTGTTATTGGTTATCGGTTATTTGTTATAGGTTATCTTCCCGCATTCGCATCCTGTTATTGGTTATCGGTTATTTGTTATCGGTTATTTCAGAAATCAAGCCGGAACGATCGGTTTACATTCCGGGCGGTCCCGACGGAACGAATATTGGCAGGAACGGCAGATTCGTAGACGGTTTCATAATAAAAACGCGCCGTATCATCGACTGCGCCGACCAGAAAAGAGTTCCGAGTCGAATCGTCACAATATCCGGCCACATCGCCATTCTTGAAATGATTATATACTTCACACTCAAGCCCTGCATCGGCAATGTAAATAGCACGCATGGTATTGCCGATATCGGAACTGATGCGCAATCGGACCAAAA
>MGIT01000001.1:171181-180146 GCA_001793895.1 Candidatus Wolfebacteria bacterium RIFOXYB1_FULL_54_12
CGATGGAAGACAACGAAAGCACGACGCTCGACAACACGAGCACCGTCAGGATCATCGCTTGCCCTGAGCGAGCCGAAGGAGCTTTGCCTTGACGCCTATGATTTTTTGTATGGGAAAAATTTTTCATAAACAATGATGTTTATTCGAAACGCATCGGATTGGATGAAGTGCAAGGCATGGGAAAGTCGACGAGGGAAACGTATTTACTGATACGATGACCGAGTCGACAGGGACCCATAACGCAGCAATTCGCCAATCCAATGCGTTTCGCTAGGAATCCGAGGGACACGACCCCATCCCACATCTTGCGCTTACTGTCGTCTGAATGGTAACGGGGTTCGCAAACGCCTCGACCAAGGGATCGCTGCTGGTAATGGCAAAGCTCAAAACGATGCGCGGCGGATAAAGCGGAGCAACTTCCGTATCGTTGTGCAGCGCACGGAAATCGACGGCAGAAACCTTGATCGTGTCCGCGGTCATGGTGCGATAACAAACGCCATTGGCGGCATCGAACTCGCCTTCGTCGCAAACCGTTGCCGGCGGTGTCGTCGGATCCCATGCGGCAATGCCGACGCCTTTTTGGATGGACTCGTCTTTCAAGCGATACCGCACCAGCACATTGCCGGCGGTCACAAACTGGATCTCTCCATTGCCCAATGCGGCGCATTGCGCCTGTACGGAAGGATCGGCGGCCGAAAGATTGGCGGTATTGGTGCAGAAATTATATCCGGTCCGCATTTCGCGCGTCATTTGTTCCAATGTAATGGCCATGTTGTCGTTGACCGCCATGAGCTGCAACGAAACACGCTGAATGCGCAACGAGCGCACGAAGCTCCCCGAAGCGATCGTAACCAGAATGGCAAAAATGCCGAATGCGACGATCAACTCGATTAAGGTAAAACCTCTTTGCATTTTTTGTTTTTGTTCAAATGCCATATTCATGATCAATGCCACGCATAAAATGTGTCCTCCAATGCGAACGACTGCTCTCTGCCGGCCCACCGCACGGTGGAACGCACGCGCACGCCGATCTGCGCACCATCCATAATCGGAGTGATCTGCACCGTTCGCGAAAAACCGCTCGCCGTTCCGCCCGCATAGCCATAAACGGAGCCATCGAACAGCAAGGACGTAGCGCCGCTCCCCGAACACGACGCCGATAGCGCAGAACCAAGATCGTCAGTTGCGTAATCGAGCTCATAACACGCAGCCGCATCGAATCCGCCGGCGTTCCACGCACCGGGATCGGTAAGCGCATTTGAATCAAGTATGTTTTTTACCACTTCGACCCCCTCTGCCGCAAGATAGGTGGCAACATATTGGTCGTTGATCGTTCTGGTAAGTTTGATCGATTGAGACATAAGCGCAAATACGCCAAGCACGCCGACCATCAATACGCTCATGGATACCATGGCTTCAACAAGAAGAAAGCCCATTGTCCGCCGGCTGGCGGATCGGGAAAAGCCGCCCGATTGTATCAATATGCGTTGCTTCATGGGGTTGGTTCAAACTCGGTTATCTGTCCGAACGAATTTATTTTTACGCCTCGGGAAAGTCCGGACTCGACGCCGGAAACCGTTATGGTCGCCGATTGCACGACCGCTCCTCCTTCATTGGTGATAATGACATCGCCGGAAGGCGGAATAAATACGATATCGCGCATACTTGCGGCAGTCAACGCGACCGCGGCATCGAGTACATTTCGCTCAAGCGTCTCGCTATCGCCATCATACACATGATTCGCCGAAACGCATGAACCGGGAAGCGGCTCGCCTAGATCCTTGAATAGAATAATGGTGCGCGCGGCAGGATCGACATGCACGCCGTAGGCACAAATGCGCTCCACGCTTGGGTCGGTCTTGGGTATGGTAAGCCCGGCTGAGCGTGCCCGTACGAATGCCGTCAGCACCCTTGCGTGCTCGCGGGATACCAGCACCTGCCGCCCGGCGGTTCTGTTATACATGGCTGCGATCGAAATCAAGATCAAAACAAGACTCATGACAACGAGCGTTTCGATTAGGGTAAACCCATTTGCATTCTTTTTCGCGCGCTCCCCATTCATCATGTGACTATTATACCTTAATTGCCGCACGGTATCCAACCAATCGCACGACGCCGAACGAACCAAAATGCGGAATATTTTCGCGAAATCCACGCATCATATCATAATACAAATCCCGCGCAAAAAGCGCGGGATTTAAAAATAAATTGCAAAACCATCAAAAAATTATTTACTCTGTCGAAAGACAAACCGATCGTCGGCATTCCACCTGATGCCGGGATGCGCACTGTTCGTGCCGAGCCACAGTTCACCGCCACTACCAAACAGGCTGAACACATTCAGGCTGTCATCGGGACCGGCAAGCTTCTTCATGGCGACCACCATAGACTCATCGCCGTCATACTGCGACCTCAAGTGGGGGGCATCTTCAGCATGGCACAGTTCCAAGCCAAACCCTTCAGCCCTTTCGCATACCTCTTCAAGAGTAGCAGTGTCTTCAAATCCGAGGTCTTTGACGGATGGCCTTACAAAATCGACGCGTTCCTTTGACTCGGAAGTCTTAAAATCCTCGCCGTCTAACAGCTGATTGGCAAGCACGCCGATCTTTCTTCCTTTTTCTTCAAGCTCTGTCTTAAGCTCGTCCTTTGATTTCCCTCCGGTTTCGATCGTTTGCCATGTCTCGAATTGCTCTTTCGACTCGGCAACTTCTTTTTTCTCCTTGATCTCTTCGATTGGCGCATTTACACTGTCAAGTTCGGCATTGACTTTCAATGCCTCCTCGTGTGCCTCGCCTACCCTTTCATCAAATGCTTTCTTATTGAATCCTTCCATAGATGTTTATCGTTTGAATTAAATTAATTCGTTACTGTATTAAATATAAGCATACTTTAACATTTTTGTCAAGCCAACTTCACCCGCTCGGCTGACACTAAACCCAATGCCACTCTACTATTTCAGTATATACGCAATTTGCAACCATAGAAAGCCCAAAAGCCCCAGCTCGCGATTTTTTCTCACCCTATTCCCCTTTCTTCAGTCAATCGGAGCCGCTGTGTGGGAACCCAAACGGAAGCGCAGTGCGTAGCACGTGAGCGGGTTCCCGCATGGCGATTCTGCCTGCCCCCTCCCTTCAAGCCAAGCAGAGCTGCTGCAGGGGAACCCAAACGGAAGCGCAGGATTTTGCCCCACAAAATCCGTGAGCGGGTTCCCCTGCAGCGGTTCTGCTTGGCGCCCCCTCCTTACACCACACCGAACGAACCAAAGTACAGCGACATGATACGGAAGCCGAAAAAGAAAACGGTTGCCGCGCCGATGACCAAAAACGGACCAAACGGAACCGCATCGCCCATGGTCTTGCGTCCGCGAACCATAAGCCCGACCGAAACGATGGACCCGATGATGAACGAAAGCATAAGCACCAGCACGATATCGGGCCAGCCAAAGATAAGGCCCAGTGCGCCGGCAAGCTTGAGGTCGCCCCATCCCATCGCACGCCCTCTACTCAACCCGATAATAAGCCCAAAAAATACCAACCCGACAAATGCGGCAAAAAAATGATTGACCCAAATGCTTTCGCGAAATCCAAGGATCATGGCATAGTGACCCATAAAAGAGCCATGCA
The DNA here is from genome assembly GCA_001793895.1 of Candidatus Wolfebacteria bacterium RIFOXYB1_FULL_54_12. Classification (GTDB taxonomy): domain Bacteria; phylum Patescibacteriota; class Minisyncoccia; order UBA6257; family UBA9933; genus UBA9933. The sequence continues at coordinate 174,805 of MGIT01000001.1, forward strand.
ACAAAGAAAACCCGCCAAACCATTGTGTGACTCCGGCAAGTGCAACCCCGATGGCTGCCAAGGCGATTGAAATAAAATCAGGAATGATCATATGGCGGAAATCTATGACCGCCAATGCAATGAACAACACGAAGACCGCGATCCAAAGCGCGGACACCGCAAGATGCACAGCGGAAAGCGCTCCGGCGACGCCGGAGAAAAACATATATGCCATCGATTCAATACGCATCGGCACCGCAACAAACGCAACGGCCGTAAACAATTCAACGATGGGATATTGCAACGATATGGAACGCTTGCAATGCCGGCATCGCCCCAAAAGAAACACGTAACTCAATACGGGAATAAGTTCATACCACGCAAGTTGCGTACGACACCGCAGGCAATGCGAGCGCCCGCCAAACAAACGCATGTTCAAGAATCCCCTGTCGGGATCGTAACGCAACGTTGCAACGTTTAGAAAACTCCCGATAATAAGTCCAAAAACCGCCAAGATCGTGTAGAAAAGGAATGTCATGTTGGTAAAAGATATAAATATGCCCATGCAGGCGCATGGGCATACGGGAACCCGTTAGAACGAGCTTATGCAATAGTACCCGTCGTTGGTATCGTTGCAAACGACGCCATATTCGGTAGTATCGATCTCATTGGCATCGGTAAGATTTTTATGGGCCGGGTCAAGCAATTGCGCGCGCAACACATAGCGTTGAAATGTGCCGGGCTGAACGCCATACGCATAGGAACGGGTGACGCCAAGCGGGTCCTGCGGTATGTTGGTAGCGACGATGTTCTGCGCCTGCAACTCGGTTTGCAATCCATCCCATGTGGTTTCGTTCGGGTACTTGCCGGTCTTGTTGTAATAGATCTCGAGAAATGTCTGCACTTTGCTCAAGTCGGAAATGCGCTTGGTATCGGACGCCGATTCACGGACGCCGCGCACGCTGACAAGCGCAACCGATGCAAGGATGGCGACGATAGCGATGACGATAAGCATTTCAACCAAAGTGAAACCCGCTGTAAACGTATTATTGTGATGCGATTTTTTCATAAGAAAATGGGCGTTGGTCAAAAGCTGTCTACTCTGCTATGCGCTGAATGACTTTACTAAATTATATATCGGAACGAGTATGGATGCAAACAAGAATCCGACAAAAATGCCGATGATCGCAATGATGAGCGGCTGAATAAGCTCGCCAAGCCGGCCCATAATATCGTCAACCTCCCGGGTATAGAAAATCCCGATGCGACCGAGCAGTTCATCAAGACGCCCCGTGGTCTCTCCGATGGCGATCATTTGACTGACCAGCGAAGGAAAATAAAACTCGTATTGCTCCAACGCAGTGGAAAGCAGCTCGCCTCCGCGAACCCGGTCGCTGACATCGTGGAGTATGTCATGGAATACATTACTGCCGATGGATCGCGATGTGATCTCAAGCGCCTGCGCTATGGGGATGCCCCCCTGGATTAAAATGCTCAACGATTCGGCAAATCGCGCGATGTACATTTTTGCAAAAAGATTTCCAAACACGGGCGTGCGCAGTACCACCTCGTCGATCACTACTTTACCCTCTTCGCTGCGGGCATATTCCAAAATAAACATGGTCAAGGGAACAACGACAAGGATCACGACCCACCACCAGTTGATGATGAAATCGCCCCCGACCAAAACGGCCTGGGTATACCATGGCAGTGCGGTTCCGGACTCGAGCAGAATAGGCTTGATGTTCGGCAAAACCATAGTGACCATAAGCAACACGATGCCCAAAAACATGACGAGGAGGATGACCGGATAGATCAGCGCATTGATGATGCGTGAGCGCCACAATTTCTGTTTTTCAATATAGGAGGCCAAATAAATGACGGCTTCTTCCAAGCGCCCCGTTATCTCGGCAGAACGGATCATGCTGATATAAAATTCGGAAAATACGTCTTTCTGCCGTTCAAACGCCTGCGACAAGGCAAGGCCGCTGTCGATGTCGGACGTGATCTCATGGATCACTTCTTTCATCATCGGGCTGCGCGTTTGCTTTTGCAGGTTCTTCATGGAGTCGCCGAGAGAAACCTTTGCCTCCATGAGCGTCGCAAACTGACGCGTAAAAATCATGAGATCGGTCAATGAAATATGCTTGAACGCGGCAAGCAGTTTGTCGATGGCGTTTTCCCGATCCGCGCTTTCAAGACTGAGCACATACAGACCATGGGAAACCAAAATATCCGCGGCACCCGCCTGCGAATACGATTCCACGAACCCGACTTGCAGTTCCCCGTCTTTATTGCGTGCTTGGTATTTGAATTTCATAGATAAGCGCCTTTTAATGTCATTCCGAACTTGTTTCGGAATCTCATACGCAAGCGGCGAGATCCTGAATCCGCCAGCCGGCGGATCAGGATGACACAACCCTACGATATCCTCTCTATTAATATGCGCAACTCGCTCGCATTCAACGAATATAGCTCAGCCTCTTCAAGCGCGATCTGCCGACTGCGGACCAATGTGGAAAGCGATCGGTTTAAGGTGACCATGCCTTCCTGCATGGACGTCTCGATAACAAGATCGATCTGGTATGCCTTTCGTTCGCGGATCAGGTTGCGGATGGCGGAATTGACGATCATGATCTCGCACGCAGGAACGCGTCCGCCATCGACACGCGGGATCAAACGCTGAGAGACGATGCCGATCAGCGTGGCGGCAAGCTGCGAAGCGACCTGGTTTTGCTGGTCGGGCGGAAAGCTGTCGATGATGCGGTCGACGGTCTGCGCGGCCGAGTTGGTATGCAATGTGGAAAAGACAAGGTGTCCGGTTTCCGCGGCGGTCATGGCGGTAGAGATGGATTCCTTGTCGCGCATTTCTCCGATCATGACGATATCCGGATCCTGACGCAACAGCGACTTCAATGCCATATGAAAATCGGGCGTATCGCTCAAAACCTCGCGCTGGGAAACGATTGATTTATCTTGCACAAACATGTATTCTATCGGGTCTTCGATGGTAATGATGTGTTCCGTTCGCGTATGGTTGATCTCGTCGACAAGTGCGGCAAGCGTAGTCGACTTACCATGGCCGGCAGGGCCAACGACCAAAAAGAATCCTTGCGAAAGCTTGGTAAAATCGTGCAGAATGGGCGGCAAATTAAGATCTTCAACGGTACGTGCTTCCGGCGGGATCAAGCGCAATGCCGCGGCCATGTAGCCCCGCTGGTAAAAAACGTTGACACGAAATCGCGCCTTGTCCTCGTAGGTATAGGAAAAATCGACTTCGCGATTTTTTTCGACGACCACCCGCTGTTCGGGAGTCAATAGCTCGGTCACAAGACCGGTCGCGACCTCAGGTGTAACGATTCCCTCCTTTTGCAGTGGAATCAGCAACCCATCGATGCGCAACATGGGATACTTACCGACGCCGATATGCAGATCGGATGCATTTTGTTTTGCCGTTGCGAGCAAAAGGTCATTCAGCTGTTGTTTGTAGTCCATAAATTCATGAATTATGAATTATGAATTATGAATTATGAGGGATTTGCAATTATAGTATGCGATTCCCATCTTCCATAATTCTTGATTCATAATTCGTTATTCATTGTATTTTATCACATTTCCACGGTTTCGCGAAGAACCTCCTCGATGGATGTCATTCCCTCAAGCGCCTTAAGAATGCCATCTTGATGCATGGTGATCATACCCTGCCGGCGCGCTTCATCGAGAATGGAGGATTCGGTCGCTCCGGCATTGATGATGCGCTCCATTTCGGGAGTCATTGCAAGCACCTCAAACACGGCAAGCCGGCCGGACACGCCCTTCCCCTTGCATGCCTCGCACCCCGGAGAATGATATATGGTATACGGTCCGGAGGTGGCAGACCCCGCACGCATATCGACGGGCAATTTGCCGAGTTCGCGCCCGATGATCTCGGCGATCTGCGGCGATGCGGGCTCGCCCACCTTGCACTGTTGGCACAACCGCGTAACAAGACGCTGTGCAAGCATAAGATTGAGCGCGGCAGGAAGCAGAAACGGCTGCACCTTCATATCGATAAGACGCGGAATGACGCCGACGGAATTATTGGTGTGCAACGTAGAAAGAACGATGTGCCCGGTAAGTGCGGCTTGAATGGTAAGCGCGGCAGTTTCTTCGTCGCGAACCTCACCCACCATGATCACATCGGGGTCCTGACGCAAGATCTGGCGCAATCCGGATGCAAAGTCATACCCGATCTCGGGTTTTACCTGGGATTGGTTCAAGCCATCCATGTAATATTCCACCGGATCCTCGAGGCTGACGATGTTTACATCGTCCTTGTTCAACAGTTGCATCAACGCATACAGCGTCGTGCTCTTACCGGAGCCGGTAGGGCCGGTAATCAAAATGACGCCGTATGGCTTTTCAATGCCCGCCTTTACGGTTTGCAGATTTTTACCGCGCAAACCAAGGTCTTCCAATCCGCGCAGTCCGGTAGACGGATCGAGTACGCGAATGACGACCTTCTCGCCGACCGGAGTCGGAAAGGTGGCAACGCGATAATCGATATCCCTGCCGAACAAAACGGTTCGAAAACGGCCGTCCTGAGGCACGCGCGATTCGTCGATCTTGAGATTCGCAAGGATCTTGACGCGGGATACGATCAGCGAATGCAGTACCAAAGGAAACGCGGAAACCTCCCGCAATTCGCCGTCGATGCGAAAACGAATGCGACTGCGGTTGCGTTGCGGTTCTATGTGAATATCGGACGCCTTTTCCCAAACCGCCTCCTTGAGTGTGGTCGATACGATACGAATGATGGGCGTTTCATCGGCATTGGCCCCTTTTGTCTCCTCCAGCCGAACGGTCTGTACCGGGCCGGAACCTTTTGACGCGATGGAAGCGCTTGCCTTTACGGCTTCGTCGATCAGGCTTCGATAGGGGGAATAGCGACGCAACACAATCTCCCATAGTGACGGCGTAACGATATAGGCGCCCACATTCAATCGCCGTTGCTTGGCGATGAACTTTAACGCTTCCTGCGCCTGCGCATCATCCGGGTTTATCATACCGGCGACCAACAGGTCATCCTTGATGCTGATCGGGATGATCTTGTAATTCCGCACGCTCTCTTCCGGAAACAGCTTCAGTGTTTCGTCGTCGATGTCCTGCGGATCGATCTTCCGATACGGCACATTCAAAAGCTTGCCTTTTTCCATGGCAAGCTTTTCTTCGTCGACGAGGCGCTGTTCGTAGATCATTTCATCCACGGGCCGGCGCGCAAGCGCAGCGTCCTGCAACACCTTGCGTCCTTCCACCTCTCCGATCAATCCATCTTGAATTAGTGCGTCAACCAGTGCTTTGTTTTCCATATGGCTTATTCAATT
>MGIT01000001.1:180152-182109 GCA_001793895.1 Candidatus Wolfebacteria bacterium RIFOXYB1_FULL_54_12
ATACATGACAATAACTTTCAAAATTAGATGAGATGCAAGGCGCGGGGAAATTGTCGAGGAAGGCGTACAGCAGTACTCCGACCGAGACAAAGGGGCCCCGCAACGAAGCAGCTCGCTAATTTTAAAAGTTATCGAAAGGGGTTTGCTTTTCCAATTTCTAACTCACTCGGTACATTCATCGGTGCCTGGGTACGAAGGCTTTGGAACGCAGGGCTGTTCAAAATCGCCTCGGGCTGAAACTTGACCCTTGAAAATTCGCTTAGTGTTTTCTGCTCGGGAGTCGTCAGCTGCTGCACGGCTTCGGGATTGACGAAGAACAGATATATGATGGCAGAACCGATAATTCCAACAACGGCCATGAGCCCTAAAATAAAACCCCAATCGATATTCTTTTTTTCTTTTTCAAGTACGATCGCCATGGTAAAGATTAGTTGAGCTGATAATATGTCTCGGCTTCGACCGTTATTCCTATAATGCCGGGCGTGGCCGGATTTGCAATCCTGTCCACCTTCACGGAAGAAATGCTTGCAATACGCACGCCGGTTTCGATGCCTTGCAAAAATGACTGCATCTGCTCGTAGGTGCCGGTCATTCGAATGGAGTTTTTAAGCACGCCGATACCCTTGACCAGCGAAGACTCACCCGCCTTTCCCGCACTCGACGGAACGACCGGCGCGTTCACGATATCGATGGATACAATAGTCAACCCGTTCGCCGCGGCGATTACGGAAAGCTGATTCATGGAATCGGGGACGTTTGCGGAAAGCGGCAATGCCATGGATACGCGGTTTTGCACTTCGGACGATTGCCGGAATTCGGAAGAAGCCTGCTTTAGTCGGGTGAAAATGCTCGTATATTCGGCGTTCCTTTGCCGTGCCGCAATAAGCTTGCCCTGCTCTACTTTGATGGTGTCATATGCAGGCCCGATGAAGTTTGCGTACAGAATAAGCGCAAACGCAAAAAAGGTAAACGAGAGAAGGATGCTGGCGAATCGTTTTGATAGGTATTTCATAGGATACGGATCAACGCGTTGCGGTTATTTGAATTGAAAAATCGACGCCCTCGACAGGACTGATAAAACGGGCGCCCAACAATTTGACTTCAGTGACGGTTGAAACTCGTTTATACAGCTCAAGCTGCTGGACGACCGATGCATACGCCGGCGTTTTGCCGTTAAGCACGATGACGACGGAACGATCGGCAAACCGAAGATCCATCCCTGAATACGTGACCGCCTTGAGGGTGTTTTGTTCGATAAGCGAAAGATACGGCGTAGCCTTTCCCTGTTTTTTGAGCAATGTATCGATATTGCTCAATTGCGAATAAAAATTAAAGACCGATTTTTGCTCTTCGGGACTTACCGATTTGAACGTTGCTGAAAATGTTGCCTCCTCATGGGATAACGAGCGCTTCAAATAGATCTCCTCAAAACCAAACCGCATACCGACATAAACGGCTGCGACCGCAAGAAAGATGATAAAAGAAAGAGTCATCAATCGCCACGGCCAGCCGGCCGAGGCTTCGCGCTGTTTTGACAATTCTGTTTGCAGGACTGATTGGGTATAAGGCATGGGAATATATGGGAGATGGGAGATGGGAGATGGGAGATGGGAGATGGGAGATGGGAGATGGGAGATGGGAGATGGGAGATGGGAGATATATCTTATGCTCACACCTCACATCTCATACCTCATACCCCTTAAACCGCGGGAGGGGTTTCGACGAATTCCTTGATGCCAAGACCGATCGAAATGGCGAATGAAGGGCCGAGATCCCTGACGATAGGCTCGAGCGATGTAGGATAGTGAATCTTAAGAAACGGATCGGCAATCGAAACAGGGAGTCCGAGCTGTTCCTGCGCATACGGAACGATACCCGGCAACTTTGAACCGCCTCCCGCAAGGATCACTTGCATGATCGCATTGCCGAAGCTTTGTTCGTACTTGGACTTTGCGCG
>MGIT01000001.1:182148-194785 GCA_001793895.1 Candidatus Wolfebacteria bacterium RIFOXYB1_FULL_54_12
CAATGTGGATAGTTCCGATTCGGAGCCGCCAAGGATGCCGCGCTCGCGTTTCAATTTTTCCGCACGACGGATCTTGACGCCAAGTCCGCCGGCAAGCGCCTGTGTGATGCCCGCGCCGGACATGTCGGTTTGAAAATTGTACCGGAGATTTCCTTTATCTACGACCGCAATATTGGTCGATCGCGAACCGATGTCGACAACCAGCGTAGGCGGCATGCTTGCATCCGCGACCGACCGTAACAGCGCAAGACTTTCTATCTCAATGGCGCGCAATCGCAATCCGGCTGCGGCAAAAATGCGCTGATATTTTTCGATCGTCTCATTCGGAATGGATACGAGCAATATCTGCTCCTTTACAAACCCTTGATCATCTTGCCGTTCTCCTACCTTGAGCCAATCAATGGAAACTTCGGTAATGGGAAGCGGGATATATTGCCCGATCTGAAACTGCATCGTCTTTGTGATGTCCGCATCGTTCATTTGCGGCATTTCAAACAATGTGATGAACGCGGCAAACGACGGTATGGAAGCGATCGCATCGCGCGATTTAAAATTGGAATGCTTGATCAATGTCTTCAAAAGCTGAGCGGTATCCGTCTCCATGATCTTGAGTGCGCTGGTTTGGATGGCGTTGTTGACCCGTTCCAAATGGCCATAGCTCTCTAAAATACCGTAGTTCTGTAATTCGGGACCATGTCCGCCCTTGCCGATCTCGACAATTTTGATGGACGTAGTTCCGATATCGACGCCGAGATATGAAGATGAGCCGAACAATTTTATTCCGAACATGATGATGCAATAAAAATGCGTTTCCGTACGCTATTATCGTATACTATACTACAGAAGCACGAAAAACGAAACAGGGAATATGAAAAACGGAGCAGAAGAAACCACAAATGCATATGGCCTTTCGCATATTTCCTTTTTCCTATTCCGTATTTCGCGATACGCTCTCGACATTCTCTTTCCGCCACTCTGCGCATATTGCGAAGCATATCTCGACAACGAAACAACGCCATTCTGTAATGCATGCCTTGGCATGATTGTCAGACAAACGTCCCTGATCTGCCCGATCTGCAACGCGCGCATGGCAGCAAATAAAAACATCTGCACGCACGGAAAAAGCAAGCGCGACCAATATCCCTACCTGCTCGGCGCGGCGACACACTACACAGATCCGGTCGTCCGCGCATGCATCCATCGATGCAAATATGAAAAGGTTCATTCCCTCGCTCCTGTTTTTGCAAAACTGCTTGTCGAATACATAAACGCACTCGACCCGAAGCCAAGCATATTTGCATCATCGCCAATCGTCGTTCCCATTCCCCTGCACATGCATAAGGAACGCAACCGGGGCTTCAACCAATCGGCGCTCATAGCGCGGTCATTCGCCCGCACAATGCAACTCCCCTACGACGAACTACTGGTAAAGCTGATAGACAACGACCCGCAAGCACAAACAAAAAAGCGCATAGCGCGCCTCGAGCGCATGCACGGCGCATTTGCCGTGCCGCGCCCCGCCGATGTACGCAACAAAACCATCATTCTCATAGACGATGTTTCCACCTCCGGCGCCACGCTATCGGAAGCGGCGCGCACACTCAAACAGGCAGGCGCAAAAAAGATACTTGCCCTTGTGGTAGCGAAAGCATGAACAAAAAAAGCCCCGCCGAAGCGGGGCTTTGCAAAACCAAGGAGCCTAAAAATCAAAACAGGAACCCGGGCATTTCGTTACCCTGCCACACGGCAGGCTGCACCGCTATTGCGCAAGCCGGTACTCCAACAGATAGAATACGGCGGGTAAGCAGCTCCCGCCGATGTTCGACAATCTGCGAGGCAAGATCGTCAAGGAATGCGCGCCCTTCCGAACTGACGAGATATAGCAGATCCTCAAAGGAGGACCCGCCTTTGTTTTCGACCAATCTGGAAAGCATCGAAGTAAGCTCTTCCGCAACGCTTTTCCCGCTTGCAAGAATATTTCCATTTTCTTCGGCCATGACTTCCTCCATTCGTATTGGTTATATAACTAAGGTCTGAGATAGAAAGTACGCCTATTATTAAAACTTGTCAATTGACCGAGTGCACGACCACCATGGCTACGGCCAGCAACATGATAAGCAACAAACTTGCGAACGAAAGCACGTAGGCAAAGAACCGGTCGCGGGAATAGAGAAAATCGGCAAGCAAAAAATTAAGCGCAAGTATGATGAAACCGGAAAAAAGCATGCCAAACAGGTCGGTACGCCCGCCGACGAAATCGATCCCCCGATAGGCGTCAAAATGCAGTACGATAGCCTCCCGGCGGGATACGAACTTTACCGACATGAGCGCGGTAATGATGAGGTGCAACGCAAAGCTGACCGCAAGGACCACGCGCAAATAGGTGTCTTTGATAATGTTGGGTAAAAGCATTTTTAAAATTGGAATGGATTCCCGCCTTCGCGGGAATGACAATCCCTATAGTCGCAATCTTCTCAATATTTCCTCTTCCACCTCCGCACGACTCCGTCCATATTTCAATCGGGAAAGCTCGCGCAATTTTTCTACCAACGAGCGGTCACCCCATTGTACATTGGCGAGCCGCAAGTTGAACGGTCGGGTTACCTGCCCGTTCAGCAACAATTTCGCATAGGCCTGTCCGGCCTTCAAGTTTGCAAGGTCATTCTTGGTAAATGTCGGCGCAAGGTCCCGCTCGAACACTTCCGCATCGTCCATGCCTACGCGCAATATGATCTTCGAACCCACGTTGCCGAACACGGATGTTCGGATCTTGTCGGACATTTGTCCGATATACTGGTGCGCAACCGTAAGACTCAATGCATATTTGCGCGCTTCGGAAAATATGGTCGATATGGCATCGGTCGTAAAGTTTTGAAACTCATCCAGATACAAATTAAACTCTTTGCGTTCCGCTTCGGGAATATCGGTGCGCGACAATGCGGCCATCAATATCTTGCCCACAATGACCATGCCGAGCAGCCCCATGTTGAAATCGCCGATCTTCCCCTTGGACAAGCTGATGAGCAATATCTTCCCTTCATCCATCGCCTGCCGAAAATTGAATGCCGAATGCGGTTGTCCGATGATGGGCCGCATGAAATCGTTCGTCGTGAACACATTGAACTTTGATGTAATATACGCCGACATGTTCGCAAGCGAATGTTCCCCGCTTGCCTTGGCCGCCTCCTTTTCCCAAAAATCGATCACCACCGGATTATGGATCCGCGCCAGCTTGCGCTCGCGAAATGCGTCGTCGGTAAAAAGCCGCTGTATCTCCATGAGCGTCGCCGGCTCGTTGGGCGCATCTTCCATAAGCAATAGAATCGCATTCTTCATGTACAGCTCGAACATCGGGCCACCCGAGGTCTTCATGTCATACAGCTTGTCCATGATGCCATACAGTTCGTCGACGATGAACGACTTCTGTTCGGGTCGGGCAAAATCATACTCGAGCATATTCAAACCCATAGGCGATGCAATGTCTGCCGGATCGAATACGATCACATCTTCATAACGATGCTCGGGAATAAGGCTCAAAGTTTTGTCGACCAATTCGCCATGCGGATCAATGATGCACACGCCCTTTCCTTGGCGAATGTCTTCGAGCGCCATTTGCACAAGCAACGTCGATTTACCGGTACCCGTTTGCCCGATGGCATACACATGGCGCATGCGGTCCTGCGGCGTAAGATAAATGGGCTTCACATCGCCACGAAACGAATTTTCCCCGATCAGCGTACCTTCGGTCGGAACGTTTTCCGGAGGCGCAGACTCGCGCGAATCGAGCGCTTTGACGCGCGGCACATCAAGCGAAGGCGTAGGCATATGAAACAGGCTCGCAACCTCTTCGGTATTCAAACAGATCGCGGTGGCATCGTCGAATTCACGAAACGAATATTGCCGCAAAAATCGCTGCAGCTGTTTTGGCTTGGCAATGCGCAACTCCTGCCGAAACGGTGCGGAAAATTGCGCGAACCCAGATGCGATGCCGTCAAGCAGTCCATCGACCTGCAAAGGATTGATGGCAGACGCAACAATACGCACATTCGCAAGCACAAGCGGCTTGGCCATTTTCGATTCAAGCGCCTTTACGGCATCCTCGTTGACCGTCCGCGGCTGTTCGGACATCGGCTGTTCGGCAGGCGCTCCTGTGGCGATCTTTTTCATAAATGCAAGCGTATCACTGCCGCTTTGTAAAACATCCTCAAACTTATCGCCATGCCGCAATCGCCCGATCATTTTAAAAATGGATTGCTTGGAGGATTCCGACGCAGGACGAACCAGCACTTGCAACGCCGCACCCTCACCAATCTCGCTGACCTTGGAAAATCCGCTCAAAATGGAAGAGAACGTATCGATGTTCGCCTCTTGGTAGGTACGAATGGGCAACGCATACGAATGGTGCTGCTTCACATATACGCCGGCACTCACGCCGGTCGCGTTAAACATATTGTAATCGTCGATCGGCTCCACCTGCACCTCCGTAAAAAGACCCTCGATCTGACGCCGTACCGGGTCCATCGACCCTTTTGGCACGCCAACATAGAAATGGATTTCTTCACCAACATGATGCACCGCAACTTCAAGTGCAAACGGAACCTTGAGCCCGAGCAGCGTGCTATACAGCTGCGCAGAAAGGTTGATTTCGTCCTTGAAATCCTTTCGTTCGCGATCATCGCGCGCAATGCGCGGAAACCGCAGCAGCAATAAATGCAGACCGAGCGCTTGGCTCATGCGAACCCTGCGATCATTCTGCCGCACGAAAAACAAAACGGCACCGCCTACGACAAGCAGTGCAATGGCAAAAATGATAATGGAAGTAAAAATTGCGGCCATTTTTTAAACAATATTACGCTTCTTTAATTCTTCGTAGAATTTATCGGAAAGCGCATCGTGCAATGCATCAACGATGAACGGGCCCGACTTCTGCGCTTCAACTGCGGCGTGCTCGACGCCATGTTCAAATGCGTCTTCAACGAGCCGCTCCACGCGATCTTTGATGGCCGCGGAAGCGTCGTGCAAATAGACCGGAAGTTCCATATCTACAGCCGCGGGTTGGCCTGCTTGCGGCACCGCAACGGCCGGCGCTTTTACCATGGGGTGCAACGACTGCCGCACCAATGCGCGCTCCGTGACTTCGGGCGTTGCACCTCCTCCTGCTTGCTCCTTTACTTCCTGCCCGACCCGATGAATGTCGGCCTCTATCTTATTTTGTTGTTCCAGTTGTTCTTCCATACATATGTTTAAGCACTGTCATCCCTGCGAAAGCAGGGATCTACACCGCTATAGATTCCTGCTTTCGCAGGAATGACATTTTATCTTGCTAACTGATATAACTAAGCGGGCAACTCGCCAAGCCTGTCTTCGATAAGCTTGGCGATTTCATACGGCTTCTTAACTCCGGAAAACTGTATCGTCACCTCATCCAGCCCAACAGTGGTCATGCGCACATCGCCAATGCCAAAAATACGGTCAATGGGCCCTTGCGAAACGGCAACGGTACTGATCTGGTCATATCCGGTAAAGATATGCTTTGTGGAAAACAGAGAGAAGTTGCGCGAGATTCCTTCGTTCAAAACAAAGAACGTATCTGCACGGCGAAGTACTTCGCTCGCGATAAGCACGAGCAGACCGGCTGCGGTATACATATAACCATACCAGTAAGAAACCAAAAAAATGAACAACCCTCCCAAATAATATGTACTGTATGCAAACGGATGCGCACGCATCTTCGCGACGGTGTTCTCGGCGGAAACGGAAACTTGATTTGTTGTTTCTTCTGCCATGAGATTATGAAATGATTATGTTAAAAACAGGCGACTTCCTATATACTTATAGATAACAAACTTAATTACCCATACGAGCGTATACGATCGAGTGAAATGCAGAGCGTTGTCCATACAGCGACGCGACAGTTCTCCGATTCCGTTCGCTCATTCGCATCATGACGCCGCTTTTTACAAATCCAAAACGATTCGCCGCGCTTCTCCTGTTTGGTGTTATCATTATAGCCTCTTTCCTAAGGCTCTACAACATTTCAGAAGCGCCACCGGGGCTCTACCCCGACGAAGCCATGAACGGCAACAACGCGCTCGAAGCATTGTCCACCGGCCAGTTTAAAACATTCTACCCGGAAAACAACGGGCGGGAAGGTTTTTTCATAAACCTGCAGGCACTATCAATAGCGATCTTTGGCAATGAACCATGGGCATTGCGCTTGGTAAGCGCACTCTTTGGCATCCTTACGGTCGCAGGCGTTTTTGTATTGACCCGCGAACTGTTTCTTCCCGCAAAGCAAAGCCATGCGGACGAAGAACGCGAACCGCGCATCCGTCGCCATGAAAAAATAGCGCTCCTTGCGGCATTCTGCATTGCGACGTCCTTTTGGCATATCAATTTTTCGCGCATCGGGTTCCGCGCCATCATGGCGCCGTTTTTCATGACATGGGGAACCTATCTTACGCTCATGATCGCGCGCAAACTGGAGGAGTTTAAGGTGCGGCAACGGGCGGAAACGATAACGCCGGAGCTGGGAGCGCCGAGCGTATTCGCCGTACCAAAAGAAAAAACCTATTGGGGCCTCAACCTCCATACCCTGCTCTTTTCGGTCGCCGCGGGTTTTGTGTTCGGCCTCGGATTCCATAGCTATATCGCCTATCGCATCATGCCGCTGATACCGTTCTTGATGTTCGTCTATTGGTGTCTGTCCATGAAAGACGCGCGCAAAGAGCTGGCAAAAACATTTGTCATATTCGCCGCCGCAGCGGCATTCGCAGTGCTCCCGTTGGTGTGGCACTTCGCCATGAACCCGCAAGACTTCTTTGGACGCACCAGCCAGATATCCGTGTTCAGTGCGGAACACCCCATCTTCTCGCTTGTCATTAATATAGGAAAGACGATAGGCATGTTCTATGTGCAAGGCGACATGAACTGGCGCCACAACCTTGCCGGTCGGGCGGAACTCTTTTGGCCGGTCGGGCTCATGTTTCTTGTCGGCATGCTCGGAGCGCTCGGCGCAGCGTTGACGTTCCTGATTCGCCTGCTAAAAGGCACGGCATTCAAAGAAACACATTCCGCCATTTCGGAAACGGCCACGCTCGCCGATCGCACGCCGCCGCTCGCATTGCTCATTCCCCTTGCATGGCTCTTGGTAGCCGCGCTACCGGTCGTCATATCCAATGAAGGCATCCCCCACGCGCTCCGTGCGATCCTCATGATCCCGCCCGTATTCATTCTTGCCGGTGCGGGAGGCATTTGGCTGTACGACCGCCTGCTCGCATTCGCAAAGGGCGCCGACCCGGAATCAACGTGGTCGCACGTAAAGGAAACACTGCTAAAAATATTCGTGGTCATCGTACTCGTACTGCTCCCCTGCGAAGCCTACTACATCTACTTCCAGCGCTGGAACAAAGATCCGAATACGTTTGGTGCATTTGCACAAAACTATGTAGACATCGGACGCGAGCTCAACGCGATCCCGCGGGAAACCCCCAAATACATCATCGTGCACACGGGAGGTGCGGAAGTGCGCGGCATCCCCATGCCGACGCAGACCGTCATGTTCATAACCGATACGTTCACTCCGGAAAAGCAAAAGGAAAAAAATATATTCTACGTGCTCCCGGAACGGGAGCGGGATATCCCCTCCGGAGCCCGCACCTTCATCATCGACTAACCCAAAAGACCGTATGTCCGCCAGCTGGCGGACGTACGGTCTTTACATTTACACCCCATATTGCTATACAAATAACAGCAGTTAACCAACTAATTTTATACGGGAGGATACGCCAGTGCAAAACAAACTAACGCAGATCGTCGAAGAAGCCATCCAAAAACGCATCGCTCTTTTAGTGGATATCATCACCACGGGAAACGAAGGATCGGCCGCGCTGGCTGCGGTACAGCTCGCGTTCATCGGCACAAAAGAATCGGCCGATGCATTGATGCAATTGATCGAAAAGAAAGTAAGCCCGATGTGCCAAGAAGACCTGATCGCGGGGCTGGCTATCTGCTCACCACTTCGGGATCAATACAAGGAAAGGCTTTTGCAGATCAAGCACCACGAAAGGCATACAAAAAGCATGTATTCCGAAGCGAAAGCATACGACCAAAATCTTTTCACCACGCCACTCTGGCAAGAGATTGCCGATGCCTGCGCAAGCGAATTCATTCGCGAATTGCATGCCATTAGTGACCCCGCGGTTGGCGACTGAACCCTGTTCCGTTTCAAGCCCCCATGCAGTCCGCCAGCCGGCGGACTGCATTTTTTTACACCATCAATATCGCGCCGATAACCATGAGCACGATCCCGAACATCGCTTTCATTTTCAGCTGCTCGCCAAGAAACACCGCGGCAAGCAACGCAACGAACACAAGACTCGTACGATCAAGCGCGGCAACGCGCGATGCATCAGCCGACCGCAAGGCCAAAAAATAGAATAGCCACGAAACAGCACCACTTACGCCGGCAAGAACGATCAACCCCCATTCCCGTCCGGTCCACGAGGCCGGCGAAAATCCGTCAAACTTTTTCAAAAGCAAGCTGACCACGATCAAAAACCCCGCCATGATCAGCGAACGAACCGTGGTGGCAAGCACGGTATCGATCTGCTTCAACCCAAGCTTTGCAAAAATGGCGACACCCGCCGCAGTAACGGCCGAAATAATGGCATAGATGATCCACATATATCTTAAGTATATACAAAAATGACACTTTATTCATTCTCGTAGAGTTGTCCCGTCATCAGTCATTAGTTATCGGTCATCGGTTATTTTCCCTCTTTGTCATTCCCGTGAAGCTTGTCCTCGACCTGATCGGGGAACGGGAATCCAGAACCCTCTCCGCATTGTCATACCAGCGGGCGAGAGTCTGCCCTCGGCCATCTGTCATTCCGAACTTGTTTCGGAATCTCGTTTCTTTCTCACAAGATCCTGAAACGAGTTCAGGATGACACTCCCCCCTCCTCCCCTCCCATACCGTATACCCTATACCTCATACTTTATCCTCTACACCCCTCCCCTCATCCCGTTATCGGTTATTGGTTATTGGTCATAGGTTACCCCACGGGGGGTAGACAAACTTAGGAAACAAACGTATACTATTGTCAATGTTCGACAAAGACTATCTCGAAACCCTAAAAGCACGCGGCAAACAATCCCATGTATACCGCCAATTTCAAGACATAGGACTGCAGCTGGCGGACATACTCGGCGACAGGCCACATAAGGCGCTATACATAAAGCTCGCACAACAGCACGATGCGTCGATCCTTATGTCCATCGCGCGGGATGTCGCCGACCGCAAGAACGTCGCAAACAGGGGCGCATACTTTATGAAGGTATTGCACGAACGGTATCCTCTGCCGAAAAAGGAAAAGGCACCGGCAAAAAAGAAGGTTGCAAAGAAAATAGTTAAAAAGAATGCTGTCAAAAGACCAACCAATTTGGATAATAACCAATAAACAAGAAGAAAAGTTCCTGCGCACCAAGCCGGCCAATTTTGATTTTTCAAAATATACCCCGAAGGAGCTCCGCGAACTCATCGCAACCATGCGGTTCATTATGAAACGGGCGAATGGCGTTGGCTTGAGTGCAAATCAAGTCGGACTGGATATGCAGCTCTTTGTTGCGGAAATACCGAAACAAGGCAAACGATCAAAACTCTACGCGATCTTCAATCCAAAGATCACCGACGCATCAAAGGACCTGCGCCCCATGGAAGAAGGTTGCCTCAGCGTCCCCCGCACGCATGGGGTCGTTTCACGCCCATGGGAAGTGACCGTTACCGGATTCGACAAACATCAAAAGCCGGTCAAAATACGCGCAACCGGATTGCTGGCACGAATCTTCCAACACGAGATAGATCATTTGAACGGAATCGTATTTATAGACAAGGCGCAGAATATAGAAATAAATACCGCGCAAAACGAAGAAGTCGACATATAAAAACACCGCTCACAAAGAAGCGGTGTTTTTATATGCGTACTGCTGCGATGCTTATCACTCCGTAAGGAAAGAAAAATCTTGCAGGAATGAACTAATGTCGAGATACACGTGGTTGAACAATAAGTAAATAACCTCCGGCTTTTCTACCGGTCCGATCAGCACAAGACGCTTACCAAGGCCATACCCGATTCCCGCTTCCATGTGCGAAGAATCCCCCGCAGGAAGCAGCAAAATGACAACATCGGCATCTTTGATGGCCTGCACCTCGGATTCGGCGATTTTGGCGATGCGATCGTCTATCTTCCAGTTGACCAACGCCTTGGTGAACTCCTTCATTTCATCCTCGATCGGTTTGCCTGTCAACAAATTGGCGCCGCTTTCGACATATGAATATGCCGAATGCCCGAGCTTATCCAGCTCGCCCGTCAACTGCTCGACCTGCGTCTTATTTTTCCATGGTGACGCTATAAAAAATTTCATGATATAATGATACCATACAATTAACCGAAAAAGAACGATGTCCACCCAACCCAGATTTATATTCTTCGGAACACCCGAATTCGCCGCAGACGTTCTCGAAAAACTCCTCAATAGGGGCATTATTCCGACTGCGATCGTTTGCAACCCCGACAGGCCGGTCGGACGCAAAAAAGTAATCACCCCGCCGGCGGTCAAACTGCTTATTATGGAGCACCAGCTGCAAGATCCGAAGTTTGCCATTCCCCTATTGCAACCGGAAACACTTGACGATGCATTCATCGAACAATTGAGGTCATTCGAGCCGGAACTGTTCGTCATAGCCGCATACGCAAAATTGGTAAAGCAAAATGTGCTCGACATACCAAAATACGGAACCATCGGAGTGCATCCCTCGCTTCTTCCGGCATATCGCGGCGCTGCGCCCATGCAAACCACACTGCTCGATGGGCAAGACATCACCGGCGTAACATTGTTCATGATCGATGAAAAAATGGATCACGGCCCCATCATGGCACAAGAGACGGTGCAAATAGGAACCATGGACTATATCCAGCTTGCAAAAAAACTCGCTGAAATAGGCGGGGAACTTGTGGCAAAAACGATCCCCGGCCTCGTAGACGGTACGATCATTCCACAGGAACAAGACCATACAAAGGCGACCTTTACGAAAAAGTTCTCCACAGACGATGCGTTTATAGATATTCACGACATTGAACGGGCCCATTCCGAAGGCGGCGAAATAGCCCTCGTTATCGAACGCAAGATCCGCGCACTCAACCCCGAGCCGGGGACATGGACCATGGCATCCTCCATTGGCGACCTGCATTTCGGCCAAGAAAAACGGATCAAACTACTAGAAGCGGACCTTTCCTCAGAAAAAACGCTGACCATCAAAAAGATCCACGTAGAGGGCAAAAAACCGTTAGAATTGCATCATCATGAGCAAAGCCTTGACAAATAATTAGCCTTCTGCTATATTAAATTTAATACAAAAACAGCTCCCCAAGAGCCGTTTTTGTTTAAATAAGAGCACATTGCAAACTGAATACGGAAGAAGGAGGGTCAAAAACTTGAAAACATATGGCACTATCGCGGCATCACTGACACTGCTTGCAATTTTTTGCTCCCCCGACACCATAAGCCACGCATCGCTTCCCCCTGAAGCGCGTAGCTTGATCACGAAAACCATCACCAAAAACCCGTCGCGTCCCATCGTTGCCGTCACATCAGCCTATTACAGGCCGGTCAAAGGCCAACGAAAGTATGTGACCGGGTCTTATTTGGGCGACATCCGCTTAAATGGAACAGGGGTTACCAGCTCCGGAAAACGCGCGGAGATAGGCCACTTATCGGCCGATCTGCGCTATAATCCGGTAGGGACGAAGTTTCGCGTCGTTATTGACGGCAAAAACTTTGGCCAATGGACCGTCGAAGATAAGGGTGGAGGAATCAAAGGCCCTCATCGCTTCGACTTTTTCGTGGGAGAAAACGATACAGGAAGAATCGCCGCTCAGTCTTGGGGACGGAGAGGCGATCATAAAATTGAAATGTATCGTGTCGGGAAAAACGGTTGATAGGCATACGCCTCCCAACCCCACCATGAGGCAGCTTCGGCTGCCTCTTTTTTTATGTACGGTTTAATTTGCTTTCTCAGGGTTATGTGCTATGGTATGCTATTGCCTTCGAAAAGTAATGCAAGTGGTGATCGTAATTGCCCTTAAGATAGAACGAATTAAATACTATGGACCAGTCCACAAACCCGGGAGTAACTTCCGAAGAAGTAGTAGTATCTGCAACCGGCGATGCCGATGCGGTAGCGGTTGAAGAAACCAAAGCAGCTGAAGCTACTGAAGTAGCGGCAGAGCCGACCGAAGGCGCAGAAGAGGTCAAGGAAGAAGCTTCCCCGGAAGCTGAAACCGAAGCTCCTGCAAAGGAAGAATCGGCAGCCTAACGGTTCCGACAAAAACAGCCCCGATGGGGCTGTTTTTTGATGTGCTTTTATGAATAAAAAAGAGGCGTTGCGCATATGCGCAACGCCTCCGATGAACGACCGCCGAAGAATCACTTCTTCTTGCGGGCTGCCTTTTCAGGCGCAGGCGCGGGAGCGGATTGAACCACTGCCTTAGCCTGCTGTTTGGGGATCATCGGGATAAGTTTGTTCATGGCGTCGATCATGGCGCCAATCACAACCTTCCCTTGGTCGGTATTCTCA
>MGIT01000001.1:194856-214050 GCA_001793895.1 Candidatus Wolfebacteria bacterium RIFOXYB1_FULL_54_12
GGTCCCGGTGGCGGATCCGGAAGCGGAAGCGATTTGCTCGCCGTCCTTATTGCTCACCAAGGTGAGCACGACCCCGGCTCCGGATTTTTTAATACTGCCGGCGATTGCGCCGACTACCATGCCCACAGGACCAAACAAGGCTCCAATGCCCATAGCCGCGCCACCGACACCACCGCCAGACTCGTTTTCATTACTGGTAATGACCTCCACCAGTAAGGTGTACGGGGCCGTGGTCTTCGTACCGGCACGCTCCATCGCTTTAGTATAGGCGACAGGGACAAAGCACCCCGACTGCTGTGCGATCAAACGCATTGCAGGCAAGGGGCTGGACGGAAGACCAAGACTGACAAGATACTTGGTTTGGGAATCGGCGTCACCGCCGAGGTCCAAATTCACACCCAGTCGCTGGTCGGCAGGAACACTGCAGGTTTGCAACTGTTTCGTACTGTTGGACTCGGAAGTCCCGGAAGCCGGCTGATCGCCGTTACTGCCGCCAATACCGACCCCGGTCGTCACGCAACCCGTCAGGCCAAACATGAAAATCAACCAGATTGTAAAAAGCCTCTTTGTAAACTCCATCGGACACCTCCTTAACTTTCTTGGTTGTGTGGCGTGTAGATTTACATTGTTGACTGTCTGACACTACTATTACACATTTCTCAGAAAAGTCAAGGTGTTACTATATAGCAGGTTTTTTTCGGTTATTGTTCGTTATTTTGATCGTAACGAAAATTATGCCGAGCAATATCCCGGCAAAGCCAAGAAACTGCACCGCATTCCCAAGCAAGACCGCTTCGCTGGCATAGGCGGATATGATGGCAAACGGAAGCTCGGCGAGCACAGTAATGAGAACATACGAGCCCATGGGGTAACGAACCATGCCAAACGCATACCCAAGCTCGGCAGGCAAAGCCAAGCGCAACAAAAGCGCGGTAAAAAATGTAGTATGTTCTTTTATCTTACGGCTCCATTGTTCAAACAGCTCTTCATGCACAAAGTAGAAGACGACCCGCCTGCCAAAATAGCGCCCGACAAAATAGGCAAGCATATCGCCCACGAGCCAGCCAAATAACAACAATATTGCAGTAATCGCAGGACCCCAAAACACCACCGCAATGGGCACAAGCGGAATGTTCGTCAGCGGACTAATGAGCGCCGCCGCAACCGAAGAAAGAAAGAAAAGGGCCATCGCTAGCGGCTCGTTCCGCACAACAAGTGTGTTGAAAAAATCGACAACGCGCCAAAACTCACTTTGTAGTAAACTTGAGTACCAAAACAAAAGAGCGACAACAATCGCAGCAAAAAATGAAAATATCAGCCGCCTGTTCATATATACTAAGTATAGCAGATGGAGTGCCCGTATCCATTACAAACCCTCCTCTGGCGCAACAGGCTTTTCGAGCTTTGCCAACTGCGCTTCAATGTCGACGTCCTCTATCTTGCGATACAAAGGCGTAACATCACCGATCTTCCAAGCCGCTTCCGGCTCGGGGTACTTCCATGTTTGTCCTTGAACACTAAGCCCAAGGAAGCTATGAATAGTTTCGGATGTTCGCGGCAAGAACGGATTGACCAACATGGCCAACGAACGAATCACCTGCACAAGCACGGCAAGATCACCCTCGACCTCATCTTTTTTCGCCTCATCTTTGATCTTCTTCCACGGTTCTTTTGTATTGATATACCGGTTACCATACTCGGCGACTTCCAATGCCGTTCTGAAAGCGGCGCGGAACTTCCCCGCCTCGATCAGCTCGCCCACCTTCGGAAAAGCATCCCGCGCAACGGCAAGCAGTTCGGCGGACTCTGCGTCCACCGTTTCAGGAAACCGAAGTCCTTCCGGAAACTTGCTCTTGGCGATGGAAAGCGTGCGGTTGACCAAATTGCCAAATGTACCAATGAGCTCGCCATTTACCCGTTGGGCATACTCCGCCCACATAAAGTTAGCATCGCTTGTTTCCGGCCCATTCGCGACCAAAAAATATCGAAGTGTTTCAGGATCGAACGATTCCAAAAACTCCGGAAGCCACACGGCCCACCCTCTGCTCTTGGAAAATTGTTTTCCCTCAAGCTTAAGATATTCAGAAGAAACAATATGATCGGGCGTATGCAATGCACCCTGTGCAAGCAAAAGTGCCGGCCAAATGATCGTATGGAACGGAATGTTATCCTTCCCGTGCACATAATAATGCACCGCCTCTTCGTTCTGCCACCATTGCTTCCATGCATCGGGAGTGTTTTGTTCTTCCGCCCACAGCATGGACGCGGAAAGGTATCCCGCAACCGCCTCAAACCACACGTAAATGCGTTTTGTTTCATAGCCTGGCAACGGAATGGGCACACCCCAATCGGTATCGCGTGTAATGGCGCGATCGTGCAATCCCTGTTTTAAAAAACTCTTGGCAAACCCGCTCGCATTTGCACGCCATGAATCGCTTGTGCTTTCGACCCACTGTTCGAGGGCTTCCTGTAACGCAGTGAGTTTCAAATAAAAATGCTCCGACTCCCGTACTTCAAGCCGGCGGTCTGTATCACTCAACTCCCCTTTGCGATTTAATATCTTCGGATTGATTCGCGGATCTTTCAGCTCAAGCGGATCAAGCAAGGTTCCACACTCATCGCACTGGTCGCCACGCGCGCCGGCATAGCCGCACTTCGGACATGTGCCCTCTACAAAACGATCAGGCAAAAAACGCCCCAGCAACGGCGAATAAAGCGCCTTTTCTGTTTTGGTGTAAAGAAATCCTTTTTTATGCAATTCCAAAAAAAGATCCTGCACCACCTTCGCATGCTGGTCGGTCGTAGTGCGGGTGTAAATGTCGTAAGAAAACCCCATGCCATCAATCAGATTCTTCCGAAACTCATCGTGATATTTATCCGCGATTGCAGACGGCGGGATGCCCTTTTCCGCCGCCTCCACGGCAATGGGCGTTCCATAGCAATCGCTACCGGAAACAAAAAGTACCCGGTCGCCGGCAAGCCGATAGTACCGCGCAAGAATATCGGCGCCAATAAATGCCGATACATGTCCCAAATGAAGACTCCCGTTTGCATACGGCCACGCAAGCCCAATAAAGATTCTCTTATCCATAAGTTCCCTAAATCATACACCCCCGCCTCCCCTTGGGCAAGGTAAAAACCTTATGGCATCCTGAAACATTGACATAAATGGCAAGCACATCGTATAAAGTAGGCAGAACAAAAAAAAGCAGTTACAACCTAACCAATGGAGAATTGCCATGAAGACGCTCATCACATTTAGACACGGCTGTTACGATGGAAGTGGGAACCTCAGCCCGATCGGGGCAGAACAAATAGTGGATGTTGCCAAAATGATCCAAAAGATCAACATGGCCCAATTACCGATAACGCTTCTCTGCTCGACAGCGCCGAGGGCAAAACAGGGTGGCGACATTCTCATCAAGCGGCTGCACATCCCCGAGGAGCTGGCGATCTTCAACGAAAATCTCTGGCAAGACAACCACCATCACGGGGACTTCAATCAGATCGAGAAACTCATCGATGAAAACTTTCGGGAAGATGCCATTCTCCTGTGCCTGCCCCACCTCGATACGGTCTCGAACATAGCCCGCTATGTTGCCGGAAAATTCGACCACAAGACGAAGCACTTCGGCGAATCCAGCTATGGTTGCGGGTGGTTCATCAACCACACCGGATGTTCTTCGTTCCCACGGTAATAACCGTGCAGCGCAAACACAATTGCGCCCCCAAGGGGGCGCAATTTTTATTTGCTGCAGGTTATGATTAAATCACAGATGGCGACTAACCCCTTTAGCTGAGGCGCTTCCTCATGGCATTTAGCAGTAGCCATGGGATTAGACACTTCGCTCACTGGTGGTGATAAAAAAGAAAGGGCGACCTCGGCTATTGCCTTGGTCGCCCTGATTATACTCCTCGGGTCTACAACGGGTTCACATCGTAGACCTTTCAGATGTTCTTAATGGCTTCGGCGAGAGCCTTACGATCATCAGCAAAGCTAACCGCTTTTGCTTTCTCGAAAAGCTTGAGGATATCCTCGCTCAGATCGCCACGATGGCTATTCTGATACATGGCGATCATCTTGTGAATAACGGACATGAGTGCCCGCGCCCGCTTGGAGCCGCTTGGTGTTTCCATGACGCCCTGGGTCAGAAGTTCATCTTCGAACCTCATCTGACCTTCGCGGGTATCCGAGTTATAATAGAGAGAAACTCGAACACTCTCTCCCTTATAATCCTTCGGAGTATCCACAATCCCCTCGATATCCCAAATATTTGCGGCAAGGACCCGCCTCCTTACGGAATCGATCTTCACGCTGAACGCATGCGCGTCATGGGTGTGAACCCACTCCGGCGTATGGAATTTCACCGTCCGCGCGCCCATGTCCGTGTCGAACAGGGAGAGCATTAGATCGAGCTTTGACGGCCCGTTGTCGATTACGAACTCTTTCTGTGTCATACAACACTCCTTTCAATGTGCTTGTGCGTTAGCGGAGGAACGCACTTACCTCCCTATTTCCCCACCTTTCGGCGAAAGAAACGACTT
Organism: Candidatus Wolfebacteria bacterium RIFOXYB1_FULL_54_12; assembly: GCA_001793895.1. Taxonomy (GTDB): domain Bacteria; phylum Patescibacteriota; class Minisyncoccia; order UBA6257; family UBA9933; genus UBA9933. The sequence continues at coordinate 199,402 of MGIT01000001.1, forward strand.
AGCCATACGACCAAGAATTTGCTACTACTAAAGCATTTGTATACTGCTTTGTCAAGTCAAACTTGACAATTAGAACACCACATGGTATTAACAATACAGCATCATTTTTTTATTAACTTTCCATACGGAGGAAGCATTATGGCTATAAGCGAACAAACGGCGCAACAGGCACAGGAAGATCTCGAACAGGCATTGAAAATCGCAAAAAGGGCATGGGAAGCGGCGGATATGCCGCAGATCATTCCTGGCGGCTATGCAGCTGAGGCTACCAAGCCCGCATTCGCCATTCTGGCAAGCACGATACTCACTATCTACGGGAATAGTTAAACCCACTCGCTCCCCACACCCACCCCAAACCCGGCACCCGCCGGGCTTTTTTTGTTAAAAAAGTTAAGACCGAACCCTATTCCGCAAAGTCCGTTCAAACCTCGCCGCAACCGTACCAGTAACAAGAGAAATAAGGGTGGCTATCATGCCAAGCATCACGGCTCCCGCGGCATCATCATTGCTACTGCGTGCGGCTATCATAAGATAAGCACCTGCCGCCACTATAGCACCCGCCGTAATGAACGCGCAGTATTTTATAATTCGCAAAGCGTTCACGGCAGCTTGCGAAAATATCTTGTTTTGCCCGGCATATCCCAGCACTTTGAATGTCTGATAAAGCCCTACAAAAAATGGAATGGACCCAAGATACATATATGCCAAAAATGGATCATCAAAATAGACCTCAGAGAACGCAACAGCATGCGCGTTCACACCTTCCACCCACGGCTCCCAAAGCAGAAAGGCAAGAACACCAATGCCAATAAGCACAGTGACCGCCCGAAGAAATAGTATTGAGCTTTTTTTCATGGGTGATGGATAATGGTACCTGATCCCATTAATGTCAAAAGCTTATGACTTCTTCACAAATTCGGTCCGCAGCACAAGCCCCTTTACTGCATCAGAATTGCATTCAATCTCTGCTTCGTCATCAGTAAGCCGAATGCCCTTGATCTTCGTACCTTTTTTCAGCGTCACAGTCGAGCCCTTTACCTTTAGGTCTTTAATCAAAATAACCGTATCACCGTTCGCAAGAACATTTCCATATGCATCTTTTGTTATTATATCGTCTTCTTCGGTATCCATAGTGATGATTGTTATTATTTATTGATGAATAGTATAGCACAAATAATCATAATAAATGGTACCTGACCCCTTTAATTCAGCCAATTTAATGCTTCTTGTGTAATTCCATTGTACCATTCCAATTCTGAGTTAGTTGTATTTGCTAACTCGTTTGAACGCTCAAAAAATCGTTGAATATGTTTTGGTTCTGGCACATAATCAGCATTGTGAGAGTCCTGAACCATTTTAATAAATACGCTCAATGGCAATGGAACAATAGTCGAAGTTCCACCATAATAACCGATATTCATTTTATGCAAGGCGTAGAAATGAGCTATACAAGCATCGTTTATTTTTGGTGCAATAAACAAGCAATACGCAGGTTTATCAGTTTCTCTTTTAACTTTGGCAAGATGTCTTGTTACTGGCTCACTCTCGGTTTCGTATTGTCGCTGTCCGCTTTGCATCGTAACTTCTACTGTTAATCCAAAGTCACCATAATCACATACGATGTCTGCCATATTTCCTTGTGCCGTTGACATTGGATTTCCAAAATCGTCAAATTTTAGATTTGCTTTTATACTACCACCATCTAACATTGTCATTGCTCTCCAAGTATTCCATTCCAACATTAAAGGAGTGTCATAGAGCGAACTATCCGAAATTTGGTCAAATGTAGAATTGATATCTTCAAACAAACGATAGTCCTTTATTGCAGCGATTTGTTCTGTAATAATTTGCTCTTTCCTGTTTTCTAATTCATTAGCGAAGATGTCTTTTAGCTGTTGTAAAGTTAACATTTCGTTTACCTCAATTTGAGGGAATTCTGCTCTTATTTTTTGCTCAAGCAATGCTCGATCATCGCTTAATAGACTAGGGGTGGTTGCGTTTCCAAGATAAGCTATGTATTGTCTTTCATCATCTATAAAGCAAGGTTCTCTGTCGGTATGTTGTAAGAAGAAATCTACTTCTTGCATTTTTTCAGGCACAATTGAAATTGATTTTCCAATGTGTGAAATATTGACTAATCCTGTTGCTCGAATATACCTAGTACAGGCATCGGCATAATCTCGTAAATTACTTTCTTTTGTTTTTAAGAATTTTGCGATAGAAGCATCATTCGTTTGTCTTGTTTTAGTTTTACCCGAAGCAATATCATCATTATAGATTTTCCTTAATTCTGCATCTAAATATTCTGACTTAAATTTTTTAAGATTTCCTTGATATCGTGCTTTTGCAATTCGAAAATTGTCAATTTTCAAAACAATATTATTAAATTGACGATAGTCGACTAACTGCAAACCAAAAATCATTAATTCGTCAAATTTAAGTGAGCCAAAATGACGAATTAAACGAAATAATTCAAGATAGGGTTTTACCAAAAAATCGGCAGAATCTTCAGAAGGTTTATGATAAGGCGATGGAACTTGAAACTTCAATAATTGTCTTAAAAAAATTTCATCTTTTCGTCTTGATGTAACTAATTCTAAACCTGCTGGTGTTAAGCTTACAGTAGGAGATAAAGTTACAAATCCAAGCGCTTTTGGTGCTCGATTAATTCTATCTCTTGCACTAAATGCAGGGTCATTTACTCCTTCACCATTGAAAAAATTCTCTTCTTTCAATAGATCCATGAAAGCAATCTGTGTTTCCGCATTCCACTCTTGTCCTGCAAAATGAGTATTTAATAACTCAATTTCGGGAATCATTTTAAACGGTGTTCTCGGAGATGTTGTAACAAATATTACCTTACTATTAATTCTCGCCATAAAGTTTTAATATACTAATTCCTGACTAAACTCTAATTCAGGAAAATTATTTTTAGCTACGCTTCCATAATTTGAAATTAAAATATGTGACGCAGTCGCTTTAAACCTATTCCTAATATTTACGGAATACGATTTACCGTATTCATCTACTATCATATCTCCGTAAAGTTTTTCTGTTAATGGAGTTCTACCGATTACCATTAACGCTTTGCATTTTAAATTTTTATAAGCGTTAGCTAATTCAATATGGTTTTGCTCATTAAATCCGTCTTTGTGTTCTATATTTCCATAGTCCGAAAAAATGCAGTCATAAGGTGGGTCTAAAAACATAAAATCATCTTCTTCTGCCATTTCAAAAATGTGTCTGTAATCTACATTATAAATTTCCGCATTTGAAAGTAATTTGTTATGATTTTTTGTAACTAACGCAGTATTCAGATTAGCATATCTACCATAAGGAACATTAAACTCTCCTTTGGAATTATACCTGATCATTCCTGAATACGCTGTTTTGTTTATAAAGAAATACAACAAAGCGTCTGAAAATTTTTTCTCAGTCACATCGTTAAACATATCTCGGATTTGATAGTATAAGGATTCGTTGTCATCTTCAACCCTCAATTCAGGAGTTTTACTTTTTAGTTCTTCAAATTTTCTACGATTTAAAGTGTAAACTTTTTCTATTTGTGTAAGTTCGTTTTGGATTAATTCAAAATCTGTTTTGATGCCATTATAAAATGCTATTAATTTAGAATTAATATCATTTATTACTGCCTTTTTTGGCTCTAAATAAAAATACAAAGCACCGCCACCAAAAAAAGGTTCGATGTACTTGCCATCAAATTCTGGGATATGTTTTACGATGTGTGGAATTTCCTTTGATTTACCACCTCTATATTTAACTAATGGTTTCATACCTATTTAAGTATACCATTTTTGTATTTAAACTATCTATCTTTGAGCTACCTCAGGGTGGCTGGCCAAGTCGAGTTAGAACCACCACCGGATAGGCCCCGCAAGGCTTTTTTGAGCCAATTTTGCCAACCCCATTGACGTACTTTGAGCGCTCATAAAATTACCCCAAAGTTACCTCATGCCCATAGCAGCTTACCATTTAAAGAACGAGCTAACTATATATACGATTACAATAACTGTAAGTCCCGAAATGACGGGGTGTTCTGAAATTTTTTTTATCAGCAACCACCTTTCTCCTTGTTTTCGCTTTTTCGCCATGTTTATATTCTCGTTTTTCCAAAATGATCCATGCTTTACCTTATTACCTGCTTCATCATGAATATATCCTCCAAGCTTATCATAGTGAGCTAATATTTGTTCTTGAGTAGCATCTAAACCAGCATCCGTTTTAGCGCGACTATACTTATTATTGTTATTTATATCGGTTACAAAATAATTTTTTCCTTCACTGTTTAGTTTTATCTCATTCATATTTTTATTAATTACACTATGTGAATTAAGGATAACGAAACACAGCTCACCTCTTTCATTTTATTATCCCTTAATTAACAGAAAAAGTTTCTCCGAAATTGTTAGCTTATTCTCTTTTCTTCTTAATGCTTGAAGGTAGCTATGCAAAGCTTCGTCTACCTCGCAATCAGAACAAATTTTACTATCGATATTAGAATTAGGTTCGTATGGCGAATTGCAACATTCGCATATTTTTATCAGGTTATTCATAAAAATTGGACTGGTTTATTTTGCACTATTTCGCTTGTCTATCCCTGGTCGATTAATGGGGTCGGTCACCATTAATCCCTATTTATTGATAATTTGATATATAGCGTTCTGATTATTTAAAACCCTCTCCTGATTGCTATCAATTTTTGTATTCAAGTTATTAACAGCACTAATAGTTTGAATTAAAACTACTAAAATTATTACGAGCAACAGAATGATTACTGAGTTAAATTTATTCATACCTTAATTAAATTGAGTTATTGTTATATTTTTATAAATAATTTATCTCGCGCTATTTCGTTTATCTACTCCTGGTCGAAAAACTTGTACCCGCCCTGCTTGATGCGCTGAAGGATAATATTTATCGCACTCAAAACATTTCCAACTATTAGCCCAAACTTGAAGTCTTATCCTCTTGCGCGATCCATCGAGGCATTTTTGGCAAAATGGAACGCTATCTCCCTCTTTCCAGTATAGCCCTCCTTTAAGCACAAAGTCTTGTGATGCCTCAAGTTGTAGTTTTATCGTTTGGTTCTCTTCTTTTAGGGAAATATTCTCATCCTTAAGTGAAATGATATATTCTCGAAGACTTACAATTTTTTCCTGCAAATCTAAGGTTGCCGTTTTTTTAACCAAATCAGTAAGCGATTCAAGTATTGATTTAACCTCGCCGAAATTCATCATAATATTCATATTATAACGCAAGCGGTCGGATTTATATAGGCGAGGTTAAAGGGGTCAGGTACCTTTGATTTGTCTCCCCCTCTTGCGGGTAGTTGCTTTTAACTCGTATTTTTCAACTATATCTTCCGTCCACTGATCCGCACCGAATGGCTTAGATTTAATTATAGAATGTTCGATCTTTTCTTTTTCCTCTTCATCCATCCATGCGTTCACGAAAGCAAGATAATCTTCCGGCATCTGAATCGGCCACTCGGTAAGTATACTCCGTTTTGTAGTATCTGGAAATAATCTCCGCGATAGGCTGGAAAAATTCCAGTTTTCCGCCCTACTAGCTATCTTTGCCCGTAAAGGATTTTGTTCAACATACCTGATCACCGAAAATAAGTGCTTATCTCCTTGGATAAGAAATGCCTTATAACGCCCTTGATACAAATGCCCCGTCCCTATTGTTTTATTAATCGTATGCCACCGTTGCGTATGCGTTAGCGTAAGCCACTGCATAAACTTTTGAAGGTCGGTATCTTGCCGAGGATACAACACCAAATGAAAGTGATTCGGCATCAGACAATACGCGAGAATCCGCATATCCACTTTCTTCTGAGCCTCTTCAAGGATATTTTCAAAAAGCTTATAGTCCCCCTCTTTAAAAAAGATTGGGAGACGCGCATTAGCACGATTGATAACGTGATAGATCTCTCCTCCAACATCAATACGAGGGATGCGCGGCATTGCACATAGTATACCGCTTCTTTTTACTGTATCAAAATGTAAAATCAAAGGTACCTGACCCCTTTAGCATCCTTTAGCACTCAAGGGGCGGTCTTATTTTATTGACCCATACTAAGCTTGTCGGAGGGGCTGAAAGCCATGAGCGAGCGGAGCGAGTCGAATGGCTGGCCAAGTCGAGCTAGAACCACCGACAGATAGGTCCCATAAGGCTTTTCCCAACTCTTTTAGTATATCATATCGACGCACCTTGAGCGCCTTAAAACATGGGATTAAATCACTTTTTTATTTTGCATCAGTATTAATTATTTCAACTTGCGCCACTAGTTGATCCTGATTAAATAAATTAATTGGTTTATAAAATATTGCCGTTGCTGTTCCAGTAGATGCCAAAGATATGTTTTCTATATCATTGCAGCTATTGCGAATTAAACTTTCATAAATGGAAGTTTCTAATCTTGACTCGCAATCTGGTTTGATATTATAAGGAAATCCGCTGGTCAAATCCATTATGTTTATAATTATAGCAAGGCTAGTATAAATAAATTTTTTCATAGTTTATTACGGCCATATTATTTGAGCGCCGCTCGTAGTGCCAATCTCGGTTATATCTTCTTCTGGATTAATAGGGTCAGCCACCATTTACCCCTACAGAACATACCTAACCCCATTAATGCCAACCACTACTTATATAGTAACTAGATTAATTATCTTCTTTTCTAACAAACCAGATTGCATTTAAATCTCCTACAAAATTAACACTATAATTATTTTTTGTAACTACCCATAATGCCAATTTAACCTCTTCTATAAGTTTATAAATTCTATCCGCAAGTTCATATTCCAGAGTATTTGACTTAATCATAGCCTCGCCCAAGATTAATTCCGCCTCCCTTTTATCTATGACAAAACCATGGTCCTTATATCCAGTAACTAAATGTTGACCGATAGATTTTGCCGATTTTGGAAGCTTTTTTGTGCCTAATAAACGAGTTGCGTAATCAACAGCCGAATCCGCAATTCTCCTTGTATGTCCCAAATTCTGCAAATCAAGATCAAGGCTGAGAAATCTAGCGAACATATCAGATGATCCCGGATATTTTTCGCTTATTGAAGCAATAAACTCGACCGCCTCTCCAAGAGCAAGTGCCGGCAATTTTCTAATTTGTGGGTCGATCGGACCAAGTTCTGTAATACTTCCCATGTGAATTTGATCAGCGCCGAGCGCAATAAGAGTCGCGGCTGATTTAGCACGACGAGGGATAGAAACACAAAACAGATTAGAATATTCTTTGCAGCAGGTGCTTATAAAATAGGCTGGCCCAATATAACCGCCAGGACTATTTAAGATCATTAAAATATCTTTTCCTTTTTCCCCTCTTTTAACAGCTGAGTATATATCATCCAAAGTATTACTAGCTATATCATAATCGCTATCTTGTATTAAAAAAATGACCTTATGACTATTTCCAAAACCAGACTCCTCTAAAATATCGGATATTTTCTTTGATGTTAATTCCCTTACTTTTGTAAGATTATCTTTTTGTATATCATCAATACATTTACGAAACTCCGTTAGAAAAAAGCTGAAGCTACTTTGCAAAGATACAGCCTTTTTTGTCTCTCCTATTACCGGCTTACTTATTTCTTTGTTTTTTATTTTAGATTTATCTTTCGGCATATTTTTTTGGGGTTAAAGAAGGTCAGATACCATTAATCCCCCTCTCTCTCTTACCCCTCTATAATACGCCCCTAAGAGGGGTTGGGCAAGGGAGGTTACAATTCCTTAAGCAACTTTAAATCCCCCGCAATAAGGGCTTCTTTTTTGGCGCGGGTCCATTTCTTTAATTGCTTCTCTCGTTGCATGGCCTCCACACGAGAATCGAAGTGCTCCGTATACGCTAAAACAAAAGACCCATGGTCTTTTGCGAATTTTGCAGACTTTGAGCTGCCAGCTAAATGCTGCCCGATCCTAAAATCGAGATTATTTGTCTGCCCTATATAAAGATTGTTATTTGAAAACCGAAGGATATAAACAATATATGACATATTGAATTCCTTAGACTCCTCGCTTGTACTCGTCGCTCAGGCCTTCGACTCTGAGGCTCAGGCTCGAAGAGACATTCGCCTCGCCCTTGCGTTGTCTATTGTTATAAACAAGTAAGGTATTTTACGGGGCTGAAAGCCATGAGCGAGCGGAGCGAGTCGAATGGCTGCCAGACTAGGATTCGAACCTAGATGAACGGATTCAGAGTCCGCTATCCTACCATTAGATGATCTGGCAATATGTTCCTAATATTGCCTGAATTTTATCAATTTTGCAAATATTTCCACCTCTTTTCGCTGGGCCAATCTGACATCCCGACTGTGTAATTTTGCATGAAATCCGAAGCCTATCAAGATAGTATATACATCGTTTAAAAGCGTCGGGGACGCGCTTTTAAGAGAAATGACATTGGTATTATACTTCTTATCGATTACCCATGATCCGTCCGCCTCAAACAACCCTTTCATACAACGCACGGTATACGTTTTTTTATTCTTAATCCATTCGGGTATTAGTAAGGGGTGGTTACACTTTATTCCGGTAGCAAAATCTATGCGCTCACTAATATATTTTTGATAAATATAGACATCGGTACATTTGGAATGCTTTCTGTGTCGCGTCTTAGCTTCCTTTTTAAATATCTTCTCCATCAATTTTTTAATGTGCGCAATATGATCAACTTCTGCGGAGTTAAAACTGATAATCAACCGCTCGGTACGAGCATATCGCTCAATACAGCCGTCACCCAATATCGCTCCGTATAGTTCGGCGTAATCAGCAGACGGTCTCATTTTTACATAATGTATCGTTGCGCGACGCTTTTTATACCACTGAGAAAAATTATTAACTGCGCGGCGTTGCTCCGCGACTTTAAGCAAAATAGGGTTGTCATGCTTAGTTTTACCCTTATTCCACGGAATCTTATTACTCATACCTACAGTATACAAATTTTACCTACCATTAGGCAATCGTAGGTACTAAATCATACAGGCGGAAACCCTATTTTAAAATCCCTATTCCCCCTTTGCCCATTTTTTCAGGGTTTCGTAGTCCGTTCCGCCGCAAATGTGTTTGCCGGTATCCGTGTTAAAGAAAAACGGCACACCACCGCACAAACCTTTATCGTATTCCTTTCGCTTCGCCTCGTTTTCGGCATTATGCCATGTTTCAAACGATTGGATCTCTATGCCCTCCTCCGTCTTTAGCCGCTCTACGATCGGCTTCATGTGGATGCAATGTGCGCATTCGGTTCCATAAAATTCGAGTAGCATGATAAGAAATGATTTTAAAGTGAATACGTATATTATCTCCATAATATCATGTTTTGTTGGTTTAGACTCTTATTATTTATGGCGAAAATAGAATGTAACGTCATCGCAAGACGTTACATTGACGAAATGCTGGATTCCCGCCTGCGCGGGAATGACAAAGAGAGGGGCTATAATGACAATACGAGTATGTACGTCATCTGATGACGTACATTGGCTACGAATGGGCGGGAATAACAATACAAAATGCTGGATTCCCGCCTGCGCGGGAATGACACAGAGAAAGGATCGGAATGACCCCGTAAAGTCCGCCGTGGGCGGGGCCACGGGGCAAGTACCGTAAAGAAAGCTGTTACTTTCCACGGGGCAAGAAACGCAAATATGTACGTCATCAGATGACGTACATTGGCGAAATGCTGGATTCCCGTTTTCCCGCCCAAGGCGGGCAGGAACGGGAATGGCACAAGAAGCGGGATAACAAAAAACGATCCGCCCCCTCACAGGGCAGATCGTTTTTATATGTGATAGTTTTGTGAATTTGGCAGTTCGCCGAATTCACGGAACTATTATAGAATGTTTTTGCTTGAGTGAAGTGCAAGGCACGGGAAACGCACCGAGGAAAGCGTACTACCTGTACGGTGACCGAGGGGCGAGGGGCCCGTAACACAGCAATTCGCCAAGCAAGGACGTTCTATCTTAGCGGGTGACAGAAATCGACTCACTCAACTCCGCGCTAGCTGAGTTGATGCTGACCCGACGGGTCGTTGTGCTGTACGAAATAAAATATTTCGTGGCAGCAAGCGTTCCATTGGTCGGATCGGTCGGCATGGTCGAAACATAGGTCGGAACGATGCAATCTTCAATATCCACGCCGTCAGTACCGATCTCGGCCGAAACCGACGGTAATGAAGTGGCGGTGGCGCATGTCCAGTTACCTCTGTTGTCTGCCATATTCTGGCTGACCGCGTTCAAGATCGTGTTGACGTTGCTCCAGCGCTGCGTGTTGCGAGCCTGTGCAAACTGTCGTCCCGGGTTCAACGCAACGATGACCACGCCGGCCAAGATCGCGATGATACCGATAACCACGAGCAATTCGATCAAGGTAAAACCTTTTGTAAAATCTTTTTTCATTGGTAGTAAAACTAACTGAATGATAAAAACTCCTCGACCTTTTTACTTACTGTCCATTATACTATGGATTAAAAATATCGGCAATGACGCATGCTGCAGATCCCTCGATTTCACTCCGCTTCGCTGCGTTGCACTCGGGATGACAATGCGAACTCTGGATTCCCGCCTTCGCGGGAATAACAAGAAAGGAGCGAATTTCCCCTCTCACGCCTCGCATCTCACATCTCACACCTCATACCCCTTACTTAACCTCGTCCCATGAAACGATCTTGTAGGCATCGGTGGTCAATGGGAAACTCGGTGGCGGACCATAGAGCAGATTGGTATCATAGACCAAACTGCGGGACACGTAGCCAGTGCCGTCGGTATAGGCAAACCCATACCGCTGGTTCGAGCCGAGCATGCCGTAGGATGTAACAAACGTACGGGCATGGTACGGCGAGCAGCGATCGCGATTGGGGCTGGTCGTCGGACCTTGATAATAGTAACGCCCCACACGGCCGTTCTGCGCCATCAGCGCGGCATCGATGCGGATGGTGGCCGCACTGACCATGCCGATGTTGATATTCTTTTGCGCGATCAGCGCGACTACGTCATTGCCCGTATAATTCGTATACAGCAGGTCGGCGTTCACGGTAATACTCGAACGGGTCGCCACATTATCGGGGAACCGCGCCGCGGCTATGGTCACGCGCGCGCCATTAATCTGCCCGCTGACCCAAACGTTATCTTCGATAAAAATAAGCCCGTTCGCCGGCATGGGATAATTCCCGAGCAACGATTTGGTGCTGATACTCCACGTCCCCCATCCATCCTGGGAAAGCGCGTTCGAGCAATAGCTCGGCGCCGCGACCAATGCGGTAACAAGATGCAGGTCGAACGTATCATCTGTCTTGAGCACGATCTCGTAGCCCAAAAGCGTCGTGGACGTCGGCCGATAAAACCCGCCGGCCTGTGCGTCGGCTTTCATTTGTGAAAGGTTGGAGGCGATGCCGGCGAAATCTACCGCAGGAACGGGAAACTGCCGTCCGACCAAAAATACGTCTGACCGATCTGCAACATCGTTTGGCGGAGACTCGAGCGCGCGAGCCGTATCGGTAACGCCCGTCGCAGGCGGCGGATTGACGTGCGTGTGCACGCCGAATTCCTTTTGCCCCGTATGATCGGGGTCGTCATAATCGGTTTGCGCGCTGGTGACCAAATTGTGCGCAATGCCGTCGAAGCGTATGCCTCCGTTGGAATGGATCTCGCCGAACACTTCGGTCCCCTGCCCAAATCGCACGGCCGCATTGAGCACAGCCGCATATTTTGCAAACGACGGAATGCCCATGCGCACGCGAACCACTTTTTCTATGTCGGGATTCGACGCAAGCGTGCCGGTCGAATCGATGGTAACGATGGTCGAACCTTGTACGGGCGGCGTGATGTCGAGCGTATAGGTTCCCACCACGGTACCCGACTTATCGGTATATTCATGCACATACGGGCCCGGCTGTCCGGTGCCGTCCTGAAAATCCTGCGGCGCATGCGCAAGGTGCCAACGGTAATACTCGATGCCCGCCTCGGCAATGGCAAGCGCCTGCGCACGGTCGGATTCACGATAGACGGTATCGATCACGGAATCGGTCCATGTCAAAAACCCGGTCAATGCGATGATCGTAATGGCGCCATAGAGGAGCACCTGAATGGAAAGTTGCCCCGAGCGCTTCCTGTCATTCCCGCGAAGGCGGGAATCTATATGGAGGGGGTGGATTCCCGCCTTCGCGGGAATGACAAAGAGAGAAGCTGAGATGACAAGGAGAGACGCGGGAATGACAGCCGAAAAAAGTTTGGTTAAAAATATTATCATAAATTAGTGCGCAAATTACGCGGAACTATTTCTATGCTCGAAGAAAGCGGCACTGTCTTGTTTGGATCGCGCACCGTCAGATCAACCCGGATCAATCGAATATTCGAGATCGTGATCGGATAGGTCATGGCCGCTTCGGTACCGGTATAATTTACATCAAAATAGGTAAAGATGGGCGCGCCAACAACAACATAGTGCGCGACTTCCGTCACGATCTCGCTTGCGCTCGTATAGACAAGCGGATTGCCGCTTGGGCGAATGATGCCTTTATATAACGTCGTTCCGTTCAAAAAGTAGCGCATTTGGTCGACGATGCCATCGGCATCCGCATCGACGAAAAATGTCAGCGAACTGGTCGCCGCCTGCGCGATGGCATAGCCACCCAATGCGGACGGGACCATGGAACGCACTTCAGGCAACATGGCTGCAAAGGTGGTTTCAAGTTCCTGTTGAGCGGTCAACTGTTGCGTGAACAACAGCTGATAATCGAAGATCGTCTTCATGAATGTGCCGATAATAAACGCAATGCCGGCAAAAATGGCGAGACTGATAAGTATCTCGACAAGCGTAAAACCGGAGTTATGCTTATTTTGATTTGAATAGATATCCATGAGTGTCATTCCCGCGAAGGCGGGAATCTATACAAGAGAAGTGGATTCCCGCCTCCGCGGGAATGACAATACGCACATTATCCCTATCCCCTTTTCCCTATTTCCTTTTTCGCTCTCTTACTATACCAATACAGTCCTCCAACAAGCATAACAAAAAGCGCAAAGGGTACATAGACGATCGGCCTCTTGATCAATTCGTACGTATCGATCGGGCCCGCCTTTTTACCCACGGAGATGGCCGCAGGTGCGGCGATCTTTTCCAATATGCCTGCTTCATCACCATAAACGATCACGCGATACTCGCCGCCAGCCAATCCGGTAACATCAACCGAGTGCGTGCCGGCGGGAACGATTCGCGTTTCGACAAGATTTCCTTGCGCGTCGATGATGTCGATGCGATACCCGCCGCTCGGCTCTTCTCCCGCAGGAGGAACCCATGAAATCGTTGCGGATCCTTGGCCTTGGGAAACGGATGCCTGCAATGTGGTTGCGGGGGCGGTTACGGGAGTAACCGGGGAATCTTCCGTTTGCTCGCTGGGCGTGGTATATGATCCCGAAGTAAATAAGATGACCTGCGACGCCACCACGCCGCTCTCATCACGTGAAGAGATCGTAGCATAATAATCGGCATTGGCGGTGATACCTCTGCCCGTCGAAAGCGCATGTACCAGCTCATAGGTGCCGTCCGTCACATTCGCGACGATCTGCGTACCCGAAGGATCCAAGCTGATGACCATGGCGCTATTGGCGGCTCTGTCGGTATCCCATGTAATATAAACAGACGAATACGTAACGGACGCAACATGTGCGTTGCTGATCACAAGCGGATCGGTAGATGCCTCGGGAGAATCGTCGGAAGGAGTCGGCGCGGTGGAGCTCCAGCTATCAAATGTCCCATCCACATAGGATTCATTGCCCCAGCTATCCCGCACGGTCAGCCGATAGGCGTAGGAGGTGTCCCGCTGGACATCGATAAGCATAGAACACGTGAACACGCCTTCGAAACAGATCGAATAATTGTCGACATAATCCACAGTAGAAACATTGCCCGAACCGATAGGCGTATAGGACAGCTTGCGGTCAACGAGCTCGCTTGCGTTGTATGCCACCTCGACCGTATCTGCGCCAAAAATGGTTCCGCGCGCATTGGTTATGATGGGCCCCTCGGTATCTATTTCCTCATAGAGCGCAAATTTGAAGGCGACCAATTGCGCCTCCCCGTCAACCGTAGACCCGCCGACTGCGTCGACAATCGTGGCCGGCGCATTATGTTCGATGAATTGTATCCGTTGGATGCCATAGAGTCGCAATTGCGGAACACTGCTGGTGAGCCGTATCTTGTACTGCGAACCGGACGCAATGGCAACGGTATCCGGAAAGGTCACATGCAACCGCTGGCCCGTATAAAACGCGGTGGCATGGGCCGCGGTAACCGTTTTGGAAGTAAGTACAGTATTGAATGCATTCAGCAACGCAACGGTCACGCTGCCGGAAGAACCCGCATTGTCGTACCACAGATCGACCGCGTCGATGAAGTCGTTATAGATTGTTACTTCCTGCACGGCAACCGACCCGCTTGGCACCTCGACGGGCACGCCCGCATCGGTCGCGAATTCATAAAACTTTTCCTCGGCCGCAAAGGAAGCCGATGGCATCAGCAACACTATTCCTATGACAATGAAGATCGAAAGTTTTTTCATGATACAATTCCATAAAGTTTGTCATTCCCGCGAAGGCGGGAATCCACTTCATCTGCATA
>MGIT01000001.1:214058-247472 GCA_001793895.1 Candidatus Wolfebacteria bacterium RIFOXYB1_FULL_54_12
CCTTCGCGGGAATGACAGAATTAACTAAGGCGTCAACGTCGCCTTATATTGCTGCCAATCGCCGCTGATGGAAACCGCTTCATCGGCAAAGGTCTGGAATCCCGTCTTGCTCACCGTAATGGTGTGGGTTCCGGGACCAAGATCGTTAAACAATGCCTGCCCGGTCGGCGTACAGCTCGCGTTGAAATCGATCGCGATATCTTTGAACGACGTCACGGTCGTTTCCCCGTCGAGATAAAAATATATCTTATATTTCAAATACCGCCTGCCGTCGAGCGATGTGGGTAGTAACGTATTGCTCGCAGTGAAGTAGGTACCTTCCGTTCCATCGGGCCCGACGAAATTCCACGTAGCATTGTCGTTGTTGGTCGCTATTTGAATGCGCACCGCATCGGGACTCGGATGCGCCGGCTGCAGCTGCGCATCAAAGCGCAAATGATAAAAGGTCGTATTGGCCGAACCCATGTCATAGGTATTGGAAATAAGCCATTCACTACTGGTCGCCCCGCCGCCCGCGGCCTGTATCTGCAGTTCGGTGGTCGGACTACTGTAGCCCACATTGCCGCTTTGCGAATCGTAATTCGCCCCGCCCCAATCGGTCTGCCCGATGGTCCGGCGCGCCGTATAGCGGGTCTGATCGTACGAACCCGTCTTTACCAGTCGCACGATCGCATGATCTACCGGTTGGCCGATATTGTCGACTACGGTTACCATTAATGATTTGGGCACCTTTGGTTCAAATAAAAGCCTTACATCAACCGTCGAAGCGGGGTTAAGCACGAACGGCATGAACGGCATGATGCCGGTAAACTCCAGAGATCCTACGCTTGCAACGCTGTAGCTATCCCACTCGAGATTGGAAATGGTCTTTCGCCCCGCGCTATCGGTGGTAAAGGTGGTCGCGGGATATTTCAATACATCAGGATTGACACCGATCAGCTTGGAACCGGAAAGCGCAAAGCCAAGGCCGGGAATCGGCGCACACTGCGCGTCGGTGGCAAGCACGTTGACCGTTCCCGTGCGGTCGATAAAGAAGCTGACGGAAGTGACCTGCTGGGTTGCGACAGTGGCGTGCGGCTGCAGCGGGCTTGGATTGCCCGGCACATCAAGATCGGCGGTCCCATCGGTGGAATAGCCAGCTTTGGTAACGGTGATCTCGTACCCATTCACGCTCGGCGGAATATCTACTAATTGCAAAGCGCCGTCATTGTTCGTTTCGTCGTCGATGGTAATGTCGGGGCTCAAGGCGGTATTGACCACATGCACGTTCGCATTCGGCACCGGCGCACCGCTCGCGTCGAACACATTGATAAATAGCGAACCGTTCGTACTCGCGCTTTCAAGCCCTTTCGCGGAAATGGTGGTGGTCATGGCGATTGGAACGAACGTTCCGCATGTGGTGCATGCGATCTCGAACTCCACGATTTTGTAATCAGCCGGTGCGGTATCGTTTGGCGAGCCGCCCAGCGTTCCGTCAAACGGATCGTCGATATTGCGCACCGTAGTGGTTAATGCAAATGTATTACTCTCATAGGAAAGATCTTTGCTTGCCGCCAGTTTCCCTGCCGGGTAGCCACCCAAAATACCCACGTCAACATAAGGCATGTTGCGCACCGTTTCTATTTCTCCTTTCACAAGCGCTATGGCATCGCTCCGCACCTGACTGCGCGAAATAGCCTCGAGCACGTTTTGAAATGCAAAGTATGTCGATGTACCAATGACCACGAACAACGACGCCGAAATAAGCATTTCAATTAAGGTAAAGCCGCTATTATTTTTTGAAGAAGTAGGAGATAACTGCATACATTGTATTGTCATTCCGGCGAAAGTGGGAATTTATATGTAAGGAACTGGATTCCCGCCTTCGCGGGAATGACATGCACACTATGAGTAAAAGAATGTGTGCGGTTGAGTGAAGCGCAAGGCGCGGGGAGATCGGCAAGGGAGCTGTATTTACTGATACAGTGACCGAGCCGATGGGGCCCCGCAACACAGCGATTCGCCAACCCCACGCATTCTTTTTTATTTGGTTTTTAATCCTTGCGTAATTCCGTAGATGGGCGTAATAATCGCCAACGCCACAAACCCCACTGCCACACCCATGACCACCAACAAGAGCGGCTCAAGAATGCCCGACAGGTTCTTGGTCACCTCGTCGACCTCGTTTTCGTAAAACTCGGCAAGGTAGGCAAGGTTGTTATCAAGGTTACCCGTCTTCTCACCTACTTCGATCATGCGCCCGACCGTAGGCGGAAACAGATGTTCATGTTCTTCGAAATAGGCATACAGTGTTTTTCCTTTTTGGATCTCGATGACCGCTTCCTGCAACGCCTTGCGATAGACCATATTGGATGAAGCATCTGCGGTAATGGAAACGGCCTGCACGATCTTTTCTCCGCTCTTCAGCAACATACCCAAAACGCGCGTCATATTCGCCATATTGAAACCGATGGATATGTTTCCAAAGATAGGCAACGAAAGCAATATGCGATGCAATATATACCGCGTAACAGGGATGCGACGCAAGACAAGCATTATTACGATGACCGCAATAAGAATGAACCCGATAAGAATAGTGTGCGACCGCAACGCGTCGGACACGGCCATCAACGCGCGCGTCGTGAACGGAAGCGTCACCTTGAGGCTTTTGAATATCGGCAGGATCTTCGGGAGGATAAAGAAAATCAACCCGCCGACCACGCCGATAGTGGCTGCAAAGATGACCGCCGGATAAATAAGCGCGCCGCGCACCTTCGAGCGAAGCGACTGGCTCTTTCTCATTTCAAGTGCAAGGTAGTCGAGGTTTTCCGATAGCGTTCCACTCAGCTCGCCTATTTTTATGATGTTGACGAACAGGTCCCCGAACACACGGTTATATCGCGCAAGCGCGGTGGAAAGCGCCTGTCCGTTTTCAACACTCATGATGATGTCGTCAAGTATGGTCAAAAATCCCTTATTCCTTATCTGACTGCGAATGAGCCGCAAGCTCTCCACCTCGGTCATGCCCGAATGGATCATCATAGACATGTGCTTCACAAACATAATACGCTCAGCAAGCGAAACGCGCGTGAATGCATTGGTAAACGATTGGTTAAGCGAAGCGATGAAGTTAGCCATGAATAACGCGAAGAATTTCTTCAAGTGTCGTAAGTCCTTGTACCGACTTGCGAATGCCGTCTTGCAGCATGGTGGTCATGCCTTCATGCACGGCGATCTTTTTCAGCTCATCGGCACTTACGCGACCGATGATCGCCTCACGAACGGCATCGGACACATCCATGACCTCATAGATAGGAAGTCGGCCAAGGTAGCCCGTGTTGTTACACGTCTTACAGCCCTTTCCTTTGAAAAAGTTCATATCTGCGGTAATGGTACCGGCCGGGAAAGCGGCGCCGAGCGTTTCCAGTGCGGAAACGGAGTATTTTTCTTCTTGCTTGCAGACCGGGCATATTTTGCGGACCAAACGCTGGGCAATGGCGATGTTGACGGTGGAAGCGATTAGAAACGGTTCGATGCCCATATCAAGCAATCGAGGCAGTGTAGTGGCGGCATCATTTGTATGCAAGGTAGACAGCAACAAGTGCCCCGTAAGTGCGGCGTTCACGGCAATGGATGCGGTTTCTTCATCGCGGATCTCACCCACCATGATGATGTTCGGATCTTGGCGTAAAATAGCGCGTAATCCATTCGCAAAGGTAAGGCCGGTTTGGGCATTTACCTGTATTTGATCAACACCCTCAAGTGAAAACTCCACCGGATCTTCGATGGTAATAATGGAAACATCGGGCTGGTTCAACTTTTTCAACATCGTGTACAACGTTGTTGTCTTGCCCGAGCCGGTCGGTCCGGTGATCAACAGCATGCCGTACGGCTTTGCGATGGCGTTTCGCACAATGCCAAGATCGCGCTCGGAAAACCCGAGTGTTTCAAGTTCACGCGCCGCTTGTCCCTCTTGGATCAAAAGTCGCATGACGGTGTTTTCTTCGTGGTAGGTCGGTACGATGGAAACGCGAATGTCAAACTTTACCGCATCGGATGTAATGAATTGCAAACGACCGTCCTGTGGGATTTGATGCTCGTCCGTACGCAGACCGGACAGCACCTTGATACGACTGATGACCTCGGGGTGGATATTTTTGGGAATATGAAAAATATCGTGCATTACGCCGTCGATGCGAAACCGCACGATCAATTTATCCTCGGACGGGTCGAGATGGATATCGGATGCGCGGGACGCGTAGGCGAATTCAATAATCCCCTTCACCAGCTCGATGATGGAAATTGCCTCCTCCGGCTGTTTTAACAATTTGTCGATCGAATCTTTGTCTATTGCGGCCATACTGTAATAGTATAGCAAAGAATGTGATCCTATTCCATGTAAAAACGGCGCAGAACATACGAGTTCCTATGGTATAATAAATTGTATATCCCATACCTTATACCTTATACCTTATACCCCATACGCCAATGCACCCCCCCTACTTCATCTATATTCTCGAATGCTCGGACGGGTCCCTCTACACGGGCATCGCAACCGACGTCGCGCGCCGCTTTGCCGAGCACTCGGCAGGAAAAGGCTCTAAATACGTCCGAGCTCGTGGCGCAAAGCGCATAGCATACACGGAAGAAGCATCCTCGCGCAACGAAGCACTTAAACGGGAGCTGGTCATAAAGCGACTATCGAAATCGGCAAAATTAGCCCTTATAAACACCTGAACATCAGCATATATAGCCCAAAACAGGCACTGTATGGTACAATGCATACATTATGGACCATAAACTATTCCCCAGAACGAGTCTTTTTGATCAAATCAGCTTTCTCATGGTCGGCGCAATAGCGACGATCATTACCGTATTGGACGTGGCATACATGTTTACCATGCCGCTTCCCGTGATCGATCTCGGATCGGCGTTGGCTTGGCTGGCTATCGCCTACTTCGCCGGGCACCTGATACAGATCCTATCCAACGCGATCCGCGACATCCCGCTAATCCCCTTGCTCGACTGGGAAGCGACGCCGAGCTACCTGCCGCACGAAAAAAAGCTATTCGAAGAAGCAAGGGTTTATTTCAAGCAGAACGATCAGGAACACAAAGCCGACTACCTGTGGAACATCTGCTATATGTTTGCAATAGGAAAGGACGCAACGGGCCAGGTGGAAACCTTTAGCGCATATTACAATCTGTACCGCGGTTGGTTTACCACACTCCTCTTGGAAGCAATCTTGCTTGGCTACCTGTCGGTTGTTGCCTATACGCCGACGGTCTTGGCATTCTTTCTGCTTTCCCTATTGGGCTCCTTCCTATTCTATCGGCGCGCAAAACGCTTTTGGCAATATTTGAACGATAAGGTATTCGGCATATTTACCATCATCAAAGCGGAAACGGCACGACAATGAACGACTCTACCCATAACACGACAATGCTACAAGAATTCTATAAAAAACCTATCCTCTCGGGCATCGTAATCGCGGCGATCATCCATAGTATTGCGATCCTCACGCGCGAACTGTCGCCTACTCCCGTGTTTCCCGTCATCATCAACGCGCTCGCATTTAACGGTTCGTGGATCTATATGGCATGCGTCGGATTGATGCTCATCATCAATGCAAAAAAGGTAGGGGATTTCTTCACGTGCATACCGCAAAGGGTGGGCGCGAAAACGATCGAAGGACAGAAGCTGGTGCTCGGATACGAATTCATATCCTTGTTCATATTACTATTCGCATTTCCGGCAATCACCTATTTCTACGGGCAGGTCGAACACTATTTCGCCGCACAACATCCCGAGTTGCACCGTTTTATCGATTACATGCCGTTTACCGATCTGATCAACCGTGCCATGACGTCGTTTCCGTTCTTTATCACACTGTTTGTCCTTGTGAGTCTGATTTGTGTCATTGCCCCGCACACCTACTTCGCATACAAATGTGCAAAACGATCGACCGATCCGCTCCATTCGGCAATCGGGTTCAGCATCCTACTGTCGACGATCGTAATGGGAATCGTATTCGAATTAGTGTTCTTGAATATCGAATCATGGATGGCCATTGCGCTCATCGCAACCGGCCCGGTGGTTCTCATATCGCTCATCATCATAAACATCATGATGTTGCGCTATCACAACAAATTCATCCTCTGCGATGAACTGAGCGATTAAAAAACCGTACGTCCGTCCGCCAGTTGGCGGACGGACGTACGGTTTTTTATTTATTGGGCCATGCCGATGCCCTTTAACAACGTCTGCAATTCGGCACCTTTCAGTTGGCGGAACTCGCCCGCCCGCAGATCGCGCAAGCGCACGTTCATGATGCGAATGCGCAACAGGTCGGTCACCGCATAACCCAACGCTTCGCACATGCGACGGATCTGCCGCTTTTTACCCTCGGTCAAAACGATACGAAATTGTTTCGCCCCCGTGGATTCCACGGTGCATTTTTTTGTCACATACCCATCATCGAGTTTTACGCGGTTGCCCATCTTTTCGATGAACTCAGGATTGACCGGCTTGTCGACGCGCACAAGATATTCCTTTTCATGCTCGCCTTCGGGGTTCAGCAGCTTATCGGTAATGCGTCCGTCGTTGGTCAATATGATCAGCCCGCGGGAATCCTTATCGAGCCGCCCGATCGGAAACAGGCGCTCCCCGAAATCAAAGATGTCGGCAATGCTTTTTTGGCCCCGCTCCGGACTATGGGTCACGATGCCTTCCGGCTTGCAGAACGCAAGATACACGCGTTTCTTCGCGAGCGCCTTTACCCCGCTGCCCACCGTTACCTTGTCTCCTTTTTGAACCTTATCACCCACCACGGCAATGTTACCGTTGATGCGCACCTGCTTGTCGGCAATAAGCCGGTCGGCCTCGCGGCGACTGGCGTACTGCTGCAACGCAAGATAGCGGTTTATGCGGATGGGATATTCGATCGGTTCCATGTATTGAGCATACGTATTTACGACCATTATGCAACCCCCCGCATCCCGTCATCGGTCATCAGTCATCAGTTACCCCCCCCCTCCCCCTCCGACACCCCCCATACCCTATACTGTATACCTTATACCTCCTACTCCTCCCCCTTCCCCCTCCCATACCCTATACCTTATACCGCATACCTTATACCCTATTGGCCATTTGCTATTTACAGAAAGGTGGTTTATACTGTGAAAAGTAAGTTTTCTCAGTTTGCTTCCAATCCCGAACTGCTGTAGCGGATGTGGATAATGAAGGTAAAACGTTTTGTTTTATGCGCTCTCGAGGCCTATGAGAAGGGTCGACTTACAGAATTAAATATACTATCTCAATATGGGCAAAAAATTATACGTAGGTGGATTGCCGTATGCAACCACCCAAGACGCATTGAACGATCTGTTCTCCCAGGCAGGATCCGTAGAGTCGGCCATGATCATCATCGATAAGATGACCGGCCGCTCGAAGGGTTTTGGCTTTGTAGAAATGGCAACCGAAGAGGATGCCGAGAAAGCGATCGACATGTTTAACGGAAAGGACTTCGAAGGACGTTCTTTGACCGTGAATGTTGCTCGTCCGATGGAGGAGCGCGCTCCTCGCCGCGAAGGTGGCTTCGGAGGAGGACATGGAGGAGGAGACCGTGGTGGACGAGGAGGCTTCGGCGGTGGATATCGCAGCAGCTACTAAGTCACACGACTTCAAAATAAAAATACCGACTGGCTCAGCCAGTCGGTATTTTTTATTTGCCTTTTCCAGTATAATTATCGCATATGGTCCAGTTCCCCGACGAAATACTCAACGAGGTGGTAGAACAAAAAACGCAAGAAAAACCCGCGGAGCATAAGCGCCTGAAACGGTTTAGCCGCTTTTTGCGGATCCTCGGCCCCGGCATCGTAACGGGCGCGGCCGACGACGATCCGTCGGGCATCGCAACCTACTCGCAAGCAGGTGCACAATTTGGCTTCCAAATGCCATGGACCATGCTTATCACCTATCCGCTCATGACGGCGGTACAGGAAGCATGCATGCGCATAGGAGCCATTACGGGCAAAGGCCTGGCCGCGGCGGTGCGCGAACATTATCCGAAAAAAATACTCTATCCGGTCGTCGGACTGGTAGTGCTTGCCAACACGCTTAACATCGGCTCGGATATCGGCGCGATGGCCGCCAGCGCGGAATTGCTCGTACCTGCGCTGCCCTTTCCACTGCTCGCAATCGCCTTTGCACTGCTCATCATATTGCTCGAGGTATTTATTTCCTATCATACCTATATCCGCATTCTGAAGTGGCTCTCCATGGCTTTGTTCGCCTATTTCATCACCGCTTTTTTGATCGATGTTCCGTGGCTCACAGCGCTCAAGGCGACACTCATGCCGCGCGTGGAATGGAGCGCCGCATACCTCTATATCATCGTCGCCATTTTCGGAACGACCATTTCACCTTATTTGTTTTTTTGGCAGACAAGCAACGTAGTTGAAGAAGAGATCGCCAGCCATAGGCTCCCGCAGCATGGTGGCATTCCCCATCTTACACGATCGTACCTAAAACGGTTACGGATCGACACAGCCATCGGCATGCTGTTTTCCAATGTCACCGCATGGTTCATCATCATCGTAGGCGCCGTAGTACTGAACCAAGCAGGCATCACTACGATAGAAACAGCTGCCGATGCCGCTCGCGCGCTCGAACCGCTCGTGCATACATTCCCCAACGCCGGCTTTCTTGCGAAGCTGATCTTTGCCATAGGCATCATCGGCATAGGCCTGCAAAGCATCCCCGTATTGGCCGGCTCCTCTGCCTATGCCGTTGCGGAAACATTCAGCTGGCGCGAAGGACTGTATAGAAAGTTTCGGCAATCGCACAATTTCTATTTTGTCATCATCTTTGGCACCTTGGCTGGACTGCTGTTTAATTTCATCGGCTTCAATCCCATCAAGGCGCTTGTCTTCACAGCGGTGTTCAACGGCATAGCAGCCGTACCGCTCATCTTCCTCATAGCACGCATCTCGAGTCGGGAAGATGTTATGGGAGAATACAAAAGCGGATGGGTCTCGAAGCTGGGCCTGTGGACGGCATTCACGATCATGAGTGCGTTCGCCATTGCACTATTAGTATCGTTTATTTGATATAGCCTATACACTTTGAATTACGAAACTCATTTTGTCATTCTGAACTTGACCCTCGGCGTTGCTAGTGAGTGAAGCGAGCGTGCAACGTGCCGGGATACTCGAAGCGCATAAAGTTTTCGCGCTTCAAGTGTTTCAGAATCTAATTGATATCACCAAGAGATCCTGAAATAAATTCAGGATGACAGTGCTATTTAAAAGCAGTAAAGGAAGTTTCGTAATGCAAAGTATACATAAAAAACAGCCCTTGTGGGGGCTGTTTTTTATGTTGTAGTCACCGCTATATCGGCAGGTAATAGGCCGGATTCTGTGTCTCGACGATAATGTATCTGGACCTTGGATCGCTCCAAAGTTCGTGCGGTACCCCCCTGCCCTCCGGGCAAGAACCCAAAACTCATGACCATTAACTCATGACGAGAATTCCCGTTATTAGTTATTAGTCATAAGTCATAAGTTCTTGTCCGAAGGACAAGAGTACGACCTTGCACCCGATAAGGATTTAGCCGTTTCACCTCCCATGTTTCCATGGAAGCTACCCTGTACCATACGGTACGGGGCCCGCAATCTTTTCAAATTGCGGCGTCTCTGCTCGCACCTCGAGGATCGCTCCCGGCGGCTGTTAGCCGCTATCTTGTTAGATATCCCACCGATCAGATCAACATCCCGCGACAACACGAAGCGGTAGCGCGGTTGCTTCAACCGTTGCCGCAAGACATTGGCCTGATCGGTGGGACAAATGAGTGTCCGGACCTTCCTCCCCTCTGCCGAAGCAAAAAGGTAATCGCCTCCCTACCGACATAGCGGTAATTACAACTGATATATTAATACCCTAAAATGCAAATCATGTCAAACTTCCGCACGCTCATTTAGACGCACGCTTGACCCACGGCAACTCCATCTCCACATCAAATGCAAACCCGGCCGACGCCTTGTGTCCTCCCCCGCCATATCGCTGGGCAAGTTCGGAAACATCCGTCTTGCCGTCGGAACGCAACGACACGCGTACATCCCGCCCTTTGTATGCCCAAATGATCCCGATCGCCTTTCTATGCTTCACGATCCAATTGCCAATCTCCGACTCAAGGATGGGTGAATTGACCGCGTAGGCCGTCTTCCCTTCAAACTCGACCCGCTCGGCGTGCCGGATCAAGCGATCAATAATACGATCTTCATATTTTAAAATGGACTTTCCATCTTCGATATACTTTTTTACGGCCTCCTTATCTTCCCATTCTTGCGCGATCTTGTTCCACGGCTTAAACTCGAACGGATATTCATTCAACGCAGCCATCAATTCCCGGGTATGTGACACCTTGAACTTCCATAGATCTAAATCCTGTATGTGCTTCAATAATTTCGGGATCGACGCATCGGGGAAAAAATACTGCCATGCGATCACCGAACCGGACCGGGCGTTATCATACACGTATTCCGTAGAAATGCCGACGGCATCACGCTGGCTGATATGATGGTCGAGTACGATCACCTTTCTGTTCTTTGCCAGCAGGTCGCGCATGACCTCGACGGAAAAACAAAGGTCTATCAAGTAAACCTCTTTATCGACAATATCGTCCACCATGACTCTGCCATGATCGACGGAAACATACGTGGCCTTGTTTTTAAATGTCTGCCACGCGGCCCATGCGCCACCAAACCCGTCACTGCACCCGTTATGATAAAGCACGACGATATTTTTCAGTTTTGTTTGTTGCTGTTTCATGTGCGCGTTATTTTCAAAAATCAAATCGTGTACAATGTCATTCCGGCCCGGAGCCTGCCCCGTACCGCGATACGGGGAGCCGGAATCTCATCAAATTAACACAAGATCCTGAATCACTTGAAGCGCGAGACCTTATGCGCTTCGAGTATCCCGGCACGTTGCACACTCTCCGTTGGCTGACGGATCGTTAGCAACGCCGAGGGTCAAGTTCAGGATGACAAAAATTCGCATTTTGCTTACTTCTTTCTTCCCTTTCCTTTTTTCTCGCGCAACGCTTCGATACCGGGCAATTTGATCCCCGACAAATACTCCAACATCGCCCCGCCACCCGTCGAAAGAAACGTGTTCTTTTTCAGCGGGATGCCCGCAAAGGCAAGCGCCGTTTCGCCGCCGCCCACCACGGAAAACGCCTTGCTTTTTGCAATTGCCTGCGCAATGGCGATGGAGCCCTTGGCAAATTTTTTGTTTTCGATAACTCCCACCGGACCATTCCAAATGATCGTCTTCGCATTTTTTATGATCTCAACCCATTCGTCCGTAGTCCCCGCTCCATTATCTACAATCTTTCGTTCAGAAATGACGACGTCCATCGGCACGATGACCTTGTTCGTTTTTATGATCTTTTTTGCAACGGGGATCATGTGCGCTTCGTAAATGGAATCGCCGATCGGCAGACCATCGGCCGCAAAAAATGTATTGGCCACACCGCCTCCCGCAAGGAAATAATCAGCCTTGCCGATGAACCGTTTGATTAGGCCCATCTTGTCGGTCATTTTTGCGCCACCCAAAATGACCACGAGTGGATGCTTATAGTTATTGATGGCTTCGTCCATATGAAACACTTCCCTTTCCAATAGAAGCCCTGCACACGACGGCAACAGCTTGGTGATGGCAACAACCGAAGCATTCTTGCGATGACTAACGGCAAATGCGTCATTCACATAAAACGTACCCAGCTCCGCAAGCGGACGCACAACAGCGGAATCGTTCTTTTCTTCACCGGCAAAGAACCGCATGTTCTCGAGCAGAAACACAGACCCATTCGGCGCCTTCCTGATCTTCTCGGCGCTCGCATCCGAAAACAACCGATATTCTTTCGTATCGTGCGGAATAAACGTAACGTCTTTCTTCAGCAATCCGCCAAGTATCTTCGCAAACGGCTTGAGCCCGAATTCTTTTATGTTATTGGTTATCGGTTGTCGGTTATCGGTTACGCCCGCAGGGCGACCCCGATGGCTGACCAGCACGACTTTCGCGCCGCGCTTCGTTAAAAAACGAATCGTCGGGACGATAGAGGTTACGCGCAAATGAGACCCGTTTGCACGCAAGGTCTTGTTGTTGATATTCAGATCGATGCGAACGATGACGATCTCTTCGGAAAGATTCCGATCGTACAATGCGGAAAGGTTTTTCATATGTTATTGGTTAAGCGACCCCATTCCCCGAGCCTGCCGTAAAATGTCTATATACGAACCGGTGCACACTTGCAACAATTGCTCTTCATCGGATGCCCTCAACACGCGCAACAACTGATCTTTCGGAAGGTTACATTGCACGTCAAGGCCCTCGAGCAATGCGGCGTCTCCGGGCGCAAATACGATTGTTGACCGATAGCGGCATATTCCGCCAGCCAATCCGCCTACAACATGTTCAACGCGCACTCCGGTACGTCTATCGGTAAGCGTCCCCCTCGCAGACGTACAGTTGGTAATATGCTCAAACATGCACGCATCGGCAGTCGCTCCCGACCCGCACTCGACGGGCTTGGCTTGCACGGGCTTCGGCGCAGTAACAGGCTTTGCGACTGCGGGTTCTATGGCGACCGCTTCACTTTCAGTCGAAGTCGTAGTCTCATCGGTCTTTTGTTCCACAACGGCAACCGGCTCACTCGGAGCAAGCGCAGCATCGGGACGCGATGCGAAATAAAATCCGCTTCCGACCGAAACCACGAACAATGCGACTACAACGACAAAAAAGGTAGGCGCAAATCCGCGGCACCAAAACAAATGGGACGCAAGGGAACGGTTGCAATGCGGATGCTTCATATGCCGTTATTTTAACATTTTTTATACCATTTCCACAGGCCCAGAAGTTTGTCATCCCGGACTTGACCCTTGGCGTTGCTAGCGAGTGAAGCGAGCGTGCAACGTGCCGGGATACTCGAAGCGCATAAAGTTTGCGCGCTTCAAGTGATCCGGGATCTCGTCAACAATAGCACCCGCATATTTTTAACGACATTAAATGTCATTAATTTTCAAATTTCTTAATCCATGATCCCATGATTTTTCCATGAGATTCCGGCTCGTAGGCCGGAATGACAGCCTTTGCATTTCGTTATTGGTTATCGGTTATTGGTTATTGGTCATCGGTTATTTTCCCGCATCCCGTTATCGGTTATTGGTTATAGGTTATAGGTTATAGGTTATTTTCCCGCATCCCGTTATCGGTTATCGGTTATTTGATCATCTTCTTCATCTTCTCCACCGGCCACGCATTCACGATATCGCTTCGCTCCGCCCAACCCCTGCGGGCCTGCCCCACGCCCCACGCAAGATACGACAAATGCGCAACGGCATGCGCATCGGTACCGATGGACAGTTTTACTCCCGCGCGTACGCACTTGCGTACATATTCATCTTTAAGATCAAGCCGATCAGGAAATGCATTAATCTCGAGCGCCGTCTTGGTACGCTTCGCCGCCTCAATAATGGCATCCATGTCCACATCATAGGCAGGTCGCCTATTGATGACCCGCCCCGTCGGATGAAAAATAATATCCACATACGGATTTTCCATGGCGGCAATGATGCGTTTCGTTTGCGCTTCGCGCGGCAAATTAAAATACGAATGCACCGAGGCACCCACCACATCCAGCTTCGCCAAAACTGCATCGGACATGTCGAGGGATCCATCCTTCAAAATGTCCACTTCACTACCTTTAAGTACAGCGAACTTCTTCCCTTCTTTTTTCAGTTTCGCATTTACTGCATCAACCGCTTTCATATGCTCAAGGAGCCGAGCTTCATCAAGCCCGTTGGCAACGGTCAATCGCTTCGTATGATCTGTGATGACGATATATTCCAAACCCAAAGCCATGGCCGCATAAGCAAGCTCCTCGATCGTATTTGCGCCATCGCTCCAATTGGTATGCATCTGCATATCTCCTTTCATGGCATCGTAATCTACCAATACCGGCAACTTATGATTTTGCGCAAGTTCAAGTTCGCCGACATCCTCGCGCATCTCCGGTTCTACATAGGTAAGACCCAAGGCGTTATAAATACCCTCTTCCGTATCGCCGGCGATCATCTTTTCCTCCTTTCCCCCCTTCATGCGAAACAACCCGTATTCGTTCAGCTTCAATCCTTTTTTAATGGCCATTTGCCGCAAGGCAACGTTATGCGCCTTTGAGCCGGTAAAGTAAAGAAGTGCGGCTCCATATGATTCCCGCGCAACAACGCGGACGTCCACGTCAATGCCCGGCTTAATGCGCACCGAAGCTTTTGTTTCGCCCTGCGCATGCACATGCACGACCTCGTCCATGTGCACAAAAAAATTCATTACAGGGCCGGAATCCTTTGCCATGGCCAGCAGATCAAAATCGCCCACCGTCTCCTTTTTCCGCCGCGCCGAACCGACAATATCAACGCGCTCCACTCCTTTGACTTTCGCGAGCACGTCCTTGATATGCTCGATCGCAGGAAATACATTGCCCAAAATAAGCCGCCCTCCCGACGTCTTCACGAACTCGATCCCTTTTAGAATATTCTCCACCGACTTCGAGCCAAACCCTTCCACTTTTGCAAGCGCGCCCGAAGCGGCCGCCTTTTCCAAGTCGTCCAAGTTTTTTATATCGAGCGCCTTGTATAACTTTTTGATCTTCTTCGGGCCCAAACCTTCGACCGCCGTTAAGCTGCGCAGATCGACAGGGATCTTTTTCTTCAGTTCTTCATATTGGGCGATGCGCCCCGTTTGTATATATTCTTCGATCGTTTTTGCAATGGAAGCGCCCACGCCGGGAATGGCCGAAATGGCTTTTGACCCGCCTTTTTTATGGATCTCGACAATTTCTTCATCCAAAGCCGCGATGGCATCTGCCACCTTTTGGTACGCACGCGGCTTGAACGGCACATCGTCCATTTCAAGATATTCCGCTATTTCGCTCAACAATTGTGCGATCTCGGCATTGGTGATCCTCATGTCATAAGTATACCACTTTTGCTGCATCTATTTCTGCCATACCGGCTCTTTGGCGGATCCAGCCGGTATCCGGAGAACATGGAACTGGATTCCGGCTCGGAGGCCGGAATGACAATACGGGGAGTGTGTCATACCGGCGGGTGAGGGCCTGTCCTCGACCTGATCGGGGACCGGTATCCAGAGAGGCGAGAATCTTACCCCACTCCCCGCTATCAAACCCAATATAACATCATCGCAAGATGTTATATTTAAACCAAAACCTGCCACACTTTACATTTCTAAAATTGTATGGCATAAGTAATCCAGTACCCAACAACAATTTTTATCAAAAAATACAGGAGGAATAACGAGTGAAAGACATCGCAAGCGTATTGTTTAGCCCCAGCTTTCCGACAGGCCATTTCTTGGACCCGTCGGAACAGGAGCAACTCGTGGCAGGCCTCGCCTACTACGGACTGCTTAAACTGTCCAACGCACGGGATCTGCCCCTGAAAAAGGGCGGCTTCACGGACATCTACATCAACATCCGTGATTCCCGCAACCACTGGGAGGCCGTCGCGTTCCTCGCCGATCTCTATGCCCCGGCAATGAAACGCCTGAGGGTAGACTGCTTTGCGGACATACCCCAGGCGGTAAGCCATCTAGCCGGTTCCATAGCCGAGCGCACTCGCCTGCGCATGATTACAATCCGTGAGCAAGCAAAGGAAGGGCGCGCGACGAAAGGGCTCATCATCGGCAATGTAAAGCCGAGCGATCGGGTTGCGATTTTCGATGATGTCATCACCGATGGCGGCTCAAAGGCTGCCCCCTACTTCGCACTCTCTGCGATGGGCATCATGCCGTATTTGATCGTCATGGTAGACCGGCAACAGGGCTGGCAGCAAAAGTTCGCTCAGCTCGGCATCAACATGCCCGTCTGGTCCGCCACCGATCTGCACACCGTCCGTCGTCATGTCATCGACACCTTCGGACTTATGCAACGCTGTGACCACGAGATGGAAGAAAAAAACCCGTTCATCGTTTCGCTCGACGGCAAACCGTGGGAGGAAATTCTCCCGATCATCGATGTGCTTCGGCCGTCAGGCTCGATCTTCAAGATCAACGACCTGTTGCACGACCAAAATCGCACGCACATCGTCCGCGATGTCGGCGTCTACGGCAAGGTCATGGTCGACTTCAAAGGCCACGACATTCCGGAAACCGTATACAACTCCTGCATGCGTTATCGGGAGCACCCACCATGGGCGGTCACCGTGCATGCAAGCGGGAATGGCGAAATGGTCCGCGCTGCTATGAAGGCATTCATGGGCACGCCCACCAAGGTGTTGGCCGTCACGGCGCTCACCTCGCTGAGCGACAACGACTGCAAAACGATCTATGGACACAAACGCCCCCGTACGGTAAAGCATTTGGCATCCATCGCCAGCGAAGACGGCGGCTGTCACGGCTTTGTCTGTTCGGGAAAGGAAGTGAGTGCGCTTCACTCGATTTTCCCCGGCCGGACATTCGTCGTCCCCGGAACGCGTTCGCCCGGTGCAGAGGCACATGACCAGAAAAACGTTGTCACCCATGCCGAAGCGCTGAAAAACGGAGCGACGCACCTCGTCGCCGGCCGCCAATTCCTGCGCGCCCCCGATCCGGTAGCCGAACTCAAGCGCGTCATGACCGAAGAACTCGGCATCGCGCTCTGACCGACCTCCGTCCCCTTTTTTGATAAAACCCCCGACTCGCAAGAGTCGGGGGTTTTTATTCCCTCCATCATATATGTACGTCATCAGATGACGTACATAATATGGATCCCCCGATTTAGCTAATCCTAAATTGTTACAATATTTCGCGACCGCGAAATATTGTAACAATTTACCCCCCCCTGATTTGAATGTCATTACCACAAAGAATGGGTCATGAAAAGCGGCGACTTTCTTTACGCGGGCGGGAATCCATCACCTATTAACACAATTTCCGTCATCGCAAGACGGAATATTAAATACGCTAACAAAAACCCCAGCGGACCTTTCGGCTGACTGGGGCGTTTCTATCCTTAATATACCGAATATATTTGCGTCATCGCAAGACGCAAATATTTTACACCCCAAAATGATCCCCGATTCGGCCCTGGCAGTATTTCGATCATTGCATCAATTGTGCAGCAGGTGGAATTCATAGATCCAAAAAAATAATAGAATGCATATATTTTTAAGAAGCTCTAAAGTAATTATTGACCGCAAATTCAAACTGTTCAATAAATAATTTTTTGAAGTACGAGAGATTATTCCTCTCATAAAACAATATAACAGCTTTCTTGTATTCAATCTCGTCAACACTTCGATACGAAAGTGGGCAAAGGTCATACGCCAACAGTACGGCATTTGACATTAACCGGCTCGTACGCTTATTTCCATCTTCAAATGGCTGTATGTAAGCGATAAGCAACGACAGAAGGAGGGCCTTCCCAAACGGATCCGTCTCATTATTTACTTCGATGCACGCTTGCTCAAGCGCCTCCCTTATTTGAAATTCATTATCCAATGGGCGATACGCAGTACCGACTATACCAACTGGCATTTTTCGTACATTCGGAGAAATCCCAAGATTCTTAGTGAGTAGGCGATGCACATGCTCAATATCTCGAACAGAAATCGTCCTAAACGCTTGTTTATTTTTCACAATATAATCAAGCGTGGTCTTATGATTTAATATCATAATAGCTTCTTCCTTCTTATGCCCGCTCGCTTCCTTATGTTCTTTGATAAGAGCTTCCGTTTCCAAAAGATTATATGTATTGCCTTCTATCTGCGAAGATTTCCAGCTTAGCTCTATGGTCAATCGTTCAAATTCCCGAGCTATGGATCGATCCGCAAGTTGTTCGATGTTGTCCTGATAGACCTTATTAAGCTTATGCAAATGGAATAGCTCGTCTTCATAGAGTGGGTCGTGTACCAATGGAAATAAGGCAAGATTAAAACGTAACTGAGCCTCCCGCTTATCCGCCTCTTTTTTAAAATAGTGGTCGACATCTATTTTTTGCAAAAGACTATATCGCCCCGATATTGCATATGTGATTGCGCGCCCACTCCCTCCCCGCTCGATCAGCCCAAGACGCAATAACGCATTCAGGTCTCGATTAACTGTTACTTTCGCTATTTCGCCGAATTGTTTTTGTATCACGCCGACTATTTCCGAAATGCCCAAATACCCCCTGTCTTGCAACAGGTTTATGATAAAATCTTGACGCTTGTTCAGTTTCTGCCCAATATTTTTCATATATTTATCGTATCATTTTTATACTAAAATCGTATCATTTTTGATACGATTTCGCAACTCTCGCGTACCGCTTTATAAAATGTAACGATGTCTGACGTCGTTACATTGCATCATATTCCCGTCATCTCAAGGAGGAGATAGCACGCATCATGGAAATCAAAAATGTAACGTCTTGCGATGACGTTACATTTACCGAACAAAAACCCCAGCGGACCTTTCGGCTGACTGGGGCGTTTATGTATTCTTCGCCAATATCTTTCGGGTAGCTTGCAGTGCAGTTTCAAAATCTTCAAACACGGCGTAGCCGTATTTTTCTGCTTCTTCTTTATACCGTGGCCGTTCGACATTGAAAAACATATTCGCCTCCATTTCCTGCAAACGGGCGTTGTCATCGCTCCAACGCGGGTCTTTCTGATTGCGCTCAAGCGTTTCCTTATAAGAAGCGCCTATCAGGCAAACACCCGGAAATCCAAGATCACGATGGGCAAGATGGGGGAGAATATTTACGCTCTCAAAAATAACCAAAGCCGGCTCTTCAGCATATGAATCAATGTGTTCCAAAAATGCAGGCCATAAGGCCTCAGATTGAAGTTTCAAATTTTCCCACATCTGCTCGGGACTGGTAGTAGTAAGATAGGTTTCCTCGTCTTGGTTGAAATAAAAATTGACCCATTGCTTATACCGGTCATCAAACTCCAAGGCATCTCTAAAATCATCAAGCTTTACCACAATACCACCCATTTCTTCGGCAAGCATTGCCGCAAGATACGATTTCCCCGAGGTTGGGATACCTGTTATAAATAATCGCCTTCCTTTATGTTCCCTCATATATGTATATCCCGTATATGTTTAATGGCCTCAACAAAAACATCTTTCAATTCTTCAAAAGAAAGTTCTTTTAAAACATCTTCTTTCGATTTCCACGCGATGCTCGTCAAATCCCCTGTATGGGAAATGTCACTCAATGAATCAGCATTGGCTAAAAATACCGCATAAGACCCTTTTTGTCCTGTGCGTTCGGATTTTTTACTTCCAAAAATAAATTCGTGCGCAACATCCGTTGGCACGAGCGCATATTGGGTCGGGCTTAACCCCAACTCTTCCTTGACCTCTCGCTGGGCCGTTTCTTCTAAAGTCTCCCCTGTCTCCCGTCCGCCACCGACAAAGCTGATGTTCCCGGTCTTTGCATTTTGCACAATAAGAAACTCTTGGCGACCGCCATGGTTTCGATGAAATATAATTATTGCTCCGTTCATGGTTTTATGTAATATCCGTCAATTCAAATCCGGCAGCATCTCGATCATCGCTTCAATTGTGTGGTAGGTGGGGTGCATAATTTTATTATTAAAATAATAAATATATTATTTACCAAGTTTTTTTTGCAAATTAAGCAATATTATATCTTTATTCTCATCTGTAAATGAAATTTTTGATAAATCTCTTATTAAATTATCAATTTGCTCATTGCCTTCTTCCTGGATTTCTTTTAATAGCTGTTCGTCCTGAGTAAGTCTTGCTAACGTCCTAAACACAAGACGCCAATATCCCTGCTTAAAAATATCACTCCCCTCATAAGATTCTAATCTATTTATTATAGAAAGGAGCGTTCTAAATTCATTCATGGGAATCTTGTCCCATATATAATGCTCACTCCAAAGCTGATCGATTTCTAATTCCTGAGCTGTAACTTTAAGGTTTTTAATCTCCTCTCTCGCATCACTTTCAATTCCCTTGACTTGCTCTTCTGTTTTAGCAATCGTTTTAGAAAATTCTCCTCGTAAGTCAGAAAGCTCATCTTGCACTAATTTTTTTAGTTCAGAGCTCGTATTGCTTATCTTTGCCTCCGACGTCGCTTGAGTAACTTTAAATTTTTCGTTTAGTAATTCAAAGTCCTTTTGATTATTTTCTCTCATACCTATTAGACTTTTTTCTTGTTCATCTATTTTTTTCGCAATTGGACGAAAATTAAAAAGGTAAACTAATCCGGCAAATGCGAGTAAAATAGTAACTGCTATAGTAAGATAAGTTACATTTAAACTCGCAAGTTGATAAATTGATTCTCGTTGAAAAATGGCTAATTGCAGTAAATAAGAAGCCTCATCAGTAGACTTATTCAAAGCATCTACATTTATATTTACAAAAGTAGAGGTAGCGGCAGCACTAACCCTTTCAACAAAAAATAAGCTTACTATCCCAACATATAAAATTGCGCATCTTAATTTATTAAACATGTTATATCTCCCCACCCGGGTTTATCCTCTTCACAACTCCGTACAATTCCTCGGGGGAATAGAAGCTGATTACGATCTTGCCGCTGTCGCCGCGCTTGTCTATGCGCACATCGGTGCCCAGGGCGCTTTTGAGTCTATTTTGCAGGTCGCGCATTTCGAGGTCTTCACCCTGTTGGCCGGCAAAATCGACCCGTGCGCCCTGTGGTATGGGCGGGTTATGAATGTTCTTTATTTTCGCCTTCAGTTCGCGCACGCTGAAGTTTTTGGTCAACAGGTCGGCAAATAGTTGCTTCTGCACCGTCATGTTCGGAATGGAAAGCAATAACCGAGCCTGGCTTTCGTTGATCTGGTTATGTGCCAATGCGTCCTGTATTTCTACCGGCAAGCTCAACAAACGCAATGCATTGCCGATGACTTCGCGACTCTTACCAAGCCGTGCGGCCACTTCGCGCTGGGTCATACCAAACTCGTCTTGCAGGCGCGCATATGAACGGGCCATTTCTATGGTGTCGAGGTTTTCGCGCTGGAGGTTTTCAATGATGGCGAGCTCGAGCTGTTCAGCGCGCTCCGCGGCCTGACGAATGATGACCGGCACGCGTTCCAAACCGGCACGCTTCGACGCCATCAATCGGCGCTCGCCTGCGATGAGCTGGTATTCTACTTTTGTTCCGCTGTCGGTTTCCGTTTCAACTTTCGAAACGACCAGTGGCTGTAAAATGCCAAACTCGCGAATGGAACTGGCAAGGTCCTTCAACGCACCCTCGTCAAAATGCTTACGCGGCTGATACGGGTTCGGTTTGATCTTGTCTACCTCTATGTGAAAGATAGCATCGTGAAGTGCTGTCTTTTTGGAAAATCCGACCGCCCGCTTGGTGGCGGCAAATTCGGAATCATCTTGTGCAAGCGTATGGTATGCAACATCGCGCGCGACGTCTGCGCGTTCCTGCGGAGTTACTTCGACACCCGCTACATTCGGATACTCGGCCGCTTCATGGATCGCCTTGATGGCGCTCTCGGCATGCTGATCGGCGCGCATCTGCTCCGGGTCCACATGGATCACTTCCGCAATTCGCGAAGCATCCTGAGCTTGTCGGATAGACTGCGATTGGTTTGGGGCAGGAATGGCAGAAACAGGCACTTGAGGCTGCGCCTGCGGTGCCTGCGGTTGCGTTGAGCCCTGCGCTTGTCCGGTGGACTGCTCGGGCTTCTGTGGCTCCCTTGGCGGTATTAATGAATTAAGTCCCTGTCCTATCATAATTAATGAGTTAAATGCTTGTGTATTGTCATTCCGAGCTTGTTGAGGAATCTGAAGTCATAAAGCAGATTCCTCGACTACAAAGAGTACTTCTTCGCTCGGAATGACAATCGCGTGTATCTAAAAATAAAATGCGGTATCGCGAACTGGCTCCTCCGCTACCACGACTGGCGGTTGCTCAGACTGCACCTGCGGTTTTATATCTATTAAAATATCGGCCATGTCCTGAGCGGAGTCGAAGGATTCATTTGGCAATGGAGTTACGACCTGCTCTTGCCTTGGATCAGCGGCGGGGATCATTTGACTTGGCATCTGAAACTGCTTCGGCGTTTCCTGCGCGATCAATTCTTTTGCGAGCTGTTCATATGCGCGCGCGCCGGTGGAGTTCGGATCGTGCAAAATAACCGGACGGCCGTAGCTCGGCGCTTCGGAAAGCGCGGCGGAACGCGGGATGCGCGTTTTGAAAACATTATGCGGAAAACTCGCCGCGATATCGCCGGCGATCTTATGGGACAACGGCTCGTTTTCGTCGAACATGGTCATGACCGCGCCCGATACCTTCAACCCTTGTGCGGAAATATTCTTGTGGACCAGCTCGATGATCTCGAGCAGCTGACTCAACCCTTCCATGCTGAAATAATGGCTCTGTACCGGAATGACTATTTCATCGGCCGCAACCAACCCGTTAATGGTCAACAAACTCAAAGACGGCGGCATGTCGATAAAGATGTAGTCGTACTTATCGCGGATCTTATCGATGAACTGTTTCAGTTTATATTCCCGCTCGGGGATGTTTACCAATTCAATAAGCGCGCCGGCAAGATGCTGGCTCGACGGGATAAGATGATAATTATAAAAAATAGTCGGCTTAGTGAGCGCATCGGGCTCGGCAAGACCGAACAAGCCGTGATAAATGCTGCCCTCGTTCAATTTTGTGGGGTGACCCAAACCGGAGCTCGCGTTGGCCTGCGGATCGAAATCGATCAACAAGACCTTTTTACCTTCAAGCGCCAGGTACGCCGACAGGTTTACGCACGTCGTCGTTTTTGCCACTCCTCCCTTTTGGTTGTATACCGCAATAACCCTGGCCATACGCTTAGTATACGGCATCCCGTATAAAGAATAAAGCCGTGAAATGCGGCTCTTTGCCATTCCGATCCGCCCAATAGAACTGCCAAAAAACGACCCCTTATACCATCCCCAATTAATTTGTTCCTTCTGTCATCCCCGCGAAGGCGGGGATCCAGCATCATATAGATTCACGCATCCGCGGGAATGACAAACATTCGGAATTAGTTAATTAGATTTGGTATTACAGGGTCAATTTTGACGTGGCAAAGATAAACAACAGACAAACGATCAAGATGGTCACGTTGTTCAACACAATCTGCCGGCTAAGGGCGCCTTTCAAGTGATGATAAATAAGATCCTCGAAAACAAACACGATCAACACGATCAATGCCGCGGAATTAAGGAACCCGATCGGCAATATGCCGACGATACCGAGAAACTCCATGATCAACAGGGTCGAACCGATGGCAAGCACTTCCTTTTTGCGCTTTGGCGCATCTTCCATGAAAAAATCGATGGATTCCTTTATGAGCAGGTAAAACACCACCGATGAAAGCAGTGCGTATAAAAGAAACGAACCGCCGGCATCTTTATCGGCTACGAAAAACGAACCGCCGACAAAGAAGTAAAGTGAGCCGGAAAGAAAGTTGAAAATGGCCTGTCGCCGCAAGAACACAAATTCCTTAATGCCGAGCAATAGAAAAAATAGGGCGCCAAACAACGCGGACGCAAGCCACACCGGCGCAACGCCCGAAGAAACATTCGTTTCTGTCGCATAATACAGAAACGAAGTGTCAAGATACGCATACAGCGTCAAAATAAGGAACGAGCAAAAAAACGTATCCCATTCAAATGACGAACGAAAGTACCAGTAGAACGCAAGCCCGAAGAAAACCGCTCCCCAAAAGAATCCGCCTTCAAACACGGCGACCGCAAGCGCGATCGCAAACAGTGCCGACTTTATGATGGAGGGCATCAACATGGGCAACCGCAACCGTCGCGCAAGACGCGCCGCGGAAGCGGTGGCAATTTTGCCAAAATATCTCCCCGCCCTAAGCGCGAGCGGAAACGATGTTGAGACGATGATCCTTGAAGCTGATCTTAATCTTTTTAACATTGTTGAATTCGCCTTTGATGATCTTATCGGCAAGCTGGTCCAAGATGGTCTTCTGGATCAATCGTTTGATCGGACGCGCGCCATAATCGGGATCAAACCCGTGCTCGGCGATGTACTTTTTCACCGACGCGTCGATGGTGACATTCAGATTGCGCTGGGCAAGCCTGCGCAACACCTCGTTGACCTGTATTTCCACGATCTCCCCTATTTCCTTTTGGGTCAGCGGATTGAACACGATGATCTCGTCCAATCGGTTCAGGAACTCCGGACGGAATGTATCTTTCAACGATGTGTTGACCCGTTCCTTGAACAATTCTTCTTGTCGCTCGACAACTTCTTCGTCTTTGCCCGTATCGAACCCGAGCTTGGACATTTCATGGAAAAATTCACTGCCTACGTTTGATGTAAGAATGATGATGGAGTTTCTAAAGTTCACGCTCTTGCCCTTGCTGTCGGTCAAGCGGCCATCATCAAGCACCTGCAATAGAATGTTGAACACATCAGGGTGCGCCTTTTCTATTTCATCAAACAGCACAAGGCTGTATGGGCGATGACGCATGGCTTCCGTCAGTTTGCCGCCCTCTTCGTGGCCGACATAGCCCGGAGGTGAACCAATCAGGCGGGACACCGAGTGCCGCTCCATGTATTCGGACATGTCCACGCGGACCAACGCCCTTTCGTCGTTGAACATGATCTCGGCAAGCGCCTTGGCAAGCTCCGTTTTTCCGACCCCCGTGGGCCCCAAGAACATAAAGGAACCAAACGGTCGCTTCTCGTCGGAAAGGCCCGTACGGGCGCGACGCAAGGCATTGGCGATGGCCTTGACGGCATCTTCCTGCCCGACGACCCGGGCCCTCAGCTGATCTTCGATGGTCGAAAGTTTGTTCGCTTCCGACTCGATCATCTTCATGACCGGAATGTGGGTCCACTTCGAAACCACGGCGGCCACATCGTGTTCATCGATGGCCTCCTTGATGAACTTTTCATCGCCTGCCTTTATTTTCTTTCCCTTTGGTTTGCCGGTTTCAACGAACTTCTTTTCAAACACCTTCAAGTCCTTTTCCGCCTGCGGCAATTCTCCATAGAGGATCTTTGCGACCTTATCGAGACTTCCCTCACGCTCGGCAAGCTCCGCCTGGCGACGCAGGTCTTCGATTTTCTTTTTCAGATTATGAAACTCTTCGAAGGTCAGCTTTTCGGCATGCCACTTCGCGGACAGTTCATCGTTGCGGTCTTTGAGCGCATTCAGCTCCTTTTCGATCGCCTTCAAACGGACCTTTGCCTTGTCGGCAGTCTCCGTGGACAGCGCGGACTTTTCGATCTCCAGCTTGATGATCTCGTGGCGCACCTTGTCTATTTCAGATGGCAGACTTTCCGATTCAAGCCGGCGGGCCGCGGCCGCTTCATCGATCAGGTCGATGGCTTTGTCCGGCAAAAAGCGGTCCGTCAAATAACGGGCAGACAGGTTCACCGCGGACACGATAGCTTCATCGCTGATGCGAATGCCGTGATGCAATTCATATTTTCCTTTCAGTCCGCGCAAAATGGCGATGCTATCTTCGATGGTCGGCTCCTCTACCATAATGGGCTGAAACCGGCGCTCGAGCGCCATGTCTTTTTCAATATGCCGCTGGTATTCAGTGATAGTCGTTGCGCCTATGGCATGCAATTCTCCGCGCGCCAAAGGCGGCTTCAACAAGTTCGATGCGTCGATGGCACCCTCTGCGGCGCCCGCCCCCACGATCATGTGGATCTCGTCTATGAACAAAATGATGCGCCCTGCGGAGTTTTGCACTTCGCGCATGAACGCCTTCAGGCGGTCTTCAAATTCGCCGCGGAACTTTGTTCCCGCGATCAACGAACCAAGATCAAGCATGACTATTTCTTTTCCTTTCAGCGGCTCGGGTACATCGCCCGTAATGATGCGCTGGGCAAGACCTTCGACGACCGCCGTTTTTCCGACGCCCGGTTCGCCGATCAATACCGGATTGTTTTTCGTGCGGCGGCTCAACACCTGTATCACGCGGCGCAATTCTTCATCACGGCCGATGACCGGGTCGAGCTTGCCGTCCCGCGCCATGTCGGTAAGGTTGACGCCGTACTTTTCGAGCACCTGAAACTTTGTTTCCGGTGTTTCATCGGTGACCCGCGAAGAACCGCGCAACTGCGCCAAAATGCGAATGGCCGCATCGCGCTTCAACCCGAGCGTTACCAAAATACGGGACGCCTTCGACGACCCTGCTTCAAGAATGGCAAGCAACAAATGCTCGCACGAAATATATTCATCTTTTTGATGCTGGGCGATCTTCCCCGCCTTGTCGAGGATGTTCATCAATTCCTGTGACAGGTACAGCTGAGACAAATTAACATTGCCCATGGCCTTGGGCTCGTTCATCAATTCCACGATGGCTTCGGAACGCACATCGTCGGAACTCACACCCGCCTTGGCAAGCAACGGCCGCACCAATGTACTTTCATCGCTCACGAGCGCCACCAACAAATGGAGCGCCTTGAGTTCGCCGTGGTTTTCTTTCGCGGCGAAATCTTGCGCGTTTTGCAACGCTTCCTGTGCCTTGATTGTAAACCGATTGAAATTATTCATGTAAACCTAAAATATCGATAGAGTGTTATGTTTTCTTTCTACTATTATACTATAGCACACTGCAAATGGCCCGAAAAAGAGTACTGCAAACCTTAGCAATAAACCGCCCAAACCGCAATGCCGCAACCCTTAGGCCCGCAAAACGGCACGCAATGCTTCAACGGCGCCGTCGATGTCTGCCTGAGTCGTGTGACGCCCAAAACTGAACCGCAAACTGCCGCCCGCGCGGGCATCATCGAACCCAAGCGCCATAAGCACATGGGAAGGCTTTGCGGAAAATGCCGCGCATGCGGATCCACTGGAAACCGCAATGCCGCGCATGTCGAGCGCGATGAGCAGATCCCCTCCCTTTTGTCCTGGAAAATACACATTTAAAATATTGGGTAAACTTTGCCCCATTTCATCCCTACCCTTCTCTTTGTCATCCTGAACCGACATGTAATCATGTCGTCCTGAACTTGATTCAGGATCCGGGATTTGATTCAGGATCCCATCGGCAGAAAATCCATTCCGATCTGCTATGGGATAAAAATCTTTAATCCTCCTCCAAAGCCGCTCCCGCAACTCCGCAAGTCTCTTGGATTCGTTGGCCCGATATGTGCCAGCCAGCTCGACCGCTTTCGCGAAGCCCGCGATGGCGGCCACATTTTCCGTGCCTGAACGCATGCCAAATTCTTGCCCGCCTCCCGATACGCGAGGACGTATCATGTGGACGCGATCGTCTTTCGCGTGCATAACCGTATTCATGGTGCGTGCATACAACGCACCGATGCCTTTCGGTCCATAGATCTTATGTGCCGAAAGCGTCATCAGGTCGACACCCAGCTCATCGACAGTGCAATCCAAAAATTGAAACGCCTGCACCGCATCGGTATGTAACAGCGGATAATACGGCAATGCATGTTCCCGTTCGCGAAACTTTTTAAGTATATTTGCGATTTCTTTGATCGGCTGTATGGACCCGATCTCGTTGTTCGCATACATGATTGATACCAGCACGGTCCGTTCGTCGAGCGCCGCCTCGAGTTTTTGCACATCCACAAATCCATGTTCGTCGACCGGAATGCGCACCACCTCTACTCCCTCTTTTTCCAAATCCCGCACAGCGGCCAAAATGGAATCATGCTCTATGGTCGAAACGATGACCTTCATCGGCCGGCCATCGGCAATTTTGTTAAAAGTCTCACGCGCATGCATAATAGCACCCCGTATTGCCAAGTTATTCGCCTCAGTAGCGGAGCCCGTAAAAATGACCTCCCTAAATCGAGCACCAATGGCGCTGGCGATCGTTTCGCGTGCCCGGTCAACGGCCGCCCGCGCCTGCTGGCCAAACCAATGCAACGAGTTCGGATTGCCGTATGTATCGCCAAAATAAGGCTCCATGGCCTGTTTTACTTCGCTATCCAGCGGCGTGGTCGCCGCATTGTCCAAATAAATACGCTGCATATGTATGGTCTGTATAGCCATTATAGTACAAAAGGTCAAGGCGACATATATGCCTGATATTTGACAAGTAAATAAGGTCATGCTATTGTACAGCCAGCTGTTTAACTACCCAACCTGAATAAGGAAGGGCAACCCAACATTACGGAGGCTCACAATGAGCAAGAAGACCGTGTCGAAACGGAGCGGAGACCAGACCAAGACCAAGACCTACACCAACGGCGAGTGCACCCGTATCCAGCACACCAACAACCGGACCGGGAAAAACCACGACCATGCGGTAAAACACGGCATCGGCGGCTCCTCCGCCGGCAAGAAGAAGTAGCCGACAACCTGGCCGCCATCTGCCTAAAAAAACCTGCGCACTGCGCAGGTTTTTCTTTACATATACTCATTCCCCCGCCGCTTCCCCGTGCTCGTCCCGAGTAGCAAGACCCATGTCCTGCAGGAACGCTTTGTTGTTCGGGACCCGGCCAAGAAAATCTTTGACCGATTCAATCTCATCGCGGCTCGAACCGACTTCCAATATCTTTTTTCGGTAGTCCATGCCGACCTTCGGGTCAAGCACGCCTTCCGCACGGAAACGGGCGAACATGTCCGCCGCATAGACCTCGGACCACAGGTACCCATAATAGCCTGCATCGTACCCCATTAAATGTCCAAAGCCCGCAGCCCACAATTGGTCAGACGACGAATCCAGCTCGAATGTCTTTTTATACAAATCAGCATAGACCTGCACCGGATCGACCGGCTCGACAGTCGTGTGCATTGCCATATCGAATGTGCCCAAAAACAATTGCCGCAATACGGAATACCCCTGTGCATGGTTCTTTGCGCGAATAATCCGGTCGATTAGATCATCGGGCAACGGTTCGCCCGTTGCGTGATGCTTTGACATCTTCTTGAGCAGATCTTTTTCCCATACCCAATATTCAAACATCTGCGACGGCGCCTCCACAAAATCGCGCGCCGTGCTTGTGCCCGCTTGGGATGCATACGGCGCAACGGTGACCAATGTATGTATGGCATGACCGAATTCATGGAACAGTGTTTGCACTTCCCCGTGGCTCAACAATGCAGGCGTATCGCCGGCGGGAGGATTAAAATTCGCAACCACCGCGCAGGTCGGCGTAGCATAGACCGATTGCGGGTCACGCGAAACCATGCGCCCCTGCACAATAGGTTGCATCATCGCATGGCCATATTTACCTTCGCGCGGAAACAGATCGAGCGCAAAATACCCGACCAACGAACCATCCGTATTATTGACGCGATACCATTGCACGCTCTCGTGCCACGCGGGAAATTGTTCCACAGAAAATGAAAGCCCAAGCACGGTCGAGTAAAGATCGAACATGGTCGCCTTGACCGCTTCCAAAGGAAGATATTCCCGTATCGCTTCATCATCGACGGCGTACCCGTTCATTTTATCCTGCTGGATATAATAGCCGATATCATAATACGCAAGACGTGCAGACGGATCGCCCAGGTCTTTCTGCTTCATGGCGGCAAGCAATTGCAGGTCGAACTTCGCCGAATTACCGACCGCGGTACGAAGATCATCATAAAAAGCATTCACGGCATCAACCGTTTTTGCCATGCGATCTTCCAGCTT
This sequence comes from Candidatus Wolfebacteria bacterium RIFOXYB1_FULL_54_12, assembly GCA_001793895.1. GTDB lineage: Bacteria > Patescibacteriota > Minisyncoccia > UBA6257 > UBA9933 > UBA9933. The sequence continues at coordinate 243,666 of MGIT01000001.1, forward strand.
GAATGCCGCATGATGCGGATAACCCAACAGCACGGCGTTTTCGGCGCGTAGCTCAAGGATGCGCCTCAGGCGTTCCATATTCGCCACGCCACCACGGCGATTGAACTTGTCCATCAATTCCTTGCGTCGCGGAGCGGAATCGCACCGCTCGCAAAATGGAATGTAATCGGGATAGGCCAGCGTTACGATATAATTTCCCTCCTCATCGCGCTTCAGCCCGTTGATATAAGCTTCGGGCAATCCGCGGAGTTCTTCCCGACGGACAAGAATGCGATCCGCATGATCCGCAATCGCCTTTTCAAATCCGGATGCAAGCTCGGCCGTCTCTTTGAGATTATCCTTAAGCTGTTTTTGCTTCTCGGTCTCGAGAGCAAAACCCATACGCTTATAGGCACGCATCGTATCGGCGAACAATTGCGCATCGGCGCCTTTGAGCTGTTCGTTCTTTGCCGCATACTCCTGCACGGCACGATACATGGCTTCATCGTATTCGATATCGATCATCGCCTTTTGCAATTCCTCGATAGCTGATTGCGCGGCATCGCGCACCTCCTTAGTAGGACTGACATGCGTCAAAAAACCGATCGCCCCCATGGCGTCGTCATGATCGTAGCTTGATGACTCAATGGCAACGATCGTATTTTCAAAGGTGCGCGCTTCGGGAGCAATCGCCTTGATGGTCGCATAGCGGGCCTTCTTTGCTTCGATTGCTTCCTGTATTTTTTGTGCGATGATTTCGGGGGTCCAGCTTACCCATGCGAAATCTTCCGGAGTATAGTTCTTTCGATTCATGGTTTTAGTATACTAAATAACCTATAACTAACAACCCATAACCAATAACGGAAGGCAAAAAGTAAGGCGCGTTGTCATTCCTGCGAAAGCAGGAATCTTCGGCGATGCAGATTCCTGCTTTCGCAGGAATGACAAAAACACCCTTAAGAAAATAGACCTCAAAAGGTCTATTTTTCTTAAATGCGGGGGATGAAGGAATCGAACCCTCGACTTCTCTTTTGGAGAGAGAAATTATACCATTTAACTAATCCCCCGTTATAAACCTTATAAAAAATGCGCCAAAAGCATATTCAGTATACTTATGGCGCATCGTTTACGCAACTTCGCTATATAAAAAGCGCTTGCTTGAGTGGAGTACAAGGCGCGGGAAAGCCGGCGGGGAAGGTGTGCTAATTGCACATCGACCGAGTCGGCAGGGGCCCGCAACGCCGTAATCCGCCAAGCAAACGCTTTTTATTACCGGCGTGCCTCCTTATGCGTAGTATGAACACGGCACCAATCACAGAACTTGTTCAGTTCGATCTTCCGGGAAACGGACTTTTTGTTCTTCCGGGTATGATAATTGACGTGCTTACAGGTCGCACAGCGCAAACGGGTCAGTTGTTCTTTAAGCTTTGATTTCGCCATAGTCTTTATTATATATCACTATTTTTACGGTTTTGCAAGTAACTTTGCGATTAGATTACAAAAATATCACTATATGGCCCAAAAATCAACTAAATTCCCACTCTTCGATCTGCTGGGCAAATTCCTCCTGCAGTTCCAGATATTCATCCTTTAAAATAAGCATTAATTCGAGATCGGGGTACATTTTTCTAAAATTCTCATCCCGATCACGCGAATAATCCGAAAGAAAGTTTTTAATCTCGATCCATGTATCGGAATCGGGAAGATAGAAATCGGGGGTATACATATGCTCACCTATATCAAATGTCCTGCATTGATATTGCCATGGTATACCAAGCAGATTCAATATGCGGGCAAAATTCGCCTCCCAGCGACTATAGAAATAAAATTCCTGACCGATGTCATCCCTAACTCCAGCCACCCCTCGCGCAGCCTTTGGCGAGGTTGGCCTACCACCAATCACATCCATCGCGCATTGCGTACTACAAAATTTTCTGCATGCCCATTGCGCCGCAATGAATAATTTTTCACACTTTTTATTGGCACATACAAGAGTTACTCGAGGAACCTTGAGGATGCCCTTTGATGGGCTCGACTTGCCCATTAACTGCTTGGATATCTTCAGTCTTACGCATGGAGGCATTTCGCCTCGCACCACATTATTAACCATTGCCGCACAACTGCGACTGCAATACTTTTTAGGGTCACTTAGAATAGTTTCGAATATATTCCAGCAACCATCTCTTTTGCAAATTCTCTTATCCTTTTTATATAATGCGCTAAAAACTCCGCTTTCCCAATTTTTCTTGGTCAAGTTACTCTGCTTACTTCTATAAGCTTCGCTTTTATAAAATTGATAAGCCACTGAGCCGCCTGGGGGATTCGGACCCACCGACCTGATGCTTACAAAGCAACTGCTCTACCAGCTGAGCTAAGGCGGCAATATCTGACAAAAAAATGAGCCGATGAAAGGATTCGAACCTTCGACCTGCTCCTTACCATGGAGCTGCTCTACCAACTGAGCTACATCGGCACCCTGTGTTATTTGACCTTCTGCATTATAACCACCCGTTTTCTAATCCGCAAGCGGGTTAAAACTTGGTGTGGGTGAGGTGAGAGTCGAACTCACGCGAGTACATGCCTGACAGATTTACAGTCTGCTCCCGGCCCCTACGGGACTACCCACCCAGTTTTCCAATAATGCCTTATTGGAAATTATTTTGCAAGGTCTGATTCCTCCTTTTTTATGGCCTCGGGTACCTCGGTAGAGCGGGTCTGCGCCTCATCGCGCTCCGCTATCGCCTTCAGCAGATCTGGTTCACCTTCTACGGTCTCCGCAGGCTCAAACAGCGCAAATTTCTTTTGCTGTTTTCGGTGCGTACGCTGCTTGACCTTCTTGAACTGCTCCAAGTGATGGGTCAGATAATTATCAAACCGTGCAAGCACCAGCTTCATTTTGCGGACGTTCTTTTCCAAAAATTGGCTTACGGCAAGGTCGAACCGATCAAGCGGCAGCCGCCCAAGCAGAAGCTCTATGCGGTACCAGACCCCTTTGGATTGGCCGGTGGTATCTTCGGCAACCGTATCCGATATTTGCGGAATCTTGCGGGCGGCCAAATAGACCAATACACCCAACGAGATCATGATCAAAATTTGCAATACAAAGTGATACATAATTACTTTATTATACGGCGATTGCCCCCTAAAAAACAAATCCCAAATGGCATGCCATTCGGGATTTATCTTATCTCGCACCTCTAATCTCTAATCTTAGAGCTCAAATCGAATAAACTTCTCAACCTTCATGTTTTCCCCGATAGTTCCGATCAAATTTTTGACCAGCTCCTCGACGGTCATGGAAGGATCCTTTACATACTGCTGGGCATAGAGCTCTTCAACGGTTGCCGGATCCATTGCAGCGATGTGTATGGCGATGTCGTGCGCCAAGACCTGAAACTTTTCATTGCGCGCCACAAAATCGGTCTCGCAACGCAGCTCGAGCATCACGGACACGCGGCCATTGTGGATATAAGTCTCCAACAATCCCGCGCCGGTCGCACGTTCGCTCTTTTTCTCGGCCCGGGCGATACCCCGCTCGAAAATGATATCCTTTGCACGGTCAAAATCACCCTCTGCCTCATCGAGTGCCTTTTTGCACTCCACAACGCCCGCTCCGGTCAACTCCCGCAATTTTGCTACATCTTCCATTGCCATAGTGATAAAATAGTTTAATTATTTTTTATCCTGAGCCCTCTGTGCGAGCCTGTAAAAATGACGGGGGCAACATCTAATTCATGTCATTCCGGCCCACGAGCCGGAATCTCGTCAATAATCATCGAGATCCCGGGTCAAGCCCGGGATGACAGCATATGGTACTCCGGCATTTTT
>MGIT01000001.1:247492-249957 GCA_001793895.1 Candidatus Wolfebacteria bacterium RIFOXYB1_FULL_54_12
ACTGGATTCCCGTTTTCACGGGAATGACAGTACTATTACGCTTTAAGACGATTTCCGATATGGTCTAATAGCCATGTAATGCTTAACTTAGCATGATCATTCGCCGGGATCGGATAGGTTACCAAATCCGGATTGTCATCGCTATCGATGATGGCGACCACCGGGATCTTCAGCGTTGCCGCTTCCTTGATGGCGGTAATATGGTTCCTAAGCGAGCCATCGATGACGAACATGACGTCCGGGGTCTTGGTCAATGTGTCCAAGCCTTCAAACATGATCTTCATCTTGTCGATCTTACGGTTAATGGTCACGCGCTCCTTTTTGGTGTATTTGTCGAATTCGCCCTTCTCCATGGACACAAGTGCCTTACGGAGATAATCCAAACGCTGTCCGACCACCTTAAAGTTGGTCACCAAACCTCCGACCCAACCGTTCTTTACGTACGGCATTCCGAATTTCTTCGCAAATGCTTCAACCGCGTCCCAGCTCGCTGCCTGAGTCCCGACCACGAGTACGGTTTTCTTCTCCTGCAATTGCGCGTTCAAAAACGCTACTGCTTCGTCGATCTGCTTCGACGTTTTCGCCAAGTCGATGATCTCCACGCCATTACGAGTGGTGTAGATGAACTGTTTGAAACGCGGATGAGTCCGCTGCTTCTTGTGTCCATACAACAAACCGTTGTCGGCCATCTCTTTGATAAGAGCCATGTCGACATCGATCTCGTCGGTGTGGGTCATCCCCTCGACTACTTCTGTGGTTATTTTGTTATCCATAAATTAATAAAATCCCTTACTTCTTGAAGGAATGTGCAGATAGTCTACTGAAAATGGTCAGAAATTGCAAGCCCGATGACGCATTTCCGCATCACGCCCGCAGGGAGGCCAAAACATCGAAAATATGCCATATATGCGGCATATTACGCTATTTTTTTAGCATTTCAACTTGGGCTTCGAGACCCTGTATCTGCTTTTGCTGTTCTTGCACCGCCTTGACGAGCGGGGCGATGAGATCGTTGTAACGCATTGTTTTCATTTTTTCCGGAGTATCGTCCGTTGAAACGATATTGGTGGGGACACCTACCGCGCTTTCAACTTCTTGGGCGATAAACCCATAGTTTATCCCTCCATCGCCATTGTTCAATTTATATGAAACGGGACGCAATTTGTTTATAAATTCAAGTCCCAAATTGCTGTCCTTAATATCATGCTTTAAGCGGATGTCGGACCCGATTGACCAGCCGACCTGCCCTCCGATTTTTGTTACGGCTGTATTTCCAATGCGCACTTCGTTACTTGCATTGACTGTGGCGCCATACCCGATCGCAGTAGTGTTGGTTAAAACGCCCGAACTCATGCCCGTATTGCCTCCGATCGCGGTATTTAAAGTTCCCGTGGTGTTACTAAAAAGAGTACCGTTGCCGTAGGCGGTGTTATAGCTGCCCGTAGTATTGGAGAAAAGGGCGCGATAACCATGAGCAGTGTTGAAATTGCCCGTAGTATTAGCGTAAAGGGCATTCCCGCCGCCGGCGATATTTTGAGAGCCCGTCATCGTAAAATTTCCGGAATTGCCGAAGAAATAATTATTCGAGCTTGGTTTGGCAGTGATGACATCTGTGCCTTTATATTTATATGCTGACCCTTGAGTATCGATATCCCCCCAAACGACAATACCAGAGGATTCTTGGATGACCGAGCTGCCCAACGCTGACGAAGACGTCCATTTGGGAATATAGCCATTAGTACCCGATCCGGTAATTCCTCCCCCGCCTCCCGTTTGGTCGGTGCCGGAAACCAATTTGGAGCCATCCCAATACACCTTACCGGTCGAAGCCGAACCGGCAGAAAGACTCGCCGTGTTAAGCCCGATCGTGCCACTGGTCGTAATGGTACCGCCAGTCAAGCCGTTGTTCGTGGCGACCGAAGTTACCGTGCCGGCGGGCCAGCTGGTGCGGTTCACCCCACCCAAGGTAATGCCTCCGGTGTTTGCGGTAATTGCGGGACCTCCGCCTGCATTGCTAAAATAACCCGCCGGTTGGGATGCACTGCTGTTTTCTGCCTTAATACCGCCGCCACTGGTGGTTATTTTATAATTGGAATCGGGCGATGCGGTGCCGATGCCGATATTGCCGCCATCCACCTTGAGCACCCCCGAACCTCCGGGTGGGCTGATCGATGGGCTCGTCCATGCAAGACCTTCACGCGCGACCAGCGCAATGGCGATGCTCAATGTGGCGATCGCGAACAGTTGCAAGCCAAGTTTTATATTGGTGTTCATTGTATCTAATAATAGGACCAATTAGTTTAAAAAACACGCCACGCTCAAACCTCTCCCGTAAACAAATGTTCGTGAATATTCAATACCGCTTTGATGGCTTCCCCGATGGCCATGTTGATCTGGTTATACGAACCATCAGTAATATCGCCCGCCGCCCAAATGCCTTTCACCGAAGTTTGCATCGTTTTATG
>MGIT01000001.1:249994-281058 GCA_001793895.1 Candidatus Wolfebacteria bacterium RIFOXYB1_FULL_54_12
AACCCCCTTACCACGTCGGAATTCGGCCGCATGCCAATGGCAACAAATATACCCTCGGCATGGATCAGCTTTTCCGCACCGCTCGTTCGATCTTCATATTTCAACCCTTGCACGAAATCGACACCAAAGATCTCTTTGGTCTCCGCATTCGCAATGATCTCTACGTTCGCTTCCTTGCGAAGCATTTCCTGCGTGACCGCGTCGCCCTTAAGCGTAGGGGCATATTCCAAAACGTATATCTTCGAAGCAAACGGGAGCAGGTCGCGCGCAGCCTCAAGCCCGCTGTTCCCCCCGCCGATCACGACCGCCACTTTGCCTTGCATGAGCGGAGCATCGCATGTGGAGCAGTAAAAAACCCCCTTGCCGGAATATTCCTTTTCTCCAGGCACATCCAGGTGCTTATAGGCGCTCCCCAATGTCATCAGGACCGTTTTGGTCCGATAGGTCTCTCCCTTCGAATCGGTAACAACAAATCCACCATCGCTCTTGGCGACGGCAGTAACCGATATGCCATCCTTGATCTCGATATTCTGCTGGGCACGCAACTGACCCTCGAGCACCTTGGCAAGCTCCAGACCGGTAATAACGGTATGTCCGATAAAGTTCTCGATCTTTGCCGATGCAACCGCCTGCCCGCCAAAATCCTTGGTCAACAGCAACGCATTCAATTTTTTACGGGAAGCATAGACCCCCGCGGCAACGCCAGCAGGTCCGCCCCCGATAATGATGAGATCGTACATATAGTTAGAGATAAGAGAAATGTAGTATGTATACAGTATACCGTATACCGTATACATTCTGCCAACTAAAAATCCCCGGAGGGATTTTTAGTTGACCAAAGCCTTATCAATTGCTTCCCGATCGAATCCGAGGATGATAGTGCCATTGATATCGATGACCGGCACGCCAAGCTGGTGCGTCTTTTCTACCATTTCTTTCGCGGCATCGTGGTCCATTTGCACATTCTTTTCCACAAATTCGACGCCCTTCTCCTTAAAATAATCCTTTGCCATAATGCAATACGCACACGTATTTGTTGAGTAAATAGTTACCATGATTATAGTATAAAAATAATTTTATGTTTTCCCCCGTATCCCGTTATTAGTTATTGGTTATCGGTTATTAGTCAGTATCCCGCATCCCCTATTAGAAATTTCCCCCTCTGCATTGTCATTCCGAACTTGTTTCGGAATCTCGTTTCTTTCTCACAAGATCCTGAAACGAGTTCAGGATGACACCCCTCCCCCGCATCCCGTTATTAGTTATTGGTTATCGGTCATTAGTTAGTATCCCGCATCCCGTTATTAGTTATTGGTTATCGGTCATTAGTTAGTATCCCGCATCCCGTTATAGGTTATTAGTTATAGGTTATAGGTTATCTATTAGCATCCCTCTTCCCAAGCAATGTCCAAAGCACAAGAACAACGACACCTACTCCGCTCAAAATATTGCTCCACAATGCGAGCGGATATCCGGCAAACCCGAGCACCCATGGAGAAACGAACACCCACAAGCCGAACATGAGATTGACCCAACTAAGATAATTCATGGTGATAATAGTATGCCGCAAGAAACTTACTTCGCGAATTGTTCGATGTAGTCGATCGCCGATTGCCATGTAGGATACTGGCGCGAATCAAGGTCGAACAGCACGCCGTCTACGAACAACGTCGGAGTGCCTTGCACGCCCGCAGTCCGCGCATCGGCGACGATCTCGCTCAACTCACCCGCAGGGGTTCGTGCGTCATAGCACGCCGCAAAAACCTTCGCATCCGCGCCGCTCTCTTTTGCAATTTGCATAAAAAGCGCCTTGTTTAAATTACCATTTCCCTCGGATGAACCGCTCCCTGCGCGTGCAACGGCTTCTTCATCCTTTGCCTCCGCCGCATATAACCCGTCGTGCATTTCCCAAAACTTTCCCTGATCACGTGCACACAAAAGCGCCAACGAAGAATCAACTGATTCGGTGCCTTTGCCTACAATTTGATCGACGATCGGAAACGGCCTGAATACGAATTTGGCCTTGCCGGTCTCAACCAACTGCTGTCGCACCAGCCCTTCCCCGACCGCAAAAAATGAAACGCAGCCCGGACACTGAAAATCGCCGTATTCGATGATGGTCATCGGCGCGTTCGGGTCGCCAACGATCACATCTTTATCGGTAACCGGAGGAGCCGTTACCGCGGCATTTTCCGGCTGGTTAACCGGCGGGGTACCGTTCGACCCCGAAGCATAAATGAATGCGGCGGCGATCACGATAGCTGCAAATACGATACTTGCCGGAAGCATCCATTCCTTATTCTCTTCTTTCTTTATACCGTGAACCGTTTCTTCAACGGCCACCCGGGCCTCTTCCTGCTCCTGTCCTCTTTCGTGTTGTTGCATAGTGTTCATAGTTTACTACATCATATCCTTGCAGTGCAACGCTATTCCTTTTTTAAAATCAATGTCCGGCTTCCATCCGATGACTTCCGCTGCGCGTGAGGCGCATAGCACGCTGCGCACGATATCTCCTTCCCGATGCGGCGCATAGAGGGGAACCCCGTCATATCGTAGATTTGTAGCGATCGTGTCATAGACCGTCCGATCGGAAACTTCCACGCCGCGGCTGATATTAATGATCTCATCCGCCCCCTTTGCAAGCCCCAATACGTTCGCCTTTACAATATCCTCTACATACACATAATCGCGGGTTTTTTTGCCATCGCCGAAAATGGTCGCCTGCTTGCCCTGCCGCATAAGATCGGAAAAAATTGCGACTACACCGCCCTCTCCTTTGGCATTCTGCCGCGGCCCATACACATTCGCATATCGGAATATCAAATAATCAAACCCAAACATTAATGCATAAAATTTGATCGTTTCTTCCCCAAGCAATTTTGACAGTCCATATGGAGAGATGGGCCGTGTTGGAGCATGCTCGCGTATCGGGAGCCGCTTAGGGTCGCCATATACCGCGGCGGAAGATGCAAACAACACCTTCTTTACTCCGGCCTCCCCCGCAGCGACCAGAACATTGGTCGTTCCGATCACATTCGATTCCATGGTAGGAATCGGGTCGCGCATGGATTCCGCAACCACGGCAATGGCCGCATGATGGTTGACGATATCGGGCCGCTCCTTGCGGAAAACACGCCGCAACGCGGCAAGATCGGTGATGTCCGTTTTATAAAACTTCGCCTTTGGATTGAGATTTTTTTTGAAGCCTTTCGATAGGTCATCGACGATAACGACGCTATACCCCTTTGCAAGATACGCGTCAACGATATGGCTTGCGATAAATCCGGCTCCGCCGGTCACTAAGATTTTCTCTTTCTGTTTTTTCATATGAATTATGCCAAGCCTAATTAACTATTTCCGAAAGTTTGTCATTCCCGCGGGTGAGGGCCTGTCCTCGACCTGATCGGGGACGGGAATCTATATAATACTGGATCCCCGCCTCCGCGGGGATGACACAAAAGGAATGTATTAATTTGAAGGTCTCACTTCTCATTCACGAATACAGTTTTGATCGTTTTCAAAATAATCAAAATATCCAGAGTGAACGACATGTTCTTTAAATAATAAATATCAAACTCGAGCTTGCGATATGCATCCTCCACGGTCGATCCATAGCGGTACCCGATCTGCGCCCAGCCGGTAATACCCGGCTGCACCAAGTGCCGCACCTCATAATAGGGGATTTTCTTTTTTAAATCGGACACAAATTCAGGACGCTCCGGACGCGGACCCACAAACGATATTTCCCCGCGCAACACGTTGATGAGTTGCGGAAATTCGTCGATATGCGTGGCGCGCAATACCTTGCCGACATTCGTCACGCGATCATCCCCCGGTTTTGACCACTGCGCTCCGTGCTTTTCCGCGTCCATGCGCATGCTTCTAAACTTGTAGATATCGAATGAAACCTCATTTTTGCCGACCCGCGCCTGCCGGTAAATAACGGGGCCGCGCGAAGTAAGTTTTATCGCAAGCGCGGCGAACGCCATAATAGGCGACAATATGACCAACATCATCACGGCCAACAGTCGCTCGAATACCGAACGGGTAAACGAGTAAAGCGATCCAATCGGTCGAATGTTTTCGATGAACCAATTTTCTTCGATCTCTTTGAGCGGGATCTGCCGGAAGATCTGTTCATAAAAATCCACGAAATCGGTAATGCGTACGCCCATCGGAAGCAAGCGATACACGATCTTTGCGGTTGAAGATTTTTTAATGATATTTGATTGAATGACCAGCGTATTAATACGCCGATCGGCAATGATCGATTCAATGTGTTCAAATCCGCCGTCTTCGCCGGCCATATGCATCGCCACAGAATAGCCAACCTGCGGATTTTGCCTGATAAAATCCATGGTCAAGGTCATTTCCGGAGATTCCCCGATGAACAGAACATTGTTGCGCATCCCCCTGCGCACGAACACCTTGCCGAGCCCAAGCCGATACACGTAATCAAGCGCGGCAAAGACCACCGTAAAAATGACCAAATTCGTTTTAGGCGAAATGCCGAAGACAGGGAAGAAAAAATAAAAAATAGCGATGGCGACGGCAACATTCGCACCCAATGCCTGCCCGAACACCGTCAGCGTGTGGCTATCCGGCTTGAAATTCTTTTCGCGATACAGATCAAACAAATAAAACACCAACACCCACGCGACCAATACGAACGAAAACGGCGCAACATGCGCGTACACAAAACTATACAGCGCACTGATGTGCTCACCCTTGTAACGAATAAGCAACGACAAAAACAGCGATGCATAGAACAACGCGATATCCCCTAACAATATGGCGGTTATTTTTGCGCGTGACATGTTCATGAGTGTGAGATGAGAGGTATGAGGTCAGAGGTGAGAGATGAGATAATCAACATAATGCTTTAGTGCTTTTCATAAGTCCATTTATTATCCGACTAACTGTCTCTGTTTGCAAAAATAGCTTTTCACACATGTCGCTATTAATATAATGTACGTCTCGCGCAATAAGTAGCTGGCTCTGCACTTCGGTAAGAGATCCCCTTGCTATTGAATAAAATTGATGGCGTTCTTTATATGAACCCCTACTAAACCCCTCGGCGATATTAGAAGGAACTGATATGGCGGCACGACGAACTTGAGAGGTTAATCCAAAAAGCTCTTCCTTGGGAAACAACTTTGTCAGCGTATAAATAGCCACCACTAATGCATGCGCTTCTTGCCACGCATGTAAATCAGTAAACGATCTAATCTTTAAGGATTCTCCGTTCATAATAAATATATTCGTTTCATTTTATCATTCCACGCCTCATACCTCCAACCTCCAATCTCACATTATCAAAACCAATCCTTTTTGGAAAAAATGGCGAAGGCGATCACGGATACGATCGCGATCAATCCGATGACGCCCGCAAATGCCAGCGGGCTGTTTTGCAGCGGCAGCTGCACATTCATGCCGAACACGCTCGCGATCATCGTCGGTAAGGTCAGCAAAATAGTGATGCCCGCCAAAAACTTCATGGTCTTGTTCAGGTCGTTCGTCAAAATGGTCGAGTAGGCCTGCCGAATGTTCGAAATGGCCTTGATACTCGTATTGCAAATGTCGATGGCCTCTTCGTTGCTCAGCGTAAGGTCCTCCACGATGTCGCTATCTTCCTTAATGAACGCAAGGTGCTGTTTGCCAAGCAAGGTATTATAGATCTTTCCCGCCGGAACCAATGCGGTCACAAAATCATTTAACACGCGCTCGCGATCTACGAATGCGATGATATCGCGGTTGGTAATGCGTTCGATATTCGATTGCTTTATGCGGACATCTTTGTTGATCGAATGCAGGTAGCTTTGATAGAGCACGTTGATCTTGATGAAAAACAACAAAAGGAATTTTTCCTTCTGCGTGGTCGTAAAATCGATCTTCCCGGAAAGAAAATCCTCAAACATCGTTTTCCGGTCCCGCGTGACCGTAACAATAAAGTCATCCGCCACGATAAAAAGAATGGGCATCGTTTGTATGGCTCCCCGCTCTTCGTACGGGAACCGCAAAAAGATGTACATGGTCGTACCCTCCACTTCAAAACGCGGCACCTCGAACGGGTCGAGTGCATCGGAAATATGCCCCCGTTCCAACTTAAGGTCGTCGGTCAAAAATTCGATCTCGTGCTCCGACGGATCGGTCACCGAGACCCAACTTCCCTTCTGTACCACGCTACCCTTCTGGATATGGGCATCTTTCAATGATTTTCGATAGATTTCAATCATAGTATTTCTGTTATCCCCGCATTGCTTGCCCCGTGGTCCGCCCGCCGGCGGACTTTACGGGGTCATTCCGGTCCTAAACCCGTCTATCCACCAACGGATAGCAAATATTCTCCCATTAAAGATTCAAAATTGGTAATTTTAAATTATACCTCCATCCCTTTAATTATGCCCTTAATTACGGTAACATTCAATCAATGTCGCAATTTGTAAATAAACCCAAAAAATTCAAAGTGTGGATTGATTTAAAAGAGCAATTGCACGAAATTAAGGCAAGCGCTCCACTGGTTTCCGAGGGAGATATTTGGTGGATGAGTATGGGAGAAAATATTGGATCCGAGGTTAATGGGAAAAGTGGCTTATTTTCACGCCCAGGCATCATACTTAAGAAGCTCTCTCATCATTTTTATTTTATAATACCAACGACGACCCAAGAAAAGCATGGGTCATGGTATAAATCATTTCTCCACAAAGCAACAGATATGTCCGCCTGCTTACATCAAGCTCGAGCAATTGATTATAGACGGCTGTCTTCAAAAATAGGGGCGCTCGACGACAAAGATTTCATGGAAATCAAAACAGGATTCCATTCTCTATATAAATAATATTCCCCGCCTTTTAAGGGGCGGGGCCGCGGGAAAATCCCGAATGTATTTATATTATATACAGAACTATGGTAATGTCAAGAAGAAGATAACAGGATTTTCACACCTCCAATCCCAATGCTTAAACAAATAAAATCCATCCTTCTGGAGAACAAAACGGCACGACAAACCATAGCAAAAAACACGTTTTGGCTCTTTTTTGGCAACATCAGCTCCCGGCTTATCAAAGCGGGTATCATCATTTATGCGGCCCGCATCCTCGGCGCGGAGGAATGGGGCGTGTTTTCCTATGCACTTTCCTTGGCGGCGTTCTTCACGGTCTTTACCGACTTCGGCATCAGCACGGTCATAACCCGCGAATCGGCAAAAGATCTTTCCGTGCAGGAAAAATATTTCTCTACCTCGATCGCCATCAAGCTCGCCACGACGATTGTTTCCATTGTCATATTTCTTGTGCTTGCGCCGTTCATCATCAAACAAAAGGCGGTCATGGCGCTTTTGCCCATAATCATTCTGCTCGTCAGCCTCGACGGCATGCGCGACTTTGCCGCATCGCTTTCCCGCGCATGGGAAAAAATGGAAATCGAGGCAGCCATTCAGATCCTCACCAATGTCGCCATCGTCATCGGCGGCTTTACGGCACTCTTCTATTATAGAACGTCCTATGCGCTGTCCGTAGGATATGTCATCGGCGTTGGCATCGGCATGCTTGCGGCATTCGTTCCGTTTCGACGGTACATAAAAAATATTCGGCAAACCTTTGACCCCAAGCTCATACGCCCGATCCTTTCCGCCAGCTGGCCCATCGGCATGCTCGGGCTCATGACGGCGACCATGCTCAACACCGATACTATTATGATAGGCTGGTTTCGCGACATAACCGATGTCGGTTATTATTCCGCAGGGTTGCGCATAGCGCAGATCATCTTCATGATCCCGGCATTGTTCGGCACCGCACTCTTTCCTTCGTTTGCAAAATTCGCACATGACAAAGCCCGCTTCACGCATGCGCTTGAACGATCCATTCTTGCGCTTCTTATGATAGGCATACCCATGGCCATCGGCGGAGCGCTGCTTGCAAAGGACATCATATACATCGTCTACGGCGACCAGTACCTCGCAGGCTCGTTTGCATTCGCGATCATGTCGCTTACATTCATTGCAGGTTTTCTTGCGCCGATATTGGGCAACGCGCTTTTCGCACTCAATAAGGAGCGTAAATTATTCACCTACGCGGCGCTCGGGATATTCGGCAACTTTTTCTTCAACCTTTTGCTTATCCCCCGCTTCGGCATCGCCGGCGCGGCGTTTTCCACGCTCCTTACCCAGACCATTATCACCGTCTACCTGTCCAAAAAACTCAAACAGGAAATATCCATCTCAATACGCAAAAAACTGCCAAACATTCTTACGGCATCGTTTATTCTTTTTATGTCAATCATAAGCCTTGCATTGCTCGAACTAAATGCGATCATTATCATCATTGCATCGGCTGCACTCTACGGATATATTCTACACCTACTACAAGACCCAACATTTAAAGAAATCACCGACCCAATCCTCCACCATATGAAAAGGGCTTAGCAAATCCCCCCGTATTGTCATTCCCGTCCGCCCTGGGCGGAGGAATCCAGCATTCCTTATTAAAATCCCTCTGCCCTCTCCTCCCTGCATTGTATTGACTTTTAACCCACTTTTGGTATTATAGAAATATAAAGCGCCGAAAGGCTCCGAGAAACCCCGCCAATTGGCGGGGTTTCGAGTTCTTATAAAAATGCTTTCAATCTCTGCTTTATCGCGCCAAGCTGCACTTAAGAAATATCATAGAGTTTTCTTTTTAATCGCTTTACGCTTATCAGCCTCATCTGGGCGAGAATTGCAGATACAGGTAAATTATCAGGGTCAATATAATTAAAATAAAAATCAAAATCCTTTTGTTTTGTTGAAAGTGGGGCACCCCAGAACATGCGGTTATTGAATTTCTTCACGATCAAAACCGGCCTGGCAAAATCAGCGCCCGCCCCATTTTGTTCAAACCCGATATTCCTACCCAAAACACTCATCCAAACTTCTCCTTCCTGTGGAAAGCGATCCGGCTTATCATCAACTTTATCAATCTGCTTCTTTATTTCATTCCAAGAGTCGAATTCGTTCATAGCAATTATTTTAGCATTTTTATTATTTGTAACCTATAATTCATATATGAACATCCTTCTTATTATAACCAAAGGGGAAATCGGCGGAGCACAGGTCTTTGTTTCAACGCTCGCAAAGATACTGCACGCGCAAGGGCACAAAGTAACCGTAGCCTGCGGCGAAGGAGACTACCTGCGCGACACGCTGGCCCCGGAAGGCATTTCCATCGTTCGATTCAACTCATTGCGACGGACAAAAAATCCGTTCACAAATTTATTCTTTGGCTGGGAACTGCGGACATTTATCGCACAGCACTCATTTGATGTCATACACTTCAACAGTTCAAATGCACTGTTCGGCGTCATCGGTGCGCGACTGTTGCGCCATCGTCCAAAGATCGTTTTTACGTTGCACGGTCTTTCAATAGTAGACCCGAACTTTTCCGCGTCAAAGATCATGAAGCGCTTGTACCGGCTCTTGTTCAAGTTCCTCCTATCGCTTGTCGATGAATCCGTATTTGTAAGCAAAGAAAACCTCGAATACGCAACAAGGGTGGGCCTGCTTGCGAAAGGCACGGTGATCCACAACGGCATCGCCGCAAATGCATTGCGATTTCTGTCTCGCGACGAAGCCCGCACATCCCTTTCCGCGCTCACGAAAACGAACCTTTCAAACAGCTTTATCATCGGTTCCATAGGCCGTCTCGCCTATCCGAAGAATTATGAATTTCTTATAGACACATTGCCCGATATACTGCGCGATATTCCCGACGCAATCGTGCTTGTCATCGGCGAAGGCCCTGAACGGGAAAAATACGAACGTATGATAGGACTCAGAAAATTGTCGAGCAGCGTATTTTTTGTAGGCGAACTGGTCGACGCATATCAATACATCAAGGCATTCGACCTGTTTACGCTCCCCTCCGAATACGAAGGTATGTCGATAACGCTTATAGAAGCAATGTTCGCCGAAGTGCCAATTTTAGCCTCCCGCGTCGGCGGCACACCGGAGCTGCTCGACGATCCAAAACAAACCTATGCACTCGATGATGCCGAAGATTTTATTGCAAAGGTAAAGACGATCCATTCGCAAAAAAATCCCCTCTATTCCGAAACGCAAAAAACCCACCGCGCCCAATTCGAAGGAGAGGCGATGGTAAGGCAATACGAAAAAATATATGGATAAAACGCCTCTTGTAAGCGTCATAATGCCGGTATATAACGCGGAGCGATTTGTAAAAGAAGCGATCAAGAGCATTCTCGACCAAACGTATGTCGATTTTGAATTGATCATTGTGAACGATGGATCGACGGATAAGTCGGAAGATATCATCAAAACCGTTACCGATCCGCGCATCCGCCTTATTTCCCAATCCAATGCAGGCATCATTGGAGCGCTCAACGCGGGGCTAAAGGTCGCCCAAGGAACCTATATCGCCCGCATGGATGCCGACGACATATCCGAACCCACCCGCCTCGAAAAACAAGTCGCTTTCTTAAGGGGCCACCCGGACATTGCCCTGTGCGGCACATGGGCAAAAACGATAAATGACTCAGGGGAAGAAACAGGTATATACGACTACCCCCCGACAATGCATGCAAAAATAAAACGGGCGATGTTGCGCTATAATCCATTTATCCACCCGAGCGTGATGTTCGCAAAACAGGCGATCGAAAAAGTTGGTCCTTATCGGCAAGGGCACAAACATGCCGAAGACTACGAACTCTGGACACGCATGGTGTCACAATTCAAAACGGCAAATATTCCCGAACAATTACTGCGCTATCGCATCACATCCGATTCCATAACCCAAAGACATGGGTGGGCGATGATCCGCAAAGCAGCGATCGTCCGCATACTTGCATTTATCCGCATATGGCTAAAAATCCCGATCTGACGATCGGGATTTTATTTATATTCGGATCCACTCCGCAGGAACCGCATCGCTCGTATCGACGCAAGTATCATTTGCCCACCGTTTAGGCGCGATGACGATCTTTTGCGGATTTGCATTCAACCACGCACCCCACCAGCTAAAACTGCTGTTCGCAATGATATTGTGCTTGCACTTGCTCATCAACATCAGCTCCTCGTGATCAGTTATACCGTCGCGAGAAACATACACAGCACGAGCCGGCATGCCAACATCCGCCTTCGCCCATTCAATATCATCGGAAAATATGAAGAACTTTGGCGAACGGACCTTCTTCATTACCTCGGCGATTGCCGCATGATAATATTCGGGCGAACAGGTCCCATGAAACGCATTGGCGTTTTTATTTGTCACATAATCGCCTCGCCGTATATGCAAAGAAACGGAATCTGATCCATCAATGTCGCGCACCATAGCCTGCGCCTGTTCGCCCATCGGTTCGCGCAATCGGAACTCGTTTCGGATGATCGTTTCTATGTCCTTAAAATAACGTTCGCTCTGAAAAAATCCACCCAGGTACACATCGCCTTTCCGTTCCAAAACGGCAGGGTCGAACACATAACTCTTGATTGGCCGCATTTTGGCGATGATCTTTCTTAAAAACAAAATGATGCTCGATCGCCTACCGCCAACCCGACGTATTTCTTCTTCGTTCGCCACCTGTGCAGAAATGGAAAGCGCACCCAAGGCATACGAACGCACGGTATCGCCCGCCGGAGCATTGCCCGGCTGATAGAGGCTGATGTCCAATTTCAATACATCGTTATTACGCTCCGCCAAATGCCTCGCGCACGCATACTGAAACATCTGATTCCCCAACCCCCCTTTTAATTTGATGATGATCATATTTTTACCATCCCACTTTTTCCTGTCATTCCGGACTTGACCCTCGGCGTTGCTAGCGAGTGAAGCGAGCGTGCAACGTGCCGGGATACTCGAAGCGCATAAAGTTTTCGCGCTTCAAGTGTTTCGGAATCTCGTTGGTAGGATATGAGATTCTGAATCCGTCGGCTGACGGATCAGAATGACATCCCTCCCTATATTCTGTCATTCCGGCGAAAGCCGGAATCCAGCGCATTGTCATCCCCCATTTCTTTCTGTCATCCCCGCGGAGGCGGGGATCCAGTTCTATCTTTTCACAAACCAAAAACATCCGCATCCATATGTCTCTTTGTCTGCCTGCTCTCTTGTTGCATTGACGATCATAGGGCCACTTGTTTCAGGAATAAGCGAAAACTCCCTCAACTCAAGATCATTAAAATATTTCATGATCATAGCATAAGAATAAATACGATGCGCATTGAACTGGATCTTTGCTTTCCCTATCGGCACCACGAACAACAGCGAGCCGCCCGGTGCAAGCACCCGCTTCAATTCCCTAATCGCCTTCAGGTCGCCATTGGGGTCGATAGGGTCGCCATAGCGCCCCAACCCCACATGCTCCACGGTGTGCATGCATGAAAGCGATGCGATACTACTATCTGCAAACGGCAACGCAAGCAGGTCCGCCTTTTCGCTAAGCAAGCCGCTCAACTGCAGATCGGCCGGCCGATAATCATAAAACTTCACCGGAACGAATGCCGAAACGATGGAAGAAAAATACAGGCTCGAAGAAATATCCGTATGCGATGCCGGCCGTATCTCCGCAACCTTCCGCGCCGCCCAAGCGGCATGATACACATAATGCCGATCAAATCCGGTCATCATGGTCTTGTCGAACGGACACGGATAGGCGTCGCCAAGGTTCATAGTAAAACGGCCGTTACTGCCGACTGCTTTTTTGAATGCAAAATAATCCTTGATGACGAGGGGGAGCAATACCATTTTTTTTGTTTTTTTGACGATCGCCTTAAGCATGGTTTTGAACTGTATTTTTTATCATCTTCAATGCACGATGTATTCGCTTACCCAAAAGAGAAAGGAGGAAATAAAACGGAACATCGAACGCCCACGGATTCAAGAAAAATGCGGTACGCAATGTACTGCGGGCTTGCTGCATATTTCCGACGGCTATCAACGCACTGCCTAATTGTACCATTCTGCGCCGATAACACCGAGGATGCCGGGCAAACAGTTCCGCATGCGTATCAAGCAACAGCTCCAGATCGGCTATGGCATTGGTCAAAGAAAGGGACCCGCGCGAAAGATTTTGCGGATGCACGGCATAACGGATCAACGGCTTGTGCACCACGCCAATCAGGCACGTTTGGGCGAGGCGAATATAATAATCGTGATCAACGCCAAGGATGTACCGTTCATCGAGCAAGCCTACGGCTTGCAGCGCCTCCCGTCGCATGCAAAGATCGGAAAACATAAAAAAGAAATTCGCGCATAGGACCGCAGTAAGGAAACTCTCTTTGGTCGGATAATCGGGAAATGTATGCATGGGACGACGCGTACCATCCGGCGTCAACAGATCGACATCGCAAACGACCGCGCCAATATCCTTTGATGCGGACTGTAAAAATGAAACCTGCTCTTGCAACTTTTCGGGCAACCATTCATCATCATGATCCAAAAATGCAATAAAGTCCCCTTTCGCAACAGCAAGCCCCTTGTTGGTCGGGCGGGCGGGGCCGCCGGAATTGGCGTCCAAAACCATACAGCTGATACGCGAGTCCTTTTCCGCAAATGAGCGGATGATCGAAACGGTGTCATCGGTAGAAACATCATCGACGATGATCAATTCAAAGTTCCGATAGGTCTGCGCCAATACGCTCTCGATGGTTCGCGAGAGAAACTTGGCACTGTTATAGGTGGGAATGATGACGGATACCAATGGCATGGATCAAGGTTTGATGATAAGTCCCTGCCCGGTAGGAAGGGCGAGAATTGAGACGTTCTTTTTCATGGCAAATGCATCATGGGCACGCTTCTGATCCTCATGCCCCGGAAAACCGTAGTCATCGAACAAAACAACGCCGCCCGATACGATCCTATCCCAAAAATATTCCAATGCGGCAACTTCGGGAGCGACACAATTCATGTCGATAGACAGATACGCGATGGCCTTTGACGGGACCAACGGCAAGGTGTCAGGAATAGGCCCCTTGACCAACTCGACATTCGGAAACTCCTTGAATGTTTTCTTCACCTGCTCATACACATCGACATAGCCCATGGTGTGGGATCGTTTCATTTCGGCCTCGGTGCTATATGCCTCGTCCATGCCCTGAAACGTATCCATAAGATAGAATTTCTTAGGTAGCTTACCAAAATCGACATACTCGATGATCATCCTATCAAGCATGCCCGTATTCACGCCACACTCGACAAAATCACCATCGATGCCGCTCGCCTTTTGCGCCGCCCAGCATGCCACATATGCCCGCCAATGGAATTGATAATCGCCCCACGACTCGAGCATGAGCGCGCGCCCTTTCGCGTACGCGTTTGCAAACCGCGCATCGTTCATAAAATCGGCATTGACGGTCGTATACAAACAATCCTGCGCGTACGTCACCTTGTTACGCAAAATGAAATTAATCGCCTTTGCCTTTGGCAAGAATTTTTTGGGAATGGCTTTTTTGATGAAATGTTTGATCATGATGTTTTTGTATCAGGTGTGGCTTTGCACAATTGCACGAGTTGCTCCGCAGATGCCCGATCGGTCATATGCTCCATGACCCACGCTCGCGGTCGAAAATCGCCTGCGGGAAAGTTTTTTATGGCAGCTTCAAACTCGCCCAATTCCTTCCACCGCACTCCCGTTGCATCGGTCAAATACGGAGCCGCCGTGGTCTGCAACCCGCGTATATAATAATGTTCAATCTGCGGATCCCACACAAGCGTCGGCACGTTCATTGCCCACGATTCGGCAAGGGCTATCCCCTGCGTTTCCGTAATGCTCAGAAAAACGGAAAAGGCGCTCATGCGCAACTTGCTCCTAAGCTCTTTTTTATTATATCGCCCGTACACGATCCGCAAAGGGGTGTACCCATACACGGTCAACAACCGCTCCACTTCCATGCAAAACGGCTTGGGGGCATTTTTCCAATAGACCACGACATTTTTTGCGGTCGATGCATGCTCGAGTGGACTCCAATATGCTTCATCGACTCCCGCATACCATGACACGCATCGCCCGCGAAGCGCAGGGGTTAGTCGCTCATAGATCGCAACGGTCATATCGGACGGAACAAGACAGACGTCGACTTCAGGCGCCGTAAGCAGGTTGTCATGTTCGGTAGACATCTCGACGACGTTGGGGCCCACGAACAGTTTTTTTATCTTTCCCTGTTTTTTCAACTCGATGGCCTGCCTTACCGCGCCAACATCGCTCAATACAACGACCACATCGCCAATGGCAGATACCGAAACAGGATTATAATTAAAATTCACACCAAGCTCCCGTAACCCATGCACTAAACTTCGAGTAACGGCGACATGCCCGCCGTAACGGATATAATCGAAGTCGACAATGCCACCCCTTACGAACGCACGCGCAAAACGCAGTACATTTTTGATCTTTTTTAGCAATGTATCCGCAAGGAAAACGCGACGGGTTAAAATGGTCAATTTTTCCATGGTAATTTTTTTCGGACAATTCTCATTAAAGCGCGCAGCGATCGAGCGGTGCCCCGCGCATTGAAGTAGCGAAGCTTCACAAGATTCTGGCGGAAATGCGGTTCAAGAAATCGCTTTAACTCCGCAACCGTACGGGAAGAAGCGATAGCAGCAGGAACAAGACTGTTGACGACATACGCATAAAACAATCGTCTGTCCGATGCTATTTGCAGATCATGCAGACATTTTTTATAAAACAACAGCAGGTTGATGGCGTATTGCGCAGAGTCAGGCGCCACAGCCTGCGAATCCTGCCCGGGGTGCACTCGATAGTTTACGAGCCTCTCTTTCAATATGCCAGCCTTCCCCTTCTTTGAAAGGGAAACCAGATATGGGCGATCGGCCCATTTGGAATACGCAGGGGTAAACGAATCCATGGGCTCAATCAAGACGGCACGATACATGACGGACCCATAGCAAAGATTAAACCCTTTTAGAATAAGCCTCACGATGCCCGGCGCATCATATATAAACACATCGGCGTGCTTAATGTCCTTGAAATTGCGCATACTCGCATTGTCCTTAATAAATCGAAGACCTGTCCCCACCCACGCAAGCTCAGGATGCGCATCCATCGCAGCAACCTCTCGCTCGAGCATTTCCGGATGCATTACATCGTCATCATGGAATATGACCGCGTATTCGGAATCAAACGGGTACACAAAGATCCTATTATACGTACCAAGATTTACAGCGGATGGGAAAAGCACGACTCGGCTATCATTAAACCCATCCAAAAATGCCTGAACATCATAATCACTGCAATTATCGAACACGGCAATCGTAAAATCCTGAAATGTTTGCGCGAGAACACTTTCAATACACTCTCTTAAGTACTCTTTCCGGTTATAGGTAGGTATGGCGACGGTTACTTTAGACATGGTTGTTGAACGATTTTTCAAGAATGGCGAGCATATCGTTTGCATATTGTTCCTGCGAAAAACGCTTATACTGTTCCGACCGTAAAAATGCTTGTATGCGCTCGATGTATCCGCTGTATGTTTTTTCGTCCATGGCTCGCAAAAATGTTTCCAGCGCATCATACGAAGCAAAATCACGCATGTCGATGAATATATCTTTAGGCACATAGTCGGCAATGTCCGGCGCGCCCAAATACACAGGCACGCACCCGGCAAACAGGGCATCAAATATCTTCTCGGTCACATTCCCTTCGAAGATCGAATTTTCAAGGCAAAATGCAAATTTATATTGCGCCAACGTTTCGCCTTTATCTTCCACCGTGCCCCGATACGCCGCAACGACGCTCGGCCGCATGCTCGTTTCCCACCCGAATCCGTACAGGTCGAACCCCTTGCCCGAAAAATGATCGATGACCGACAACCGCTTACCGTAGATTTCCGCAACCCCAGATCCGTACATCAACTTGAGCACGATGTTCTTTTTCCAATTATCGACACGCTTGTTGCCACTGATCATCGTGATGAATTTTTTTTGCCCGAACGGAAGCGACGCAAAAGAAGCCACATCGAATGACTGCGAAAAGAACATTTGATGATAGACCGTCTTTTTGCTCAGCCGCTTGCGCATTCCCTTGAACACGAACGAATGCGCAAATGCCGCACTAATGCGTTTCAGCCCGACATAAAATCGCGTCGCGATGAATGGCGATTCGCCGCAGGCAAGTATGGTCGGTTCGACGCCCGCATCAATGAGTCGCTGGGTGTATTCGCTCGTCAAATTGCTGATCAACGGCACATGTGCGGGCTTGTTCGGCAACGCAAAAAATATGTCCGGCGTCACCAGCTGTATGCCCCGCTTGAGTGCTTCTTGATACAAATAACAGGCAGGCAATATCGTATGGCTCACAGCCTTTGCCGCAACGGGGTCAAAGACATTATTGTTCAAAAGCTGGGGAATGCCGGCATCGAACACGACTATTTTTTTGTTGGTATCTATGGACATATTATTTATATTTCTTTACCAGCTGTAATATGCGCCCGGGCGTGAAAAAAATGCAAAGCGCTAAAAATAAATAAAGTGGATACGTATAAAATTCACGCACCAGCAAAGAAAACCTATCCCACTTAACGGGTAATCCGTATAGCTTGGCCGAAGCGACATTGCGCGGAAGCCCTTTTGCAAGGCCGCGGACCACACCGTCGACGACGCGGCGATCATACCCATACCGTGGCAGATCGACAACGATCCGCTTCAAATAGATATATGTTCGAAACCCCCACCCACCCTGAGCCCACCTACAGACCTCAGACTTTTCTGGAATTCTAAAAAGACAAGGCAATAGGACAATCGGGTGATGAGCCCCTATTTCCCAAAATAAAGAAAGGTGGAACCATACATTGTCATAATATTTAGCCCTATCGTTGGGAATATACCGCACATTAAATATACATTGTGATATTTGCCCGCCAAACAACCCCATTTCTTTCAACCATTGGCTACCATTTTCAAACCGACGTATGTCTATTTTTTTATCCTCCTTTCTATTAGACACGCACAAATAAGCGGCGTCACGATGCTGTTGTATAGTCGCAAGTACATAGGCAACACTTCCCGGCTCAAGATATTCATTACTGCTTAACGTCCAACAAAACTCACCGTTGGCATTACTCAATACGGCATCAACATTACGGTCAAATCCAATATTTTTTCCGTTCCTACTGTAGCGGATGTTGGTAAATCTTTTTTGGTATTCCCCTGCAATGGCACGTGTATCGTCTTTCTGCCCGTCATCGTGATGATATTCATCTACACTTTTTTGAAGATTTCCTTCATCTCCGTTATCTGATATAAAAATTTCCACTTTGTTCAAGATATCTCCATCTACAAACTGCGCAGTAATAGCCTCTAAGCATACACGCAAGGCCTGTGCGTGGTTATAAGTAGGTATGCCGATGGTAAGGATTGGTTTGTTCATACGGTATCGACTTGATTGCTTCGCAGTAGGCTTTTGAATTTCAAGATAAACGGATCAAGAAACAGAAGTATATCATTCTTATTTACTAAGCGCACGGCAAACAACAAAACAAAATTACAGAGCAATACCACAATACCTAACCATAGCACATCCAGCAGGCCGGCGAAATAAAGCACGGCAAACAACGCCAAATTGCCCGCGCTCACGGCAAACATCGTCATAAGCGTCTTGCGGGTTGTCTTCCACTCGGCATAGTGCTGCAATATGGCAAGGTTCACCAACTCGGCCGCGACCGTCGCCCATGCGGCGCCATAGAGCGAAAACTTCGGGATAAGCAAAATATTAAGCGCGACATTAAGCAACGCACATGTCATGACAACATACAGACCCTTGTATTCCTTTCGCTGAACGATAAGCAAATTACTAAACAATAGGCTCAAAAATGCGAACATTTGCCCGACCATCAATATGCGCAATGCCGGAGCGGCCGGAGCAAATGAATCGGTAAAGAACAGATCGATGACAAGCGGCGCAAAGAACATAAAAAATACGGCCACAAGAACACCAAACGAGAACAGCATGCGAAAACTTTTTTCAAACAGCTTACCAAAGCGCTCTCCCAACCCTTCCTGCCCATACAAGGAAGACAGCAAAGGGAAAATGGAGGCGAGAAAAAGCGATGGGAACACGAACGAGATATCCAAAAACTTATAGGCGACACTATACCACCCGACGGCTTCAAATCCGCTAAAGTATCGGAGCATGATCATGTCGATGCGCCCATAAATGGCAGCGAACATACCCAAAAAAATAAACGGCATCCCCTTGCGAAACAGTTCCTTGGAACGCGCCCAATCAAGCACAAGGCGAAACCTAAATGGCAAGTTGGCGCGATAGCGATAATACAAAAGCGCGCCGATATAACTCATCAAAATGGCGAAAAAAACAACGAAAACTTTAGGGAGTAGTAACAACCCGATTGTAGCAACAACAGTAGCAATGACCTTCTCGGCAATCTGCCGAATAGCAACAACGTTAAAACGGTTGGAAGACTGCAAATACAGATCGTACAATCCAACCATTTGGGAAATAAACAACGCAACGAACAGAATGATGAGTGAGCTTAACACATCGCGATTGGAAATATAATTGACGACAAAAAATGGGATGAACGCAATTGAAAGGACGATAAGACGCGTAGTAAATAGAATATTAAAATCACGATTCATCGTTTGCAAATCATCCTTTCCATGCGTCCATTCGCGATACAAATAACCGCTGGCGCCAAAGTCCACGATTATGAACCAAAACGGGACCAACGATGCCACAAAACTATATTGTCCCAATCCGGCATCCCCCAAAATACGCGAAAGGAAAAAGAAAAACGCCGCACCCACGATGCGTATGCCGACCTGCGCGGTCGATAGCCATGCAAAGTTTTTTCCCGCTTGCTTATCGATATCCATATGTATTACCAATGCTTGGTTGCCTCCCGTGTTATGGTCTTTACCTTTTGATACAGATCAGTCGCCTTTTGATCTACCTCAGGCGAAAGCAATCGCAACAATTCATGCCCCAATATTCTGTACTGCCCACCCACCTTGTTGGCACGAAGAAGTCCCTTTTTCAAAAGACGCTTCATGGTGCTGTTGCTCACCTTTAAGAGCGCTTCAGCCTCCCCGGTCGTATACACTTCGTTAGGATAAATTTCTGCCATAAACATATCTCGCTTAACCGTCATCCTGAATCGACATGTACTCATGTCGCCCTGAACTTGATTCAGGGTCTGGAGCCTTTTCAGGATCTCGTGTTTTTCCACAAGATTCCGAAACGAGTTCGGAATGACAATACATATATACTATCAAAAGGTGTCAAAAGGTGTCAAACACGCACAAAAATAACACCTATTGCAATTTAAATTCATCCATGCAAAAATAGAAGTACAAAGACCTGTACTTCGAACTGTCACCGGACGGTGGCGTGACTGGGACACCCAGTATAGAGGCGTGGTTGAAAAGAACCCTTACGGGTTCTTTTTTGTTTTTACATAAAAATAACGCCTTAAGCGTTATTTTTATGCGTGATCATTAGTCGAAGTTGATAGCAGGCCACTGCCCTTTCCTTACCATATCTCCCATCTGTCGCGCCATTTCAGCCTGTGGCGGGTCGACGATCTCAAGTCGCTTTGCAACGATGAGAAAGTTTTCACTGTCCCGCGCTGCATACGTACGCTTTAGAAAAAGTTGGTAAATATTCACGGTCTGCTCGTCCTTGAAATTGATATAGGTAGGACTGCTCATGGCGATCTCCATTTCCTTCAGTGCCTCGCGATAATCTCCGCCCCCTTTTTCGGTAAGTATGGCACCAAGGAAATAATGGGTTTCCGGAGAAACGTCATCGACCGTCAGCACGGTACGCAATACCGCTATTGCTTCATCAACCCGTCCTTGGAATGACAGGTTGAATGCAATCGCATACATGACATCTTGGCGCATCGGCGCAAGTTCGGCGGCCTTGCGGTAGTAGGCCTCCGCTTTTTTGAAATATTCCAACCCATCCCCCGCGCGGGCCCTGCGGTCATACGCACTGGCAATCATAATGAAGTAGCGCGGATTGGTAGGCTCCTTCGCGATCAACTCTTCCATGCGTCGAATGGAATCATCGATCAACGGAGTCAGCTGTTGTTCCTTGCCGTAATATTGGGTCAATACGTTCAAGAAATGTCCGCGAATGTCCTGTTGTGCGAACGTATATGGTTCAAATATGGCTTCCGGGTTTTGCAGGATCCCCGCAGCATTTTTGGTTCCGATAGCCGTAAGGTATGTGCTCATTTGTGAATAAGGAACAATCGTCCAAAAGATAAGCGCCCATGTAAAGAACAAGCCCGCCGCGCCAAACATGCCATAGGTTGCGTATTCTCGCACACCAGCCATGACCTGTGTCTTTTTCTCTTTCCCTCCAGCAGGCAGCTGGTCTTCCACTGTGGAAACATAGGCAAGAAACGCAAAGAATGCGAACAAAGGAATGATCGTGGATACCTGGTCGAACACGAACAACAGGTTAAAGAAGAACGCGCCGCCAAAGAACAACGCCGCCATCATGTCGAACGAAAAGCCCTTCCTGCGGAACACAAGCCATGCGACGGAAACCCACATGCCCATATAGGCAAGTAGCCCAAGCATGCCGTTCATGACGGCGACATCCATCAACTTGTTATGTGCGCGATCGAACCACGTGTGTTCGTATTGGTAATATTCGGGATTGTAATATTTGTTGTACGCAATGCCGAAGTTTTCCGGGCCCCAACCGATCAAAAACTTCTGCATGCCATTCTTTTGCGGATCAATGGCATTCTTGCTGACGCCCAAGGAGATCAAACGCGTTTGCACAGTGGCGTCCATCAACGTAAAGTTTGCGATTCGATTGAACCCAGGGACGCGTTGCCAGAGCGGACTTTCTTTGGTAGTGCCGAAGAGGCTTCCCACTACGACCATTGCGGCCAACGTAGCAAACGCCACAGTTCGTAACGAAAATCCTTTCCACATCACGATGGCTTTACCATGCAAGGCGCTATAGATAACGAGTGCCAACACACCCACCACAAGCCCAGCCATGGCACTGCGCGTTTGGGTCAAGAAAAGCCCGATGGTTCCAAGCAGGAGCATGGCGGCGGAAAAGAACTTCCAAATGGGTTCTTTTTTGCTGTAATAGAAAGAGGCCAATGCGGCAAAAATGACGAACAAGAAGTACCCGCCAAGAAACGCGGGGTTCCCGGTAAACGATCCCGGCCGCACAGAACCTTCGCTTATTTCAACCAGTGCTTTTGTAAACAAAACTGCGCCGGTAAACAGGTTGAGCCGAAAGAACCACATCCAATCCTTTTTCTCAAACACCAGCAGGGAATAGACAAAGAATCCGTAAAAATAGAGCAGGCCGATCAGCCCCTCCCCGCGTTCGACATCGCCAAAAAATGCACGGAATGGATTGGTGGCAAAGATGGTGCTCACGATGGATAGCGCGACAAACGTGGTTGTCGTTACAAAGAGCGGATTTTTCGCGACGAGCTTTAACCTGCCGTAAACGCCCCTTCGAAAATCCGCATTGGCGATGACATGTACCGCAAACAATATCGATACAAGTGCAACAAACACCCGGATCATGACAACCTTTCCGAAAATAAAGGGGAAGAACACCGACTCTGCAATAATAAGCGGCACAAATGCCAACGCCCAAAGACTAAGTTTGATAAAAAATACCATAGAAAATAATTTTGTCATCCTGAACCGTCAGCCGACGGATTCAGGATCTCGTCGTGTATAAACGAGATTCCGAAATAAATTCGGAATGACAGATGATGCTGAATAATAGCCTAATTGTACGCCACGAAAAGGGCAAAAACAAGAAATGTATGTGCGTGCAACAAAAAAGCCCCGGTTTCCCGGGGCTTCGCAAACGATCTACCGTGCATTTATCTGCTCGCCAGAAACTCCTTAAACGACTTGCCGACGTAGGCGAGCATTTCCAACGTCAGGCCCGGATATACGCCGATCCAGAACGTATTGTTCATCACGGTATCGGTATTGGGCAACACGATGTGCCTCCCCTCCGTTTTTCCTACGCTACGCCACCTGAAGTCGTAGTTCTTGAAATACGGTTGATTGGTCACATTGCCCGCGAACAGCAACCGCGTGCCAATCTTTTTACTCTCGAGAAACTTCAGCAGTTCGCCTCGCGTAAAGCCGGTGGTATCCCGGATGGTCAGTGGATAGCCAAACCAGCTCGGCTGCGAATGCATGCTCCACTCCGGGAATATAAATGCATCGTAAAGATCCCGAAAGAGCGTATGCAGATACGAAAAGTTTTCCCGCCGCTTCCGGATGAATGCAGGCAACCGTTCAAGCTGTGCGACTCCGAGAGCCGCCTGCATGTCGGTGACCTTCATATTGTACCCGAGTTCGGAGTACACATACTTGTGGTCATACCCATAGGGCAGATCGCCGTGTTGCTGCGTAAACCGCTTGCCACAGACATTGTCCGCACCGGTCGCGCAGGAGCAATCACGCCCCCAATCGCGCAACGATCGAACGATTTTGTGCA
Organism: Candidatus Wolfebacteria bacterium RIFOXYB1_FULL_54_12; assembly: GCA_001793895.1. Classification (GTDB taxonomy): domain Bacteria; phylum Patescibacteriota; class Minisyncoccia; order UBA6257; family UBA9933; genus UBA9933. Next base: position 273,461 of record MGIT01000001.1, read on the forward strand.
GCAACGGGTCATCGGTCAGCACCGCACCGCCTTCGCCCATGGTGATGTGATGGGCTGGGTAAAAACTACAGGTCGACAGATGCCCAAATGCGCCGGTGATGGCACCGAGGTGCTTCGTTCCGAGCGCATCGCAATTGTCTTCAACAAGCCACAACCCACGCTCGTCGCAAAACGTTCTGAGCGCTTGCGCTTCGAGCGGGTTGCCCAATGTATGCGCTAAAAATACCGCCTTTGTACGCCTCGACACTGCCTCCGCAATGGAAGCAAGCGATGCGTTGTATGTTCCCAGCTCGACATCGACGAACACCGGCACCAATCCGTTTTGGATGATCGGATTGATGGTCGTCGGAAAACCGGCCGCGACGGTTATGACTTCGTCGCCCCTGTTAAGCCGACGTTCTTCCGGAATACGAAACGATGTCAATGCGGTCAACGCCAACAAGTTGGCAGATGAACCGGAATTAACGATGGAACAAAACCGTACGCGGATAAACTCGGCAAGCTTCTGTTCAAACTCCTTTGCAAATCTACCTTCCGTCCAATGTCCGTCCAGCACCGCTTCGATCATGCACTGCATGTCGAGCTGGCTTACCACCTTGCCGGAAACCGGCACAGGCGTTTGCCCGGGAATAAACGGTTCGGCCTGCTTGCGATCTGCAAAGTAATCTTTCAGAAAATTGGCGATCCTCTCGCTGTCTTGCGGCATCACACACCTCCTCGCTCATCAGTGAGCAGTTAAATACACCTATGCAATTGACAAAGCTTTTCTGCCCATAGCGTCGCCTATTTACCAAGATTTGTCAATATTTTGTATACTAAGTTCAACAAGTAAGTGCAACACCCCACGGGTTGTATTGTCATTCCTGCGAAAGCAGGAATCTCATCGCCTGTATATTGCGCCACTGGATCCCGTGTCGTAGCACGGGATGACAATACGGGGGAGGTTGTCATACCGGCGAAAGCAGGGATCCAGTATTTCACATGTGCACTCTGGATCCCCGCCTCCGCGGGGATGACACTCAAGTGCATGCTATCCCCCTTCTCCTCTCACACCTCTCATCTCACACCTCACACCTCACACCTCTCATCTCACATCTCATCCCTCACCGCCCCACGCACCCCTCTCCACATTTCCCGCTGCTCGGGGATGATATCCTTCGGCATGTTCTTAAAAAACTTGCCCTTCGTAGATGCTTCCGCATGGCACAAAAATACAAGAGACACTGTTGGCCCGCGTCTTCCTTCGGAATAATTGATCGGAAAAAGAAATGTATGTTTTTTCACATCAATACCCACCTCCCGTAATGCCGTCGCTTTGATACGCTCGTCAAATGTTTCCCTATGGCGCATCAACCCTCCGGGGAAATGCCACCCCTTCCACCATTGGTCTTCCCGCCATGTCAGCAACAGCTCCCCTTTTTTATTCATAATGGCAAGCTCACACGCAACAAACGGCACTACACCACAAAGCGCATCAAACACAGATTGCGGCAACCCGCCATGCGGGTTGTCTATTTTTTTCAAAAGCACAGCAAGCTGATCAATTTCTTTCTTAGTAAGCATAGTTGTGTCATTCCGGCGGAGGCCGGAATCCATTTCCTTTCTATTCTATTATACACAAAAAAAGAGGGGCCATAGCCCCTCCTTGGTAAAAACTCACACGCTGTAGCCTACAGCGCTTCGCGTAACATACCCGCCGACCACCGCTCCAGCATAGGCTGGGCCGGGTCGAGCATCAGCTCGCACACGATAGGGCCGCGATGTTGCACGACCTGATCAAGACCCACATCGAGTTCATGATCATTGCAAATGCGCACGATAGGCAACCCGAACGCGGGAGCTATCCGATAAAAATTCGGTAAACTGACCCCCGAAGACGAATCGGCCGCGAACACGTTGTCGAAATAATTCTGATGCGTGTTGCGAATGGAATAGTACCCGTTGTTGTTGAAGATGAAAACCTTGATCGGCAGGTTATGGTGCTTGATCGTCTGCAACTCCTGCAGGTTGAGCATAATGGAACCGTCGCCCTCCATGCAGATCACCGGCTGATAGCCGTTTGCAATGCAAGCCCCGATCGCCATCGGCAATCCGGAACCCATGTGGCCAAGCCCGGCATTGGTAAGAAACCGTTGTCCGTTCTTGAGAGTCAGCGCCTGATGCGAAGCAACACTCGCCATGCCATTCGCGGTTACAATGGGCATCGAGTCCAGATAGGTATTAAGCCGATCCAAAAACCGATACACATTGAGATAGCCTTCGGCGCACGCATACTCAGCGGGGGCGATCCGGTCAACAGCCACATCCCACCGGTCCGGCGGAATATCCTCCGCGCACAGCGCTTCAAGAAATGTCTTTGCATCGCAAAGAACAGGGAAGTCAATCGAGAGGGTGTTTTTCTGCAACTCCCCCAAGTCAATGTCCACCATGATCTTCGTCGCCTGCGTGGCAAAATTTCCGTGGTCGTACGATGTTTGGGTCAACTGCAATCGCTCGCCGATGACCAACAGCACATCGCAATTATCCACGGCGTAGTTCGCCGCCCTGTTGCCCGACATGCCTTGCCGGCCGAGATAATACGGATACTCATGGGTGACCAAGTCATCGGCGGTAAACATGGGCGTGACAACATTGATCTTGGTCTTTTCCAAAAACCGGTTCAACGCGTCTACACCGCCCGCGAGCCTGATGCCATTGCCGGCCATCAACAGCGGGCGCTTTGCGTTCCGCAACAGCTGTCCAACCTTATACGCAAAACACAAAACGGCATCCGATTGCTCCGGCAGAAGATCCATTGCAGGATACCAGCTTCCACACTCCTCCAAATAGGCAAGATCTAATTCCGTAGCCTGTACATCAAGCGGGATCTCCACAAACACCGGCCCGGGTCTGCCATGCGTCGCAAGGTAGACCGCCTTTTGCAAGACGCGTCGGATATTTTGCGGTCTATCAACAGTCACCGCATACTTGGTGATCGGCTTCATCATGTCGATGACATTCAACTCCTGAAACCCTGTCTGCCGCACCACAGGCACGCCATCTTTTCGCGGCGTAATGTCGGCCCGCTTTACCTGCCCGGCGATGACCAGCATAGGAATGCTGTCGAGCCACGCGCCGGCAACGCCGGTCAAAGCGTTCGTGCCTCCGGGGCCGGTCGTTACCAACACGACACCCGGAACATTTTTCATACGGGCGTACCCCTCCGCGGCAATCGCCGCGGCCTGTTCGTGGTGACAGCAATACGCATACAGGTCAGACTTCCCAAGGGAATCGACCAAATGCATAATGCCACCACCCGACATCAGGAATACCGTGTCCGCAACCTGCTCCTTGATGAACTGCATCACATAATCGCTTAACTTCATGTTCGCTACCTCCGCTGTGTGATTGTCACCGTAAACTACATTGTTATGTCCTGCCTATTCCATACCAACTTTTGCATATAAAGTCAAATATTTTTAAAACATAAAAAAGGGGCGGATTACTCCGCCCCACTATTTTCAACATTTTTTGCTATGCCAACATTTCAAATCCCTCAAGGGTTTCGATGATACTGTTCGCACAACCTGCATTCGAAGAATCAATCTCAGTCACCTTGGCAAAATCAATCTTGCCAAACATCGATTTCGCCCATTGATATTTATCCAGCGAATCAATGTTAGAAAGGCTGCCTTCGGATTTTCTCTTTTCTATGCGCCGCCCTGCTTCTTCATCGGACACCGTCAAAAGAAAAACGCGTACTGTCACGCTTCCGTCTTCGACGATTCTCTTCAACTCAGACTTAAACTCGGTACGGGAAAATGTGCCTGTTATCAACACTGGCGCTCCGGAAGCAGCGATGTTTTCCGCCCGCTTGCACAGTTCTGCATAAGAACGGACCATGACCTCTTTTTCCTGCTCCGGCGGCAACATCCGGACCTGCAAGTTGATTTTTCTCGATTCATCTATTTCGTTTCTCACGGAATCGACATCAATGACTCGCAGATTGGACATCTTCTCGAGGATATTCGCAAGATGCGTTTTCCCCGACAAAGGAGTCCCGGACAATACTACAACACATGGCTTAAATACAAACTGATCTCTCATGAGTATATCTCCCTTATGCTTGAGAAGTAGTGATCAACATTTCCACGGCATGATATACCATGGCAACAGGGTTTACCCCGGAACACGCCAACACAAAGGGAGGCGCTTGCAAGTCAGACTCACTGCGAATAAAATCCTCCGCGTTGGTAAAGCTATAAGGAAAGCTCAGCAATCCCTTATCGTTACCCATGGGCATATCGCCAAATGTTGCCACTTGCATATGGGTCAAACCCATCCGTTGCAAGATAGCTTTAATGGCAAAGGCCTTACTGTCTTCAGAAAGTCGCCTCGTGATATGCACATACGTGCTATCCCCCGCCATGGCGCAATATTCACTACCTAACGCGGCGTTAAGCTCGCTCACGATAATTCCACGCAGAGATGCATCTTTGGGCAAAACAAAGGTAACCTTGGCCTCCTCCGTAAAAAGCTCACCACGGAAAGGCCTGCAAACATAGATGATTTCATCAGGGACATACCCGGCCCAGCTGTCCTGCAAAAACGTTTCAAACGTCCGCAGACCTTTCTCGACCAGGTCGTTATGTCCGATTTGCAGGCGGGCATACACATCTCTCCCGACACCGACTACACACAAGACCTGCTGCAAAGTGAACCCGTTGTTATAGATCATAACGAGTCCATCTTTCTTTACTTCGTACAGCGTCGTGCCGTTTCCTCCGGCAATAAAGCAAGGCACCGGCGCATTTTTTCGCATAAGCAGCTGTTGCAATGGAGGAAACAAAACCTTGAGTGCGGTGGCAGCTCTTGCGGTGACAAAAGCGATCGACTTATTTGCGTCCAAAACCTTTTCCGCCAAAGCAAATACCTGTGTCTGCGTATAGGTATTTCCGTCGCTTACTGTACCGTCATAATCGAGGCCAAGCAATTTTATCATAAAACGCGCTTCTTCCAATTTTGCTTTCGTGACTGCATTATATGCCTCCAGTGTCGCATCCATAGTGATACTCCTTAAAAAGATCGATGAAGAAATACTTGTTATGTCCTGCCTATTCCATACCAACTTTTATGAATAAAGTCAAATTAAAGAGGGATCGGCAGCCAGTTGACACATCTTATGTATTTTGGGATAAGTAGATTATCCTGATTAGCAGGATTTCAAGTAAAGAACTTTTTCAATTCAAAGAGAGGAACAGCCATGAGTAACGGAGCACCCTCGCAAGTCCCGGGATGGTACATCACATTCCAAACAGCGGTCCTGATGCAGCTACCGAGACCCGGTCAAATCGATCAGAACACGGCGGAAGTTTGGAGTGGCAACCAAGGCGCTTTGAAAGGAGTACTGCCAGATGCTCTACTTCCGGCAAAAAAAGTCGGGCTATCAGCTTCCAATGAAGCGTTTGTCCTACTCAACGATTTCGGCGTGGTTACAGTGCCCGACGAAATGAGCGTGGATGCATTTTCCGAACGCTGGGCGGGTAAACTCAACCGGTACAACAAAGGCATCACCGATGCCGATTTCCCAAGCTTGAGCCATGTTTTAAAACCCGGCGACAAGCTGCGAGTCAAGGCATTTCAGCAAGTTACACCGACCTGGACAACATCAAAAGAACGCATCGCATTTTTGGAAAAACAGCCGGGAAATGTATTTCTCGGCATGCAAGGCACCATGCTCGCGTTTGAACAAAAACGCGACCGGCTGCACAAAGGCAGATCATATGCGTCCTTTGCCGCAAAAACTGGGGACCAACGGGTTCCATCCGTACACGCATACAGCGACGGCTACTTCGATATCGACCTCTGCCTTTTTAAAGAGCCGTGGGACAAGCGCCACGTATTTTTCGGCTTCAGCTATGTCCGGTAACTCTCTCTGAAAGCGCAGTAGCGCACTTAATGTTTTATAATGCAACGGCCCCGTGTTCACGGGGCCGTTTTTTATTATCAAAAATATTTCACAAAAAAAGGGGCGGATAGATCCGCCCCCTTTGCTTTTCACTACACGCCCGTTACATTTTGTCGGTATCAGCGCCTCCATATATGTAAACAGTCCTCTCGAGTGCTGCTGACTAAATGTGAAATTCCATATTCATAACCGCACGAACACGTATAATGCCTATACGCATCGCCATAATCAGGAAAACCACCGTCTTCCCATTTTTCTACAGAAAGTTTCTTTCCACAACCAGGACATTTTTTAGAAAAAAGCCCTATTGGTGGTTTTATTAAACCCTTTCTACCGCAGACAGCTAACTGACATACTCTTTCTTCTTTTTCATCGAGATTTTTTTCTCTATCGGCCACGCCCTCGGTAATCCGTTGAAAATGAGCTTTTAATACCGTAGTATCCATCATCTCACCTCTTTTTTTATTGCATTTTAAGTTATTGATATTAAATATGTTATGTCCTACCTATTCCATACCAACTTTTACGGATAAAGTCAAACAAAAAAAGGGGCGGATAGATCCGCCCCTTTGCTTTTCACTACACGCCCCGCTACATCTTGCCGGGGTCGATGAAGTCTTCCGCGGTGAACACTTCCTGCCACGGTACCGGCAACGGTTTGCCGTAGATCCGCCCGGCGACATACTTCTTGATGAACGGCAGGCTTTCGGCGATGAGGCACGTACTGACGTGCTTGCCGAAAAACTTGATGTTCAAACCCCGATCGATGATGTCCTTGAGCGACTCCTCGAAAATGTTCCCGATCGACGTATGGATGTACGGGCACGGCAACACATCGCCGTACTGCGTGACAGAAAACATTCCCTTCACGCTGATGCAGCCCATGTCGAGGCCGTAGGCCTTGGTCAGGTGGGTGAACACATTGTACTTTTGCTCAAGCGTTTCCATGTACCGCATGTCGTCCTTGTTGACCAACATGTCGAACTGGCCCGCCCACGCACCGACCGGCTTGGCGTAACTTACAAACACGCCAATGCCCATGTCTTTGAAGTACTCGAGGAACTGAATAAACTCCTCGGAGTACAGCCGCTGCTTGGTGACCACGGTCTGAATGAAAATAGCCAGCCCAGCATCGCGCGCGGCCTTGATGCCGGCCATCGCGCGGGCATGCAGCCCCTTCTTCCCCCTGAACGCATCGTGCGTCGCAGGGTCGAGACTGTCGAGACTCAGCTGGATCCGATCGACACCGATGGATTTCAGATGCTGTGCCCGCTCGGGCGTAAGCAACAGGCCGTTCGTATCGCAGTTCACATAGAACTTCCGCGGGTCGATAGCGGCCACCAGCTCGTCGAAATCCGGGAATGTCAGCGGCTCGCCGCCGGTAATAGTTACCCGGGCCAAACCCATGGCATCGGCCTGTTCGAACAGGTCTTTCACATCGGCCGGCGTCAACGAACGGGCGTTCTTTCTACCCTGAAACGGCTTGATCGAGCAATGCTCGCAATGCACATTACAGCCGTAGTTGTACTGCAGTTGAATGATGGCGATGCTTTCGCCGTCCGCCATCTTCTCATCGAACCGCCGCACCTTTTCGTACACCAGCGGTTTTTCCTGCTGCAGCTTGTTTCTGTTTGCGCTCTCGGCTCCCGAA
>MGIT01000001.1:281071-291039 GCA_001793895.1 Candidatus Wolfebacteria bacterium RIFOXYB1_FULL_54_12
CTTTCATCGTGCTTCTCCTTATGTAGTTGTGGGTGCATAAAAAATGCCTTTGTTCTGACTATTGTATAATAATTTTTGTAGAAAAAGTCAAATTTTGGCCTTTGGCAACAAACGTGCAGCCTCCTCCCGTATCGCATCCATGGAAGTAAACTGGGGAACAAATCCTACACGTTCCGCGTTGGCGTATGCGGAATAATATGCATATTTTGAACCGGTCGCGCTCACGACGCCCACCTGTGGCTCCATCGCATACTGCAGTCCATACGCTTGAGAAAAATATGCGAGGATCTCGCTCTTTTTGATAGGAGCGGCGCTCAACACATCAACAGCCATATTAAGTTTCTTGATGGCGATGCATTTTAGCACCAATGCGAACAGATCCGCAGAGTGCACAAAGTCACGCATAAAATCGGAATCATTAGTCGCAAGCGGAGTGTTATGCAATATACTATTTACAATATCGGTAATGAAATACCCGTCCGACAGATCGATAAACCGGCTAAAATAGGCGAACAACCGCAGATCGACGATATTAAGATCTTTAAGTGATCGATGTTTTGCCTCCGCATTCAAACGGACGATGCCATAATAATCTTTTGGCTCTATGTGATTAACCTGCACGCAATTTGTAGTATCTTCCTGCGCGGGGGAAGAAAATTCGCCACCATATACCGCCCCGCTACTAAAACTCACATACAGCGTATCGGGGTGGCCGTTACGCAAATAATCCAAAACCAAATTATCGTATTCTTCGGTTACCGTAAAATATTTCGAGTAGTCACCTTGCAGCTTGGTTGCCGTGCCGACCCCAACGCAATTAATTACCGTATCATATGATGCGGTCAGAAGATCATCGCGCTGCTCGTGCACAATGCATTTGTCATTGCCGTCCTGCCCGATCAATTTAATGAACTCCCGTGCCTTGTCAACAGACCGTGCGTACAAATGCAATTCAAAATTACCCTCCTGTAAAAAGTTATAAATCAATCCTTTTGCGATATGGGAAGTGGCGCCGAGCACGGCGATGCGTTGCTTGTTCATATCGTTTTTATTTTACCATATCGCTTGTTCGCCTTATACCGACAATATACGATGATGAGGTCGACCAATTTAAGCCGAGCCAATAAGGGCAGCACTCGGCTGTTTCCCTTCGCCGGCGTATAGTATTTCAAGCTTTCATTAAACAAAGGCGCGGCAATGATCTTGCCGATTTCGCGGCGTATTTGCTCCTTGGTGTCCACGGTAACCAAGCGGCAAGAGCGGATCACAAAAATAATAGTGTAATGGGTCAACGCATGCCCAACCTCTTTTTTAATGGTCGAGGGATCGACGCCATTTCGAGGATGGTCAAAAAACTCAAGCGTCTTTGCTTTAAAGATGCCCATATCATGCAGCAGACCATCTGCATTGACGATGCCCATGCTCGCGGAAACATGCGCAGGATGCATGACGTACGTATACAGCGGTTTATTCACGAATGCAACCGCAGCGCACTGTTTCAAATATTCCAGATTAAATACATAATCTTCGAAAAGTCGCATATCGCCGTGCGCACTGATGGCATATTGCCTAATGATACGCATATCATACAACCTGCCCCAACAATAGCTGATCAAATGGTTGCTCGGGTGCCGCAAAAAATGCCGAACATATAAATCGATGTCTTCCTTATTTAACAGCTTAATATCCCCCGAAAACGGTTCGCCATCGGGGGTAAACGTAGCAGGCTGATCGATAATAGATCCGTTGCTTTCAAGTTTGCAAAAGTTCCCCATGACCAATTCGCAAGGGTGTGCTTCACGAGCAGCGATCAAAACTTCAAATGTTTTTACATCAATGAAATCATCCGCATCAAGAAAGAACGCAAACACTCCCGTAGCAAGGGCAACACCGGTATTTCGTGCGGCCGCAGGGCCGCCGTTTTTTTGTGTAACAACCTTGACCCGTTTATCTGTGACAGCGTAAGCGTTGCACATGGCCAAGCTACCATCGGTCGAGCCATCATCAACAAGAATAAGCTCGAGATCGGCATGCGTTTGTCCGAGTACGCTCTCTATGGATTTTTTCAGAAACTGTTCCGCGTTATACACGGGCATGATAACGCTTATCAAGTGCGGAGTGTTCATTGATAGTGGCCGTCACAAACGGACGAATGTTTACTATTATATAGTAGGGCGCATGTCTTAATACGTCAATTTTATGCATAAAAAAAGAGGGCGGATAGCTCCACCCCCCCTTATATTCCTCACCACGTAACGATCAGGTGCACCTGTGATACGCCAACGGCGCATCCGTCTGCACATACGGCTCAACCTCGACTCCCGACAACGGTCGCCCATTGCAGTAATCGCAGATATTCATGAAGGGTTTCTGCAGCAGGTAATCGCGAAGCGTGCACTTCAGCTCGCCTTCATCAAATGGCCAACGCAACAGATCGACATAATCATCCGAGTGATCGGGCACGGCACCGAGCCGAAAGGCGTTGGCCGCGTACGGACAACGGAACAGCTTTCCTTCCGACAGGCTTGCCATGTTTTTGGCACAGCACAGCTTGAACAGCTCCCGATTCCCGTCGAAACCGCGGTCATGCCGCGCAATGGCGGAACACGAAAGCCACTCGGTAACCGTAAGCACATGATGGGCAATGCCGTGCTCACGAAACAGGCTTTTCATCCGCGAAAGGTTTTTCGACAACGCACCATAGTCGGAAGCGATGACGAGTACCTTTTCGTGTTTCAGAAGATCCAAGTGTCGCTGGGCGGGTAGAATGGTTCCATTGGTATAGAGCACCACGCGTTTTGCTTTGGGCTCGTCTATCAATCGCCTCACGATCACCGGCCAGTTTTTACTGATAAACACTTCGCCGCCGATCACCCGGAAGTCCATAACCTCATCGATCACTGCGCAAAGCGCATCGATCGAATCGAGCAGCACATCGACATTGCAATCTCGCGGATGTTCATAATACTGCATGAGATTGGAACAATCCTTGCACTTCAGAGAACACCGCTCAGTAATGATGATGTCCACGCTCCGCATAAAGATCCGTTCAGGATGCAAATAGCCGTCATGGCACAGGATGCAATTCTCGATGGCAAACTTCGCGTAATCGAGATTCGCATCCGACTGGGACACATCGATGTTCTTTAACAGAAGACCACCGGCATACCAGTTGCTATTCCCTTGATCGGATAGCCGTTCGACCACATCCTTGATGGATGCGGCAGAAATGATGAATATCGCATCATTGTATCCCGATGGGATCTGCGAAATATGAAGCACCCGCAAACCGCAGAATGTTCCGTTTGCTGCGACCTTGTCGCTGCTGTCGCAGAAAAAATCCACCGTAATGCCTGCGTCGTTGCAGATTGAAAGCAACACGCCTCCGACAACACCAGCCCCAACGATGACAACGGGCTCTTCCCTGTTTTTAATGGCCTGCAATAAAGCCGGTACATTTGTCATGACAGCTCCTCCTTTTACGACCTGTAATATGTTATTGAAACGTCCTGATTATTGTATAGGGATTTTTACCAATAAAGTCAAGCAAAACAAAAAGGGGCTCGTAAGCCCCTTTAATGCGATATGCGATCGCCATGCATCAAATGGGAACGTTAAACGTGTCCGCATAATGACGCCAAAACTCGTCTCGTGCCACAATGGCACGGGCGGTAGCCAAATACTCGTCGGCCTTATCCGCCTCGCAAAGTTTTTCATAGCACACCGCCGCGTAGTAATACGCAAGCGCATGATCCCGTTTTACCCGAATGGCATTCTCGAACCCTTGCAGGGCCTTCGCATAGTTACCCAGCCGAACATCGCTATTGCACACGAAGTTCAATTCGAGATTCATGGCATACACCTTTTCCTGCAACCACTCGGGAGTGAACTCAGGAGTGCCTACTATGGCTCGCTTGTAATCGCAATCGATATAATTACCCTTAAGATAGTCGTTTTCGACACAAGTAGCAAACATCTCGCTACCAACCAAAGGGGTGGCGATGTTAATCCGAAACCAAGTAGCATTGACGGTCTTAAGGAATGCACGCGCATCCTCAATATCACGCTTTGTTTCACCGGGAAGTCCAATGAGTATATTGGCATCCGTATCAAGCCCGAGCTCGCGACAATCCGTAATTACACGATTCACGATGGAAAGGTTTAGAGGCTTATGCATGACTTCTTTCAAAACCCTGTCACTGCCGGACTCGATGGATAAAACAATTTGGTTAAGCCCGACGCTCTTAAGGGCGGCCAAGGCCTTTCTGTCGAGCGCATATAAAGCCAGCGAAGACGGAAAGAAGGCTGTAAGTCCCAAGCCATTCATGACGTCGATCAACTCAAAAAATCTTCGTCGATCTGCCATGAAATGATCATCGAAAAATACGATTGTCTCGGTTTCATACTGTTCCTTAAAACGCTCGAAGTCTTCGCGAACTCGCGACACACTATGATACCGCATCTTTCTTCCGTGTACCGTATGAGAAGAACAAAAACAGCAATGATGAGTGCATCCTCTCGAAGCCATAATGGGCATACTGTGCGTTTTCCCCTTCGCAAACGGATACGTCGAAAGAATCGAGTTGATTCTGTAGTCCTGAATGGAAATAATACCGTAATCCAAAAATGGTATGTCATCCAGATTCTCAACAAAATCAAACTGAAACAGCTGCATACTGGCGGACTTTTCTTTTGTTATCCACGCCGGATGCGCCTCCAAAAATCCACGCTTATCGCTTGCTTGGATATATCCAAGCAACGGCTTTTCGCCTTCGCCGTAGCACAGTGCATCAAAGCAATCACTTTCGGCAAAGATGTGTCTGTGCATATTAGTCGGCACACCACCACCCGCCGTAATGAAAGCGGACGGGAACAAATTACGGATAACGCGGCCAAGATCGATCATATTGCGATAGGCCGGAGTAAACAATGTTGATACGCAAATAATGCTTGGATCGTAATCAACAAATTCTTTCCCCGAAAGAATTTCATTAAACATCTCGGAAAAAGACTTGTACCCAAAAAATTCCAGCTTATGAATAACAACGTTAAAATCAATTAACCTTACTTCAACATCTGCATACTTCTTAACGTAGGCACTTAAGGAGAGTGGCCCGATAGGAATATCTGATACGATATTCCTGTATTCCCCCGATTTCTTTTTCATCACCCCGTCATTAAAAGCAGGCTTCATAAAACTGTCATACCCCACATACGGCGGAACGATGAATAAGATTCTTGTGTCATTCATGGCATAATCCTCCTCGGTTTATTAAATTGTAAAAGGTTGTCTTCTGACCTTTTTATAATGGTTTAATAAAATTAAGTCAAGAAAAAAGGGGCTCATAAGCCCCTTTGAATACTGCCAATAGAGAAAATCGCTTATCCGTAGACCATTTTCAACCGCTCGACATCAGCCTCGCCAATCATGTCTTCCGGAAACATGCGGTAGGTAATGATACTGCATTCCTTGCATATAGCGCATGCGTCCAGCTTCCCGTCGAGCATCTTGCGGCGAAACGCGTTGAATCGCTCGCCATTCCAGATTTCCCGGACGGTCTGCGTGTTGCAATCACCCATGATGGCCGGGTACTCGAACGAGTAACACGGGACCACCTTTCCGTCCGGATTGATCTGCATGTGGAAAAACGGTTGCGGACAAATCTTGACCTCGGAAACGGGCAGGCCGAACTGGGTCAGCTGTTCGCCCGCATGCTTGATCACGCCGTCATACTCAACACCCGAATGAATGGGTACGGTATGCTCGATGGCAAGACTGTCGCAAATGCCACTGAATAATTTGTAGAACTGCCGTTTATCTTCCTCGCCATCGAGCGCACTATCCACGATCTTGCAGTACATATGCGCGCTGTCGCTTTTATGCAAAAAGAAGTATTGCAGATTTGCACGCAGTTTGTCGAATTGAACGTCGACTCCGCATATCTCCTTGTATTTGCGGGCCGACACGCCTTGCAGCGAAACGACCAGCCGGGAAAGCCCGGCATCGATGAGCGCATTCGACATGACTGGCGTCAGCAACGATCCGTTGGTCAATAGCTCCACATTGTGAGCGACCTGCTTCTCGACCGCATACGCGACCATGTCGGCGATTCGCGGATGCAGCAGCGGTTCGCCAATGCCCACAAACCGCAAGACCTTGATCTTACTGGGGAATAAGGCAAACTCATCAATAAACTTTTTATACAAGTCGAAGTCCATGACGACCTTATCTGAAATGAATCCGCGCTCCTTATTGGGCAACTGGAAGATGCAATAGTTGCATTTGAAGTTGCATGCGTAGATCGGAAACAGCTGAACCACAAAAGGGGTCAGTCGCGGGAGCACTTCCGTAAGTACCGTCCGCTTTCCTCCGGGCGCTTGCCCGCTTAAATCTTTTGCCATCGTAGTTCCTCCTTTATGTATCCCTAAAAACGGGAATTATTTGTTGGCGCACATGCGCGCATGTTCTACCCTTTTTATACCAATAGTTTGTCGATAAGTCAACAAAAAAAGAGCCGGCTCAGCCGGCTCCTATCTACCCCCCGATGATCAAGCAACACACACGGGGCTTCGCTTATATCGCATCCACAGGCAAATGGTTACGACCATAAGCGCGCAAGAAAGCGGATTGAACAGCATCAGCGGAACATCCCACACCATAAAGGCATAGACGCCCCAAAATATATTCGTACACATGGTCGCCACGGCAACCTGCACCTCGAACACGCCTGCGTCTTTGTTGCGCCATATCTCGTATGCCGGACAGGAAAACGCAACAAGAAGCCCGGCCAACATGCAGAAAAACAGCTGTTGTTTATAGGGTGTTACGGCCATAGCCACTGGCAACACGCTAAACGCCGCCAAAGAACACCACTCCAACGGAGTGAGTTTTTTATATTTGCACAATCCGAACAAGATCGGAATGATGCAAATAAAGAGCAAGCTATTAGCCACCATGGCAATGCTTTTCATGGCAATGCCGTAAAAAACGAACGCCACGAGATAAAATTGCAGATACCCAAACATCGTTACCGAAACGGAATCGCCTTTCCCGCTATTCCATATAGCCTTTGCTTGCTTGGCAAAGCTCCGCGCTTGGACCACCGTAAGAACAAGTGTCCCCAACGCACTTATCGTCAGTACATTCATCCCCCAATTCTTCCACTCGACGGTGGACCGTAAAAAGTCGATCATGAGCCCGCTCCCTGTCTATATAAAATTGTTTTTGCAAAAGCGATATGCCTATTGCATGCTGAATATTCAATAGCATAGAGAACGCGCATAGTCAACGCGCAACATTGCTCGCCCCGTGGAAAGTAGCGACTTTCTTTACGGGGGCCGGTATCCAGAGTCTAAATGCCCTTGCGCCACCACTGCAGAAAACTCTGGATCCCGTGTCGTGGCACGGGATGACAATACGGGGAGGTTGTCATTCCCGCGCAGGCGGGAATCCATTTGCAGGAGTAGTGGATTCCCGCCTGCGCGGGAATGACAAAGGAAAGCGTCGCAAAAAAGAGGGGCAAAGCCCCTCCTTGGCTGGCGCACAATGCGCCTATCAAACAACCCAGTAGGTCAGTTCGGTCTTCCGATACTTGTTTGCATCCACGGCAGGAACAGTGTAGTAGGAATCCCCCTTGTGATGCATGGTGGATATCTCTTCGAAGACGACACCGCCCTCGGACCGGAAGTTGTGCTTGACCCCCCGCTCGACCGTAATGACATCGCCCGGGCCCGCTTTGGTTTCCACGCCATCAAGCGTGAAGATCACATTGCCATGCAACACATGGAATGTTTCCCGCTTCAGTTTGTGGTAATGCATCGGATGCGGCCCTTGGCCGGGAAGCAACAGGATCAGCTTCTTGGCATACTCTTCGTTGTTGACGCAGGTGATGATCACCGCGCCGGCTTCGTAAAATTTGCCGATGCCGTAGTGATGACTGATCTCGAAGTTCAGCTTGTTCGACAAGGCAATACCGGCTTCCCGAAGCAATTCGCATGACCGCGTAACGATCTCGTAAACCTGCGCTCGGGTATCGGCTTTGCACACATTCACCAATGGCGAACTGGCTTCAACGTTTCCACGTGAGGTGATCACCATATACTTGGACAGGTCCCTTGCAAGGAGCTGTCCGGGCTGGTTCGGCCACGCACAGAACGTATTGGCCATGTGAATGCGATCCCCTCCGGTAAAATCGTGGTTGGCAAATACTCCCCGCTGAAACTGCAGAATGTCCGCCAGTTCCTTTTCGGAAGATGCATGCCGCTGGCCCACGACGCCGCACATGGCATACGCGTTCAATGCGGCACGGACCCACTGTGCAGCCTGCACAGGCGTTGCGGAATACGCATTCATCGGATAATGGTCGGCCTTGGCCCCCACATGCTTTTCGAAGATCGTGGCACCCTTGGCAACCGCAAGCATGATCGCTTCGGTATTGCCGGGCTCCTCGTGTGTCGAAAACCCGATCGGCACGCCTGCATACCGCTGGCGAAACAGATCGATCTGGTTCAACTGCAGGCGCTCAGGCACAGTAGGATACTCGCCGACGCAATGCATCAGGGCAAATTCCTTTCCGCGGTGCTGAAGGAAGCTTACGACCTTGTCGATGTCTTCCAGCTTTGCTCCCCCGGTCGATGCGATAATGGGCATGTCGGTCATCACGATCCGCTCGAGCAACGGCCAATCGGTGAAGCTCGCGCTTGCGATCTTCAATGCGTCATAGCCATGCTTTTCCACCTGACCAACGGATGTTTCGTCGAAGGGCGTGCAGATGGTCATAAAACCAAGCTGCTCCGCATATTCCTTCAACCGCAAAAACTCGTCCTCGCTCAACTGGGTTTCCGTGAACCGCTTCACATACTTGTGGTCCGCGCGGTTTTGGAAATCCGGATGAATGAATGTCTCCAGATGCCTGTACTGAAACTTGATCGCAAACGCGAACACGTCGATGTGTTTGATCACGGCGTGCAGCATCCTGATAATCTCCAGCCCGTGCTGGACATCCCCCATGTGGTTGTTGGCCATCTCGAAGATGATCAACGGCTTTTGGGGTAACTGCTTTTTAACTGCCATTACATCTGCCATCGGTTGTCCTCCTTTTAGGTCGTTTGATGAAGTTTTACTATCGCATAAATATGCTCGTGTTCTGACTATTGTATAATAATTTTTACCGAAAAAGTCAAATCAGACGGAGCTCGCCACGTGGAAAGTAGCAACTTTCTTTACGTGGTCATGCCCACATCTCTCTGTCATTCCTTTCTTGCATTGTCATTCCCGCGCAGGCGGGAATCCATTTGTAGAAGTAGTGGATTCCCGTTTTCACGGGAATGACAGCGAGAGGCGCGAGAATAACAGAAATAAAAAAGGAGGGGCAAAGCCCCTCCTGCGTACTGTTCAACATGCACCACTTACCCGCGCCGCTTGAACGTAAAGTGATGCCGATACCAATCGGCCGTACTCACGATACCCTCGGCAAATGTTTGCTGCGGCTCCCAGCCGAGCACCGTCTTTGCCTTCTCGAAATTCAGGCTCTGCGAGGGAATCTCATTCCGCTGGATATTCAATACCGTATAGGGAACCTTGACGCCAAGGATCCTTCCCACAGCATCGATCATGCCAAGCACGGAATACTTATGCGCCGCGCCGAAATTGAAAGCCTCGCCCTTGGCCTCGGACATCTGCTCCATCAGTGTGATATATCCGTCGACAACGTCCTTCACGTACACGTAATCGCGTACGAATGTTCCGTCGCTCCGGATCATGAACGTTTCGTTTTTGATGATCGCCCGCATGATGCCGGGTATAATGCGATTGAAGTTCAGATCGCCGGGGCCATAGATGTTTCCAAAGCGACTCACCGCAACGGGAAGATCGTAGGTCTTCGCATACGTACGGGCAATGAGATCGGTGCACGATTTGGAAACATCGTACGGGTGATCACCCGCCATCGGTGCTCCTTCAATAACAT
>MGIT01000001.1:291061-316131 GCA_001793895.1 Candidatus Wolfebacteria bacterium RIFOXYB1_FULL_54_12
CTTGTCGCTCGAAGCTACCACAATACCTTTGGTCCGCGGCGAAAGCCGCGCAGCCTCAAGGATGTTCACAGTACCCATAACGTTCGTATTCAACGTTTCAAGCGGATTTACAAACCCCGTATGCACGATGGCCTGCGCAGCAAGATGAAAGATGTATTCAATCTCGTACTTACTGACAACATCAAACACCCGCTGAAAATCTTTGATGTCGCAAATGGCGCTGACCACACGATCACCAAGATGCTTACTACTGAAGTACGATCGCGGATCGGACGAACGGCATGTGATGTGCACATTCGCGCCCATGCGGACCAGCTGCTCGGTCAAATGACTGCCAACAAGTCCGGTCGCGCCGGTGACCAATACGTTACTTCCTTTCAAAACTTTTTTTGACATCGGAACTCCTCCTTATGCTATTCAATTGTAATGCGTTTATATACGCTTGTTCTGACTATTGTATAATAATTTTTACCAAAAAAGTCAAACCCTATTTCTGTTATCCCGAGAGTAGCGGAGCGGAACCGAGGAATCTGCCCACGGCATTGTCATTCCGAGAGTAGCAGTACTCTGCGGAGTCGAGGAATCTGTAGTACAAAACAGATCCCTCGATTTCACTCCGCTTCGCTGCGCTACACTCGGGATGACAATATACTTCTGTCATCCCCGCGGAGGCGGGGATCCACTTCCAACAAAAAAGGAGGGGCTTTACCCCTCCTCGTACACCCTAAGCGCACTACCACACCTTCCAGAACGGTTCTCGATCCCACAGCTCGTTCATTTCCTTGGCTTCCTTGGCGGTATCCATGGGCTTCCATCTTCCAGTATGCGTAAAAACGGAAAGCTCTCCGCGTTCCGCCAACGGAACAAACACCTGCTCGATCATCGAATCAGGTTCGATCAAATCGAACAATTCATTCTTGAACACCATGAACCCGCCGTTAACGACATCAGTGAAATCACCCTGCTCAAAGTCTTTCACCTTTGCTTGGGAAAAATCATTTGCCTTGCCGGACTGTGGATCGACAGAAAGAAGACCGAACCGGCTCTCCTTGTGCACTCCAGTGATCGTGGCAATCGTACCCTGCCGCTGGTGGAACTCCACCAGTTTTTGGATGTCGATATCGCCGACTCCGTCACCATACGTGAGCATGAAATCTTCGCCACCGACATACTGCTTGAGCCGCCTTACCCGCTCGCCGGTCAATGAGGTCAATCCGGTCTCTACGAACGTGACCCGAAAGTCATCACAGTCATTGTTGTGAAACGTCAGTTCATTGTTCCGCACATTGAGCGTGAAATCGTTCAGGAGCGTATTCAAATGCAAGAAATACTCCTTGATCATGTCACCCCGATACCCCAAGGCCAAAATGAAATCATTGTACCCGTAATGGGCATAGATCTTCATGATGTGCCACAGGATCGGCTTGCCACCGACCAGCACCAACGGTTTCGGTTTGAATTCCGTTTCTTCCTTCATGCGGGTTCCTTCACCCCCGCAAAGAATGATCGTTTTCATGCTCATAGGGGCTCCTCCCGTTCATTTAATTTTTATACGCTTTTTATGCGCCGTTTGTTCTACTTACTGTATAATAATTTTCCTCGACAAAGTCAAACGCATTGCCTTGTCATACCGGCGAAGGCCGGTATCCAGAGTCTAAATATCCTTGCGCCATCACTGCAGAAAACACTGGATCCCGTGTTCCGTCAGTGGACGGAACGGGATAACAATACGGGGAGGTTGTCATTCCCGTCCGACAACTGGCGGAGGAATCCACTACTTCTGTAAATAGATTCCCGTTTTAACGGGAATAACAAAAGCAATGTGCATTTTTTGCATATTGCTTTCCCGCGCAACTTGTTCCAAATTGGAACAAGTTACCCACAACTGTTTCCGCAATGGAAACAGTTGCTCTAAATTCAGTTGTTGCAAAAAATACAACAACTGATTTTTTACCCAACTCATCTTTTTTTAAAAGCCAATCACTACGTCCTTCTTAGGATATAGAAATATCGCACTTATACATAAAATCGACACCAGGGCTTCCCTTAATACGAACCGAGTATTTTTAATATTTCACTCGAAAGATGCTGAAATTCTTCTTTTGATTTCTCAATATTTTCCTTCGTTCCGATATGGATGTCATCTATCATTGATGGATCAAGGTCGAATATAGCAACACCGATTTCCTGGCATTTTGCAGGAATTCGTCCATAATCCTGTATCTCGGCAAGGGGATTTTTCCAGCTCTTTTCAACTAAGCCGTTTCTCCCATGCTTTTCTGAAAGAAATTTCTTTACGCGTTCCGGAATCTTTTCCATCCATGCACGATGATCCGCGATTGGCTGCTTACCGTATACATTATATGAATTCACAATATACCCTATAAAAAGTCCATCTCCAGACAGCACAAATTTACTTTCGGTATTTCCCGAAAGAGCCTTCCCCGTAACCTTCCAATTTTGTTTCCACTTCTCAAAAACAACGCCAAGATTTTCTATTCCTTGGACGCTGAAGGCGTCCGGCATCATCGGCACAACAAAATAGTCAGCCCCCAAAAAAATGATTTGGTTTAAAAGAGAAAGGCTGGGAGACGTGTCAATCACAAAAATATCAACTTCATCACTCATACCCCTTTCCCGCAAAAATCGATCGATCGCGCTCGTTTGGAAATATCCAAGTTGTTGTCCGGCAGCAGCTTGGCCATATGCGGAAACGAGCAGGTTTTCATACAAAGAAAGATTTACATTACCCTTTAGCAAGAATAAATTCCCATCGCTATTTGAAACAGGTATCGTAGGCACGGAAAGATCAATGTCGGAACCCCCTTCAATAACACCCCTTAATACATCGTAAATGTCCTTATATGTCGAGGAAAATAACGTACCTGCATAATTTATATCACCTAAGGCCAGTCGAGAAAGATTGCACTGCGGGTCCAAATCGATAAGAACTGTTTTATATCCCTGCTTTGCAAAAGACATTGCACAATTAAAGGCAAGGGTTGTCTTTCCAACGCCTCCCTTATTATTCGCAAACAATATCTTCTTTGACCGCGGAAATTTCATATTTTTATCTTAGCAAATTATCAACAAGGATGCACCACCCCTATTCATTGACGCGCTGATAAAAAATGCTCTATAGGAGCCCAAAAACCACCACCCCGAACGCCACCCCCACATTAAGGGACTCTTTCTTGCCAAACATCGGGATTTCCAAAATAACGTCCGTACGGGCAAGAATCGGCATAGGCAGGCCTTCGACCTCGTTGCCTATTATCAGGGCTATTTTGGCCCCTTTTGGGGCTTTAAATGCCTTATAAGGCACGGATTTGGGCGATTGTTCCACCGCGCAGACCATATACCCTTCCTTTTTAAGCCGCCCGATCAGACGCACGGCAGACTGCGCGTATTCCCACGGAATGTAATCTTCCGCCCCAAGGGCGACCTTGGAAATATCCTGTCGCTTGCGACCGAATTGATCGACTGGCTGTGGCGTAATGCCGCACAAAAAAACTTTCTTCACTCCCGCCGCGTCGGCGGTACGGAAGATAGACCCGACATTGTGCGTACTGCGTATGTCGGGTAACACAACGACTATTTCCATATATTCATTACTAATGACTGTCATATTCTTCATGGCGCAAGCAACAGATTGCTTCCCGTTTCATATCGGGCGGAATCATCCCCATCATCAGTTGACACTTTATCGGCGTCCCCGCCGGACATATGTCTGGCGGCTTCCATGCCGGAAGATAGCTCGTATTTTCTTCCGCTTGCGATGAACATATAATACTGCGCGCCGGCAACGGCATTCGCCGGGTCAATAGGCAATGTGGCAAGCGGAGCCCCGCTGGAAATGGACGTGAAGTTGATCGGCACCCAACCCGTGCCATCGATCTTCTGAAGATCTGCGGCAGGCACGCATCGATACTGCCACGATGGTGGTAATACGGGAAGCGCGTGACTTCCGCAGGTAGAAGAACTATCGGAAAGTGAAACGTAAACAATCGAAGCAGTCCCTAATTCGGTAATGGCCGGCTTGTTCACGGTATACAGATCGATTGCTTTGTTTATTGCATCCAAATCGCCGATACGGCGGGTATCCCGCGATTGCCGAACATATTCCACTGGATTGAACACCAAAACAGCCATACTCGCGAGTATGGCAAGGATGCCCATGGTAATAAGAAGCTCGACCAATGTAAGCCCACGTGTTCGTGACATGCTATTAAATTGTAGCATATTATTGCCACCATCCTACGCCAAGTTACCATCATCCTAAGCGCCGCACCACTGTCATCCTACATTTAACTGACATGTACTCATGTCACCCTGATCCGCCGACTGGCGGATTCAGGGTCTGCGCCTGTTTCAGGGTCTTGTGCTCTTCCATAAAGATTCCGAATCCGTCGGCTGACGGATCGGAATGACGAAACGCACCCTCTGTCACCCTGGACTTGTTTCAGGGTCTTATGGCTTATAAAACAACTCGACGCTTAAATCTTCCCACTGCGGATTACTCCCTTTAACCAGATTGATCTTCCACGGCCGGTGCCAATTTTTCAACTGCTTTTCACGAGCAATAGCAACATTGGCATCGGTCGTTGTTTCGAAATAAACAAGTTGATCAACATTATATTTTCCCGTAAACCCGTGCATTGCCTTTGTTTTATGCTCGTGCATGCGCTTTCTTAAGTCGGATGTAACACCAATATATAAAACACCTTCGGGTTTATTGGTAAGAATATATACACAAAATGTTTTCATACTGATAATTGATGTTCATGCCCAAGTCGCGATGTCCTGAATCCGCCAGCCGGCGGACCAGGATGACAATACGGGAGAGCACTGTCATTCCGATCCGCCAGCTGGCGGATTCGGAATCTCGTTTATTACCGATGGGATCCTGAATCCGCCGGCTGGCGGATCAGGATGACAGCAAAGATAGTAGACTCAGAATAGAAATTCCCCTATACTAAACACATAATGGCTTCGGCCTCGCTGCTTACGCAAGTAAGCGGCAAACAAATGTAAATAGCCGTTAGGCACTCGAAGACCCCGCAATGGGTCCGTTTTTCTTTTCACTACTCCATCCGTCAAAATCTTTTTTCATAAACATCTAATTTATTCCGAAGAAACCGTTTCCTCCGTACTCGTGGCGATCGGCAATACCGGGTCCATGACAATATCAGGCGTTGTGGTAGCAGTACCCTCTTCTTCCGGCGGAACAACGACGACAGTCTCAGGGACGTTGACCTCAAAATACATATCGGCAATTCCCAAATCCAAAAGGCCACTGATTCCCCAATTTTGTCCTTGGCCATAGAGTCCGCCGCCTGCATATGCATTGCTTGCCGAGCCATAAATGCTCGCAAAGCGATCCCGTAAAGATACATTGCTCGTTGGCTCGACAAAAAGCGCGTACGTCTTGCTCGTATCAAGCAATATATCGGACGCAAACAAAAATGTAAGCGCGGTTTTCCCTGCACCACTTACCATATCGACATCGGCATCAACCCGAACCAATAGGCCAGTCGCTGCGCACCAGAGCTTCGCTGCATCAAATTCACAAACACCGCCCTTCCATCGCCCACTTATTCCTTCCGCAGCTATACGAAATGAACGGATCGATTGCACTAAACCAAAAGCAACTGTCTGATAAAATGCGGAAGTAGGATTGGTATACGACTTTGCCGTGTCATCAA
The DNA here is from genome assembly GCA_001793895.1 of Candidatus Wolfebacteria bacterium RIFOXYB1_FULL_54_12. Classification (GTDB taxonomy): domain Bacteria; phylum Patescibacteriota; class Minisyncoccia; order UBA6257; family UBA9933; genus UBA9933. The sequence goes on from MGIT01000001.1 coordinate 296,767, forward strand.
GCTGCGCGAGTACTGGCGATTGCGGCGTTGTAGTCGCAATACCTGCTTCGCCAACATTGTCATCCTGTCCACCAGCACTGTCATCCTGAACTTGTTTCAGGATCTCATCGCTCGTCATTGCCTGCAACACATTAACCACCCCCGGTGTCGAAGACGCCGCATGCCAACCATCGTCGAATTTCTGCAACGACATGCCATATCCATTTGCCCCAGTACTCGAGGCATAGGTAACAGAATCAATAATAAGTTCACTATTCTTCAATGCAAGCGCTTCCCCTGTATTGCTCAAAGAAAACGCGCTATCAAGAAGAGTTCCGCCGTACCCTGGATTATCGTTCAAAAAAGCCGTCGTACTCGCCGCAATGACCGCATACCCACCCGCAGGCAACACACTTACGCCCTGTACTACCGCAAGGCCATGATGCGTTTCGTTTTCATAAAATTTCCATTCGCCAATATCGGCCGTAGTGGTCCCCGCGTTATAAACCTCAATCCATTCGCGATTGTCATCCGCTCCCGAAAGATCATACATGATCTCATTGATCACCACATCGAGGTCATCCCGGACTTGATCCGGGATCTCGTCGCTCGAAGTTGCAGTTCCCGCCCCGTTGTAATCCAAATCCGCCGACTGGCGGACCGGGATCTCATCACTCGTAGTCGACGCCGTACTCGCCACAACGCTTGTCGACGAGGCAATAGCAGATCCATTGGTATTAATGACAAAATACATATCGGCAATCCCCGGGTCTACCCGCTCGCTAATATAGTGCGGCGCATACTGTCCAAATGCAGACAGCTCCCCGCTCGCATAAACATCCGCTGCGGATCCACGAATGCGCGAGAGTCTTTGCGCGATATGCACATTCCCCGTCGGCTCAACAAATAATGCATACAACATGCCCGGCGCAAGCGTAGGAGGCGCTGGAAATGCAAACGTAAGCAACGTTTCCGCATCTCCGACGGGCATATTTATATCGGCAAACGCCTGCGCGAGCACATTTGTGCATCGGGGAATCGCCGGATTGAATTCGCATATTCCTCCTTTCCACCCACCGGCGATGCCGGAACCATATACGGAAAATGACCCGACTGTGTAGGGTGCGCTTATCGCAAGCGATTGATAATACGTCATGACGTTCAACGAGTATGAGGCTGCATCATGAATTGATTGCGAGGAAGCAACCGTCGGCGCAGCCATCATGGCGGCCTCGGCAACGACCGGCGCAACATTGACACGCCCGGGCGTGGAAGAAGCGGCGGACCAAGTGCCGTCAAACAATTGCAACGAAAATCCGTTCCCCGTCGCACCGGTACTCGACGCATACAGCGTAGAATCAATGGTCAATGAACCATTCATTATGAAAAGCGCTTCCCCATCGTTGCTCAAAGAAAATGTACTATCAAAAATAGGCCCGACGAATCCACTGTTATCACTCAAAAAATCATTCACGTCATCGGCGATAATCACATACCCACCAACAGGGATCGTTGGCGATCCCTGTTTTATCGTAAGCGCATGATTGGTTTCATTTTCAAGCAATTTCCAATCGGAAATATCAACAGCCGATGTGCCGGCATTGTACAGCTCGACCCACTCGCGTCCGCCATCGGCACCGGGTACGTCATACATGATCTCATTGATCACGATCGGGTAAAACTGCGGCGCAACGGACAACGGATCCCCGCCCACGCCCGATTGCGTCGATACGTGCGAAAGAGCGGCCTCTTCTTTTTTATCTACCTCCGCAACACCCGCAGAGTTCTTTTTCTTTGGCGTACCGCCAGCCGATACGGATGTCTGCCAGCCACCACTGGCGCGGCGCTCCATGGTCTGCTTGGTATCGTTACTGCCCGCAGCCCATTTGGATGCGACCGCAACCTCGTCCGCAACAGCGCACGAACCGGTAAACAATTTCAATCCATCATTCGTATTTGCCAACGCACCCGAATAGATCAGATCAGCAGTCGCACCCACTGCGGAATTATTATCCGTTCGCTCCAGCAAAACAAAACCTCCCGCTTTGATGATCGGATTCTTTAGGCCGCCCAAGCGAACCTTGACCCCGCCGCCCTCGTTAAGCAGCTGCCATTCGGATATATCGACGTCCGACGTCGATATATTTTTCAATTCGATCCACTCATCACTCGCACTCCGCACACCGCCCATCCACGCAACTTCGTTTATAACAATTTCCTTTTGCCCGGCTCTATTCGCAGAACCATACGCGCACAACGGCGCCTCAACCGAAGCATTCTTTGTTTTTATGACAACATCTTCCTTCACCACAGGGTCGTCTTGCTTCTTCTCAAGCTTCAATACGGCCTCGTCTTGCAGCTTCGCCTCTTTTTGTAAACCATCCACTTGCAACTTCAACGCATTTATTTCATCATCCTTTTTCGCAAGCGCATCTTTTTTAACCGCCACGGCCGTCGGCGCGGCAGACGCACTGGAACTACTATCGCCCCCGGTATCCAACCCATTCGGATCGCCAATGTCTGTAATTCCCAAATTAGTCAGCCCGTTATTGCCGGTAAACAACCCGCCAACATAGCCTCCTGCGGAAACCACGCCATTACCGATTGCCGACAAGATACTGCTAAAAAATGACCCTGTTTTTACGACAATATCTTTCGTCTTATTAAAAAACGACCTAGCCACCACACCAATCTTCCCCAATACACTCACCTCAGGCTTTTCTTCTTTCAGAAAATCAGGGTCATTCCGCGCCTTTTCCACATCGCGGAAGAACTGATCAATAACCCCCGCACCATACCGCACCGTCCGCACAGAGAGCAAGGACCAGTAGGATTCAAAAATAGTAGGATTATCTAACTCGAGATCGAGATTACTTACACCAAAAGCACTTCCTAAATGGGCCTTGAGTCCTAAATAGTACCTTACTCCCTCGTCATCTTTTGCTCCTATAAAATATACCCCGCTTTTTGATTCCGCATTTTTATAATTTATTTCAGGAAAATTATATGCACCTATTGAGCCAGGGCTATAAAAATACTTATTTGCATACCTTGCCAGGCCATCAAAATATTCATCAAGCGCCGCCAAAGTAATCGGCTTTTTGTCGCCAAGTCGAGTTTTAAATTGCTCATCCGGCGTCTCCGCGCGATAACGTCCGACATATTCTTCGTATTTACTCCCGCCGGTATGAGCGTCATTGCGCGTATGCTCCGGTACGCCCATGTCTTCCACTAAGTGCATAGCATGGCCCAATGCCTCCATGGCCATTTCTTTGTCGCCCTTGAGCCAATATTTTATAGCCGTATTCCACGTAAAATCCGCAGTCGGATAAAAATTCTTTATCTTTCCCCAATCAACAGAAGTCAGCGACGAGTCGGAGAGTAACGCGTAGCCGATCTTTTTCTGATTATTGCTGTCACCTGCCCACGCTTTAGCAGATTGCCCGCTATGCATGCCATCATTAAGCCCCTCGTTGTTAATGGGATCATAAAAATGGTTTTGGGGACGCGGCAGATCGTCTTCGTGCTTTGCCCCGTCGATTATAAACCGTTGCAAGTCGGAAGAAATTTTATTGCCTTCCGTATTTTTGTTATATAGTTCAATAGCCTCCTTGGTCAGATACGCATGCGTATCAACCTCATATGCACCTGCGGGCTGGATGTAAAAAAATATACTTACTAAAACAGATAGTAAGGAAATTAGAGTGCGATATTTTCGATTTTCCATACAGTCGAATATTTTGACTTAGTAATTTCAACAGAAAAATCAACCATTCCTTGGCTATTTTTGTGGGAGAACCAAACAAAAGAATCTCGAGGGTCACTACTTTCTTTTCGCACCTTTCCCAGATATTCGACAAATAATTTCATCTCTCCGATTTCCTCGAGGTTTTCCAACAAGCTAACCAGTCTTTCCTTGCCTTCTTCTGGCTCAAACACAAAATACTTACTCGCCTGCTCAATATCGCCAGCCTTAAGGGCGGCTGTAAACAGTTCCAATGTTTCCTCCGGTGTAGCCCCGCCATCTTTATCATTTTCAAGCCGCTCCTGCAGGTCGGTCATAAACTTCATGTAATTCGCGGTATTTTCCGCCCGCGCCTCATCCTCCTGCTTTTCCATATACTGCGCCACCATAGGGAGACCAATGATTCCCACCAGCATCAACGCAAAAAACCCGCCAATAAACTTCCAATAATGGCTTTTTATGGAACCCATCTGCCCCGCGCCCACGGCCGGCAATCCGTTTTCTTTCAATATCTCCGCGTCCTTCTTCGAATACTGCGCAATGATCTGCTCGTTCTGTTCTTCCATAATTTTTCCTGTCATACCGGCGAAGGCCGGTATCCATTACCTTAATGAATTCTTTATTCTACAAACCTCTTACATTGTCATTCCTCCCTGCTTTGCTTGCCCCGTGGTCCGCCCACGGCGGACTTTACGGGGTCATTCCCGCCCCCTCTCTCTGTCATTCCCGTGCATACGGGAATCCATTACTTAATTATTCCTTCTACTGTCATTCCGACTGAAGCCGTACTCGGCGCAACGGAGGAATCTGCTTCACAAACTACAAATCCTTGCGCCGCCTCCGCCAGCTGGCGGATAAGGCGACACGCGGTCGGCTCACTTTGTTCCGCTCAAGATGACAATGTAAGAACGCTGTCATTCACGCGCAAGCGGGAATCCACTACATATAACATAAACCATAAAATAAAAACGGGTGTCAAAGACCCCGCGTTGCAAATAATGATTACTCTATTGAATTGTTGTCGATCATCTTCTTCATCTGTCTATTACAAAGTGAAAAATAGAAACGACGCAAGTGCATATAGTATACCATACTTTTATTTTACACGCACAAATTTTTACTTGTGGATAACTTTTTTTAATATGTACGTCATCTGATGACGTACATATCGAATATCGTTATTTTATTTTTCCAAAAGAACGTCCTGTATCTCTCCAATACTGATATCCTCCACCCATTGACCCAACGCTTGCGCGTATCCCTCCCGCCCTCCAAAAAATTCCAAAAGGAACCCCCTCTGCGTGACCGACGGAAAGTTTTTCTTTCCCATATAATCCAAATGGCTCGACCATCGATAACCCTCTAAATACTTCATGGCATCGGCATGGTTATGCACGGCGCGCTCCCGCCACCCATAATCGAACATATCCAACGGGTTCAAGTGGATATAATAAGGCAAGTGCACAAAGTGCGCATGCGCCGTAACCAATATCGACTTATATTTTCCTTCGAACAGCGTACCCTTTCGCTCATATCGCTCATTGAAGTATCGCGAATACCCCATGTTTAATTTCTTCATGAACTTCGGAATACCGCCCTCGATAGCGGGGCTGAGCAGTAGATGATAATGATTTGGCATCAAACAGAAGGCGTGAATATGAACCAACAGCTCTCTGGAATGCCTTTCATCTATAACAATATGTCCTTCACCTGATGTTTGTTTAGCTTTTTCAAAAATGCGATGACTCGTACCGACAGATTCAACGTCATTGAACTCATAAAGGTCATGGATAAATCTCAGATAATCAAACTTATCTTTAAAAATTTCCCGCTTATCAACACCACGAGTCAACGCATGATAAAGATCTGCCATATAGTACATCGTACTACAATACACACACCATCGCCACATATGTACGTCATCTGATGACGTACATATGTAGCTAAAAAGTCCATCAGAAGCCTCCCCACCAAACGCTAAAGGCTACTTACTTAATATCACATATATCATGACTAATTTGACCCGTTTTATGGCTTTAAAAGGCACACGAGAAGCGCACTGGCGAATACTTTGCACATCGTCTATATACCTGTTGACTATTTTTTGATATAGCATAGGGGCTCTACACAGCGCAGTATGTACGTCATCTGATGACGTACATACATGGGAATACCGGAGGGCATTTCACCGTTAAACTACCCCCCCATACGCGGATACAAACAAAAACGCCACACAATGTGTGGCGTTTTTGTAAGTATTTTATTGATCCACAGTCTCTTTGGAGGGTACTGGATTCCCGTCTTCACGGGAATGACAGACGCCCGCTAAAGTCTTGCGTCGGCCGTGGAGTTTTATTGTTCATTCGCACAAGGCGAATGAATACATGGGATTTGAATTGGTTTATCGTGATTCCCCCTGAGGGCTCTGGATTCCCGTCTTAACGGGAATGACAAATTTCAAAGGCTTGCGTGAATCAGCGGACCAATAAGTTTTATTCTTCTGCCCTTTTCGGCAAAAGATACAAAGTTTTGTTTCACATCGGTTTTGTCGGTCGCGCTCCCTTCTCAAACGAATTCGAGAAGGGAGGCTTCCGACTCACACACCTATTACAGGAGAGTGAGACCGATATTCAGAATTGTTTTTCCTACCGCCCGCTTGCGCGAGCGGTAGGGTTTGATTTAGATCAAAGATCTAAACCGATTCGAAGCCTTTATTAGCTCTTTGTGCGAGTAAAGGTGATCGAGGTATCCTTCACGAACTTGCCGTTCGTCCAATCGGTCGAAGTTTCGCTATGCGGCTGACCGGAGCGATCTGACCATACCATGTTTCCAAGGGTCGCGGCATAAGCTGCCGGAGTGACGACAGAGCCATCACCAGTGGTCAAGAATGCAGTGGTAAGCGAAGCGGAACCGGTTCCGAGTTCAGCAACGGAAGCCTTTACCGTGTAGACAGCCGGAGAGCTTGTGTCGACAACATCCTCAGTGGTGAGAACGATGGCGGCTACTCCTCCTGCGGCTACGTTGGTGGCTGAAGTGGTCAACAACGTTCCGTCACGATACAGCTTGACGCTATTAGCGGTCAAAGTTGCATTGGACAAAGAAATGTTGAAGCTCATCTTCTTGAACGATATCGTTCCGTTCGAGGTGACCCTGAACTTAGCGACATCCTGCTCTCCTGCGAAGATGGTTGCACCATCAACACCGGATTCCTTCACGATAACCGGGGATGCCTTGTACATGACCTTCTGCTCACCGATGGTGGTAGAAGTACCAATACCGGTTGCATCGGTCAAAGTCTGGGTTCCTGCGGTTGCCTTGAAGCCAAGCGTGCTGGTTCCTACGAGGTACGAATAGATATTCGAACCGGTAGATGCGCCAGTGCTCAAGCTGATGTCATTCAACCTTGCGCGGACGCTCAAGCGCCTGGTTTCGTTCGCCGGGATAGAGAACACTGTGTTCACTCCATCACCAAAGCGAGCGATACCTGCGTATGTTCCGGCTGCATCAGGGAATGCCGAAGCAACCTGAGTGGAACCGAGGAACAACTGGATCTCAGCAACTTCCTGAGCCAGCGTGGTCGTTGCGGCAGTCGAAGTAGACTGAGCCTGCACACCAACGTTAAACTGGGTGACATTCGATGCGCCGTTTCGTGCATAAACGTCGTACTCGGAAAGAGTAGAAACGCCATTTGCAGTAACGATACCTGCATCAGTGCTGTTAACAGTAACAACCTTGGTGAAGGTAAGCGTCGGTGCACCTACGGTCATTTTTACGGTCTGAGCTGTATTGACAGCGGTGAACGTAAGGGTCAACGTGTTGCCATTTGAATCAACAGCGGTCACATCCGAAGAGGTGGCGGAGAAGAAATAAACAGCAGCAGTGGTTGCAGAGTTAGAAAGCGGGCCGCGAACGGTCAACGTCTTCTGAGTTCCCTGCGGAATGGAGACTGACAAGTTGTCAAAGGTCGCCTTATAGGTGGTGGTATTTACCGCCTCCCAATCGGAAATCCTGGTAGCTCCATCGTACAATGCTACAGATCCAAGATCAGTTGCGATGGACGAAGAAGCAGCGCTTCCATCGATAGTCAACGCAGTGATACGGACGGTGTCGCCAGTGGCGCGGAAGTTGTAACCAACCCACGCGACATCGGAAGCACCCGCAACAACAGTCTGCGAAGACGGCTGACCGTTCAGGGTTACCTGAAGATCGGCTGCTACGACAGTCTGCAAGTTGCCGGTAATACCATTCGGAACGATATTTGCGACGGCAACAAACTGGTTGTTGTCCAAGTTCTTGATATCGGAAGCTCCAAAACCATTCAACGTTACGCGGATGGTATCGGAAGCATCGCTATCGGCATCAACGTCAGCAATGACCTGCAAGCGCAACGTCTGTCCGGCCGTCAAGTTGATCGGGTCGGTGAACGTTATAGCTGAAGTGGTCGCAACATCGGAAGATGAGGTCAACACGGCACCAGTATCCTGGCGGCGTACTTTGAAGTCATTGAATCCTTCTCCGGCGATAAGATTGGTCGTGGTTGCACCAAAGGAAATCGAACGGATTTCAACGTTGTTTGCGGACGCAATGCTGAAGTCCAAGAGGACAACATCGGTTGCGCGCACGGCAACATCGGAAGCATTCGGTCCATTGAAGCTGATCGTGATCTGTCCACCCTGGAGGGTCAACACGTGATGATCGGCAGCATCGGAATCGAATGCGGTCTTGGTAACAGTTACGCCGAAGCCATACTGGTCACCAATCACATAAATATCGGAAGCATCATCAATATAGAACTTGATGGTTTCGTCAGCCTTGGTTCCACCTGCGATATCACCAAAGAGTTCGAAGGTTCGAACTGCACCTCTCTCCATTCTGAACGGAGTGGTGAAGGTCAAAACCAAGAGATCCTTGTCGGTGATCGCGGATCCCTGAGCCACGACAGTTCCAGCCTGCTTCAATTCGAAGTTGCTGAGATTGGCGCGGGAAAGGTTTCCGGAGTAGAACATAGAAATGCGGCTTACCGTTACGTTCTCGGTCGAACCAGCTTCAAGCTTGAATTCAGAAAGCTTTGCGGCCCTCTGACCAATGCTCGGGTTGCTGATGGAGCCGTTCTTCGTAGCGATAACAGTACCAACGCTCTGTCCACCGATGGTGAAGGTTGCGCCGGTTACCGGAACTCCAGAAGCGGTAACATCAGCCTGTACGTCAGACGCACTGGCGATGCTAAATGCATGCTGGTTTCCAACTGTCGCAGCAGCAGCAACATCAGCGCCCACGGTAAGGGTCTTTGAACCCTGAACAGCAATGTTCAAACCAGTGAAGGTTACCTGATGGGTCTGTGAGTTGATCGTGCGGCCGGTGGTCAAACGCACACCTGCGTCATACAGGTAAACGTTCGAGAAGTCGGTGGTTGCACCAACGCCCGTGCGGGTGATGGTCAATGCAGTGATCGTGCCGTTGCCGGTGAATACCGGGGTCAACACGGTTGCATTTGAAGCTCCCTTCGGGAGGGTTGCTCCCACGCCGGTAACTACGCTAACTCCCATGGTTCCTGTCGGAACGGTCGGGGTTGTCGGGGTTGTCGGAGTGGTCGGGGTTGTCGGAGTGGTCGGGGTTGTAGTACCCATCATTCCGTTAACCGAACCACGGGTGATTGCACCAAAGTAACCAACTGCCGGCGAAATGCCATTGGCAGCCTGGAACTTTGCCAACGCTGCCTTGGTCATATTGCCAAAGTAGTTAGTCGGGGTTGCGAGCACCAAATTTCCCTTAGAGATAAGGAATTTCTGGAGCTCCATGACATCGGCGCCAGTCGACCCAACAGTGAGGTTGCGGGTAAACGTGTACGATGACACGGTCGTTGCCGGAGTTCCGGACAACTGAACGTTGAGAGCATTGATCTGCGCCATCAAGGCAGAGATCTGAGCTTGCAACTCTTCAGTGGTCGCGGCTCCTGCCGGAGCTACTGCGGTTACCATCATGGCAACTGCGAGTACAACGATAGAAAGCTTTTTAAATACGTTGCTCATTTTAATTTTTATTTTCTTTTTCAGCGGCAACGAGATTCGAGGAAATGGATTCCCGTTTTCACGGGAATGGCAATTCGGTCATTCGTTGTTCGCTTTTCGTTTTTCAGTAATTCTGAATGTTAATTTCAATTCGTGATAATTCGGTCTCAGAAAGTCATCGGCCCCATCAATCGACCAACAGCCGAACCGGTGTGAGGTAAGGTGGCGGTTTGATCAAGGGATAACTCTGATCTTTCTTCGCACTCACCAAGCCGAAGCCCGATAAGAACGCGAAAGCCTCGCTGAAGCGAGGCTAAGAAAGATTCCAAAAGAGAAGCGCAAGGGTATAAAAATCCCTTGTGCTTTCCACATAAAATGCGGAACTTTAGAACCTTGGCTTAGCCTCACTCCAAGCCAGTTATATTTATTGTAAAGCATGCATGCACTTTGTCAACAACTGAGACCAAAAGTCGACCAGTATGCATCCATACTATAGGCTAACGACCGATCCCCTACTTTGTTACACGGGGGGAAAGCACGTATACAGTATACGGTAGTGAGTATAAGGAATAGACCAATGAAATTCAAATAAATACAGCCACTTCCGTGGCTGTATTTATTGCGATATATACCGCATACCTTATACTTCTGCCTTATACCTCATACCCTATACCGTATACTTTCTACCTTTTATTTAGCCCGATACGCCGATCCCGGTCCGGAAGAACCGATGCGGTCTATAGAGCCATTGTCTACGAGCTTTTGCAAGTAGAAACGAATGGTCCGCTCGCTAATTTCCGGGAAGCTTGCTGTAAGTTCTTTGGTGGTGGTTTGGCCAAGGTCTTTGACCTTTTGCAAAATGACGAACTGCCATGACCTTGCGGTTGCGGATTGAGCTTGCCGAACTGCCAAACTATTTGAAGCAGTGCGCATAGGGCTCTGGATTCCCGCCTCCGCGGGAATGACAGAATATGACGGCTGCCGAACAGTAGGAGTTTTTGCCATTGACGTAGGGGTTGGCTGGGTCGGCCGAACTGCTGCCGAAAGCAATGCTTCTACGCTGCCGAATTGAGTATCCTTATCTTGCCGAAGGGTGGGGATGACAGGGGAAGCAGGCGTGGTAGAAGAAATTCTTGCCGAATCTCCAAAACCCGCATTCTGTTGTTGGTTATCAGTCATCGGTTGCAGGTTATTTGCATATGCCTTGTTGGTAAAGATCTGCTCAAGCGAAGTCGTAATGTTCTTTTTATTGCGCTGTTCGGCGACTTCAAACCTAAGCGCTTTGGTAAGATTATCGAGTTCCCGATACAGGACATTTGCGTTCACCGGGGCTATCTGCCCAACTGATTCAGCCAGCCGGATTAACGAAGTAAGCTTGTCGATGCGGGGGAAATCGTCGTCTGCCGCACTGTTTGCCACGGCGTGATCCGCGATCAAATCGACCGCGGCAGCTTCTACTTCTTCCCTTAATTTGGCCTGGGAGAACAATTCGGCACATCGGAATACGGCCCACGACAGTTCGTATGCCTGCGTCTTGATAAACTCGTAGTTACTGATCATGGGGGTATTGTATACGGCAGTTCGGCAATGTGTCAACAAGAAAGCGCTACGCCGAATGCGTGGGTTTGTCATTCCGGAATGACGTGGTACCCCATGACATATCCGGAATCTATTTTGATAATAGATTCCTGCTTTCGCAGGAATGACAATGCGGGGCAACTTATAACCTGTAACTAATAACCAATGACGGAATACTGGATTCCCGTTTTCACGGGAATGACAAATACGACAGGTTTATCGCCCCAACGGAAGTAGGAATGACAAAACGCAGGAGTAAACCCATACGGCAAGCCGAATAGTTCGGCAAAGAAGCATTGCCGAATTCGGCAAACCCGCATAAATGCTTGATTGCCGAATAGATTGCGCCCTAAATAAGCTAATCTGATCACATAGATCCCCCACTCTGCACGCAGTAATATAGGAAGATACATTGCACGCATTCCACCCGCTTTGACAAACAAACAAATTCCCCTATAATAAGACCATTGTTCGAAAACGCCCGGGTGTTGGAACTGGTAGACAACCGCGACTCAAAATCGCGTGGAGTAATCCGTGGGAGTTCGAGTCTCCCCCCGGGCACCACGATAAAACGATCCGCATTGCGGGTCGTTTTATGATACTACTATAATATCTTACTTATGAACTCTGGATCCCGTTGTTCAACGGGATGACAATACTGTAAAATAAGCTCCCCGTGTCATACCGGCGAACGCCGGTATCCAGGGTTCTATAGGGAATCGTATAAATCAATCCATGTAGGATTTTCCTTTTCGACTAGCTCGATCTTCCATTGCCGTTTCCATTCCTTTAACCTCTTTTCTCTTTCTATCGCACTTCGCACATCAGGTGTCTGCCCAAAATACACAAGTTGATTTACTTTATACTCTTTTGTAAACCCATCAATTAGGCCTTCCTTATGTTCAAATACCCTTCTTTTTAGATCATTCGTAATGCCGATATACAAAGTTCCGTTTCGCTGGCTGGCCAATATATACACATAATACAGTTTCATTATATTTATTTTACCAAATCAAAGGACTAAATATAAAAGCCATGGATCCCGGGTCCCCGTATCGTGGTACGGGGCAGGCTCCGGCACGGGATGACACATCTCTCCGCACGATATTACGCCATGAATCCCGTGTCAGAGCACGGGATAACACCCTCTCAGCGCGAAATCTATACAATTCTGCGGATGCAAAAATACACCATCCGCATATCCAAACAAACGCAGGAGTTTATCGATTTGATCGGGCTCTGTAAAAATTGAAATATTCACAACCCTCATTAAGGGATTTTGATGGGCACTCCTCACAAGGTATTGACATATCTACCCAAAAGTGCTATCTATTAAACAGTATTTTAACTTTGGTAGTTTAATTCTTTTTTAGGGAGGCGGGTCATGGTATTCGTAGCTGTGCTTATCTTTTTCGCAGTACTGGAGCAAGTAGTGTCGGCACAGGGCTTCTTCGGGGCAAGCATTGCCCTCGAAGTGCTTATGGGTATTACAGCCCTCTGCGGGATTTTTACGCAGTTCAATGCGCGGCTTGAACAAGTCCAAGATTTTGAACAAATCAAAGAGGCGAAGGGAGTAGAGGACATCCTTAAAGAAAAAGCCGAGGTACTGACCGCCGAATTCGTAAAACACTTAGCGCAAGCGTATCCGGAGCACGAGAAGGGTATCTTCGAGAAAATCGGCCCCGAAAAGGTTGCCGTATATTTCGCAAAATACCCCGAGCTCAAGGCATCAGAAGTCTTACTGAATCTCGTTGATCGTATCAACGGCCTCCAATCGTCCGTATACAACCAGCGAATCACAGTAGAGAATCTACTCGCAAAAACGCGTACCCGGCTGAGGGATCCATGGTACTTTAGATTCATAATCCCCAAGGAATAACTGCCTCCTGCGCATAGCGCGCCACAGCCCATAAGTTCGCTTAGGGGCTGTTTTTTTACCAAAACCTATTGCAATGCAATTTTTTTCGCTTTGATCGGTTTGCCGAAAAACTTGCTCCCCAGCGTAGAAAACGTCTCGGTCAGGTCGGTGGAATAAAACACCCGCTCCCCCCCCTTGCTTAGCTTTTGTTCCAGTTCCGGATGGCGAGCAAGATAGGTCTTTAACTTTTTCGGAACGATGGTCGCTTCCGAAACTACACGCACATCGGGCCCCATGGCGCGCCTGATCTGCCGTTCCAATATGCCGTAATGGGTGCACCCCAAGATGAGCGTATCCACACCACTGCGACGCAACGGCTTGAGATACGCTTCCAATATAAGTGCTGCGGCAGGTGAACGATGTTCCCCCGCCTCCACAAGCGGCACCAACAGCGGGCACGCCCGTTGGGTTACCCGTATGGTTGGATCTATTTTCGTAAGTTCCCGCACAAAGGCGCTCGAACGCACCGTTCCTGCCGTGGCCATAACACCAACCTTTCGGTTAGCTGTTTTTGCCGCCGCTTCTTCGGCCGCGGGTATCAACACGCCCAACACCCGCTTGTTGGGATGGTGCTTCGGTAGATATTCATGCTGAATCCTGCGCAATGCATCACTGGAGGCGGTATTGCACGCCAACACGACCAATTCACACCCGTTTGCGAACATAAAATCAACCGCCTGCCGCGTAAATGCATATACGACTTCGGCCGAGCGAGTGCCATACGGAGTGCGAGCCGTATCGCCTACATAGAGATAATCATACACAGGCAACGCCTTTACGATACCACGCAATACATTGATCCCCCCAAAGCCGGAATCAAACACCCCAATGTATGCTTTGTTCCTTTTTGCCATTTCCACACAGTCTACCATGGACTGTTTTTCCAAACAACGAAACACCTGGATCCCGGCTTCCGCCGGAATGACAATGCGGGGCAACTTACAACCTATAACTAATAACCAATAACGGAATACTGGATTCCGGCCTCCCTGCCTACCGGCAGGCAGGCGCGGGAATGACAACGGGGCAACCTACGACCTATACTGAAAATGTAACGATGTCAGACATCGTTACATTGCCTGATAAAAAACGCATGCCATGCGGTTGAAGGAGGATAAAAAGAGCCCTCCTCCCGATGCCGCACGGCATGCGTTTTTTGAATTTTTATCTCATACCTCATACCTCATACCTCATACCTCATACCTCATACCTCATACCTCATACCTCCCATCTCACACCTCTCATCTCTCACTCAAACCTCACTTTCACTTTTTTCGTCTTTTGCTTGTTTACCTTTGGCAAAACGATACGCAACACGCCGTTTTTGAACGTAGCGGTCGCATGATCGGGGTTGATCTCTTGCGGAAGAATGATTGAGCGGGAAAACTTGCCCCAATAACACTCCTGATACAGGAAGTCGCCTTCTTCTATGTGTTCATGCTGTTCGCGCTTTCCGCGAATGGCGACCGATTCAGGGGATATTTCAAGGTCAAGGTCATCGATACCAACGCCCGCGACCGGAGCTTCGACAATAATGTCGTTACCGGATTGGTACACATCAATGGCGAGTTGGCCTTCGCCTTCATCGAAAACATCTTCGCTCTCCGTTTCTTCTATTTCGTCCACCTTCGCCAATTTCGGCTCAAATTCTTCCTGTACGGATGCACCCGCCAGCTTCTCGAAGAATTTTTTGGTATCGTTGTTCATACTGTAATGGTATCATTTTTCTTTAATTTTTCAAAGTCATAAAATACGAAAAATGCGGCAAGCATAAGGACCCCGATGGAGTACATGAACCCGTTGTCGAACGCCACAATGAAGTAATTGAAAACCGTGTGCAGAAGCGTGGCCATGACAAACCCCCACAAAATATAGATCGGCGTACGTTTTTGCACGATACCCTGCGCCCAATAGTACCCCATGGCGGACGAGCTCAGCGCGTGCAGAAGCGTGGCCCCCAAAAATCGGAACATGAGAGAGCCAATGGTAATTGCGACAAAGCCGTTGTCAAACGCAACGGCGATGTTTTCGACTGCGGCAAGCCCCATGGCGGCGGTCATCATATAGATCATGGCATCGACCGGCTCATCAAAATATTTGCTTCCCCGGATAATGACGAAAGCGGCAAAAAACTTGATCAATTCCTCTATTCCGGCGAAGATGGCGAAATATTCAAGCGAGTCGGAAAATATGCCGAGCGTGAACAGCTGGCCGTTTGCCCAAACTTGCAGAAAATAAGCACCCAGCGCGGCAACGGCCCCTGTAACAAAAACATAAAAGATCATTTTCCGCGGCTCGGGATGGATATCTTCCTGCAAAAAGAAGCTGAGCCAAATAAAACTGGGGAGTAGGCCAAGGAGTAGCACGAGGAAATTCATGTGTTTAGTATAACAAAAATGTCGCGCATTGCGCGACATTTTCAAGAAGTGCCATCTCTTAGAAATTAGAATTTCCCCCATACCCTATACCTCATACCTTATACCCCCGCCCCATACCCTATACCTTTTCCCCTCCGCATTGTCATTCCGAACTTGTTTCGGAATCTCGTTTCTTTCTCACAAGATCCTGAAACGAGTTCAGGATGACACTTCTCCCTCTTATCTCTCACCTCTAATCTCTCGCTCCTCCCCTCCCATGCCCTATACCATATACTATATACCTTATACCCCCGCCCCCCTCACAATTCCATATACCCCTTAATGATATACTCCTTCATCATGGCTTCCATCTCCTCTTGCCCGAAATATTCAAGGAATATCTTGTTCCACATGGATTCCTGGTGGTGGTACAGATATTTGACCATTTCCTTTTGCTGGACGAGCGCCATGGCGGTGTCGACCAAATTGAAACTCACAAGTATGTCTATGCCGGCATCGCTCTTGAAATAATCACCCACCCAGTTCAAGTTCTTCCAAAAGGCAAGATCGGTGGAAAATCCGTCGATCGATCGGGCGACAACCATAAGCATGTGTTCGGCCTTTTCCCAATGCAATGCTTCCGGATTGATATGCGGTGCAAACAAACGCCAATCAAACTCATCATCTTTCGCAAGGTAGCGCTGCACGACCATCCACGGCATTTTCCCTCCATCCGCAGCAGGCTGTACATCAAGCACATCGCCCCGCAACAGGGATTTAAGATTTTCCACAAACGTTTCCGGCGTATTGGCAAACTTGCGAATGATGTCGGAATAAAACGGTATTTCATTGAAATAGTGCAGGAGTAATGCAAGATTGCGCAACGTTTCACCGGAAATCTCAAGTGGCAGCGGAATCACGTAGATGATGCCCATTTCCTTCAAATGGCTGATATTGTGGTACTTTTTCTTCATGAAGCCCTCCGCAAGCGTTCCCCACTTCTTTGCCAAGGCAATCGGCGTGATGGCGCGCTCTTCAAAGTCAGCCGGCGTTACGGCATCATATTGTTTGAAAAATACCGTATTGAGCCATTCTCCGCCCTGCAAAAAGCGCAATGCGCAATAGATCTCCATGAGATCCTCGTTTTCAAGCAACTGGTCGACATTGTCGTACCCGAGCGCTTCGATGACTTTCGTCGGCGGTTCATTGCGCAAGAACTCGACAGCCTTTTCCTTTTTCAAAAAGAGGCCTTTCGGCGGATTGATCGCGGCGACGATGACATCAAGCACCCGCTGCCAATCGGCAGGTTCGGTAACCTGTGGCCTTCCGAGCGCTTCGTAAAACGATGCATCATCCGCTTCTATCTTACTGATAAGCGCATCGTATATTTCTCTTGCGGACGCATCGCGCGTAAGCCCGAGAATGTTTAATCGGCCTTGAATGGCCGTCCAGTTCTCTTCCATGATCTTGTCCAACACGCCAACCTTGCCCGTCAACGCGGAAAGTCGCTCCTCTGCCACCCGTATCGTATCTTGGTCTGCTCGCAATATCTTTGCGATCTTTTCGTATGATTTCATAATAATTCCATTATACAGGAATAGGCGAATATTGGCCAAATACAAATATAACGACGCCCGACATCATTACATTTCGGGACTATATGAGCGACATCGAATGTCGCTCATGTTCCCCACTCATACAGATTCCGACACGACACAAAGGGGCGTCCGCAAGCGGACGCCCCTTTCTTAATTCATATCTCTCATCTCCAACCTCTCATCTCTGCCCCATCCCTGCATCCCGTTATCGGTTATCGGTTATTCCCCCCTCCCTCCCCGCATTGTCATTCCGGCCTAAGCCTGTCCGCCAACCGGAGGAAGCCGGAATCTTTTCAGAAGAACACGAGATCCCGCATCGTGGTGCGGGATGACAACCTTCTTGCATTGCGATTTTTCTCGCATTGTCATTCCCGTCCGCCCACTATCGGAGGTATCCAGCATTTTATTTAGAAATTCTCCCCATACCGTATACCTTATACTTTATACCCTCCTCCTCGCATCCCGTTATTGGTCATTAGTTATCCTTCCTATCTCCGCAATGCGGGCAAAACGGCATACCGGCAAACCTATCCTTGCCGCACTTTTCGCAAGTGGTACGGATATGCGCTCCGCAATTCGGACAATACTCCGCCGACAGGTCAAGATTGGTTTGGCACTGTGGGCATTGCTTCGCGCGAAATCGCCGAATGGTCACGCGGCGCGGATCGAATATCTTTTTTTGCAAGAAATAGACCGCTCCGCCAAATATGGCGAAAGAAAGAAACATACCCACGTAGAACAACAGCGAACGAAACAGATCATACATGCTGAACCACTCGATCAACACATTCAATATCCTTTCAAGAAACAGGCCCCAAAACCAAAAGAGGACGGCCTTCAAAAGCAATATTCCAAACACCGCGACGATCGCGGTAAGAATGACGGAGTAAGGGCTGTTCTTGCGATGCAATTCGAGGTACTTGCGCAACGCAAGAAAGAAAAACGGGACAAGCAACAGAAACTGCAGTAAGAACACCTGAAACTCATACCATCGCAATGCACGCTCATGCGCCTTGAATACGGGCGTATACGCGGCGGTCAACTGCGCATCAAGCGCCTTGAGTGCACCTTTGACGGAATTGAGCTGCCCCTCCAACTCTCCCCTCCACTGCAACAACTCGCCTTCCTGCGCACGCAACTCGGGAATCGATTGACGGGAATCGGCAGTAGGGAAAACGGGGCTCTTGATATCCATGCTTTCTTCCTGCAATCCGACGCCATATTCACCGGTGACCCGGCCTATTTGCGCTTGAACCTCAAGCAAATCAGGCAGCACGGTATCGCGCAATTGCAGATACGCAGGGCGCACTTGAACCTCCAGCGCAGTGCGCTGCTCCAACAAAGGCGCAATCTGCCCATCTTTTTCAAATATGCTTAACCGTGTCAAACAATCCGCCGATGTGTTGCGGGCAAAGGAGTATTCTTCGAGCATATCGTCATATCGGCCAAGATAGGCCGGCGCGGCAATGGTACTCCCCTTTTTCTGATAGTGATATGCGCACAGCGATAATGATTGCGGCCTGTTCGGGATATTCGCAACATCGCGCATCGCATATATGCCGAAATACAATCCGGCAACGAACATGAGCAGCAACAAAATAATGCCCGTGATCGGAGTGCGACGCTCCGTCTCTTCATAGCCCGGCGTCGTGCGGGATATTTCTTCTGTAGTTTTTTTAAATGGGTTGAACATGGTATGTGTATTGTCATTCCCGCGGAGGCGGGAATCTATATGATTTGGATTCCCGCCTCCGCGGGAATGACACCCTCCCTTTTCCGTTTTTCGTCTTTCTTTTTTCGCGCTTAATCGTGCTCCGCCTTGATCTTTCCCCACAAAGTACGCAATTCCCTGACTGCCTGCTTTGCCTGATCCTTGTTGGGCGGCATGCCGTGCCACGCATAATTGTTTTCCATGAAACTGACGCCTTTGCCCGGAATGGTATGCGCGATGATAACCGTGGGGCGCTCATGGATAGCCTGCGCTTCGACGACCGCGCCGACGATGGCAAGAAAGTTATGCCCGCTTACATCGATCACATGCCAATTGAACGCCTCGTACTTTTGACGCAATGGCTCAAGCGGCATGACATCTTCGGTAAACCCGTCTATTTGAATGTTGTTACGATCGATGATCGCTGTAATATTGCTCAGGCGATGCTTTCCCGCATAGAGAATAGCTTCC
>MGIT01000001.1:316164-316377 GCA_001793895.1 Candidatus Wolfebacteria bacterium RIFOXYB1_FULL_54_12
ATCATACAGTACATGCGATGCTTTTTACCGTCGAGCTTCGCCGCATGCGCCATGCCGATCGCCTGGGACAGTCCGCACCCGAGCGGACCGGAGGTCGTCTCCAAACCCGGTAACGATGCGCGATGCGGATGCCCCTGCAAACGGGATCCAAGCTTGCGCAATGTCTTAAGCTCATCTACCGGAAAATAACCCGCATGAGCAAGTGTGGCATAC
>MGIT01000001.1:316448-335621 GCA_001793895.1 Candidatus Wolfebacteria bacterium RIFOXYB1_FULL_54_12
AATTTCAATTTTCGCGAATGCAATTGCTCCATAAGATAAGTATAACAGAATAACGAGGTATGAGGTAAGAGATAAGAAAGAAGCCCGCATTCTTATCTGCGAGCCTGTGAAAATGGCGGATAAAATGGGCGATAGAAATCTCCTCAGAAACTGCGTTGTCTGAGCGACGAATAGGAGCGAGTTCGCAGTTTCGTTAGAGATTTCAGAGCCCATTCCGCCATTTTTATTCGCTCGCGACTTTTTTGGTACTTTTTTCCTAGAAAAAAGTACGAGGGGAAATTTATTGTCCTTTCTTCTCGATCTCAATCGGGGTTTTCATTTTCATGAACCCCGGAAACCGGAATGGGATATTAATTGTGGCCTTTGGAAACACCAGATCAGGGACCATGAGCAACAACAATGCGCTGAAGAACGAAAGGACGCTCGCAAGAATGAACACGATATCGAACCCAAATGCATTGGCAAGCCCGCCGCCAACGAACGCCGCAATGCCGGAAGCAAGCCCGATGGTGGTGCTATCAAGGGACCAATCGAACGCATAGTGTTCCTTATCCAAGTGCCGTGAGAAAATGCCCGCCCACGCCGGCGCATACAAGCCAAACGACAAGCCCTGTAAAAACGCGACCAGGTACAGCGACGTAATGTCTTCGACAAGCAAATATGCCAAAGCGGTAAAACCGGCGAGCAATAATGAAAAAATGAGGGTGTAAAAATCGTCCCGCTCCCCTTCATGCCGATCAAGCGCGACGGCAACCGGAAGCTGTATGAGCGATTTGGTTATCCAATAGGTGGCAACAACACCACCGACCGTGGCGACAGTCGCTCCGGAGATGGTTTGCACCAAAAAGATCGAGAAGATCGGCCCGATAAGACCCCATCCGCCCCACAGCATAAGGTCGGACATGACGAAAAATTTTATGATGCGGTTGATCTTGAGCCCGCTCACGTCGATGTTTATTTTGATACGCATTGTTTTATGGTGATGATTACATACAGTATACACTACTGCGACGCTCCGTTTCCACCTTGTTCATTCAGGAGGGGCTGCTATATAAAAAAGCCCCGAGTATTCTCGGGGCAATTAAAAACTATGATGCTGCTTTTTATCGCATTTCACTCCTCACGGCAGGCGATGCCGGCTTGGTTGATTTAGACAGCTTGACGGGCTTCAGGTCGGGATACAGATCCGCGACATCGACCGGCTTGGCATTAAGCAAACCGATCAATTTGTCATTGTTTCTATATCCCGGCTCGCTTACCACATAGTTCGCGTGGCCAGAGCATCCCGTTACCAGTACCAACAACAGAAAACAACTACAGACAAGATTCTTCATTTTGAAGCTCCTCCTTCACTGGTACAGGGCGAGACCGCCCACGATGTCCGTCCGGCGATAGGCCGGCGCATTGGGATCGGTAGGAACCAGCTCGATTCTCGCGTTAGCAGCAGTAACGCCCTTTGCTTTCAACAGCAGAACGAACTCTTTTTGAAATACCTCGATCTGCTCCTGAACGGCGGCCTTATCGGCTTCCTTCAGGTAAAAGGCAACGAAGTCTATTCCGCCACCCCTTCGAAGTCGCGCGAGAAACTGTTCGTCCTCTGCCATTCGGGAAAGCGTACCCGCAAATTCGGCCTGCTGCTTTCCCTTGTCCTTATACAGGTACAAGTTGTACAGCAGTTCGGGTTGCTGTCCGCTGGACTGCTTGGTGAACTCATCCAGATCGGATACGTTCGTACTCCAAGCGGTAACACGACATTTAGGAACCCGGTATGCGCGGCTGACAGCCACGCTGTCTTGTGCCGCAATGCCGGTTCCCGTCAAAACGCTTCCCATAAACCCGGTTGCGCCACCACTGATTCCTCCGCCATTATTGGCGAATTTGTTGAGGATGTCTTCAGTACATTGTGCCGTCGTGACGAACGAATTTGTCAGACGATACGCAACCGACTGAAGTCGGAGCAAGTGCTCTTCAACGTTGGCATTCGGGGGCGCTTCGCCCTCGACGGTCAACAGAGACACAAGCCCAAGCCTGTCCAAGTTGAGATCGGACGGCAACGTATAGATGAACGGCTCGTTGTGCGCTGGCACAACGAGCCGTAATCGACCCGTTACCTGAAAGATGTCCTGATTTGACTCAATGATCTTTCTGACCTCTTCTTCGGTGTACAGCTCTCTCGTGCTGCGTGGTGCCAGTACGACCGGTCGCCAGCTCCCGACAGGGAACGGCGTAGTCGCCTGTTGCATGTTCAGATACGGCGCCGTAACGCCGCCCGAAAGCGATTTGGTTATCCCCGTCGGACCGTTGAATTCCTGATGAAACTCACTTCCATTCACGAAAACATCGTTATTGACGGACGATGCAACGTCAACCTGCGTTGCAGTTGCATCAGCGGCAAAAACGTTCAGAGGCACCAGTATGACCAGCACCAGCAAAACGCCGAACAGATTTCTCTTCATGTCTTTCTCCTTTTGTTATCAGTTCGTTTTTACTCCGACTTTCGTCGAAACGGACGTTTCGCTGTGACCAGCGTGATGGTTTGTCCGCAGTGTGTCATAGGTGCTCTGGCCTGCCAGAGCATCCACATTGCCGGTACCGTTAAAAGTTGCCGCTCCGGTAGCATAGAGCGAGGTGTTGAATCCGCGCGAACCGAAGTGGGCAAAGCCATTGGCATCATGCCCCAAATTGATAAACGCATCGGAAAAATCACCCCTTACCTGATCACTGGAGCTTCCGATCATTTCTAACCGGTTCTCAGTAGATGAGGTGAACGGCGCCTCGCCAAGGGACCCGCTTTGATAACGGGCGTCCCGGTATACGTTTCCGTTCACCACGGTAGCCTGGGCGTTACCGCGGGTAGATAACCCGCCCACGGTATCGTTCTCGGATGTAAACCCGAATTTGTTCGCCCCGTACCGCTGCTCATCGGTGCCGTTGTTGTTGTTGGCCCAGCCGATTGTGCTGCCTACGGCAGCAGAATCAGGACAGAACGGACCGTAACAGGTTTCGGCAAATGCCGGTACGGCCAACATCAGATACAACAAACTGAGGATGATCACGATCTTTTTCATTGGAAATCCTCCATTTTGGTTTGGATTTTAGCTGGTTTGGTCTGTTAGGTATATGTATTTGTAAAAAAGCAATGTTGCAGCTTTATTAAAATAATAAAAATACAACTATTTCTAAAGTAAACTATTTGAAAGTATTTGTCAAGTATGGCCAAAAACCCCTACCGGGAGGCGGTAGGGGCACTATTTTATCATTCTTCCGTGGCCATAAATCGCACATCATCGCCCTCCAATGTCAGCCGCAAGTGGCTTCCCTGCGTTATTTCGCTCCGCAGGATCATCTCGGCAAGCCGGCTCTTGATGCGGTCGTTAATGACAGTGCGCAAAGGTCTCGCGCCGAACACGGGATCATGTCCGATGCGCGCAAGGTACTGTACTACGGAATCATCAATATCAAGTGCAATCCCCTGGTCTTGCCCGAGCGCTTTGACAAGCTTCTTGATCTGCATGCGCGCAATGGCGACGGTATCATCAACGGACAGGTTTTTAAAGATGATCACATCGGAAAAACGATTCAACAGTTCCGGACGGAAATAAGACGTGAGCTTCTTTTTGAATTCATCTTTGATCTCGTCTATCGTGCGCCCCGCCTCGATGGAATCCTTAATGAAATCCGAATTGGCATTCGACGTCGCAATGACGATCGTATTATGGAAGTCGACGACGCGACCGACGTTATCGGTAATGCGTCCATCGTCAAGCACCTGTAAAAATAGGTTAAGCACATCCGGATGTGCCTTTTCAAATTCATCAAGCAAAATAAGGCTATACGGCTTTTGAATGACGGCCTCCGTAAGCGTACCGCTCATCTTTCCGTCCGGCGTTCCGATGAATCGGAAAATGCTTTGCTTGTCCTGATATTCGGACATGTCAAAACGCAATAGCATTTGCTCGGAGCCGAACTGCGTGGTTGCCAGTATCTTCGCCAATTCGGTCTTGCCGACACCGGTAGGTCCGACAAAAAGAAATGTGGCAATGGGCCCGCCCGACCGCGCAAGTCCACTGCGGTACTGGCGCAATGCCCGCGCGACCGCACCAACCGCAGGCTCCTGATCTACGAGATTTTTATGGATGATGTCTTCAAGATTGAGCAGCTTCTCCGCCTCCTCCTTGGTCGCCTTGTGGATCGGTATGTTTACCTTGCGCTCGGCAACGGCGATGACCAGCTCATCGGTGAGCATTTTTTCTCCCCTGTGCGTGGCATCGGCAAGCGCTTCCTTCAATAGATCTTCCGCGCTCGCGGGAAGCAACTTTTGCTTGAAATATTTATGGGCTATGGAAACAGCCGCCTTAATCGCCTCGAAGCTGATCACGACCTTGTATTGACGTTCCAGAATGATGCCTATATAGGTAAGCAGCTTGATGGTTTCGTCTTCCGATATTTCTTCGACGCGCACTGCGTCGAATGCATTAAGAAAATCGGAGTGCGGCTCTACTTCCGATTTCATTTCCCGTGGATAGGTCGACCCGATAACCTGAAAGGCATCCCCGGCAATGGCAGGCAACAGCATATTGGCCACGTTCATAAACCCTTCTCCCGAAGTTTTGAAAAGATTATGGATGTCGGGAATATAAAGGATGATGTTTTTCGCGCCGATCAATTCGGAAACCACGGCATTCACCCGGCTGGAAATCTCTTCCGGTCCGGCGCCGGAAACCAACTCTCCGATGGAAAGTGAAACCAGCCGCTTGTCAAAAAGTGCATCCGGAACCTTGTCCTTTACGATATTGAAGGCAAGGTGGCTGATGATTGTTTCCTTTCCGCTGCCCGGATCGCCCACCAACATGACGTTCTGCTTTGCGCCTCGCGAAAGAATGTTGATCATCGTAGCGTACTCCTGCGTATGCCCGATCAAAAATCCGACGCGCTGTTCGCGCGCGAGATCGGTAAGATCATCGCTATACATATCGAGCGTCGGAGTAGGTCGCGCGGTCCATGCGCGATTCATAATGCGATGCCGCGGGCCCTTGCGCGCAAAACCGCCCAATGTTGCGGGAATGACGCGCATCCATGCGAATCGCTGTCGATACTGGCTAAAAATAAGCGCCTTTTGCAGATCGCCGACATCGAGCGAAAACAGATAAAACACCCGCCGCACGGCGGCATCATCGATAGTGCCGAGCGCCGCGAAAAGATTGCTGGGTGCGATATGGCGGCTACCTTCGCCATATGCCTCGATAAATGCCGTTTTAATGAGGAGCTCGATGCGCGCAAGCAATTCGACATGG
Organism: Candidatus Wolfebacteria bacterium RIFOXYB1_FULL_54_12; assembly: GCA_001793895.1. Classification (GTDB taxonomy): domain Bacteria; phylum Patescibacteriota; class Minisyncoccia; order UBA6257; family UBA9933; genus UBA9933. The sequence continues at coordinate 321,743 of MGIT01000001.1, forward strand.
GAATATTGGCTGTCTTGTTTTGTATATTTGGCTATTTCTTCGTCAACCTTGTGCTCGAACTCTTCCGGCGATATTTCGAGCCGCCATAAGGCGCCACGAATGCCCGCATCGCGAAGCAATGCCTTCATGAAATGCAGGTAAAAATCGCCGCCCGATATGCCCGTTCTATCCAAGGCGCGCACGATGATGCGAAAACTCTTCGGAAGCAGAAACTGGGCAACATTGACGCCCGCAACCTTGTCGGCGCTCAGCTTGTCGAGCTGGTAAGGGGGCGTATTGATGTGCAGCGCACGATCTACAAGCCATAGCGCGCACAATATGCCGACCCAGCGAAGCCATTCGATATCTGAAGTAACCGAGAGAATGGTTCCGACGATAAACACACAGTAAAACGAAAATGTCACCAAACCCCACAAAAACCGAAGCGGCGCGGAAAATTCAAGCCGCGGATCGATGAACACCAATTGATCGGGAGAAATAGCGGATTGTACGCCGGAAGCGGTTTGGTTGGTCATGAGTTTTTCATATAAAACAATGCGGCGGGAGTATGCCCGGCAATGCGCAATAAAATATAGGGCAACACGCCGGCCCATGCCAAATAGATCACCGATGCGGACACGATGACTATTGCATAGGTAATACCGCCGCCGATCAGCCGAGTGGAGCGAAACAAAAATCCAAGCACATAACCGAAAATATTCCGCTCCTGATACAGCGGCTGAAACAAATTGCGCCACGTGACCTTAAGCGCAATGGTCCTATCCATGTGCTCCAAGCGGGCGATGATAAACCGGCTGTAGGATGTAAAGCTATCGACATACCAATGGCGTAAAAAATTCGCCATGCGATAAATGAACCGGTCGAAGAGATAGATGAGAAAGATATCCATATAAATGACTAATAACTACTGACGGATAACTAATGACAAAATACGAAAAATATATTTCCTTTATGGTATTTTGTTAAAAGTTATTTGTTATTAGTTATGCGTTATTGTAAGTATATCCGATTTCTACCCTCCAAACAAAAAGACACCACGCAAGGGGTGCCTTTTTGAAGAAGCCTAAGGGGCTTATTTGATATCTGCAGTCTCCCGCTTCAACTTTTCGATGAGCGAGGCAGCATAATCCTTTCCGCCGAGGCCGAACGCGATGCCACCCGCGAGGGCGAGCATTGCAACGACTCCAGTGATGACCGTCTGAAGAACATATACGTTGATCCCAAGCTGCATCAAAGCAGTAATAAGACCGAAAACAACGACAGTCCACCAAACGAATGATCCGAGAAAGTTGGCTGCGCTCAATTTTGCGCTTGATACGGAAGCTTTGACCAATGACTTGGAAAACTTCGCAACTACCAAGGTCGCAAGCATGATCAATGCAGCGGCAACGATATTCGGAACGTACAACAATACTTGTTTCAAGAAATCAGAAAAGACATCGAGACCCAAGATGCCGGAAACGGCAAGAATGGCAACAACTGCGAAGAACCAATAAACGATCCGACCCAGGAAGCGTCCTGAATCAAGGCGCACATCGCCGCGCTCAACATATTGAGCAACGCCGAGCTTCTTCAACAATTCATCCAACTTGACCGCCTTGATGATCTGCTCGACGACCGATCCGAAAACGGATGCGATGACCAAACCGATGATCAAAACGATGAGCGCTCCGAGAAACTTAGGCACGAATGCCATTACTCCAAGCCACACGCTTGCCAGCGAACCGTAGAGCGTGCTTGTCAGGTTTTGTACGAACATTTGTTTGCTATCATTCTCCATTTAAAAATGGAAAATGACACTTTATGTTTTTCGACCTTTCAGGTACTGCAAGTATAGCAAAAATCGGCATGCACGCATAGTGCACTGCCAAATTCTGAGGGGTTGTCATCCCCGCGGAGGCGGGGATCCAGAGTTTTCTGCAGTAGTGGCGCCTTGCGCAATGGACTTTGGATTCCCGCCGGAGTTTATCCCGTACTTGATACGGGACCCGCGTTGGGAATGACAGGCGCGAGAAGATGGTTTTTTGACTGGCCCTGTAATTCAAAGTCTAAACTGTCGCCTTCTCAAAAATACAACGGACATGGTATACTATGGGCAATGAAACTTCTATCCCGGGTCATTTTTTCACTGTTTTCGAACCTGCTCGCGTTCATCGTGGCAAAAACATATATAACGGGCTTCATCATAACGGGCGAGCTAAAACAACTGCTTATGGTCGTGGCGATATTTACGGCGATAAACATCCTACTCCGCCCCGTTTTAAAGCTTCTTCTTGGTCCAATCATCGTGCTTTCACTTGGACTGGGCTTGCTGGTCATCAACGCATTGATGCTGTATCTGCTTGATTATTTCTCGGAAAATGTTACCATACAAGGAATTGAGCCCCTCGCCTACGCGACGCTCATCATCGGCGCGGTCAATGTCATCATAAGCATGGCGGCCCGCAGAACATATTCCGATTGAACACATTCGCATCCCCCCTTGTCGCTTGTTCCATTAACCATTCCCCATTGTTATGAATTATACTTCTATCGCACAAGTCATCCTTTCGATCATTCTCATCATTCTTATTTTGTTGCAGGAGCGCACGTCGGGCCTTTCCGGCGCCTTTGGCGGCGGCTCGGAAAGCGGTGCATATCAAACCCGTCGCGGCTTTGAACGCATCATCTTCGCAGCGACCATCGTCATTGCCGTTGCGTTTGCAGTGTTGTCGCTTATCGGCCTTACTAAATAACATTGTCGCCATCCGCCGGATACGCAAGCGGTGAAGGGAGGATAAAAAGAGCCCTCCTCCCGATACCGCTTGCGTATCCGGCATCAAGCACGGGCGCTTTGGGGCGAATCCGTAAATGGTTAAAGGAACGTAGAAGGGGCCCTGTTCCTGACACCATTTACGGATTCGCTATAACCTTTTACTCATTTGGTTAAAGCAATCCTTACTCTTTTCCTTTCCTTCTCCCGCAAAGAACGCATTACGTTCATTGCGGCGTTTTTTGTTCTTGCCATCTCATTATTCTTATTGCTGTCGAGCGTCATCCGGCAAAATACGATCCTATCCCCGGTGGAGGGCGGTGAATATGTAGAAGGCATCGTCGGTCAACCAACACTCATCAACCCGTTGTTTGCCGAGGGCAATGCCGTCGATAGCGACCTGACCCAGCTCCTATTTGCGGATATAGACGCCATATCGGAAAAGATCACGCTCGGCGCCGACAAACGCTCATTCACTATTCGCATCAAAGGCGACATCGCTTGGCACGATAACCGACCCATAACGACCGACGACATCATATTTACAATTAAGCTCATTCAAGACCCCGCGGTCGCATCCCCGCTCGCCCCGCTTTGGAAAGGCGTGCAGGTGGAGCGCATCAGCGAACGGGAGCTAAGCATAGTAACGCCGGCAACGTATTCCTTTTTCGAAAATACGCTCTTATCATTGCAGCCGATCCCGAAGCATCTGTTCGAAGCCATTCCTGCGGCAAATATCCGCCTGTCCGATTACAATCGGGAACCGATGGGGAGCGGCCCATACACATTTGAATCATTCGAAAAACGCCGGGACGGCTTCGTGACCCAAGTGACCATTAAAAGAAATGGGCGCTACTTTGGGCAAAAAACCTACATTGAAACCATTATGGTTCGTTTTTATCCGAACGAAACAGACGCGGTGAAAGCGCTTAACGGCGGAGATATTGACGGCATGGCGATCGTCGAGCCGAAGCATTTTGAAAAAGTTTCCATTCCGTACCGGGTAAGAAAACTTGCACTGCCGCGTTATTACGCAGTATTCCCCAACCCATATGCAAACGAAACACTCCAGGCCGGAAGCGTACAAAAGGCACTTTCGCTCGCCACAGACAACGCGGCCATTACCCAGGCGATCTTCGGCGACAACGCCGTGGCCATTACCAGCCCCATTCCGCCATTTACCGAAGAAGCGCAAGGCGTGCCGGAATATTCGCTTGAACGCGCAAATGCATGGCTCGAAGAAAATGGTTGGACCATGACCGACTCGGGCATACGGCAAAAAGACGGCAAAAAGCTCGAATTCGTTCTGACGGTCTACCCGACACCGTTTCTGCAGGAGACCGCAAAGCTATTGCAGGAACAATGGAAAGCGGCCGGTATCGACATTCGGATCCACAACGCATCCATGGCGGACTTCAGTACCGCGGTCATCAAGCCGCGCGATTATGAACTGTTGTTGTTCGGAAATACATACGGAAAAAATCTCGATCCATTTTCTTTTTGGGATTCAAGCCAGCGACTCGACCCGGGTTTGAATCTTGCGATCTATGGGAACAAAGATGTAGACAAGCTCATCGATTACATTCGCACGGATTTTGACGCGAGCAGTCGAGAAAACGGGCTCGATCAAATGCGCGATATCATCAGGCAAGACAAGCCGGCGGTGTTCCTCTATTCCCCATACTACCTATATGTCAGCAATAAATCATTAAAGGGTTTCGAAGCGACTGCGCTCTCGGTGCCCAGCGATCGTTTTGGCATGATAGATACATGGCATATCAAAACGGTAAGAACGCTAAAAAAGGAGTGAGGGCTTGTCATTCCCGCGGAGGCGGGAATCCACCCAGAAATAGATTCCCGCCGCCGCGGGAATGACAAAATACATGCTTAACTTAAAAAAACAAAGTGGTCTGCAACTTACATTCGATGACGACGCGATCAAATTCGGGAAAGACGTTGTTGGCGAGCCTGTACATGCGCGCACACTCGAAGATGCGCGTCCATATTTAATGGACAAAACCGCGACATCCCGCCGCAAAAACCTCTATTTGATGTACCGAGACGTACATTGCCTGCAAGACGAATCGCTATTCAAAAAGCATGGCATTCGCTACGACATAACCGTCCTGTTTCCCGGAACGCTCGGCGGAAAGAAGGGCGAATACATACGCACCATAGGGCACACCCATCCGGCTGCGGAAATATATGAGGTGCTCGCCGGCGAGGCCATGTTCGCAGTGCAACAAATAGGCGCAAAACAAAACGATGTTTTTTATATTGCCGCCGCAAAGGGCGAGAAGGTTCTCATTCCATCGGGCTATGGTCATATCACCATAAACGTAGGCACCGGACCGCTCATACTCGCAGACCTCTTTTCCGACTCGATCAAATCGGATTATTCGTTCTTCAAAAAGCGCCGAGGCACTGCATTCTGGGTACTTCCCTCTCCATGGGAAGCGGAGGGGATGACGCTTGCGGAAAACATGTCCCATAAAGACGCGGGCGAGGTTGCGCTTGGCGTACCTGCCGATCTTTCAAAGCTTGGTTTTCCAAAAAAGACCCCGCTGTATACCCTTTTTACGGAAGATCCGATCCGCTTCGACATCTTGACCAACCCCAAAAAAGAAGTAATTGCCACAAAGAAAACACCTCTTTTTACCGTCAATTGGAGGGGGAAACTTGCATAATAGAGAAGAAGTAGGTATTATAAGTCATTAATTCGATACCTATTGGGCATTTTGTTATTAGTCATAGGTTATCGGTCATTAGTTATTATGCCGAGGTGGCGAAATTGGTAGACGCACTAGATTCAGGTTCTAGCGCTGGCAACAGTGTGGAGGTTCGAGTCCTCTCCTCGGCACATCTTTTAGCAGTGTTACACAAGAGAGTTGTGGCACTATCAAAGAAACATACGGATTGGCACATGATCAGCCGATCAAAAAACGCACCCGTGCAAACGGGACATTAGGCAGAACGTCTTTATGTTCCTTTTTTGCAGGGCATGCGAACGTTTTTCAATAATGCATTCCATTTCGGGCTGGACGAAGTACCGATCCGTCCGTGTCTCCATAGACTTAGTGGCGCTTAAATACGCAGGGCGGCATGGTAGTTCCCCAACCCGACATGGCATGCATGACAGATCAAAAAATAAAGTAATTTAAAATAAAAACAAATGGAAAATAAACAAAACACACCACGACCGGAGCGCTCGCGCAGACCGGCATTCCGCCCACGCGGAGCCCAGCCAAACGGCGTCCCTAAAACACACAACATAGGTCTTCAGCCCGCCAAAGCTTTTGGCGACGGAGGCCAACAACCGACAAAACCGGCTCGTCCGGTAGGAACTCCCCTTGCACGACCCGCCGCACGTCCGCATCAAGGGCCGCGAACAGATCGCCCGTATCAGGGCGGAGAACGGCCTCGCAAACCGCGCCCACAGACGATCGGAGGACAATACGTCCCTCGCCGTGGTCGCGAAAAACATGAATACGACCCGCGCATGCTGCCGGTAACGACCGATCAGCCGCTTAAGCCCGAACGCCCGATGGGGACTGTACTGCGCGCAGAGCACGGAAAACGCGCCGGCTTCCGCGAATCCGCAAAGGATATCGTTCGATTTTGCGGACTCGGAGGTCTTGAAGAGATTGGCAGAAACATGTCGTTCTTTGAATATAAGGATGAGATCGTCATTTTTGATGCCGGTCTTGAGTTTGCAGGCGAAGAAAATCCGGGGGTGGATTACATCATTCCGAACACGACCTATCTTGAGCAGAACAAGCACAAGATCCGCGGAATCGTCGTAACGCACGCGCACTACGATCACATCGGAGCCATTCCGCATATCATGGAAAAGCTTGGCAACCCGACCATTTATACGACTCCCCTTGCGCGGGAGATCATCAAAAAGCGCCAGGCTGAGTACCCGAACACGCCGCCGCTCGACATAGAAATCGTTAAGAATCGCGACGTCATCAAAGTATCGGACAACTTCACGCTCGAGTTCTTCAACATCATCCATAGCATTCCGGATTCCATAAGCATCATGATCAAAACGCCGGTGGGTAATTTTGTGTACGCAACCGATGTAAAGGTGGAGTATGACGCAAAGGGCGTCGAATACGGATTGGAAGAATTCAGACGCGTAGCCGAACAGGGCATTCACGGACTTTTTCTCGAGAGCACCAATGCGGAAGTTCCGGGCAAATCATTGTCCAGTGAATTGATCATGGACAATATTGAGGATATTTTTCTGAAGACCAAAGGGCGCATGGTCATCGCAATGTTTGCGTCCATGCTTACCCGCGTAGGCGAGGTCATAACGCTGGCGGAAAAACATGGCAAAAAGATCGCCTTTTCCGGGCTGTCGATGAAGACGAACGTGCAGATCGCGCAAAACCTCGGCTACATAAAAATAAAACCGGGTACGATCGTCCAGCTCGCCGACATACACAAATACAAGGATGATCAAATCGTCATTTTATCGACGGGTGCGCAAGGCGAATCAAATGCAAGCTTGATGAAGATCGCAACGGGTGAAAACCGTTCGTTCCAAACGAAACCGGGAGATACGATCATGTTTTCGTCATCGATCATTCCGGGCAACGAGCGCGCCGTGCAAACGCTCAAAGACTCGCTCGCACGACAAGGCGCCCACATCTACCACTCAAAAAATTCAGATATCTATTCGAGTGGCCACGCGACCGCGGACGAATTGAAAGCGATTATCAAGGCGGTAAAGCCGAAATATTATGTGCCGATCCACGGCTATTACTTCATGCGTTCGACCAATGCGCTATTGGCGCAGGAATGCGGCGTACTGAAGGAAAACACGATCGTAGCGGACAACGGACTGGTCGTCGAATTTTCAAAGACCGGTTTCCAAGTGGACTTTGACCATCAGCTTCCCGCCCATTACGTCATGGTAGACGGATTGGGAGTGGGCGATGTAGGAGAGATTGTCATGCGCGATCGCAAAATGCTTGCGGAAGAAGGCATGGTAGTCATCGTTGCCACGCTCGACAAAAAGACCGGTACGGTCATAAAAAGTCCGGACATCGTATCGCGCGGATTCATCTACCTAAAGGAAAACGTGAGCATCGTTGAGGATATGCGCAAAAAGATCAAAGGCATCTTGGCGCAAATGCCTGCGCATAAAGAAGTGGAAATGGACTACCTGAAAGGCCTGATCCGTGACCAGATCGGCCAATTCCTGTATACTAAGACAAAGCGAAGGCCGATGATTCTTCCGGTTATCATTTACGTCTAAGGCGCGAATCTCGAAATACGAAATACGCAAAAGGGGGAGGATACAATTCCCCCTTGCCGCATTTCCCATTTTTCCTTTTTCGTTTTTCATTTTTCATGAGTAAGCCAATTCTCTTCTCCGGCATGCAGCCGACAGGAAAACTTCATATTGGAAATTATTTCGGCGCACTGAAAAACTTCGTCGACCTGCAAAACTCAGGTAGATATCAATGTTATTTCTTTGTAGCCGATCTGCATTCGATCACGGCGGAGTTTGTTCCAAACCAAAAATACGGGCAGACGCTCGATGTCGTAGCCGATTATCTCGCCGCGGGCATCAGCCCGGAAAAATCCGTGATCTTTGTACAGTCGCAAATCCCGGAACATGGCGAACTCACATGGATGCTCAATTGCATAACCCCGTTCGGCGAGCTGCGGCGCATGACCCAGTTCAAAGACAAATCTCTGACGCAAAAGGAGAATATCAACATCGGCCTGTTCGATTACCCCGTACTGATGGCGGCAGATGTATTGCTTTACGATACGGATGTTGTGCCGGTCGGCGAAGACCAGCTACAGCATCTCGAACTCACCCGCACGATCGCCCGAAAATTCAACGGCCAATTCAAAAAAATCATGAAGGAGCCTGAACCGCTTTTGACGGAGGTTCCCCGATTGATGAGCCTAAGCGATCCGCTTCGCAAAATGTCAAAATCGATGCCGGAAGGATGCTTGTTCCTCGACGATGGGCCCGAGGTCATCCGAGAAAAGATCAAGCGAGCAGTGACCGATTCCGACGCGAAGGTAACGTACAATCCGACAAAAAAACCGGGCATCGCAAATCTTATGCGGATATACCGTGGGTTCGCAGGTCTTTCTACGAAAGAGATCGAACGCAAGTACGCGGACGCAAACTACGGCATATTCAAACGGGAACTTGCCGAAGTGGTGGTTGAAGGGTTGCGCCCGTTCCAGGTCCGCAAGAAACTATTACTGCGCAAGCCAAGCGAAATAGACAAGGTCGTCGAAAAAGGACGCAAGAAAGCACAGAAAAAAGCGACCGAAAAAATGGATCAGGTAAAGCTCGTCATGGGGCTTACGAAAAAACAAGCAAAAAAAAGTGCCGATAAAAAATAACCTCCACAATTGTGGAGGTTATTTTTTATGCTTTACGGAGCTTCTTCTCCCTCATCTGGCCCACTCACGATAGGGCCAAGTTCCAAATCGGTTATCTTGTCGATGCGCCGCTGATGCGGTTCCGCCCCGTCATATTCAGTTTCAACAAATGCGACGGCGATACTTTTTGCCGTTGCTTCATCGGTAAAATCGGCGGCGAGCGCAAGTACGTTCACGTCGTCGTCGGTGCGCGCGGCGCGGATCTGATCGGCACTTGCAACCAAGGCAGAGCGCACATCAGGGAACTTATTTGCAACAATGTCGACACCGACGCCCGATCCGCATATCACGATACCCCTGTCTTCAAACGGATTCGAAGAAACGGCATTGGCAACCTCAATGGCAAAATCGGGATAATCATCCCCATCCTCCAATGTTTCATTACCCATATCCACCACTTCGTTTCCGATATCCGTCAGATGCGCCTTGAGCATTTCTTTGAGCGCAAATCCGCGATGGTCCGCTCCAATGTAAATAATCATGATTTTATTAAGTGATTACTAAACAAACTAGTCCGTTGTCATACCGGCGGGTGAGGGCCTGTCCTCGACTTGATCGGGGACCGGTATCCAGAGTTATATCTTCTGGATCCCGTGTCGTAGCACGGGATGACAATATCCTTTACTTTACGCGAGCATTATTGACTTCTCTACATGCTTTTCAAGCATTGCCACATACCCCCATTCATTATCGTACCAAGACATGACCTTTACCAAGTCGCCATCGACAACCTTGGTCATGCGCAAATCGACAAGTGCACCAACCTCTTGACCCAGCGTATCGGACGAAACGATCTGGTCGTTCGTAACGGCAAGGATGCCCTTCCATTGGTCGGTTGCCGATGCATCGGTCAATATTTGATTGACCTCTTCGACGGTCGTTTTTCGGGAGGCAAGAAACGTAACATCCGCAATGGATCCGGTCGGAACCGGAACGCGCAACGCGACGCCATCGAACTTTCCTTCAAGCGCCGTAAATGCACGCGTTACCGCAATCGCGGCGCCGGTGGTCGACGGTACGATGTTTTGCGCACCCGCACGGCCGCGTCGGAAGTCGCTCCCCTTTACCGGGCTATCTACCATGGTCTGCGTATTGGTATACGCATGTGCCGTGGTCATTAGCGCCTTTGCGATGCCAAGCTTTTCGGAAAGCACCGCAACGACGGGTGAAATGCCATTGGTTGTACAGGATGCATTTGACGTGACCGCACAAGTGCCCATTGCTTCTTCGTTAATACCCATAAGTACGGTGCGGCCCAGCTCGCCGTCGGCATCCTTTGCCGGCGCGGATATGACCACCCGCTTCGCACCCGCCTTGATGTGCGCCTGATTTTTTTCAAACGATTCATACACGCCAGTCGATTCGACCACAAGGTCGACCCCAAACGAACCCCATGGCAACAGCGCAGGATCCTTTTCCGACACGAATATCACTTCCTTTCCGTCTACGATGATCGCGTTTTTTGTTTCACTCTTAATGAACGAGACGTTCTTTTTGTAACGCCCGTATACCGTATCGTATTGCAACAAATAGGCAAGGTTTTCCACATCGCCAAGATCATTGATGGCAACTATTTCAAAATTCGGATTTCCAAATGCTTTCCGGAAGAACAGCCGTCCGATGCGACCGAACCCGTTGATGGCGACTTTTTTCATGGTATTTTGTCATCCCGACCGAATCCGCCAGCAGGCGGAGAAGTGGAGGGATCTGCAGCAGATTCCTCGACTCCGTTCCACTCCGCTCGGAATGACACAAGTAAATATTGATGATTTACTCAAGTATACCAAAAACCACGACGAAAGTCGTGGTTTTTACTCCCCATAGCCCCCTTCTTCAGCCAAGTGGAGCCGCTGCAGGGGAACCTAAACGGAAGCGCAGCCCAAACTTGCGAAGCAAGTGCCGGGCGTGAGCGGGTTCCCATGCATCGGTTCCGCTTGGCGCGCCCCCTTATTTCCCCGGAATCGGGCATTTTGCCACTCCTTTTCCTATAAACTCCTGTATATTGCAGATATCCGTATCAAGAATGCGCTGCAACGCCTCCTGCGTATTGAACGCGTTGTGCGGCGTAACGAGCACATTTGGCATGTCGATCAATACATGGTTTTCCAAAACCGTCTTCAGATTGTGCTCTTCCGGATGCCCGTACAACACAAGGGTCTTTTCATCGGCAAGCACGCCTTCCTCCTCGAGCACATCCAATCCCGCGCCACCGAGTATGCCATCGGCAAGCGCCTTTACCAACGCATCGGTTTCCACCACAGCTCCCCGAGCCGTATTAATAAGCAACGCGCCTTTTTTGATCTTACCGATATTGGCCATGTTGATCAAATGGTGTGTAGTTGGCAAATAGGGTACATGCAATGAAATGACATCGGACCTACCAAGTAGGTCATCAAACGGAACATATTCAAACCCAAGCTCGGTGGCGAGCTCCGGTTTTGGGAATGCATCATACGCGATCACGTTCATGCCGAAACCTTTTGCGATGCGCACGACATGCTGTCCGATACGCCCCGTACCTACCACGCCCATTGTTTTACCCTGCAGATCAAACCCACGCAGACCAACATAGGAATACACGCCAGTTTCCCGCAACCGGTCTACCGACTCGTAGATCTTGCGCGAAAGTGCAAGAATCAACCCGAATGCAAACTCCGCAACGGTATTGTCGCCATACCCAGGAACATACCCGGTGGCAATACTCATGCTTTGCGCCATCGGCAGGTCAATATGGTCAAATCCTGTCGAACGAGTCGTGATCAATTTAAGGTTCGGTAGCGCAGCCAACACCGTCTTGTCGATCTGTGATCCGACAAATACCGAAATAACCTCAAAATCGCGCTGTTCGGGAAGCGACTCCGCGGACAGCTTGTCTTTGGTGAAAAACAATTCATGCCCGGCAAGCTGCTGTTTAATATGGTCTATTTCCCAATCTTCAATCTGAAAGAATGCTATTTTCATATGATCTTAGTATACCATAAAAACCGTGTCCGCCAGCTGGCGGACACGGTTTTTATGGTATGGGGAGGGTACGAGCAAAGCATCCAATAGGGGTTGCCTCTCGGAAACCCAACCGGAAGCGCAGTATTGCACTTGCTTTGCAAGTGCAATACGTGAGCGGGTTGACGGAGACAACCCCTATTTGATGCGCTTATTATTTCTTGCCAGACTTAAGCACCTCGTCGATCAATCCATACGCCTGCGCTTCAGCTGCGGAAAGATAAAAATCCCGATCAGAATCCTTTTCAACACGATTAAGCGGTTGCCCGGTCGCCTTTGCAAGAAATTGGTTCAACTTTTCTTTCGTGCGAAGAATGTGCTTTGCATTGATCTCGATGTCCGATGCCTGCCCTTCAAAACCGCCCATGACCTGATGCAACATAACCTCGGAGTTCGGGAGCGCAAAACGCTTTCCCTTTTTTCCTCCGGCAAGCAACACTGCGCCCATTGAAGCGGCAATGCCGACGCAGATGGTCGATACATCGGGCTTGATGTAGTTCATGGTGTCCAAAATGGCGAGCCCCGCGGTCACCGAGCCACCCGGTGAGTTCAAATACAGCTGTATATCCTTTTTGGGGTCTTCGTGCGCAAGAAACAAAAGCTGTGCGATGACGGTATTGGCGACATTGTCATCAATGACACCGCCCAAAAATATGATGCGATCGCGCAACAGTCGGGAATAGATATCGTATGCCCGCTCTCCATAGGAGCTTTTTTCAATTACGGTTGGAATTAAATTCATAACGAATTAGAGAATAGAGATTAGAGATAAGAGATGAAATGTTTTGCATCCGCATTACACTAACCTCTAACCTCGCATCTCGTATCTCGATTATTTCTTGTACGCTTCCTGCGACTTCACGATCTCCGCGATTGCGGCATCCTTTCCTTCCCAGCCTTGGATCTCGGTGCTCTTTCCTTCGAGGTCCTTGTATACCTTAAAGAAATGGGCTATTTCCTTTAGCATGTGCGGGTTATGGGTCTCTACATCGCTAATATCCTTGATCGCGCTCAAGCGAGGATTCTTTGCCTGCACGCCAAGGATCTTCGCATCCAATTCACCGCCATCGATCATACGCATGACGCCGATCGGCCGCACATCGACAACGCATCCGGTAAAGACCGCGTCGCTGCCGATGATAAGCATATCAAGATGATCACCGTCCTCCGATCGGGTCTGCGGAATGAATCCGTAGTCGAGCGGATAGTGCATAGGGGAATACAACACACGATCAAGTTTAAACACGCCCGATTCTTCGTCGTATTCATATTTGTTGTGGCTTCCTTTCGGGATCTCCACCACAACGGTAACTATTTCGGGAGCTTTTTTACCAACACCCAATGCTTCAAAATCCATAGCAATTAAATAAAATTAGATGAATAAAGGTTATGCAATAATCATAGCGCAACCGCCGCATGCAATTGTTTCCGGAAACCTAAACGGAAGCGCAGCCGTACGCTTGCAAAGCAAGTGTACGGCGCGAGCGGGTTGACGGGAACAATTTCATACGGCTTCCCGCATAATAAAAAAGTTATTCCTCCGCCGATTCAACCGGAGCCTGCTCTCCCTCCACAAAATCCACAGCACTTTCATCTGCTACCTGTCCGAACACGCCACCCTCTTGCTCCGCTTCCGGATGCGCCTGCGATCGAATGTCGATCTTCCACCCGGTCAACCGGGCCGCAAGGCGTGCATTCTGCCCATCT
>MGIT01000001.1:335698-352360 GCA_001793895.1 Candidatus Wolfebacteria bacterium RIFOXYB1_FULL_54_12
CACCTTTGCCGGCGAAAGCGCGGCGGCGATGAACTTAACCGGATCTTCGTGCCATTGAATGATGTCTATTTTTTCATTACCCAGTTCGTTGGTAACGGTCATGACGCGGGTTCCGCGCTGGCCGACGCACGCGCCGATAGGATCAATACCCTCTTCCGTGCTATGGACCGCCATTTTTGTGCGGCTTCCCGGTTCACGGGCGATGGATTTAATTTCCACCAATCCTTCTGCTATTTCGGGAACTTCCATCTCGAACAATTTTGCCACGAATTTCGGGTGCGAACGGGATAAAATGATGCCCGGGCGCTTGCCTTCTTCGTCCTGCACCGCAACAACATAAAACCGCATGCGATCGCCGATGTTGTAGTGCTCGCCGCGGATGACTTCGTTATAGAACATAACGCCAACGGCACGTCCCAAATCGATGAACGTATTCCCCCGCTCTACGCGCTGAATGAGGCCGCTCACGATCTCGCCCTCCTTGCCCTGATATTCCTTGCGCACGGAATCACGCTCGGCTTCGCGGATCTTTTGCAAAACGACCTGTTTTGCGGTCTGTGCGGCGATACGGCCAAAATCCTGCTTTTCTTCAAGCGAAAATGAAAGCTCGTCGCCGAGCTCGGCATCTTTCTTTATTTCCCGAGCCTCCTCGATCATGATGTGCCGGTCCGGATTGTACCGCGGCAACAATTCTTCTTCATCTACCGGCTCGACAACAGCCGCGCCTTTTTCCGCTGCAGCCTCGGCGGCAGCAAGCTCTTCTTCTTCATCTACAATGCGTACGGTCGATTCGTCTACGACCGTTTTCGTTTTCCAAAAGGTAAACTGACCGCTCTCGGTATCTATTTTTGCATGGACGATCTCGCCCTTGCCGCAATATTCCTTTTTATATGCAGCGGCGATGGCCGATTCGACGGCCGACAATATCTGCTCTTCCGGAAGTGCTTTTTCTTCCGAAATCTGCCTGATCGCGTAATTGAGTGATTTTAAATCCAACATATGTAATTTCTTTGCCTCGCCGAAGTCTTCAGCGGAGGCGGATATTTATTTTTTATTAAATTTTAACTTACAGCTACAGCGCGTCATCAACACAACACGGGTATCCCGTTGTAGGTTATTGGTTATAGGTTATTGGTTGTGACTGTAGGTTATTCTAAGTATACGACTATTATATAAAATAGAAAATCCGCACAAGGCGGAATCTATAGGTAATATAACTTGTTGCGATAAAGTTGTCAACTTGCCAAAAACAGAGGTACAAAAACCCCCGCCGTAGCGGGGGGTGCACAAATATAGGCCTACTTGGATCATGCCCAAGCGAACAGTCCGCGCAAGCGGATCTTCTTAAACATCCCCGCTATCACGTGGATGCAAACGATCGCCGCCGTTACGAACAGCAGGTAGCTGCCTCCCTGTCCCGAATAAATAAAGGGCATCGCCGTTGTAACAGTACCGATAAAGACAATATTCCGCCCAAGAGGCTCAAAGAAGACGGAGGAGAAACAAATAATGGCAGTGATGGATATGCAGATGGCAGCGGCAAATACATTCGGAAAGATACTTGCCATAACGAGACCGACGATAGCCTCCACGATCGCCACATGAGAGGAGAACAATTCCACTGCGCCTGTGCCGTTTCTCTGGCTTTTCCTCTTCACCGACGCCAGCCCGACAAAGACCGCAGCCATGGCAATGGTCATGGCCCACGATACCTCTCGCACGGGCTTGCCCTTGACAATCTTTGGGGTCAGCCGCTCCCCGTTTTGCACGGGGGTCGTAGTCGTAACAGTCCGTATCTCTCGCACCATCGGCAAGCCGAACACCCATGTAGATGTTACAGCCTCCCGCACGATGCTCGACTCCTCCTGGAAAAACTCCACGGGAGCAACCAGAGCCGGCAGAATATGCCAGTCCGCATCGGAATTCACTTCCTCGCTTGCTTCGGCAAAGCCGGCAAGCACGGAAATCAAAAACATCGCCCCAAACAACAATCCGTTGATCGTTTTCATTTCTCCTACCTCCAAGTCTATATGTTAGTGTGTAAAAGTTTCTACCTAAAGAATGAACTAAATATTACTTTTTGTCAAATATTTTTCCTCAAGCAAACTTCCTATGATTTGCCGCAACAATGGCGATGGCAATGGCATCAGTAATATCATCAGGCCCCGTTATGGAAGCGGCTCCCACGATTCGCTTTACCATAGTAGCAACCGCCTGCTTGTCTGCGGATCCATGTCCTGCTATTTGCGACTTTACCTCTGTGGGGGAAAATTCGAGGAACGGTATGCCTGCTTTTGCGGTAAGATACAGCAACACGCCACGCGCCTGCGCAACAGCGAGCCCAGTCGTTACGTTTTTCGCAAAGAACAGCTTTTCAAATGCAATCAGCTCGGGCTGTTCTCTTTGCAACAGCTCCGTATAGGCATCAGCAAGGTCAACCAACCGGTCGTGCGTATCGATCGATGCGATCTTAAGCAATCCGCTATCAAGCAATGTTATGGTGCTTCCCTTTGATTCAATAAGTCCATATCCGATGCGTGTCGTTCCGGGATCAATGCCGAGGATTTTCATAAGGATATTTTAGTTTATAGATCAGCGCAACTCCCTGCCGTCATTCCGGCCTACGAGCCGGAATCTATATCGTCATAGATTCCTGTTTTCACAGGAATGACAGCCGAGAAAAAACTTATTCTTTTACAGCCCCGCATTCACATATATATCATCGACATCGTCTTGATCGTCCAGCGCTTCAATAAGCGCTTCGAGCTTTTGTTTTCCGTCTTCGGTGATCGCCTGCGGAAACTTTGCCTGCCATCCGCCCTCGTTGTCATGGTCGAACGCCCACAACACACTTCCGGGATCGGCCCATTTTGCATCCTGTTTTTTCAAGATCAACTTCACTTCGCTTACGGTACGATTTCGATTATCGGTGATGGCCGCGATGATCAGCGCGGAACCTTCGGGCCCATACGCCTCCATGGTCAATTCTTCAAGCTCCTCTCCCGGCTCGGATGCCTTTTTGATCGCCCGTTCGATGTTTTCCTTCGGCACCTGATTTTCCACCGCCGTATCGATGGCCGTGCGCAAACGCGGATTGAATTGCGGATTCGATTCATCGCGCGCCGCTATGGATATAGCCTTAATAAGCTTGGAGAATATCTTCCCCCGCTTTTTGTCATTCGCCGCCTTTTTATGTTTTACGTTCGCCGCATGGGAATGTCCTGCCATAATTTGCACGAATCATGAAATATGAATCACGAATAAAGGGATGATGCTCTTGATTCCCGACTCCGATTTCTTGCTCTTAAAATATCCCTTATTCTTAAACTATTTTTGCTTAAATTTCAAATCCAACCAAATCCCCTTGTGTAATGCCATACCGATCCGTAAACCCCGCGTTGACCTCAAGCACATACATGGCAGCACCTTCCGATGCATAAGAAGCGCATGTCGTGGTTACGCATGGCATTACATTTTTTTGTATGGAAACGACCCGCTTGTCGGCGGAAATAAATAGCATGTCCAGCGGAATAAGCGTATTCTTCATCCAAAACGCCCTCGGCTTTTCATCGGGAAACACGAACAACATACCGCTACCGTCCGCAAGCGATTCGCGAAACATAAGCCCCTTGCTCAACGAGTAGGGCTCATCGGCGACCTCGACAGAAACGCTTATATGACTATCGGGGAATGTAACAATGTTGCCGATTTTTTTCCGCATAAGAAAAAATCCGGGATGAAGCACAAACACGCCAACAGACAGTATCGCCGCCCCAACGAACAAAATTGAAAACCATAGTCCTTTTTTTATTTTCATATACATGATATTTTTGTCATCCCGACGCTTTGTATTGTCATTCCGTGCTTGACACGGAATCTGCATGTACATATGCCGCGCAGATTCCTGCTTTCGCAGGAATGACAATACTCGAGACTAAGCCTGATGCGTATCCATATAGTGTGGGAGAAATTGCATAACAATACGCCCAGCAAATAGCTGTGCGGTTGAAGGAGGATAAAGAGAGCCCTCCTCCTGATGCCACACAGCCATTTGCTACTATGCCTGCTGATGCGTTTCCGCATACCCCGGGAAAAAGTCGGTCTTTATGCGATCACTCGGAACGCCCATGTCGCCGAGCATTTTTTGAAATGCGGCGACCATAGGCTGTGGCCCGGAAACATAGAAAAGATTATTCATATATTCCGGTACTTCTTCCTTGATCATATCCGCCGTAATGTAGCCGACTCTTCCCTTCCACCCGTACGGAGCCGTTTCGATCACGGTATAAACAGGCTTAAGCCAACCAGTAAGCGCGGCCTCGTCAAAGATAGGCTTGAATGCGATATCGGAAGCCGTCTTATTGGAATACAGCAGCGTAATGGGTCGCGATAGTTTTTTATCGAGCATATATTGGACCATACTGCGAAACGGCGTAACGCCTATTCCGCCCGCGATGAACACGCACGGCGTTGTTCCGTCATCGTTCGGCAGGGTAAATTCACCTGCTACATGCATAGCAACGATCTTGTCCTGCTCCTTCATTGCCCGCAATGTTGTTTTGAATGTGCTCGAAGGTTCCGAGAACTTAGTCGCCAGCATGACCCGTTGCTCGGTCGGAGAAGAACAGATGGTAAAAAATCTGCGTACGCCCCGATCGTCGGGATGGCGATGCGGGAGTTCCCACTCCATAAATTGCCCCGGCACAAAAGAAATAGGGTGCGATGGCTCAAACCAAAAGCTCGTAGTGTTGTTGGCCACGTCTTCCCGTTTGCGTAATGTAAGCACCACGCGCGGATCAAAATAAAACGCGCGATTGAATACATTGCCCGAAAGAAGCGCGAGCTCAAATACATGCGGCGCAGTGCCGTCGAAATATCCATATGCAACGGCAAGGACCCCGACCAATGCGGCATAATAATATTGCACGTTTCTTTTTTGCGGACTGGTGAGCGGCTCCACCAGCATGACAAATGCAAAGAACAACGCGGGAGCAAACATCCATGGATGCGCCAGCGTATTCAAGGCAACGTCAAAGGACCTCCACGCAGCACCCATCACCAACGCCACCGAAGCGATGAACACGCCCATAAATGCTGCGACCATCCCAAGTCGCTGTATTTTGTAGGCTACCAACAAACCGCCGATGATAATGACGGGGGCCATATAGACAGAGCCGACCCACCAGCTCGAGCCATAGCCAAAAATAAGCGCAGCGGCAAGCGTACCCACGGCGGCAGGGTTGAACACATGCATTTTTTTATAGGCAAGCAAATATTTTGCACCCATGGCAACGAACGCCGCAACGAACAATATAAGCACCCCTCCCGATACAACAGAAACCGGCCTCATGATAAGAGCAAGAATGAATGCGGTAATAAACTGCGATTCAGGATTTTGCCTTGCCCGAAACAGGGTGGCAAAAAACCAGTTGAATATGTAGCTGAATACGCAAAGCAGAACGGCGGTTCCTGCAATATCGCAGGCAGCATAAGGGATCAATCCTGCCATGGAACATCCAATGGCGCCGAAAAGAAGTGCACCAAGGTAATAGAGCATGAGCCGATACATGGTCACTCGACCCAAGAGGTTATCGATAAACGTCTTCATATGTTCATTATACCCCGTAAAAATTTTTATCGTAATAGATGGGTCAAGCACCAAAAACAGTTGCCGCAGAGCAACTGTTTTTTAGTATTCCGTTATAGGTTATCAGTTATTAGTTATCGGTCATCCCCTCGCATTGTCATTCCAAACTTGTTTCGGAATCTCGTTTCTTTCTCACAAGATCCTGAAACGAGTTCAGGATGACACTTCCCCCTCCCATACCGCATACCTTATACTTTATACCCCCATCCCCCCGCACCCCGTTATCGGTTACGCTATTCCGCAACCACGATGGATCCATAATGGGTAGGATTCAGGTGGTTATGATATTTCCACGTACCGACGCGAGTAAATATAAAAGAATACGATTCCCCTTGCGCGTATGGGCGCATGGCGTCAAACCCCGGATAATCGGTATGAACCGGATGTGGTGCCGATGCAACCCACATATCTGCCGTGCTTTCATTTCTAAATACGACCATATCTCCCGCCGAAACGACAAGCGGAGCAGGAGAAAATCCCGCAGGAGTATACCGCACGATCGGTTGTGCTTTAGCTGGAGGAGTGCCCGGCTGTGTCGTCGGAGCAACTACAGCAGGCACGGAAACGGGCCCATCCGCTTGCATTGGAGTAGCTGACACTTCCCGAGAGCCACCGTACAAGGGTGCTTCTCCGCCCCGATAAAAGGAACGATACCCTATGACACCGATTACAAGTATCGCAACGATCAAAATACCGCTAAAAATATATTTTTCTTTCATGGTTATATATGGTTACGATGAATACTGTTTATAGTATACCTGCAAATACAACAAGGATGAAGAACTTTTTTTCCCCCCCCGTTACTTACTTTAAATTATAAAACTCTATCTACTACCTTAGTATAGCACTGTCATCCTGATCCGCCAGCCGGCGGATTCAGGATCTCTCGGCTATATTACTCAGTGGGCACGCCGCATGGTCGTGCGGTCGCGCGGGGCAATATTTCCTTCCATAATCGATGAATCGATAGGTAAACCCGATCCACTCTTCCCTTGGCAATATATCCATCAGGTCGCGTTCGATCTTTATCGGGTCTTTATGATCGGTCAGTCCGAGCAGATTGGCAAGGCGTATAACATGCGTATCAACGGCAATACCCTCGGCCACGCCATAGGCAGTCCCCAGTACGACATTGGCCGTTTTGCGTGCCACACCCGGGATCTGCAACAATTCCTCCATCGTTTTCGGCACCCTCCCTTTGAATACTTCCTTTACCATTTTCGCCGCAGCAAGAATGTTATTTGTTTTGTTATGATAAAACCCGGTCGAATGAATATCCGATTCGAATTCCTTCGGGTCGGCATGCACATAATCGTCCAACTTCCGATATTTCTTGAACAACTTCGTTGTGACCTCGTTCACCTTTTTATCAGTGCACTGCGCAGACAAAATAACCGCCACCAACAGCTCCCAATTATTCGAATAATTAAGTGCGATCGTAGTATCCGGGAAAAGTTCTTTCAGCCTTTTTACGATCTTCGCCGCCTTACTTTTCCGCTCCTGCAAAAGAATCAAATCCATAGACCAATTATACCATACCCAAATATGAGTGACATCGAATGTCGCTCATTCATACAAATCACGAAACCAATCGGATCACATCATCCCAAGAAAGCGCACGGAATACATTGTCTGCGGAAAGGTCTTTGTTCCATGGATAACTAAGTAGAATGACGCTGACCCCCCCTACTTGCGCAATCCGTCGCATGCCGAGGATCGTCTTCGACAAGCGTCGCGATGCCCAACTCGATACATAGATCGGATTTTTTGTGTTTACTTCCATTCAATCCATAGGTATTGGCAAAACGCACTCCCGAAAATACGGCAGGAAAATGTTCATCGAGCCAATCCTCGGTCTTTTTTGCTATATGGTGCGGACGCGCGGTGATGGCAAATAATTCGTGCCCTCGTTCTTTTAGAACCGTCATCGCAGCGAACGCTCCCGCTATGGGGCACACGCCAGCAAAATGATCCGTTTCATAAAAGTCATGCCATTTTTGTGCTGCCTCCTCTTCTGATCCGCCCCACACTTCCCACAGTTTATAGCTAAAAATATCGCCCTGTTTCAGGTTGGTGCCATATGTGCCATTATGAAAATCCAGCATCGCATCCAGCGATGCTGCTAATATTTCGTCGATGTCTATTCCTATACGCATAGAGTATTTATATCATACCTATCTACTTATTGCCTACCAAAAACTCGCGCATATTAAAAACGAGCACTTATGCGGTTGAAGAAGGATAAAAAGAGCCCTCCTTCTGATGCCGCATAAGTGCTCGTTTCCCCTGCAAGTCCATATCACGCTTTAATACTAACCATCCGCCCCCGCACGCTCATGATCCCATCTTTTTGAAGCCCCGCGATAGCCAAATCTATCCGCCCCTCTGTTTCCCACAACGCCTTTTGCAGCTCCTTTCTTGTAACTTGTCGCATGCTACTTGTGACATGTTTTACGATCTTCCCCCGCACCTGCCGCAACGAACCTTCAAACTTCGACTGCCTTACATAGTGCGCGCTCCGCTTGTTTGCATTTTCTTCCTTTGAGCCAAGCATGGAGCCGTAATCCATAAGTGCCGAATACCACTCCCGCGCATTTTCCTTGTCGAGCGTATCTTCAACAAGCGGGACCAACTCCGCATCGGTCACACCCTCCTTGTTATTAAAAAAATGATAAATAAAGACCCGACGCACATTTGTGTCAATGAACACGACCGGCTTATTGAATGCGAATGCGCACACGGCGCCCGCGGTATATGCACCAATACCCGGCAACTTCACCAACATGGCCGGATCACTCGGCAGCTTGCCTTTATATTCATTCACAACAACCTCGGCGGTCCGCTTTAGGTACAGCGCCCGTCGGTTATAGCCAAGCCCCTGCCACGCCATAAGCACATCGGCATTCGATGCCTTTGCGAGCGCGGAAAACGAAGGGAACTTTTTCAGAAACTCCTTGTATTTTATCTCGCCCCGCGAAACCTGCGTTTGCTGTAGCATGATCTCCGACACCAGCACCCGATACGGGTTTATGTTTCTGCGCCACGGAAAATCACGTTTATTCGCGCGATAATAATCCCAAACCGTTTTTTTGAACTTGCCACGTGAAAGCGCAGCTTTTTTATGTTGCTTGCCATATGAAGGCGCAGCTTTTTTATGTGGTTGTCCTAAAGATCTTTTACTCACCATATGTCATCTATCATATGTAACAAATAAATATATGACCAGCCTTGCCTAAACGAGACGCATCTTTTATTAACACATTACATAAAATTGACAAATAGAAAATATAAGTATATAAAATATATAGGTTCATTTCTAACTTCATAAACCACATGGATTACATCTACCTTTAATAAGTGATTTCAAGGAGAGCCTGGCATGGAATCCCCACTAAGCAAAACGGAAGCATATCGATTGGAATATGAGTTTGGTGGCGTGACGATTGTGATCACGAATATCTTCCTCATCGCGTTTGGCGTATGGGCGTGGGCCTTAGCCTCCCCATTAATCAACTGCTTGATTGTAGACTATTCAATACGAAACCTGTCTGACTATGACACGGCAGTAGGCCAAACGAAACGCAATAGAACTATGATATGGCTGGCAGGGGGAATGTTTTTCGCCATATCCATCGGGATGTTACTCGCACGGAATCCGTGCTAAAATTTCACACTCGTAGATACCGGAAGACACAAAAAGCACGCACGAATTATCGCAAAAGCGAAGAGTCATACAGCTCTTCGCTTTTTTATTTCTTATTTATTCCGGGCGCTGCCATGTCCGCTTTTTATTTAATTCCTCCTTTTCTCGAATGCCTGTTCAAGATCGACATTGAAATAATTGGCGATATCCAACAAATAGTTAAATACATCGGCCAGCTCATGCGCCACGGAAAATCACGTCTATTCGCGCGATAATAATCCCAAACCGTTTTTTTAAACTTGCCACGTGAAAGCGCAGCTTTTTTACGGGGTTGTTCCAAGGCTTTTTTACTTGTCATAATATGTTCGTTATACGCGCCCGGCAGCAAAAAACGTAGATTTTACAAACTTTTTTAGCCCTTGACAATATATATAATATATGTATAATATATTCATAAGGTAGTTATCGACAAGGCTCGCTTGCGGGCCACCAACATAAGGAGGGGTGCTATGAGTCCAATTGAAGCAGTAGTAAACGCAGTCATCGAGAAACATGTACCAGCGGTATGCCCCAGCTGTAAAAGAACGCATACCGTACAGCTGAACCCCCACAGAAAGGCGTACCAACACAGCCCGGTACACAATTTTTCACTGGACTCCTACAGATGCGATGCGTGTAACACCATCTGCTAAGGAACAATCCCGTCGGGCTTTGACCGAATAACCGACGTAAAGCGTGGAAGAAAACCACATTAAAACATTGACGAAACGATCACACAGCGGAGACCCCACAGGGTTCTCCGCTTTTTATTTCTTATTTACTCCGGGCGTTGCCATGTCCGCTTTTTATTCATCTCCTCCTTTTCCCGAAACGCCTGTTCGAGGTCGACATTGAAATAATTGGCGATGTCCAACAAATAATTAAACACATCGGCCAACTCATGTGCCACTTCAAAATGCTCCGAGTTTCCATCCACATGCATGCCATCGCTTTTTCGCGCCGCCTTCGCCAGCTCCCCGCATTCCTCCGTGAACAGCATGAATATCTTCTCGATCGACTGCCCCGCGAACCCCCGCTCCTCCAGCATCTCGGCTATGTAATTCTGAAAATCCTTAAGTTCCGGATTTTCTTTTAAGTGAAGTTTGCTTTCCATTTTTTAATAGTATTATTTATTTTTTTGTACTCTGTTTTCAAATTCATGGCATGTGCCATGTGCTCCCACCCACAATCCACAGGAAAAGGCTCCCATGCGGTTAGTATACCATGCGCCTAAAATAGTAGCGCACACTCCTATTGACATGTATAGCAATTTTGCTATACTACATTTAAATAATCCGCAAAGGTCGCAATTCAAACTAAATGTACTTTAACATTTTTGAAAAAATTAATCATACTCAGAAAAGTTTCGGACTTCATCGAAAAAATGCCTGACACAGACTCAGGCAAATTGCTGGCTCACCTGAAATTTCTTGAATTAGACAAGCCGGAGGTATTATTGATAAAAACATTACGGAAAAAAATCAGGGAGATCATTATTGCACAATATAGGATAATATTCTTCGTCATCAATGACACAATATATGTCGTAGATGCATTTAGAAAAAAGTCTCAAAAGACTCCTATCTCTGTTATTCGACAGGCTGAAAAAATCTACAAAGAACTGCACGAGCAATAATAGCCAATGCATATTAAGTGCTTTCCATCACATAAAAAATAATCCAAAATGAACATAAAAAAGCAGGAAATGGGTGATTTCGTATCGCTTTCCAAACTCATTGAAAAAAAATCAAAAAAAGAGCACTTTAAGACATCGTTTTCAGAAGAAATCAGCCGCCTTAATCTTGCGCATGAAATTAAGGCATTGCGACAACAAAAAAAATTAACCCAAAAACAGGTTGCCGAAAAAGCGGACATGCCTCAATCGGTCATTGCACGCATTGAGTCGGGAACACACAGCGTTTCTATTACGACACTTTCTAAAATAGCACGCGTCTTCAATAAAGAAGTAGGTCTCGTGGAATCCGCACAACATCGCCGATAATATCGGCGATGTTTGTTTTTATAAAAATTTTTGAATTTTTCAGATACATACTACCCCAATGATTACTACGAAGACGATATCCGCCGTAGGCTAAGCAGACCGCACTATCTGTGAAATAACGCACTGAGAAAAAAATCAATCCCGCTTAATATTGTGCGCCCACTTGGACTCGAACCAAGGACCAATCGCGTATAAGGCGACCGCTCTACCAACTGAGCTATAGGCGCGTATAATATCTACTTTTTAGCATTAAAGTGATCTTCGACCGCCTTTAATCCCATTAGTACTTTATTACGTAAGATAACATTCCCAATCCTTATATTGCAAGTTCCATGACCAAAACCAACCTTGTAGGTCAATGCAGCTTTATTGGAATTCTTAATATACGGATTACTAAATTGATCTTTTTTGAATCCTAATTCCTTCGACCAAAAATTAATTTCGTCGTCAATATTCATATCTTTATATAAATGGAGCCGCGCCGTGATTTTATCCTTTTTTACTCCTAAAGTATTTTCCATCCAATACACGCCGAACTTGATCACTGCAGGATTTGTGTTTGATAAAACAAGCGAACCTTTGTCTGTCTTCCCGCCCTCCCCCCAGTACAAAAACAATCCGGCAACAAATAAGTCTCTCTTTGAAAGCGGAAATATTTCTTTCTTTTCCTTGTCATATACCTCTTTGAGAATTTGTTCTTTCCGTATTTTACAAGTCGATATATAACTCTCCACTCTTCGCTCAACAACATTTAATTCTCCAAATTGCTCTTTGGACAATGGGTACTCTTTAAGCCACCCACTCAAGGTGCTTTTACTTACTCCCAATTCAGATTTTATCTGGCTATAGCTCTTACCTGTAAGTCTTAACTGGATAGCTTTTTCTTTATCTTTTACTCTTGCCATGATAAATAGAACAATTGATTTAGTATACTACCAATTATACTTCGTTTGTTCGTAAATTGCCATAAAAAACGGGCTTCGCATGATCTGCGAAGCCCGTATTAGATGCGCCATTGAAGGAACGCTACCCTCGGCGATAATTCTCCCAATACTGTCGGTGATATGCCGAGATATCCTCGAGCTCCAACCATCGGGCGGGTTGAAGACGAAGAGATCCAACAACCGCCATCCGCTCCCGAAGAGAAACTTGCATATGCTGACAAGTAGTAAGGGCGCCATCCGCGTCAATGCGGATCCGGTTGATAAATTCTCCAGGGAATGGATACACGCCGAATAGAAGGTTTTTAGAAATCTGTCTGACGAGAAAACCTTCGTCTAAATCGATACGCAGATCGGAAAAATTAACGACACCGAAATGCTCTTTCCACGACAAACGAAGAAGGTCTGGCGAAAGGAAGTCGGTCTTACCCATGACGGGAGTTGTCAACTTCTCTCCCCATAGCGAGTTCATGAACCGCGAAAATCGTTTATTGCTTTCCGCAGCCAGCTCTCCGATATCGCAGAGTGGGAAGAACATCATAGGAAACCCAAGGCCGGAGATATCCTTAATAATCTCGTAGGGATTCACTCCGCCGGAGCTGACTATGCACGATGCAGTTGCCTTAACACCCGCATCGGCAAGAAGGCGCGCCTTTTGCAAGGTGGCTTCATATCCCTTTTTAGACCCACCTATACTGAAGTCGGTGCGAATATCATTTTCCCCCAGCCATCGGGCGATGTCGGGCGTCAAATGCCGGGTATTGGTGATCATCGCCTTCCGGTTCGTCATTACGCTTTGCAAAAGAAGCTTCGTACGGTCCCATGTTTCGAGCGGTTCCATCCCGACGATGGAAAAGTCCGCGGCCCCGATCTCGTTAGCAATCGAAGCAATTTCTTGCGCGGTTGGTAATGCCTCGGAGAATGCATCCCGCTTGCGCAAATAGCAATAAGGACATCCAAAATCGCACCGGTCATTAGCAAACGCCGAAACGCTCATTCGCAAAGGAAGCCTCCTGACTTCCAGTATGAACTCATCAAACGACAACTCGCGCCTCGCTGCCCACCATGTCAGTTCTTGAAAAGTTGGCCTGATGTTTCTTGAAAGCCCGCTTTCCCCATCCTCGGTCAAAATACCTTTGCTTCCCTCAAAGCCAAGAGCCATGATGCGTCTCCTTTTCTGGTGAGCGGCTATGTAAGCCAATTAGGTTTAAGAATATAGGCCTTGAGCAGGTTCGCGAAGCGCAACTCCTCTCCTGAAATAAATTTTTACCCAAAGTCGATATCTTCGAATAAGGCACCTTTTGAGATGCTACCCCTCCCATCCTTCGTACATTCCTCCTTTCACTATTAATTTGAAAATGTATCTACATAAAGAATACACACGGGTTTACATGCATGTAAAAAAGTGTACAATTTATGTACATATATACATATGCGCAAAAAGAATGCTTCCATAAATGAATATATAGTTCTCACCCCAACCGAAGAAAGGGTAGCCCGATTTTTAGCGTCTCAAACACAAGGAGCATCCATCTCTCGGATAGCGAAAGAGGTGCGCCTCGCCCGCACAAGCATATACAATGCAACAAGATCGCTGATACAGAAGGAGCTTATTAGCCAAAGCAGGCTAACCTATCGATTAGCTGATGAACGATTGCAACACCATGGCGTGAAACATGTTGCGCAAGCCACAGATCAAATCAGGTCGCTTCTCGAAGAAATGCTGAGCCTAAGAAAAGGGGATATTGTATATTCGATTGAATCGGACGAAGAAATCAGATATTTATTACATAAAGAAGCAGGACTGCTTAAATGGCAGCAAGCGATCGCGGTAAAGGGTATCGTATTAAAAGGAGTGGGAAGTACCGAGGCGCTACACCTTTTCCGCTCGATAGTAGAGGAAGCATTGAAGACATCAATCAAGCGCAGGAGTGGTTCTGCGCGCTTTATGGCAGGAAGGATCACCGGATCATGCATACTTACCTCCTTTCGAGATTCTGTTGTTTTCTTTTCCAGAAAAGAAAACTTCTTTCACCGCATAGACAATGCCGAGGTGGCAAAGTTTACCCAAGGAGTCATTGATATCCTCTATCTACAACTCCGATACCATCCATTGATAAAAGAGTAAACTTCTATCATCGTAATACAGGAATACTGGATCCCGTATCGTAGCACGGGATGACAATGCTAAGAAACTTGAGGATACTAAAAAGCGGTTTGCATAAGCGAACCGCTTTTTGATTACTTACCTCATACCTCTCGTCTCACATCTCGCGCTCCGCGCTCACGCCTTCTTCACTTTCAACTCCTTCAGCATCGCGTCAAACTCCTCTTTTTCAAGCGTCTCCTTTTCAATGAGTCGCTTTGCGATCTTTTCAAGCGCGTCCTTGCGCGAGCTGACGATCTTTTTTGCGACCTGATACGAATGGTCGATAAATTGCTTTACTTCGGCGTCGATCTCCGCAGCTGTCTTTTCGGAATAATTCTTTTCATGCCCTATCTCCTTTCCGAGGAACACAAGCTCCTGCGTTTTCCCGAAGGTCTGCGGACCAAGCTTATCGCTCATACCGTATTTGGTCACCAACCGTCGCGCCATCTCCGATGCACGCTGAAGGTCATTTGATGCTCCGGTCGTATTGTCCCCAAACATCAACCGCTCCGCTACGTACCCGCCAAACAATGTGGCCATTTCCGCAAGAAACTGTTTGCGCGTCTTAAGGAACATTTCCTCGAGCGGCAACTTCAATGTATATCCACCCGCATGTCCGCGCGCGATAACAGAGATCTTGTGTACCGGATCGGCATCCTTCAACGAAGAGCCCACAAGCGCATGCCCCGCTTCATGATACGCCGTAATCTCGCGCTCGCGCTGCGAGAACACCTTGCTCTTACGCGCCGGCCCAAGTAGCACTTTTTCGATCGCTTCATACAGATCGAGCTGGGGAATCTGCTTTTCACTCTTGCGTGCCGCAAGAATAGCCCCCTCGTTCATGATGTTTTCAAGATCGGCTCCGGAGAACCCCGGGGTGCGCACTGCAATCTGCTTGAGGTCGACATCCTTTGCCAACGGTTTGCCGCGCCCATGGATCTTCAAGATCGCTTCACGATCCTCCATGTTGGGCAGATCCACCATCACGCGCCGATCAAACCGCCCAGCCCGCAACAACGCGGCGTCGAGCACGTCAGGCCTATTGGTTGCCGCCAATACGATAACGTTCGTGTCTTTATCGAACCCATCCATTTCCACAAGAATTTGGTTCAATGTCTGCTCCCGCTCATCATGTCCGCCGCCCACGCCCGCGCCGCGCTCGCGGCCGATGGCATCTATTTCATCGATGAACAAAATGGACGGCGCAGCCTTTTTGGCGGTCTCGAACGCATCGCGCGTGCGGGAAGCACCGACGCCTACGAACATTTCCACGAACTCAGAAGCGGATATGTGAAAAAACGGCACACCCGCCTGTCCGGCAACTGCCCGCGCCAACAGCGTCTTGCCGCAGCCCGGCGCTCCGAGCAACAAAACCCCGCGCGGGATCTTTGCCCCCATTTCGAGATATTTCTTCGGATTTTTCAAAAAATCGACTACTTCCATCAACTCCTGCTTTGCTTCTTTAAGTCCGGCAACGTCATCGAACGAAACTGTTCCTTTAAACGGTATAAACATTTTCAGCTTTGCCTTGCCGAACATGAACGCCTGATTCGCTCCGCCCTTTGCCTGCCGGAACATGAAAAAGAATACCGCGCCGATGATCAAGATCGGTAACAATATCGGAAGCAGCATGACCATCCAAAATTTGAATCCCGATTCCTCCTTTATAGAGAAGCTGACCTGCTGCAGCGCTTCGGGAGCGACGCCATAGTTATTGAGTGTTTCCGTCAATCCTGCCTCGGTTTCCTTTTTGGAAACACCAAGATCACCATTCTTCAGCTCGAGCGCAAGCTCATCGCCATTTACGGTTATCTTGGAAACTTCATTTGCGTTTATTTTAATGGCAACCTGATCGAGCGTCATTTGAATGGGCTCTTTGGTTTCCTTGTACGCAAGTGAAAACAAAATCGCGATCACAAAAAAGATCCCAATGGCCCAGAGCATGTTCTTGGTCAAAAATTTCATCATAATAATTTCATTATAAACCGCACCGCTCTTTTAATAAAGGATGAGGTGCTGGATTCCCGTTTTCACGGGAATGACAATACAACAAAAAGCATATAACATCGCTTTCCCCCTCCCATACCCTATACCTTTTCCCCTCCGCATTGTCATTCCGATCCGCCGGCTGGCGGATTCGGAATCTCGTTTCTTTCTCACAAGATCCTGAAACGAGTTCAGGATGACACCCCTCCCTCTTATCTCTCACCTCCAACCTCTCATCTCAACCCTCCCCGCATC
>MGIT01000001.1:352375-359697 GCA_001793895.1 Candidatus Wolfebacteria bacterium RIFOXYB1_FULL_54_12
TCCCCCTCCCATACCGTATACCGTATACTTTATACCCTCATACCCTTCCCCCATACCGTATACCCTATACCTCATACTCTTCCCCCTATTTTTTCAGCCAAAGCTGAATGCTATTTGCCGCAATAGCTCCCTCGGAAGCAGCAGTTACGATCTGCTTGAACTTGTCCGAACCCGTAGTAATGTCGCCCGCGGCCCACACGCCGTCGGTCGAAGTCATGCAGCTTTTATTTACCTCGACATACCCTTCGTTATCGACATGCAATTCCAATGCTTCGGCAAAGTCGATTTTCGGATCGGCGCCAATCTCGACAAACACGCCATCCACCGCTATTGATTGCGCTCCGTTGTGAGGGCGATCCAGCACAATGGCAGTAACCGTTTCCGCTCCTTGTATCTCTGTGATGTTCGTATCATACACGACCTCTATTTTTTCATTTTCTTCTATTCGTTTTTTCCAAAATGGCTCCGCTCGCAATGCGCCGCCGCGGTATACGATATACACTTTTGCGGCGATGTCGGCGAGATACAAAGCAGAAATGGCGGCACTATCACTGCCGCCGACGACTGCAACGGTCTTGTCGGTAAAGAAAAACCCGTCGCATGTAGCGCAAAAAGAAACGCCCCTGCCGGAAAACTCTTTTTCTCCGGGAATATTCAAGTGGCGGTGTTCAATGCCGGTCGCAAGCAGTACGGTGCGTGCATGCACTGTTTCTCCATTGTCCAGTTCAAGCGCAAACAAAAGATTTTCCCGCTCTATACCCCGTACACGCGCGACCGAAAACGGCACGCCGTAGCTTTTTGCATGCTCGGTCGCTTTTTTTGCAAAATCAAATCCGGTGATCTTTTCATCACCGAGCCAGTTTCCTATTTCATGCGACTTGGTCGCGGTTCCGCCAAACAGATCGCCGATGACGATCGGGCTCAACGCATAGCGGGAAAGATACACCGCCGCGGAAAGTCCAGCCGGCCCGGCACCAATGATCGCCGTATCAAATATCTGCACTTCCTGTTTTTTCGTTTCCATATGTTGATTGTACCTGATTATATCAGGATAAAAAACAAACCCCAAACCATTGTCATCCCCGCGAAGGCGGGGATCCATTCCTGTTTATGCTGGATTCCCGCCTCCGCGGGAATGACACATTTGTCCTTATAGTCTGTCACCCATGAGCGCTTCCCTCAATTCCTCCTCTAATACCTCCTGCGGACGATAGCCCACGAACTGTTTGACCACCTGCCCATTCTTGAACAACTGCATGTTCGGGATGCTCTGGATGTGGTACTCGGACGCTATTTCATGACTGGTCGGTTCATCGACATTCAACTTAGCTACCGCTAACCGGTCACCCATTTCTTTTGCGATCACATCGAGTATGGGGCCCATCATGACACACGGCCCACACCACGGCGCCCAAAAATCCACCAGCACCGGCTTGCCTGACTCCAGCACTACTTCCTTAAAATTTTCAAATGTTACTTCAATTGGTTTTTTCATACTGTAGCAGATGTCATTCCGGCCCCGAGCCGGAATCTCGCGTTTATTTCGCAAGATCCTGAATCACTTGAAGCGCGAGACCTTATGCGCTTCGAGTATCCCGGCACGTTGCACACTCTCCGTCGGCTGACGGATTCGCTCGGAATGACATACTTAATTAATTTATTTTAAACAAAGCTTTTATATATTCCTCACTCAGATTTTTGCATCGCGCGTCCTCTTTTAACAGCTCGGAGCTCAACGAGGCTAACGATTGCCGAACGGCGCTGATCTGCGTAATAACATCGATGCAATCACGCTCTTCTTCTACCATGCCGCGAATGCCGCGCAACTGACCCTCAATGCGGGCCAAACGATTGGCGATGTCTTTTTGTAATACCTTTTTTGAGCCGCTCATGTCAGTATCTTATATACCCCCATGGGGTATGTCAACTGATCCATACGCCAAATGGAATTGTTTTTCAGAAACCCAAATCCGCCAGCTGGCGGGCACCCCCCGCATTGTCATTCCCGCGCAGGCGGGAATCCAGTATTCCGTTATCAGTTATTGGTCATCGGTTATTCCCCCGCATCCCCGTTATCGGTTATAGGTTATTGGTCATCGGTTATCATCAATTGACTAAACTCCATTCTCTCTATACAATAGTTTCACATTGCATTCTGCATTCTTAGCCGCCCGCATGCTTGTTATTGGTTATAGGTTGTAGGTTGTAGGTTGTAGGTTATTTTGCACTCGTAGCTCAATTGGTTAGAGCACCCGCCTGTCACGCGGGAGGTTACCGGTTCGAGCCCGGCCGAGTGCGCCCATAAAGACCCCTTAAGGGGTCTTTTGCTTTTCCTATATACTGCTTGCATGGAACAAGCAAACAGGGAGGATCACCGCATCGCATCGACTGCCATTGTTCATAAAGATGGTCGCTTTCTTATAACCAAGCGAAGTCCGCATAAAAGGCATTCCCAGACAAGTGGACCGTTCCGGGTGGCGG
Source organism: Candidatus Wolfebacteria bacterium RIFOXYB1_FULL_54_12 (assembly GCA_001793895.1). GTDB lineage: Bacteria > Patescibacteriota > Minisyncoccia > UBA6257 > UBA9933 > UBA9933. The sequence continues at coordinate 354,857 of MGIT01000001.1, forward strand.
CTTGGAAACAAACGATTACACGACCACACCAAAGACGACCGCGGATCATTGGTATTTTGCCATGGAAAGTTCCCTGCGCCGCGAAATTCGCGAAGAAGTGGGCCTTGAAGTAGGTAAGGTGGATTATTTGCTTGATATGGCATTCATTCGGCCCGACGGCATGCCCGTTATCGTGTTGAGTTATTATTGCCCGTATGCTTCAGGCGAGGTGGAGCTCGATGTAGACGCAGTGAAATATGCGTGGGTCACCCACGAAGAAGCAAAATCTTACGACCTCCTCGACGGCATTCTTGCCGAAATAGAAATGGTGGATAAGCTACTCAAAGGCGAAGATCCACGCACGGTGACATTTAACATTGCATAAAAAAATCCGGGCATTGTTGCCCGGATTTATGTTCATCTTTTTGAGTGGGCATTTTACCGCAAGATCACTGCCTACAATCCGTCGTTGAATATCTCCCTCAACACGCCCGCACGTACGGCTTCCATATGGCACCGGTATTTCATGCGTGACCCGGGCTTACCCTTTTCTCGCTTGAAATAGTACTCGCTGGTGCTGCGGAAGAATATATCCATATTCACCGCAAAATGCTTGAGCGCATTGTCGAAGCCCATGGCTCGTATGGCATCTGTTCCACGGGAGCACTCGACAATATACAGGAAGAACTGCTCTTCCTTGTATATGTGCCGATCTTCCAGTAAAAATCCAAACGATTCCCGGCTCTTCCGAATCTCATCAAGGACTATCTTGAGGATCGCCTGCTTTTGTTTGGGCGTCGTTCTCCCGAACATACACCGTTGAGTAAACCACTGCTCCGCCGCTTCGGGCGTAGGCAATGGTCGCCGATAATCAGGGTCGAAATAGGCCCGCACATTCTGAACCCACCCCACAATAAGATCTTGCAATGAATCCATACATCCCCCTCCTCTTATGTTGTTATCAAAGATATATCTAAATATTTAATACCATACATTAATACAGTTGTCAAAAACAAAAGGGACCGCTTTCGCGGCCCTTTTCATTCACATATTAATTGATTACAGAATAGGTGGTACCTCTTTACAAGATCTCCATTTGCGCCGGAAGTGTTCCGAAACGGATCGCATCCGACTTTTCCGCGAACCAAATATCTACATAGTTGGTTCCGTTGTATCGGGCATTCATACGGTCTTCAACCGTGAACACCTGGTCACCGAAGAGTTTCGGCAACTTGAACTTGGTACCGAATGGCATGAAGTTGCTTGCAGCAACTCCGACCCGCACATACGACCCGGAGGCTGTAAGAAACGGGGTGCTATCGGTTTCATTGACGCTACTTGAATATCCGGTGACCGTCACACTGCGGAACTTCTGTCCGGCAGCATTCTCGTCAACCGCATAAACGATCGGTTCTCGCTGGGGCATTGCTGCCTGCGCGACAACCGCTCCTTCAAGTGCCAGTATGTCCTGATTCGGGATGATCCCGGCAGGATTGGCCGCTTGGGTAGCGAATGAAAGATCTTTCATCGCAAAGAGGGCATTAGCGCCCAGAAGGGCGAATACGATTAAAAATCGTTTACTACTGCTCATGTTGCAATACAAAATCCCCTTATCGAGGATCGTGCTATAAGGCTAACAGGGGTTCCCAACGGTGTCAAGCTGGCGAGTATCATACAAAAAGAGTCTTGTCAAGGGGCTGCATTTAAGCCCTTTTAGAATAAAAATACCGCCAAAGATATGGCAGTATTCTTACATATTGCATAAGTGGGCCTGTCCAGATTCGAACTGGATACCTCTTCGATGTCAACGAAGCGCTCTAACCAAATGAGCTACAGGCCCTTTTTTTAATTAACCATCCTTACGCACTCCTTCGTTATAGGTTATTGGTTATAAGTTAATTAGTGGGCGTGGAAGGAATCGGACCTTCGACCTCTGTCTTATCAGGACAGCGTTCTACCACTGAACTACACGCCCAAGTAACAAAAAATATACACCGCTTTGGGTAATAAATCAATATCACCCTTTATTCTGCTACGATTCCAAGCCCATCCGCCTTTTCGAGTTCAAAATGAACATCCCCGCTCCCCGCCCCACCAAGCTCGCCCACGGTCTTTTCGAAACTATCGCGCATAAACCCGAATGTAGAGACGACTACCGCGACGAGCACAAGGAAAATCCCCGCAGCAGCAACGGATGTTAAGATGATTTTTTTATTTTTTTCAGACAACATCAACATATTATTTGAATGATATCACATATCCCTCCGTGGAAATATTTACAACGGCACCCTCCCGCGAAACATTGACGGATTCAAACCGTACAATATAGGGGCTTTTTTCCACCAGCTCAAAAAAGGTTCCAAGGTTGGCGTTTTCACCACGTCCTTCAAGCATCAGGGAAAAATTGGTTTTTTGCAGGTCCCCTACAATTGGCGCACCCGCTTCTTCAAACTTGGGTGTTCCGGAAAACCCTGCCTGCCGGGCAAGAAACCAAATGTCGGTAGAAAACCCAAGAAGCTGTTCGCGGGTCGTGCGCATTTGTTCCACATACGGCAAATACCGATTCGCCTTTTCCGCATCGCTTTGCAGGCGGGCTAAAGCCGCTACGGACATTTCCCTATCCTGCATAGCAAAACGCATTTGGCTTATTTCACCGGTGCGCTTTTCTATATCGCTGCGCACATACCAAATACATCCGGCCAATGCAAAAACGATGGCCAGTGCAACGGCAAGCGCACGCAAGGAATGCTTCTTAGGATCCATATAATATGTAGTATACCCTGCGACGAACGTTATGCCAACCGCACGCGCTGTTAAATGTTAGCGCACAGGATATACTATAGTGATATGAAAAAGATCATCGGGCACGTTTCCTTTGATGACAGCCGGTATCCTGCACTGCTTAAAGAAATACCGGATCCACCGACACGTTTATTCTGTCGCGGGCAGCTGCCGCACCCCGATTCGATTTGCATAGCGATCATCGGCACCCGCAAGGCGACCACGCAAGGCAAGGCGATGGCCCAGCGCATCGCGCGTGATCTTGCCGCAAGCGGAATTGTTATCGTAAGCGGATTGGCCATGGGTATCGACACCGTAGCACACAAGGGAGCGCTGGAAGCGAGCGGCAAAACGATCGCCGTTCTTGCAAATGGGCTCGACAATGTCTACCCGGCGCAAAACACTTCGCTGGCAAACGACCTATTGGCTCACGGTGGCGCCATACTTTCCGAATATCCCGCAGGCACACCCGCATACCCTAACCAATTCCTCGAGCGTAATAGAATAGTAAGCGGATTGTGCGTAGCTACCATAGTAGTCGAAGCACCCGAACGCTCCGGAACGCTTGCAACTGCACGATTTGCGCTCGAGCAAGGCCGGGAGGTGTTTGTAGTGCCGGGCCCCGCAGACCACCCTAATTACATCGGTTCCCATCGACTCGTTCGCGATGGCGCGCGCCTGGTCACCGCGGCGAGCGATATATATGAAGACCTCGGCATCGATCCAAAGCCCCAGCCTTCCCCGCAACAGTTTCTATTCGCACAAGAAGCAACCCCCGTGGAGCAGGCGATCATGGAAACGCTCACGGTGGCAGGAAAACCGCTCTCAATTGACAAAATTGCCGAACTCACTACTATGGAGGCACGCGCGATCAATGCAGCACTCGCTTCGCTCGTTATGGCGGAGTTGGTAAAAGAAACAGAACACGGATATAGTATATAGAATAAAATCTGTTAATGGGCTAAATGTGCTTATTTTCCAGAAACCTAAGCGGAAGCGCAGCCGTACACTTGCAAAGCGAGTGCACGGCGCGAGCGGGTTGATGGAAATAATCGCATTTAGCACGTCATTTATTTGAGAAAAGTTTAGAAGCTTATCACAACACATGAAACTCGTCATCGTAGAGTCACCGACCAAGGCTAAAACAATATCGAAGTTTCTCGGCAAAGGATATCAGGTCGAATCGTCATTCGGCCATATTCGCGATCTGCCAAAGAGCAAGCTCGCCATCGACGTCGAGCACGACTTTGAGCCGAGCTACATCATCCCGGTTAAGGCAAAAAAACGGGTCACCCAGCTAAAGAAAGACGCGGCAAAGGCCGACATTGTCATTCTTGCATCCGACGAAGACCGCGAGGGGGAAGCTATCGCCTACCACTTGACCGAGGCACTCAAACTCAAAGATCGCCCGGCATCCGAAATACAGCGCATCACATTCCACGAGATCACCCAGACCGCAATAGCAGAAGCGCTCAAGCATCCGCGCGCCATCAACGAAGCGCTCGTGCACGCCCAGCAGGCGCGCCGCGTACTCGATCGCCTGGTCGGCTACAAACTTTCTCCGTTCCTTTGGGAAAAGGTCATGAAGCGCCTTTCCGCAGGCCGCGTGCAATCGGTTGCCCTCCGCCTTATTTGTGACCGAGAAGAAGAAATAAAAAAATTCATCGCCGAAGAATACTGGACCATGTCGGCCCTTTTTGTAAAAAAGGGTTCGGATATAAACATGGAGGCCAATCTTGTTGCCGTAGACGAAAAAACACTGGGCAAGTTTGACATCCCCACGGAAGCAGCGGCACATATAATAGAAGACCAGCTATCCGCATCGATCTTTTCCGTCGCGAAAATAGAGGCGCGCGAATCCAAAAAGAACCCGCTCGCACCGTTCACTACCAGCACGCTCCAGCAGGAGGGCAGTAAAAAACTGCGATTTTCCGCAAAGCAGACCATGGCCATCGCGCAAGGTCTGTATGAAAAGGGTTTGATCACTTATATGCGCACCGACTCGGTGAACCTTTCCAAAGAATCACTTGAAGGCGCAAAAAAGTGGATCATCGAAAATCTTGGCGAACAATACGCGACCG
>MGIT01000001.1:359705-376335 GCA_001793895.1 Candidatus Wolfebacteria bacterium RIFOXYB1_FULL_54_12
CGCGCATTTAAAACAAAGTCAAAACTCGCGCAAGAAGCGCACGAGGCCATTCGCCCCACCAACCCGGCACTCTCGCCGGAATTATTTGCCATCAATGACGATCCAAAAGCTAAGAAACTCTATGAATTGATCTGGCGCAGGTTTATGGCTTCCCAACTTCCACAAGCAGTCTTCAAGACAACGTCCATAGAGATCAAAGGAATAAATGTAGCGGCACATAAAACATTTGGCTTGCGCGCAAGCGGCACGGTGACCGTGTTCGACGGCTTCCAAAAGATCATGCCGACCGGTGGCGAAGAAAAGATCATGCCGTCATTGCAGGAAGGCGAACCCATGCACGCGGAAAAGATCATGCCGATCCAGCACTTCACCGAACCACCCGCGCGCTACGACGAAGCCGGACTCATCAAGGTACTCGAAGAACACGGCATCGGTCGCCCGTCGACGTATGCGCCGACCATCTCGACCATCCAAACGCGCAACTATGTTGAAAAAACTGATCAACGCCGATTCAAGCCGACAGAGATAGGCGAAGCGGTCAACGCCATGCTCGTGGCCCACTTTCCGCAGATCGTCGATGTCGAGTTCACCGCAAAGATGGAAGATGAATTCGACGAAGTCGCCGAGGGCCACAAACAGTGGCAGGAAGTGATCCGCGCATTTTACGGCCCGTTCGAAAAAAATCTCGAACAAAAAATGAAGGATGTCCCGAAGATCGAGCGCGCGCTGGAAGTTTCCGATGAACTCTGTGCACTCTGCGGCAAGCAGATGCTTATCAAATACAGTCGTTTCGGAAAGTTTCTCGCCTGCTCCGGTTTCCCCGAGTGCCGCAATACGAAAAAGATTCTCACGGAAGAAGAAAAGGCTCTCGGCAAATGTCCGAAGTGCAACCAAGGCGATATCGTAAAAAAGAAATCAAAACGCGGACGATCGTTCTATGGCTGCTCCCGCTATCCGGATTGCGACTGGGCAAGCTGGAAGAAGCCCGAGGGCAAAGAGGAAGAAGAGTCAACTGAATAAGCACACGCGCATGATGTCACCCCGGCGAAGGCCGGGGTCCATTTTTTTACAACATCAGATTATTTAAACACTGGATCCCGCATCGGAGTGCGTGATAATTCTTGAACTACGAAACTCTTTTGAGTTTCGTAATCGAAAGTAACAATACAAAATGTAACGACGTCGGACGTCGTTACATTGTTATGAATGAGATGACGGTATGCAACAAAAAAACGACCCAAAGGTCGTTTTGAACAAATGATTCCCACTGCCGCTCCGGATACTGCATCCGATACGCGCACTTCGGCTTGGTAAGCCGTAGCACGAACGACACTTTTGGTTGGCAGCTCTCCAGTACCAAACAACCATAGCCGTTCTACACGTTCGGACAAGCGACTCCTCTTTGGGGATCACCCAAAGTGTGCCCTTGCTACCAAGTGGGAAACTTGTGGTCGAGAGGGAAGGATTTGAACCTCCAACCTCCTTTGCAACGCAAAGGTGCTCTTCCTATAATGAGCTACCCCTCGACACATTTCTTATATTCCAATGGTTAAAATGGAGCGGGACAGGGGATTCGAACCCCCGACAACTTGCCGTTGGCGAACACCGCGACGAGGAGGGGGCGTCGCGTCACCTACGCGCAAGCACTCTACCTGACTGAGTTAATCCCGCATCCTAAAACCCATTGGATATGTTACAAGGTACGACCAGCGATACTAACAAGCCACTTCGCCGTAAGATATTACTCTATTCCACGGCCATTATTTTGTCAACCGCTTCGTCGCAATGTGGTATACTAATGGCATATTTGTCATTCCCGCGAAGGCGGGAATCCACTCCTTATTTTATAGATTCCCGCCTTCGCGGGAATGACATTGTCTCAAATCCCTTCATGACCAGTTCCGAAGCAAAAATTCGCATAGACCAGCTCCGCAAAACGATCAACCATCATCGGTATCTTTACCATGTCCTCGACACGCAAGAAATATCCGATGCGGCGCTTGATTCGCTCAAAAAGGAGCTGTTTGACCTTGAACAACAGTTCCCGGACCTAATCACGTCCGATTCCCCCACCCAGCGCATCGGCGGCACACCGCTAAAGGCGTTTAAAAAGGTCCCCCATGAAAAGCAAATGCTTTCATTCAACGACGCGTTCTCCGAAGACGATATGCGCGACTGGATGAAACGCAACGAAAATTATCTACAGCAAGTGTCACCCTCCCATACCGTATACCGTATACCGTATACCGTATACCCATTCTACGGTGAACTAAAGATCGACGGTTTTGCCATCGAGCTGGTCTACGAAAACGGCTCATTTGTGCAAGCCTCCACCCGCGGCGATGGTCTCATCGGCGAAGACGTGACCCAAAATATAAAAACGGTCGAAGCGATCCCGCTGACCATTTGTTCCGCTAAAGAAGCGCAAGCAAACGCCAAAAAACTGGGCCTCCCCGAAAACAAATTCAATTTCGACACAAACCGCATCGTAGTACGCGGCGAAGTATTTTTGACCAAAAAGGAATTCGAGCGCATCAATAAAGAACAGCGGGCAAAAGGCCAAAAAACATTTGCCAACCCGCGCAACATCGCCGCAGGCTCCGTGCGCCAGCTCGACCCCGCAGTGACCGCATCGCGCAAACTTGATTCATATCAATATGCCCTCGTCACCGACATGGGCCAAACGACCCACGAAGAAGAGCACCTTTTGTTAAAGGCACTGGGCTTTAAAACCAATCCGCACAACAAACCCCTCGCCACACTCGAAGAAGTGTTTGCCTTTCGCGACTATTGGGACACGCATCGCGAAAAAATCGACTACGAGATCGACGGTATCGTGGTCATGATCAACGACAACGCGACATGGAACACGCTTGGCGTAGTAGGAAAGGCCCCGCGCGGCGGCATTGCCTACAAGTTTTCCCCCGTCGAAGCGACCACAGTCGTTGAAGACATAAAGGTACAGATAGGCCGAACCGGCGTGCTCACACCGGTCGCCATTATGCGCCCGGTGACCGTGGGCGGCGTTACCATATCGCACGCGACCCTGCACAACGCCGACCAAATAGAACGCCTTGGGCTGAAGATCGGCGACACGGTCGTCATCAGCCGCGCCGGCGATGTCATACCGCAAATAACGGAAGTGCTCAAGGATATGCGCACCGGCAAGGAGCGTGTGTTTTCCATGCCCGCCCATTGCCCGACCGACGGGTCCCCCGTCGTTCGCGACGGCGTAGCCTACCGTTGTTCAAATAAAAAATGCGGCGCGCGCACCAGTGAGAACATCCGGCATTTTGTTTCCCGCTCGGCATTCGACATCCGCGGTCTTGGCCCGAAGATCATCGATCGCTTTATGGACGAAGGGCTTATATCAGACATTGCCGATATTTTTACCCTCACCGAAGGCGATATAGAAACACTGGAGCGCTTTGGAGAGCAATCGGCCAAGAACATCATCCGCGAAATAAACGAGCATAAAAAAATAAGCCTATCGCGCTTTTTATACAGTCTCGGCATTATTCATGTGGGCGAAGAAACAAGTCGTGCACTGGCAAAGGAAATCGGTATACGGTATACGGTATACGGTATACCACCGACAATATCCGACATCCTAAATATAATGCGAGATTTTTCCATTGACCGGCTTAGAGAACTCCCCGACATCGGCCCGGCTGTGGCAACAAGCATTCACGATTGGTTTGCCGACAAGCACAACGTAGAACTGTTGCACCGGCTTGAAGCGCTCGGCATAACGCTCCTTGCCGACAAAAAACCTGCCAATGCAAAACTGGCAGGGAAAACCTTTGTGATCACCGGCACACTCGAAACCATGTCGCGCGATGAAGCAAAGGAAAAGATCCGCGCCCTTGGTGGAAGCACGGCGGAATCGGTCAGCAAAAAAACGAGCTATGTCGTCGTAGGCGCAGACCCGGGAAGCAAGGCAAAAAAGGCGCAAGAGTTGGGAGTTCCTATTCTCACCGAACAGGAGTTCATATCACTATTATCGTAAAAAAGCCCCGTCGAAGCGGGGCTTTGTATATCCTCTACCGATTTTTCTACCCAAGGAACCAGCGGTGATTACTGCTTACGCAATCGCACCGGGTTGCCACGAGCCCATAATTGGCGAGGTCTAGTCGTATCCTTCTCTTGATAGAAACCCATATTGCAGGGTCGAGCGCAACATCCTTAAGCGCCCTCGTAAGGATGTCTCGAACAGCGGTGCGATTGACAGGTTCCGCGCCGCCATAATGCGCATCGACATATTTCTGCAGACTGGCGACATCGGGCAAAACCTCGAGCGTAATAACGCACCGAACAATTTCCCCCCGAGATGGAAACATTATTGAGCGTTCAATTCTGTGCTTCTCGGGGTTGATGAACATATGACTCACCTTGCGCAGATCTGCATCAAGCGCATACAAATCGTCGGTCATATAAAAATCAACAATGTTCTTCTCAGATAGAAAGCATATCCGCTTAAGGCTTTTAAAACTGCCGGCATACCGTAAAACGAAACCACACGCAAAGGCAAGCACGAAAACCGCCACCAGCGCAACTTTCCATCGCATACTTGCCCCATCTTTGGGGATAGCATACATCCAACTGATCATGATCAGCGTATATAAGGTAATTGCCAACCCAGCGACGTTTATACGCCTCACAACAGCCCTCTTCGTATACATCCGCATCATGTCACTGCTCCTCTCTATAAAGGTTATAAAACCGTTAACTAAGTTCTACTTTTCTTATATCCCACCCGGGCAGAAATGTCAAAATAATTGTGCCGTAAAAAAGCCCGCCATTTGGCGGGCTTTGCAATTTTCTTGCCGGTCGTTCAATTCATAAACCGCTCGGCGGATTTGGTTTTCCAATTGAGATAAGTCACGGCAAGCCCGTGCTTGCGCAGATTGGTCCTCAATTCTTCGCCGATACATTCTTCGCATGTCAATATGCTTTTATCGAGGGCCACTTGATCAAGAAGTTTACTGAGAGCATCGTGAACGATGGAATTTTTACCGATCCCTTCACTGCTATAATACGTGTCGACATATGCCTGAAGATTGGTCATATCGGGAACAACCGCGGCGATAACGCTACACCTGACAACATTACCATTTTCTGCAAAAATCATCGACCTCACTGCCCTCATTGGCGCAAGGTCAATCCAGAAATACTTCACCTTGCGCAGATCCGCTTCGCGCGCATACACATCCTCGGTAATATACCGATCAACGATACCCTTTTCGGACAGAAAGCACGCCTGCTTGAGGCTTTTGAAACTGCCGGCATACAGCAAAATGGAGTGGGCCATAAAGGCAAACGCAACGACCGCCACCATCGATCCTTTCCACCGGACGCTTATGTCACCTTCGGGGATAAAAGATATCCAAACGATCGAACCTAATACAAATGCAGCAAGCGCCAACCCAGCGGCGCTTATGCGCCTCGCAACAGCCCTCTTCGTATACATCCGTATCATGGCACTACTCCTCTCTATAAAGGTTATAAAACCGTTAACTAAGTTCTGCTTTTCTTATATCCCACCCGAGCAGAAATGTCAAAATAATTATGCCGTAAAAAAGCCCGGGCACATTGCCCGGGCTTTGGCCCACATAGTATAGTGGGTCAGGATATGGCATACGGGACTTCGCTGATATCACAGCCCACCCCTACGTGCTTAAGTCCTATTATCGGAAGCTTTTCCTCTAGCCAATCGGAAAGCTTATTTTTGATAGCATCGGCACTTGTTGAAACAAGCCAATTGCCACCGCGCATCCACTCGCTCTGCGCCTTCAAAAAATCCGCAAGAATATCATCCAATTGGGATTCCGGCGAATGCAGCCACTTGTCGCTCAAAAAAGCGTCAAAGTAATTTTGCAGATGGCTTTTGGCGACGCGTGTGCACGCGCTGATGCTTACCTGCACAAGCACTCCTCCGACAGAAATCTCTATCTTGCGCGATCGGTTAATAGCTCGAAACACATGCGGTACGATTTTCGCGCCGGTTTCCTTTAGGACCATCGTGCGCACAAAACGATTAGTATCATGATATGCAATCACCCGGTTATCCTTATCAACCAGAAATGACTGCTTCAGCGGGACGCATATCATTTCTCTCGCGCAAAGCCACCAAAGCGACCCAATAACGGTAGTGAAAAACAACGCCTCTACCGGTACCTTCGGAAAAGACACGTGCATCCCCACATAGAAGCACCCGGCAATGAATGCCGCCACTCCCAACAAAAAGAATAAAAACTCCCTCGGTGACATTGTTTTCATGTACCCCTCCATTTCCTATTAAATTTATCTGTATAAGGTCTATTCTTTTTATGGCATATAAAGAATGATATGTCAACTTTTACTCCGCTAACGCGCATTTCGGAAAAAAAGTAAATTTCGCGAGTAATGAACAAACAATAGTAGCGGAGGTTGTCATCCCGGCGCCTGCCTGCCGGTAGGCAGGGAGGCCGGGATCCAGAGTATAAATATCCCTGTCCCACTACCGCAGAAAACACTGGATCCCGTGTCGTGGCACGGGATGACAATGCACTTGAGTGTCATCCCCGCGGAGGCGGGGATCCAGTATTTTATTTAAAAATTAAAAATTAGTAATTAGAAATTTCCCCTCTTTTCCTCACCTCTTATCTCTAATCTCTCATCTCTAATCCATCCCTCCCCTCGCACCCCCGTCATTGGTCATTGGTTATTAGTCATCGGTTATTCTCCCCTCGCACCCCCGTCATTGGTCATTGGTTATTAGTCATCGGTTATTCTCCCCCCATTGTCATTCCCGTGCATTGCCTTGCCGTAGCTTTATGCGAAAGCAGGCAAACGGGAATCCAGTATCCCGTTATTGGTTATTAGTTATCGGTCATAGGTTATTTTCCCCCCTTATCCTTCTTCCCTTTTCTTGCCCCGTATGGTGTAATACAAGCACAGCATGCCACATAAACTATCGTCATCCTCGTTCGAAGCCTTGACTCAAGCGACTGCACAGCACGGGGCATTATCCGTGGAAGAAACGGAATTTTTACGCAGGGCATTCCAAACGGCGCAAAAAGAACACGCACAGCAAAAGCGCAACTCCGGGGAGCCATATTTTAACCATGTATTCCAAACCGCGCTCACGCTTGCCGAGTGGAATATGGACACCACCACCATTGCGGCGGGGCTTTTGCACGATACGGTAGAAGACACGCCCTACAAACTCGAAACACTTAGAAAAGAGTTTGGGGAAGAAGTTTCTTTTTTGGTAAATGGCGTTACCAAGCTCGGACATCTAAAATACCGCACATCGGTAAAAACGGAAAAGGATCGCGTAAACCAGCAAGCGGAAAACTTGCGCAAAATGATTCTTGCGATCAGCGAAGACCTGCGCGTCGTTTTTATCAAGCTTGCCGATCGCTTGCACAACATGCGCACACTTGGTGGCATGCCGCCGCTAAAACAAAAACGCATCGCGCTCGAAACGCTCGAGATATACGCGCCGCTCGCCTATCGCCTCGGCATGCAAAACCTTTCCGGCGAGCTTGAAGATCTTACTTTTTTGTATCTGCATCCGGAAGAACACGAGTGGATGACAAAAAACGTCGAGGAGAAGTATGGCGAACGCGTCGCATATCTTGAGCGCGTAGAACCCGTGTTGCGGGCGGCACTCGCGCAAGCGCACATCAAACCGATTACGATCGATTATCGGGCAAAGCGCATTTCAAGCCTATATAAAAAACTGTTGCGTTCCGACATGAACCTCGACCAGATCTACGACCTGGTCGCATTGCGCGTGATCGTTTCCACAGTGGAAGAATGTTACGCCGCGCTCGGCATCGTGCACCAACTATGGCCGCCGCTGCCCGGAAAGATCAAGGATTATATAGCGCTTCCGAAACCGAACGGATACAAAAGTCTACACACGACCGTTTTTTGCGAAGATAAAAAAATAACGGAAATACAGATCCGCACATTGCAAATGCACGATGCGGCGGAGCACGGCATCGCCGCGCACTGGGCATACAGCCAGGCAAAAACAACAAAAAAGTTTCTCGAAGGCAATAAGAACATCTCAGCAAAGCAGGATGAATTGAATTGGGTCAACCAACTGCGCGAATGGCAAAAAGATTTTACGGACCCGGAAGAATTTGTGAACTCACTAAAGATAGATTTCTTTAAGCATCGGGTCTTTGCCATAACACCAAAAGGAGAGGTCATCGACCTACCCGCGGGTTCGACGCCCATAGACTTTGCATATCAGATCCACAGCGAAATAGGCGACCGCTGCGTAGGCGCGAAGATAAACGACAAAATAGTTCCACTTGATTATCAAATACAATCGGGAGACCTGGTGGATATTTTGGTACAGAAAAATAAAAAACCGTCGGAGTCGTGGCTGAAGTTCGCAAAGACATCCTCGGCAAAACAGCGCATCAGAAGAATGATCAGGCAGGAAACATCCATATTGCGCAAAGGCCCACAACTCGAACTAAAGATAACCGTAGACGATCGGGTTGGCATGTTGAAAGATATTTCGAGCGTCATATCCCGCGCACGGATCAACATCATCAACCTCACGCACATTCACCCATCACAACGCGGATCGCTCCCCATCATCAAAATCCTCTGCGATATAGACAACAGCGAAAAAGCGGAAAAACTGGTGCTAAAAATAAAAAGCGTCAAAGGCGTCCGCGAAATACATTATCAGATGATATAAATTTAAAAGGGAAATGTTTAAAAATAAAGCCTACCCGAATTATGCGCAAATATTTATCCCTTAATAATATAGGCTTATTTTTAAACATCGCAGGAACGCTCTTAATTACTTATGCCTTAGGAGATTTTCCTGATGGTGGAACATTTGAAAGACTTGATGGCGGCACGCAATATGGAATTGTATATTTTAAAAACCCTTTTCAATTTAAGCTTGGTATTATACTATTAATTATTGGTTTCTTTTTCCAATTAACTCCTAAATCAAAATGATTTTATGAATTCCACTTTAAATAAAATATTTGTATCTTTGCTGTGCGGAATAGCTTTTTCTATTCCATTAATCATTATCTTATTTTTCACAAAAGATTATTTTGCTGATAAAGAACTCTATTGCGATCTATCGGCGAGCGTGGGCGCTGAAAGACACTATATTTATCCTATTCTTAGAGACCTTGGGTATGAACCCACGGAGGGCGGAAATGATATTAAAAATCCGATTGCCACGAAAACGCGTTACAATGAAGGTTGCGGGGATTAGATATTGGAAAGGAGCGTGAAAGCGCTTCTTTCTGTATGTTTGCCTTATGCGAGCCTGTGAAAATGTCGGATCAAATGGGCGAGAATAAATTTCCACAGAAAACGAGTTGTTTGAGCCGTAGCAACGGCGAGTTCTCGTTTTCGTAAGAAATTTACGAGACCATTCCGTCATTTTTATTCGCTCGCGATTTTTGCCCTACTTTTACTAAAAAAGTAGGGAAAATATTTATTTAAAAATGAGGTGGATTCCCGCCGGAGTTTTACCCTAAGCCCGTCGAACGGGCGGGAATGACAGAGGGATAAAAAGAAACGCACATGCGTTTCTTTTTATTACACAAACTCATATCCTTTTACCGCCTTTATAACTTCTTCCCGCGCAAATTGGTTGATTTCCGGATAAACGATGATCAAAACATCGTTTCCTGCAATATTTTGCAAATTTCGTACACGAATTGCTTCATAGAATATCCGCTTGATCTTGTTCCGCTCCGTGGCCCGCTTGTTTACCTTTTTTCCCACTACCACCCCAAAACGACTATAGGAAAGCCCGTTTGCGGCTATTTTCACTGCAAAAAAAGGACCTTTCTTTACGAACGAAGGCCTTTTTTTGATAAACTCCGCGATATTTAACTTGTAATACTTCGCAAGCATTTCGGTCGAGCTGCCTAAAACGGATTTAGTTGAGTGAAGTACAAGGCGCGGGAGAGTTAGCGCGGAAGCCGTATTACTCATACGGCGACCAAGCTAACTGGGACCCGCAACGCAGTAATTCGCCAACTTAATATGTTTTTGTTTAAGAGGCCTTTTTAACGGTCAACTGCTTCCGCCCCTTCCTTCGGCGGGCTACCAAAACACGGCGGCCACCCGGTGTTGCGGTGCGCTCCAAAAACCCGTGGGTTCGCGCTCTTTTTCGCTTGTTTGGCTGGTATGTAACTGACATAATGGTCTACTATATCGGAATTGGTTAGAAAATGCAAGTGGTTGGATTGCGTATTTTATCTGCGAGCCTGTGAAAATGGCGGGCAAAAATGGGCGAGGAGAAATTGCCTCAGAAATCGAGCTGTTTGAGCCGTAACAACGGCGAGTTCTCGAGTTCGTAAGCAATTTCTGAGCCCATTCCGTCATTTTTATTCGCTCGCGATTTTGCCCTTGGCGTTGCTAACGATCCGTCCGTCAGCTGACGGACGGAGAGTGTGCAACGGGCCGGGCTGTCGGATTCGATTTTTCTAACACGAATCCGACGACTCCACTTTTTCTAAAAAAGTGGAAGAAATATCGATTTTAAAAATGGAAGTGGATTCCCGCCTCCGCGGGAATGACAGAGAGACAATTTATGGATATGTGGATAACTGCTTGGACAACTATTTTTATGGCCTAATCACAAACTTTTCCCGCATATTGTGTCAATGGGTAGGGTGATTTTAACCAGTGTTTATGCGGGGCATACGAGTTATCCACACCTATTCCCCATTTTTTTACTTTTCCACACTATTCGCTATAATTTTATAAATCTGTATAATGATTTTATTAGGTAGTAAGGTTATTTACTTTTACTTGTCCGCTCGATTTCTGCATCCTGTTATTGGTTGTCGGTTATCGGTTGTCGGTTATTTTTATGGAACTCGATCAACTCTGGAAATCCGCCTTGGCGGAGCTCGAAATACAAATGACCCAGCCCAACTTTTTGACCTGGTTCAAAAACAGCAGGCTACTTGACCGGTCGGCGGACGGAGAGCTGGTGATAGCGCTTTCCAATAACTTCGCAAAGGAATGGGTAGAGAATAAATATCACAAATCGATCTTCGAGATTCTTGTTTCCCTTGACGACTCAGTAAGAAAAGTGCGCTACACGGTAGCCTCCTTGCCCGCAGAGTCTCAAAAAGCCCATGGAGAGGGTAAAAAGGAGCGTTCCTCTGCTCCGCAACAAGCAACCTTTGACGAATTTAAGATAGACCCGGAAACAAACCTCCACCCAAAATATACCTTTAAGTCATATATAGTAGGCTCTTCAAACGAACTCGCCTACGCCGCTTCCCTTGCGGTCATAAAGGATATGGGTAAAAAATATAACCCATTATTCATCTACGGTGGTTCCGGCCTTGGAAAGACCCATTTGATGCAATCCATAGGCAATCAGATCCGTCAGACCCATGGCAATAATCTTAAGGTTAAATATATTCCGTCGGAAAAGTTCGTAAACGACATCGTCTTTTCCATAAAGAACAGGCGTATGGAGGATATGAAGCGCATATACCGCTCGGTTGACGTGCTTATTATCGACGATATTCAGTTCATAGCAGGAAAGGCGGCAAGTGAAGAAGAGTTTTTCCACACATTTAATGCGCTGTATGATAACGATAAGCAAATCATTCTTTCTTCCGATCGCCCACCACACGAAACCGCCATTCTTGAAGAACGGCTTCGCTCCCGTTTTAGCAGTGGCATGATCGTGGACATTTCCTATCCCGACTATGAAATGCGCCTCGCTATCATTAAAAAGAAGCTGGAGCAGGAGGGTATGACCGTTTCCGATCAAGTGGCTGAATTTATTGCGGAAAAAATGCAGCGAAACATTCGGGAAATAGAGGGAGTCCTGAAAAAGATCATGTTTTATCAGGATGTGAAGGGTGTTGAGGTCACAAAATCGATTGTCGAGGAAATAATAGATAAAACGACCAAGCATTCATTCAAAAATGTGACCCCAAACCAGGTCATGCAGGTGGTTGCAAACTTTTTTGAACTGACTGAAAAAGAACTGACCGACCAAGGAAGAAGAAAGGAGGTTGTTGAACCGCGCCAGATCGCCATGTTTCTTATGAAGGATCTCTTGGGGATGTCCTACTCGGATATCGGGTATAAAATGGGGAAAAGAGACCATTCAACGGTTATGCACGCATGCGATAAAATCTCGACATTATTGACTTCGGATCAAAAACTGGGAAATAAGATAACTTCCATAAAAGAAGTTATAAACAGTAAATGATTTTTCCCCGCTTGTTATCCACATTACACAATTAAATAAAACCGTTTCTGCTATTACCCGTTATCCACTTATCCACACTGTCCACACCCCTACTACTGCTTCTACTATTTTTAATATAATATAGTAACAGAAGTAGTAAGAATGCATTGCAAACAAATTTTATTTTATGGAACTCATCGTACTGAAAACAAACCTGAAAGAAGGTATTACTGCACTCGGGAAAATCGGATCGGAAAATGCATCACTCCCTATCCTGAAAAACTGCCTTATAGAAACGCACGAAAATAAAATAAAGTTTTCGGTAACGAATCTTGAAATGGCGATATCGAGCGTTATTCCGGCAAAAGTCATCAAAGATGGGAATATAACGGTTCCATTAAGTATTCTTTCATCGATTATTAATAATCTTGAGAGCGAGCGCGTCAGCTTGGAGACGAAAAACAACAATTTGGTCATAAAAACGGAGAATTATCAGGCGAAAATACAAGGAACAAAAAAAGAGGAGTTCCCTATTATTCCGAAAATAGAAAACGAAAGGGAATATTTGCAAATGGAAAGCGGATTATTGAAAGATACCTTCTTGTCGATTGTTATGGCGAGTCAAGGTTCCGCTATTCGTCCGGAACTGGGTGGTGTGTTGTTTGATTATCAGGTAAATATCATAAAGTTTGCCGCTACGGATAGTTTTAGGCTTGCAGAAAGAACGATAGACGAAAATAGTTATAAGGCAAATATAGAGCAGAAGCTGAAGATGATCGTTCCGCTAAAGACCATACAGGAACTGGTAAGGATCATGTCGGAAAAAGACGAAGAGAAAATATCCATTTATTTTGATTCAAACCAAATACTATTCAGAACAGATAAGTTTGAACTGGTTTCCCGGGTTATAAATGGAGATTTTCCCGATTATCAGCCAATTATCCCGAAAGAAACGGCGATAGAGGTGATGGTTAATAGGGATCAGCTGATAAATGCGTTGAAATTGACAGGATCTTTCTCTGATAAGATGAATGAGATCAGGCTTATTATAAAAGAAGGGGTAAAAAACATAGAATTATTCTCGGCAAATCCGATATTGGGAGAAAACCAGTATCTGATACCGGCAAAAATAAAGGGTGATTCAATGGAAATTGTATTTAACTGGAAGTTTCTGTTCGATGGCATAAAAAATATCGAAACAGAAAACATCACGATCGGACTAAATGGGGATAATAAACCCGCGATCATACGCCCGATGAATGTACAAGATTATTTCTACATCATCATGCCGATAAATAATACATGAGTAGTGATATATTAATTCTGCAATACATCCTTGATGTCATCCCGGGCTTGACCCGGGATCTCGTGTTATTTCAATAAGATTCCGGCTCCCCGTATCGTAGTACGGGGCAGGCTCCGGGCCGGAATGACAAAAGTGACAAGACAATAAAAAATAAAATTTGTAAAAAATCTCCCGCTAAGGAGATTTTTTATTACGAACGAAGTCGTTATAGGTTTATGTTAGCCCAAGCGCGTACAGGCGCTTCCCAAAGGTTATACTGGGGATCCTGTGCGGGGTTGCCGGGTATGGATCCGGTAGGATCTTCCCGATCAACATAATGAAGAATGGAATGTACTTCTCCATTTGAACGGTAGTTTCCGTCGAACATGGGTTTTGCAACGGAAACAGCTTCCGGACGGGTAAAGGTTTCTGTGGGAAAGTTAGGAAGTGTTTCGGACATGAACATATTCCAAATAGGGACTGCCGCAAGAATACTACCGCCACTTTGTTGCATCGGGGTATTATCGTTATTTCCTGCCCACACGCCGACAACCAACGAAGGTGTATAACCAAATACCCACGCATCGCGGTAATCATTGGTAGTTCCGGTCTTTAGGGCAACGTCGCGATCCGGGAATACGGTTAGATTAAAACTGCTTTCAAAAAGAGGTCTACGCGCAACGGGGTCGGAAAGAATATCATTGACCATACGAGGATAACGGGAATCGATGATCTGTGTTGATCTGTCAAGATATTTTTCCAAGACACTCCCTTGGTCGTCGGTAACGCTTAATATAAGCGCCTGCTGGTGTTTTATGCCGTCTTGAGAAAGTACTGAATAGGCGCCGACCATGTCGATAAGCCGAATTTCCCCACCTCCAAGAACAAACGAAAGGCCATAGCGATTCGGGTCGGTCAATGTGGTAAGACCGAAATCGAACGCGTTTTTGATAGTGTCATTGATACCCGCAAGATAAAGGGTCTTTACTGCGGTAACGTTAATGGATTGCGCAAGCGAGTTGCGCATATTGATAGGCCCCCGATAGGAGTGGTCATAATTTTCCGGACGATAGCTCACCGTGCCGCTCGTATCGAACTCGGTTGAAACATCAAACAAAATGGTTTCCGGGGTGTATCCCTTTTGAAACGCGGTCATATAGGCAAACGGCTTAATGGATGAACCAGGCTGGCGAAGTCCTTGAACGGCGACATTGAAATTGCCATCGATGGTTTCGTCGAAATAATCGGCCGAACCGACAAGTGCAAGAATCTGCCCGGTTTTGGGATCTTCTGCGACCAATGAAGCATTATGTCCCTGATACAATTCGGTATTGCGTGCCGCACCGTCTTTTACTGCGCGTTCGGCAACCTGTTGTAGATCGTAGTCGAGCGTGGTAACGGCCTTCAATCCGCCTTTATTAATGACGTCTTCCCCATATTTATTTAACAGATAATCACGCACCGCCATGGAAAAATGGGGAGCCTTGATGGATCCGATATTCTGCCCAAGAAAACGGGGGGATATTTTTAGATTGGCATCGCGCTCCCTCTGGGTAATATGCCCGGCGGCATACATTTCTTCCAAGACGCGGTCCTTGCGCTTAAGCAATTCGCCCTTATGGGAACCCCACGGGGAATAATAACTCGGACGTTGAACAATAGCGGCAAGCGTGGCCGATTCGAGGAGGGATAGGTCTTTTGCGGATTTTCCAAAATAGGTTTGAGAGGCGGCTTCTATGCCGTTTGCCCCTGCACCGTAGGCGATTTGGTTCAAATAAAGATTAAGAATCTCGTCTTTGGTATAATACCGTTCGATCCAAAAAGCGAGAATGATTTCGTTTATCTTTCTGGTATAGGTACGTTCCGGCGTAAGAAAGGCATTTTTTGCCAACTGCTGGGTAATGGTCGAAGCACCTTGGCTTATCGTACCGCTGAGTGTGTTCACGAAAAAAGCACGAAAGATACCGCTTATATCGATGGCGGAATGCGTATAAAACCCGCTGTCTTCGATGGCAACGGTCGCCTGTTTTACTTGCTTAGGAATCTGATCATACGGAATAATTGTACGCTTTCCCTCTGCATTGATCTCATATAAAAGTATCTCGCCGGTACGATCGTAAAGCTTTGTCGATTCCTGCATCTGCCAACCGCCGGACTTTTCAGGATCGGGAAGCTGTTTTGCAATACGGGCAATATGAATGACCCCAAAGGTTCCAAGTGATGCAAAAAGAATGACGGCAATGGCGGAAATTTTAACGATAAGATTGCGTCGCGCATGATCGACAGCTTTTAAGGAGTGGGTTGTTTTGGTCATAAAAGGGAATTACATAGTAAAAGGTTTTAAAAGTCAACTATTTTTATCAATTTTTGTTATTATTATCCCCACCGCATCCCGTTATCGGTTATTGGTTATCGGTCATCGGTTATTTTCCCGCATCCCGTTATCGGTTATTGGTTGTAGGTCATCGGTTATTTCCCCCTCCCATACCGTATACTTTATACCCCTGTCCCCCCCCCGCATTCCCTAACAGTGTACTAAAATTATAGGAAAGTAACAAAAAAAAGACGCAGTAAAGCGTCTTTTTAAAGGACTATTCAACGATATCTTCTTCATCGGCCCAATCAAAGCCGGAAAACTCTTCGATTCCGTCCTCTTCTTCGTCATCCGAGATGATGTCGTCATCAGCCGGTTCGGTTTCTTGACCGTAGCCGACGTGATCGTCATCGCCGCGCCTTTTTTTCGTTTCAACCTCTTCGTCGCCTATCTCGAAGACAAGGTCTTCGTTCTCCAAATAATTTTGCGCAGGAGCCGCAACATTTTCTTGTGCCATTAAAAGTGTCTAATATATAAAAATAATAAAATATGACCTTTATTTGTGATACATAGTAATGGATTTAAAAACCGTGTCAATAGGAATAAAAATACGACCCATTTGGTACTGCCATTCCCGCACCCTTGCACGGTCATTCCCGCATCCTTGTATTGTCATTCCCGCGCAGGCGGGAATCCAAAGTAGTGCACAAAGCGCCACTACCCCCTCGCATTGTCATTCACGTGAAAACAGGAATCCGGTATTTTGCATTGTCATCCCGGCGGAGGCCGGTATCCAGAGTAGAGGCAAATGAACTCCCCCCCCCCC
>MGIT01000001.1:376367-376797 GCA_001793895.1 Candidatus Wolfebacteria bacterium RIFOXYB1_FULL_54_12
CTTGACATTTATATAAAAATATGCTTATATAACAACAGCAATCAGATTGGGGGCACTTTGTCCCAAAACAGATTTTAAAAATTTAGGAGGCTAAGATCATGAAGAAAGTCGCACTATTAATGCTGTTGGCAGTCCTGTTTACCGCCGCCAATGTTGGCGCGGCAGAAAGGGTGGAAATACTCAACGGTTCGTCGCGCGTAGCGCAACCTGCCGGGCAGTGGCAGCAAACAGATGTCGTCGTAACGACGGAAAAGACCAGCGAGAAGGTTGTCGACATTGTCCCGAGAGAAGAAAAGAGCGTAAAGTCGGAAACGCTTTATAACCCGTTCATCTTTTACTGGGCCGCGGCAATGCTCTTGATGGTATTATCGAATTTGTTGACATGGCGCGGAAGAAATGGAGCCGCCGCCACCTTCGCCTTCGCCTGCGC
>MGIT01000002.1:0-6095 GCA_001793895.1 Candidatus Wolfebacteria bacterium RIFOXYB1_FULL_54_12
CCGACAGGCACTGATGCGGCATATTTTGTTACAGCGGGCGATTCGATGCGATTGCGCATACAAACGGCTGACGTGATCGGATTAAGCGATTCCGCGAAGTTTTCCGAAATAGTGCAGGTCCCGCAAAATGATTTCACGATGGCGTGGCCACAAAATGACGTGCTGTACATGATGCAACGGCCATCGGCGGAGCATGTATCGGATATGTGGCGTGTTGATCTGAAAACAAAAAACATCAGGAAGTTTTTGTCCGATAGGGGATTGATGGTGCGGTGGGCTCCATTTGGAACGCGCGCGCTCAAATTTACCACCACGGAAGGTCGCGCGCATAAATTGGCGCTCATCGACGACCAAGGCGTCGAACAGGCGGTGATCAAGTTCATTACCTTGCCGGATAAGTGCGTCATAACGTCGCCGACGCAGATGTATTGCGCAATCCCGCGCGATCAGGACGCATTTGCAAAGCTGACATTGCCCGACGATTATATGAAGCGGGAGGCGTATGTAAGTGATGGCATTTATCAGATAGACATTGCAAACAATGGCATTCGGGCAATATACGAAGAAGATATACGGGCGATTGATGCGATAAACCTGACCGTTTTGGAAGATAGGATCGTGTTCGTTAACCGATACGATAGAAAGCTGTACAGCCTCACCCTACAATAAACCGATGATGTGTCATCCTGAACTTGATTCAGGATCTCGTGGCAATATGACGAGATTCCGGATCGGGTCCGGAATGACATAATGCGATGCGGGAATGAAAAAACAAGAGGGAATGACGCAAACCCCATGCCAACATCACTAAAAACAGCATATCTTAAGGCTCCGGAAATGCGACCGTTCTGGTATTTTTTGCCGCTCGCAATCGTGTTGTTGGGAATCAACGCGTTCTATCTTCGGGTGGAATGGATAGTGATCACCGCAGGCATTTTTGCCGTAATGGGGTCCATTATTTTTTTGAATGGTGCGCGCATCATTCGGCTTAATAGTGAAATAAAGCTGGAGCGCAATGAGCTGGGAAGTATCATTGCGAACTTGCTCGATGGGCTGGTGGCATATGATCAGAATTTTAAGGTGGTCATGATGAACAAGGCGGCAGGGCAAGCACTCGGGCTTGTTGCGGCGGAAGTAGTGGGCAGTCGGATAACTCCGGAAAATGCAAAAGACGCGAAGTTTGCCCTATTGGCGCAGATTTTGTACCCGTCGATCGCTCCGCTGGTGGTGCGAAGAACGGAAGGGGGAGTATATCCGCAGGTCGTTGACATGTCATTTACGAACCCGTCGATCGAGTTTCGCATTACTACGGACCGGATCACCGATCCGAATGGAACGGTGTTGGGGTTTGTGAAGATCATCCATGATAGAACCCGTGAAATCGCGATGTTGAAATCTAAGAGCGAGTTTATCGAGGTGGCGGCGCATCAACTGCGCACGCCGTTGACTTCGATCAATTGGATATTTGAATCATTGGCAAAAGAAACCTTGTCGGAAAGCCAGAAAGAAATGGTGGATATGGGGGTCATCGCAGCGGGCAATATATTGAAGACGGTCAACGATCTGCTTGACGTATCGCAAATAGAAGAAGGGCGGTATGGATATAATTTTCAGGCGATGGATATCAACGTATTTGCCGAAACGGTACTGGCGGAGCTGATGCCGTATGCAAAGGAAATGGGCATCAAGCTATATTTGAAAAAGTCCCAAGATCCGGTAGGGGTCTCCATTGATCCGCAAAAATTGGGCATCGTAGTGGCAAACCTGGTTTCCAATGCGGTCAAGTATAATATCGAGAACGGCGAGGTAACGGTTGAGGTAAAGAAATTGGACGACAAGCCGTATGTGGAAATAAGCGTAAAGGATACGGGTATCGGAATACCCGCCGACGAAATGCAGAGGCTCTTTACGAAGTTTTTCCGCGCGGATAATGCGCAAAAGACCGTTGCTAATGGATCGGGACTTGGGTTATATATCGCAAAGAACGTCGTGCGCCGCCATGGGGGAGATATTTGGGCGGAGTCGCAGCTGAATCGGGGGAGTGTGTTTCATGTAACGATCCCGACCGACCCCACACTGATCCCGCCAAAAGAAATGGCATTCAGTGAAGAGTGACCTATAACCTATAACCCGTAACCGATAACAGTAAATACGAAATACTGGATTATTGAGGCATTTTGTTATAAGTTATAAGTTATTAGTTAACCGTTATTTTGTATATGAGGAGGCAACGGGATTCGGAGCTTTTTTTGGAAGAATCGGTACTTGATGATATGGCATCGAGCCTTGATTGCATGGAAATGCCGCTGGCAAGGGGCGTGTTTACGCTGGTGTTGGTGGTGACGGCAATCATGGCCTCGGTTGCAGTTGGAAAGGTTTTTTTGCTTGGCGTGAATGCAGGCGCGTTTTATAAGAATCGTGCCATGGCAAATGTGAGTGATATCACGGTAAAGCCGGCCGAGCGCGGCATCTTTTTCGATCGAAACGGCACGCCATTGGTGCGGAATATTCCGACATTCAGGGCAGTGCTCGACCTGTCTAATTTTTTCAAGAAACAGCCCGATGAACAGGGCCGAGAGTTGGATGAACTTACGCGCATTGTGGGTGTCAATAAAGATGAAATGCGGGCATGGTTATCGCGCGTAGATCTTGAACGGCAAAGTTCTATGGTTATCGCGCGCGATCTGACGATCGGGCAGGTTGCTGAAATAAAAAACATGGGGGTGGATGATGTGCATATAGAAAATGATTTCAAGCGGCAGTACGAGGAGCCGGGCATGTTCAGTCATGTTACGGGGTATGTCGGGCTGGTATCGGATAAAGATATGCAAAACGACTCGGACCTGCTTTTGAATGACCTTATAGGAAAATCAGGGCTTGAATTGCAGTACGATGATGCGCTGCGCGGAAAGAACGGTGCGCTGATCGATTATCGGAATGCAAAAAATGAAAGCTTGGGAAAGGAAACGGAAATTGCGCCGGAGCGGGGGAATAACGCATATTTGACGATCGACGGCGGTTTGCAGACCTATTTCTACGGGCGGCTCAAGTCGCAGCTGGAGAATATGGGGAGGACCGCAGGCGCGGGTATCGTCATGGACCCGGATACGGGAGAAATATTGGCAATGGTGAGTTTGCCAACCTTTGATAATAACCGTATTACGACGGATGATCTGACGAATGACAATAGGCCGTTATTTAATCGCGTCGTTTCGGGATTGTACAACCCCGCATCGACCATCAAGCCGTTGGTTGCGACTGCAGCTTTACAGGAGGGGGTCATGGACACATCGAAGAGCGTGTATTCGAAGGGGTATATAGAGATTCCGAACCCGTATCATCCAGACCAACCATCGCGGTTTGTCGATTGGAAGGCGCATGGCTGGGTAAACGTATATTCCGCATTGGCCCGTTCGAGCAACATTTATTTTTATACCGCGGGGGGCGGGTTCGAAGACGTCAAAGGGCTCGGCATAGAGCGACTCCGGTCGTATTGGCACATATTCGGGTTGGATGAAAAAACGGGCATCGACATGCCGGGCGAAAAGGTTGGTTTTTTGCCGAGCATCGAAGAAAAGGAAGATCGGACTGATCTGCCGTGGCGCGTGGGCGATACATACAACGTAAGCATAGGGCAAGGCGATCTGACGGTCACGCCGTTGGAATTGATCAACTATATCGCATCCATCTCGACGCGCGGAAAGATGTATCGCCCGTTCGTGACGAAGAAGATGGTAAATGAAAAGGGCGACACGATAAATGAACAACGGCCGGAACTTTTGCGCGATATTTCGCATTTGGCGGGTTCGATGAACGAGGTGGAAAAGGGGATGATCGAAACGACGCAAAAGGATTATGGTACGGCCCACTTGCTCAAGGGATTGCCGTTTGTGGTTGCGGGGAAAACGGGTTCTGCGCAGGTATCAATGAAGCAAAAAACGAACGCATTCTTTACCGGCTATGGTCCGATCGGGAGCGAGAAAAAGATCGTCGTGCTGGTGCTGATCGAAGATGCGCGCGAGGGCGGAAGCAACTCCGTACCGGTGGCATACGATGTGTTTAGATGGTATTATGAGAATAGACTTAAGAAATAAATTATATCGTTTGTCATCCTGATCCGCCAGCCGGCGGATTCAGGATCTTGCCGAATGAACACGAGATTCCGAATCACTTGAAGCGCGAGACCTTATGCGCTTCGAGTATCCCGGCACGTTGCACACTCTCCGTCAGCCCTGCCTACCGGCAGGCAGGTGACGGATCGTTAGCAACGCCGAGGGTCAAGTACGGAATGACGAAGTGCTGCGCGCATTGTCATTCCCGCGAAGGCGGGAATCCATTTCAATGTTGCCGCTTGCGGCAATTAAAATATTCTGATTTTATGCAAAATTCCGAATTCCGTCGCGACATGGTTTCCGGCGATTGGGTGGTCATCGCTCCCAAGCGAGCCGCCCGGCCCGAACAATTTTTTTCGAAGACCAAAAGGAAGCAGGTTGCAAAATCAGCCTGTCCGTTTGAGGATCCACAAAAGAGCGGCAACGATGAGCCGGTATTATTTTATACCGATGAAAAAAGTTGGGTCATTCAGATAATCCCCAATAAGTTCCCGATATTGGCGCATAAAAATATGTGCGCCACGGTTGTGCGGCATGGAGTATATGACGTCGCAGAAGGGGTGGGGCATCACGAGATAGTGATTACGCGCGACCATCGGGCAAACTTCGCGCACCTAAGCGATGTCATGGCGAGCCTGGTGTTTAAGGCATTTTGTGAACGATATAAGGCAATGCAAAACGATGCATGCGTGAAATATGTCTCTGTCTTTCATAACTGGGGTCCAAGTGCGGGGGCATCCATAGCGCATCCGCATTATCAGATGCTTTCGCTCCCGATTATCCCGCCGGATGTAAGCAGGTCATTGAAGGGGTCGGCGGATTATCATAAAAAAAATAAAAAATGCGTGCATTGCGCGATGCTCGATTCGGAGATAAAGGCCAAAAAACGGATCGTATACCAAAACAAGGAGGCAGTCGTGTTCGCGCCGTTCGTATCTCGTGAGCCGTTCGAGCTGCGGATATTCCCGAAGAAGCATTTGCCCTATTTTGAGGATACCGATGACGTGACGATGAAACATATCGTGGAGGCATTGCAAAAGGCGCTTCTATTGTTGGAAGTGCAATTGCATGATCCTGATTATAATTTTTTCATTCATACGGCCCCGCTGGAGAACAAGAAAAAATTCGGACACTATCATTGGCATATCGAGATCCAACCAAAAACAAGCATCGCGGCGGGGTTTGAGCTGGGGACGGGCGTGGAAGTGAATGTTGTCGACCCGGACGATGCCGCGGCAATGTTGCGAGGCGATGGGGCGAAACACGAAAAAAGAAAAACGAAATAAGAAAAACGGAAAACTGATACGCATTGTCATCCTGAACTTGTTTCAGGATCTCGTATTACTGCATTAGTGACGAGATTCCGAATCACTTGAAGCGCGAGACCTTATGCGCTTCGAGTATCCCGGCACGTTGCACACTCTCCGTCAGCTGACGGATCGTTAGCAACGCCGAGGGTCAAGTCCGGAATGACAAATATAAAATATGCTACATGCAATTCTTGCAATAATTTCAAACTGGGTGCTGGCAGTGATAACGCAAATGGGCTACGCGGGGGTTGTATTGCTGTCGGCCCTTGAGTCGATGAATATCCCGATCCCGTCCGAGGTCATTTTGCCGTTTTCCGGATTCCTTGTGTCGCAAGGCGTGTTTGGCTTTTGGTGGGTGGTGCTTGCCGGAACGGTTGGCAACGTGGTCGGATCCCTGTGCTCCTATTATATAGGCTATGTGGTTCGCAGCCGTCGGGTCATGCGTCGCAGCGAACGGGTGCAGGCGGAAATAGCCCGGGCGCATGTATGGATGGACAAGTACGGTGATTGGGCCATATTGATTTCGCGTTTGTTGCCGGTCGTACGCACATTTATCTCGTTTCCATTGGGTGTCATCAAGGTGCACTCACTCTGGCGGTTTACGTGGTTGACCTTCGCGGGAGCATTCGTATGGTCCTATGTGCTCGCAAAGATCGGGTTCGTGCTCGGAGAA
>MGIT01000002.1:6147-25889 GCA_001793895.1 Candidatus Wolfebacteria bacterium RIFOXYB1_FULL_54_12
CAAGCAGGGGCGAAAAGAAGGTACTATATAGGAAAGGAGATACCGGTGTTAAGCCGGTATTTTTTGTATACATATGCCGTCGCATAATGACGCCATAATAAGTATTTTGTCATTCCCGCGGAGGCGGGAATCTATATAATTTGGATTCCCGCCTCCGCGGGAATGACAGGTTATACAACCATTTGACAACAGTTCTCTCGAAGACTACTCTTTCGACAGCAGATAACAATTTAATTATCAAACAACGGAGGAGGGAGAAGATGGGACAGGATAACGGGCAACGCAACGACATGCAGTTGGCGGCCATGCTGTGGTGGCTGACGATTTGGTATGCATCCGACAACGGCAGGGACATCGTTCCATCGCAACAGGAGTGGTTGTCATCCGAGTTGGCCGCGGCGATAATAAAAAATGTAACAGGAAAGGAATGGTGGGGATCATGGCGGCACGACGAATCAGGCCAAGTGGTCTCGCAACATCGGGGGTGGCAGTTGCACCTTGGGCAAGCACTGGACGCGTGCGATCAACAGCAAGGCAGGCCGGAGGTGTATAAAAAGCTGGTAGGGTTATTGATACAGTTTGTGCGGTATAGACATCAAGGCAACGGAGAATATACTTCAATGCTCGAGTTCTATAATAACAGTGCGCTGTACAATTCTGCGCGTTCAACATTTATACCTCATCAGGAAACCTTTAGGAGGGCGCAGCAGTATATCTCTTCTATGAGCGGCCTATGCGAACTCGAGTGCTTCCATGCTCAGGCGATATGCAAGAATCTCGCCATCGACATGCGGCCGTATATCAAACGCGATCTCGCGTACATCAAGAAGAACTACACCTGGTAGTCGTGGTGGAAAAACAGGAGCCCAATGCCCGCGGAAACGCGGGCTTTTTTACGCTTAAAAGTATCGATTTTTGATCCGCATGCTCGATCCCCGAATAGTGCATTTTGAGTAGCATTTCCCTGTCTCTTGTTGCTTGTAACATGCCGCAATTAAGGGCTTGACAAGGGCCTATTAATCTATATACTTATCTTCATGCTGAGTAATAGAGAGAAGAGGCAACGCGGATAACAAACGGTTCAATCTTTGACCCGAATGTTGTGTCCGCGAAAGCGGATATTTTTTTTCAAAAAATATCTCACGCTCTCCGTTGCGAGAATCGACTGTCTCCTTGATAATTGAATAGAAATCAAACAAGAGAAATAGTATAAAAAATATTATCAACAATTTTATTTTTTGGGTTAATTTGTACCAATAGAGGGACAAAAGTAAGGGCGTATGGAGGATGCCTTGACTAAGAAAGGCGATGAAGGACGCGGCGTAACTGCGATAAGCTTCGGGGAGGTGTGTAGCAACCTTTGATCCGGAGATTTCCGAATGGGGAAACCCAATACAGCAAACCTGTATTACCCGAGCACTTGATGCCGGGAGCGCACCCGCTGAAGTGAAACATCTCAGTAAGCGGAGGAGTAGAGAACAAAAGTAATTCCCTGAGTAGCGGCGAGCGAAACGGGAGGAGCCCAAACCGATCGATATTTATATCCATCGGGGTTGTAGGACAGAAACATTTTTCTTTCTAAAAGCAGGAACACGACTCTTCGTGGATCTGCTTTTGGGGGGAGAAGGGGAGTAAAAAATTCATTGGTTAGTCGAAGTTGCTGGAAAGCAACGCCACAGCGGGTGATAGCCCCGTAGACGAAAACTAATGAACTCTCTCGTTTCTGCACCTGAGTATCTCAGTAAATGAACAAGCTGAGAGAATCCACCAGAACTATCTGGTAAGGCTAAATACTTTCTTAGATCGATAGTGAACTAGTACCGCGAGGGAAAGGTGAAAAGCAGGCCGAGAGGCCGATGAAATAGAATCTGAAACCATACGCCTACAAGGACTCGGAGCACGTCTTCGGATGTGTGACGTGGTGCCTATTGAAGAATGAGCCAACGAGTTTAGATAGATCGTTTGTCTAAGTTTTACGAAACGGAGGCAAAGGGAAACCAAGTCTTAATAGGGCGCTAAGACGGTTTATCTAAGACCCGAAGCCAAGCGAGCTTACCCTGGCCAGGTTGAAGTCACTGTAAGAGGTGATGGAGGACCGAACCGGTTGATTGTGCAAAATCTTCGGATGAGCTGGGGTAAGAAGTGAAAAGCTAATCGAGCTTGGTAATAGCTGGTTCTCTCCGAAACAGTTTTTGGACTGGCGGTAGTGAAAAGTATCAGAGGGGTAGAGCTACTGGATCGAGTGTAATGGGGGCAACCTCGGCACTCGAATCAAACTCCGAATACTCTGGTTTAGAACGCTACTAGTTAGACTACGGGGGCTAAGCTCCGTGGTCGAAAGGGAAACAGCCCTGATCGCCGTCTAAGGTCCCTAAATCTATGCTAAGTGTTAAAGGTAGTAATTCTCCATTGACAGATAGGAGGTTGGCTCAGAGGTAGCCATCCTTTAAAGAGTGTGTAACAACTCACTATTCGACGGAGAGTTGCGCCGAAAATATACCGGGGCTAAGCATAGTACCGAAGACGCGAATGCGTCACTTCCTTCGGGAAGTGGGGCGTGGTAGGAGAGCATTCTGATTGCGCTGAAGGTTTATCTGTGAGGAGGACTGGAGCGATCAGAAGAGAGAATGTTGGCATGAGTAACCACAATGATGGTGAGAAACCATCACGCCGTAAAACTAAGGTTTCCTCCGCAATGGCAATCAACGGAGGGTTAGGCGATCCTAAGTCGATGGCGAAAGCCGCAGATGAAGGGCTAGCGGTTAATATTCCGCGCCATCTATATAATTCGATGGAGGGACGGAGAACATAAGTTTGAGTGCCTTAATGGTTTGGCATTTCTTATTTCAAGTCAGGTATCTTAGGCAAATCCGGGATACTGCTTTAATGCAACTGGCGGAGATTGGATGAAGATCTTGCTTCGGCTTGGTCAACTCAGATGAAGAGTCTTCCAAGAAAAGCTTCTAAGATTAGTTATATAGATATCGTACCGCAAACCGACACAGGTGGTTGAGGCGAGTAGCCTCAGGCGAACGAGTGATTTTTCCTTAAGGAACTCGGCAAAAAAGCGGCCGTAAGTTAGCGATAAGGCCTGCCCACAGCAATGTGGGCCGCAGCGAAAGTATCCCTAGCGACTGTTTACTACAAACACAGCTCACTGCTAACTCGCAAGAGGATGTATAGTGGGTGACACCTGACCGATGCGAGAAGGTTAACGTTGTCGGTGCATGCAGCAATGTATGTGCTGAGCGACTGAAGCCCTCGTCAATGTCAGCGGTAACTATAACCGTTCTAAGGTAGCGCAATTCCTTTCCGGGTAAGTTCCGGAGCGCACGAATGGTGTAACGACTGGGGAACTGTCTCAAGGAAAAGCTCGGTGAAAATGCGATTGCCGTGAAGACGCGGTGTACCTCTAACGGGACGAAAAGACCCCAGGAGCTTTACTATAGCTTGGTATTGATGTTAAAGTTTTATTGCGTAGCATAGTGGGGAGACTTTGAAGCGTTTCTTTCGGGATTCGTGGAGTCGTCAGTGAAATACCCATCTTTATTTCTTTACCATCTAACTCCAACGGCAAAAACGTTGGAAGACAGTGCCTGGTGGGTAGTTTTAATGGGGCGTTATCCTCCTAAAGAGTAACGGAGGAGTTTATTAAGGTCAGCTAAGGTCGGATGGAAATCGACCGCATCGTGTAAAGGCAAAAGCTGGCTTGACTGCAAGTCCTACAAGACGCGCAGGTGCGAAAGCAGAACTTAGTGACCCGACGGTTCATTATAGAAAGGCCGGAGACATCGGCTAAAAGCTACCCTGGGGATAACAGGCTAGTGAGATCCGAGAGTCCCTATCGACGATCTCGCTCGGCACCTCGATGTCGGCTCGCCCTAGCGCGGGGCTGGAGAAGGTCCCAAGCGTTTGGCTGTTCGCCAATTAAAAGGGCACGCGAGCTGGGTTTAAACCGTCGTGAGACAGGTTGGTCTCTATCTGTTAGAGGCGTTGATGTTTGAAGGAAGCTGCCCCTTGTACGAGAGGATCGGGGTGGACGAACCACTGGTCTACCGGCTTTGGTACCAACTGAAATGCCGGGTAGCTATGTTCGGACGGGATAACCGCTGAAAGCATCTAAGCGGGAAGCCTCTCCTAAGATTAGACATCGTTTGAGACTCCTGGAAGACTACCAGGTTGATAGGCTTCAAGTGTAAGCATGGTAACATGTGTTTACTGTTGAACATGAGCCGATCGGCAAAGATGAGTGACTTCGGTCACAAGTCCGAGCCGTGAAGTGAGTGTTTAATGGTTTAGCTGAGAAGTACTAATATGTCGATTTGTTCGTCTATTGGACAAAGTAACCCAAAAAATAAAATGGTTGGTGTATTGTTTGAATAAGTCTGTCATTCCCGCGGAGGCGGGAATCCAGTATGCATTCGATTGTTGTCAATGATTTCCTGGTGATTTAGCCTATTATGATCTACTCGATCCCATTCCGAACTCGGAGGTAAAAGTGATAGGCGCCGATGATACTAACTGGTTCGCCGGTGGGGAAAGTAGGTTTCGCCTGGAATTCATTGCCAATAATCGAAAATAACAAAAACCTTAATTTTTGTTATTTTCGTCCCCGCGAAAGCGGGGATCTATGCGATATATCGGCAATACTCAAAACACCCCGTCCGCGGGGTGTTTTGATTTCTGCATCGGAGCTCTTTTTTATTGGCGATTTTCGGGCTATACTATACGGTAATGAGCAGTAGGCTAAAACAGGTTATATATGGCGCAGGATTTCTGCTATTTTTTTCAGCAGTGCTCTTTGGTGTGTATGCGCTAATGTTCCGTTCGGCGCCGACATGTTTTGATAATAAGCAGAACGGCGAAGAGACGGGCGTGGACTGCGGAGGTATTTGCGCTCCGTGTGCGCAGAAATACGCACAAGCACCTATAGTGGGCACTACCCGTACGTTCGAATCTAATGGCAAGACGGTGGTCGTTGCGGCGATAAACAATCCAAATGATGATTATGGATTTAATGATATGCGATATGTCATGCAGGCGTTTGATGTAAGCGGGCAGGTCATTGCATCGACGGGCGGGCATGCGTTCATATACGATCGAAAAACAAAGGGGGAGCGCTACCTTGTCGATACGCTTGATGTATCCGGCGAATCCGTCGCCGGAGTTGCGGTGGAGTTTTTTGAGCCGCAGGTTGTGTCGCGTATGGAATTTGTGGAGCCGAAGGTGAGCGTAAAACGCTCATCGACCGATATTGTCGGACTGAAAAAGACCACGGAGCCGATCTATATATTTACGCGAACCATCGACGCAAAAACGACAGGCGACGAGGTAAAAAAGCTCGAAGAGTTCTTGTGGCAGAAACAATTTTTAAAGAAATTGCCGGACGGGACATTTGACGCCGACACGAAAGCGGCACTGGTCGCGTATCAAAAGGCGAGAAGCATAACGCCGGCAAGCGGTCTATTTGGACCACTGACGCGGGCGAAGGTAAATGCGGAGGTGGAGCGCGTGACCAAGGTGACAATTGAGCCGGGTGGTGAAGTTTCGATAAGCGGCACCATAAAGAATGCCGACATTATAGACGCATCGGAGGTGGTTATAACCGGACTGCTTTACGACGCGAGCGGTGTTATGGTGGGTGGGTCAAAGACCGAGCTGGATGCGGTGTATGCAGCGGAGGAGCGCCCATTCAAGATGCTTTTCCCGAAAGCAGTACCGCTTGACCGGATAGATACGACAAAGACGCGAGTATTTGTGGATGCGATAAAATGATATGATTGTAGCGGCGTGACCACTTATTGCATTGTCATTCCGGACTTGACCCTCGGCGTTGCTAACGATCCGTCACCTGCCTGCCGGTAGGCAGGGCTGACGGAGAGCGTGCAACGTGCCGGGATACTCGAAGCGCATAAGGTCTCGCGCTTCAAGTGATCCGGAATCTCGTGTACAAAAAATGAGATCCTGAAATAAATTCAGGATGACAGCTGAATTTGCCATGCCCAATGTTATAGTAACCAGTTATCAGAGCTATGAACGAAATATTCAACAAGCCATACGAGGCAAAGGAGTTTGAGCAGGATACCTATAAGCGCTGGGAGGAGTCTGGCTTCTTTAACCCCGACAACCTCCCCGAGTCTTTAACTCATACCTCTGACCTCGTACCTCGTACATTCTGTATCATCATGCCTCCGCCGAACGCGA
Source organism: Candidatus Wolfebacteria bacterium RIFOXYB1_FULL_54_12 (assembly GCA_001793895.1). Taxonomy (GTDB): domain Bacteria; phylum Patescibacteriota; class Minisyncoccia; order UBA6257; family UBA9933; genus UBA9933. The sequence continues at coordinate 12,352 of MGIT01000002.1, forward strand.
ACGGGCATTTGCATGCCGGGCATGCGTTGTTTATTACGGTAGAAGACATCATGACGCGCTACAAGCGCATGCAGGGCTACAAAGCGTTGTGGGTGCCGGGAGCGGATCATGCGGGGTTTGAGACGCAGGTGGTCTATGAAAAAAAGCTTGAAAAAGAAGGCCGGTCCCGATTTAAAATGGATCCGCAAGAGCTGTTCGACGAGATCATGGCGTTCACGCTCGAGAATAAAAAGCACATGGAAGAGGAGGTAAAGCGCATGGGTGCATCGTGCGATTGGTCGCGCGAGCGGTTCACGCTGGACCCGGACATCATAAAGGATGTGCAAAAGACGTTCGTAAAAATGTACGACGATGGGTTGGCCTATCGCGGATTGCGCACGGTCAATTGGTGCACAAAGCACCAGACCTCGCTGTCCGACGTAGAGACCGAGTCGGTGGAAAAAACGGACAAACTGTACTATATAAAGTACGGTCCGTTTGTGGTGGCTACGGTGCGGCCGGAAACGATCTTCGGAGACGTCGCAATAGCGGTCAATCCCGAAGATGCAAGATACAGGCAATACATCGGACAGGAAGTGGAGGTAGAAAATCCGAACGGCAAATTGACCGTCAAAGTCATTGGTGACGAGTCGGTAGATATCGAGTTCGGCACCGGCGCATTGAAGGTGACGCCGGCACATGATAATAACGACTTCGCGCTCGCGCAAAAGCACGGACTTGAACATGTGATCGTCATAGACCAGTTTGGAAAGCTGAATGAAAAGGCGGGCAAATATGCGGGCATGAAAATAGCAGAAGCCCGTACGAAGGTCGTTGAAGATCTGCAAGCGATGGGCTTGATCGAAAAGATCGAAGAGTATGTACACGCAGTGCCGACCTGTTACAAATGCGGTACGACCATCGAACCACGTTTGTTGCCGCAGTGGTTCGTAAAAATGAAGCCGCTTGCCGAGATGGCGGCCAAAGTGGTTGACGAGGGGAAAATAGAGTTCATCCCCGATAATTACCGCAAAATATTTCTTTATTGGATGAACAACACGATCGATTGGAATATATCCCGACAGATCGTGTGGGGCATTCCGATTCCGGCAAAGGTCTGTGATGATTGTAATTTTGGTACGGCGGAGGATATCGAGGTCTGTCCGGAATGCGGATCACAGCTGCGCAAGGATACCGACACGTTTGATACATGGTTTTCGTCGGGGCAGTGGCCGCTGTTGACGTTGAATTACCCCGACGGCAAAGATTTCAAGCAGTTTTATCCGACCGATGTCATGGAGACGGGCCGCGACTTGATCTTCAAGTGGGTCCCGCGTATGGTCATTTTTGGACTGTATTTGGCAAAAGAAATACCGTTCAAGACCGTGTATATGCACGGCTTGGTCAACGACGCCAAAGGAAAAAAGATGAGCAAGAGCAAGGGTAATGTCGTCAATCCGATAGAATTGATCGAAAAATTTGGAACCGATGCGTTGCGCATGGGGTTGGTCGTCGGCAACACACCGGGCAACGACGCCGCGCTCGCGGAAAACAAAATAAAGGGGTATCGCAACTTTGCAAACAAGATCTGGCAAGCGACGCGTTTCGTGCTGATGAATTCGGATGGCGTTGATTTTTCACAAGCACCCGAGCTGACCGGGCGCGACAAGGAGGTGCTGGCCGAATGCGCCGCGATGAAAGGGCAGATAACAAAGGAGCTGGATGATTTCATGATCCATTTGGCCGCGGAAAACATATACCATTATTTTTGGCACACCTTTGCCGATAAGATCATTGAGGAAAATAAGGATCGGCTCAAGAGCGACAACGAGGCCGACAAATACGCCGCACAGTATGTACTGAATGAAATATTAAGAGCTTCGCTTAAGCTATTGCACCCATTCATGCCGTTCGTAACCGAAACGATCTATGGCAATCTGCCGGGCAACGATGGTAAAATGTTGATGATAGAAAAGTGGTGAGGCGTGGAAAAAAGAAAAAAGGAAAAAGGAAAATGGGGATAAGTGGTTTGTCATACCGGCGGGTGAGGGCTTGTCCTCGACTTGATCGGGGACCGGTATCCAGAAGTATTAAATACAAAATTATGTCAAAAACCCCATTTGCATTATTTGCTCATGATTCGCATTATTAGCGATTACTCTATGAAAAAACTCATCGCATTCAACTGGAAAATGTATCCGAAAAAAGCGGCAGATATCGAAGGCCTTCTGCTCGCTTTTGATGATGCGAATATTGATACGGACAGATATGAGATCGCCATCGCGCCGCCGGCGGTTTATTTGCCGATGATTGCGGACATATTTTACGAGGTAAAAGCGGACATTTCTTTGGCCATGCAGAATTGCGCATGGCAATCGGAAGGCGCATTGACCGGCGAGATATCGGCGGAAATGGGAAAGAACGTGGGTGCCGATTATGCGATCATCGGGCATAGTGAGCGAAGAATGTATTTCGGCGAAACCGACGAAATGATCGGCAAAAAGGTTTCCGCGGCAATCAAGGCGGGATTGGTAGCGATATTGTGCGTAGGCGAACCGTTAAGCGTGCGAAAAAAAGGGAAGGCGGCGGTAAAGCAATATATTCGCAAGCAAATCGAGGAGGCGATGAAAGGCTTATCTGCGAGCAAGGCGTTTTCAAGCAAGCGGATCATTATCGCCTATGAGCCGGTCTGGGCGATTGGTACCGGCAACGCGGCAACCCCCGAGGATGCCATAGAGGTTATTGCCTTTATACGATCCATACTTAATACCAGCTACAGTATACCAACTGCCCGCATCCTCTACGGCGGTTCGGTCAACGCAAAGAATGTGCCGCTGTTCGTAAAGCATGACGGCATAGACGGTGCGCTTATCGGCGGAGCGAGTATCGATAAAAAAGAATTGAAGAGCATACTAAAAACCTTGCATTCTTAGGTATTGTCATTCCGGCGGAGGCCGGAATCCAGCACCCCTCCCTGTTACTTGTCCCATTTACCACCCTACAATTCCCATGAATTCATTCGATCTCTCCCTATTTAATTTCTTGCATGCATCGGCCGACCGATGGTTTTTGCTCGATTGGCTCGCCACTCTGTTTGCGGTCTATGCCGGATATGTAATGGTTGCATTTTTTTTGGTAACGATCATAAAGGAGCGGGATCGTAAGAAGCGGGCGTATGCGTTTGCATGGTGGGCACTTGCGGCGATCGTATCGCGGGGCATCATAACGCAGGCGATCCACTTCTTTTACGCGCGTCCGCGACCGGATGCGGCGTTGGGGATTGATTCGGTGTTTGACTATGTAGGGGTATCTTCGTTCCCGTCTGGGCACTTGGCATTGTATGCGACATTGGTTGCGCCCATGTGGTATCTGAACCGCAAAAGGGGAACGATCTACGCCGTAGTAGTGGGACTGATGGGTATTGCGCGCGTATATGGCGCTGCGCATTGGCCATCCGATGTACTTGCGGGAATCGCGTTGGCGCTGGCTGTAACCTATGGAATAAAGCGGTTGTTACTGGGCAAAGAAAAAATAGGACAGAAGGGGGAAAAGGAGGCGTAAGAAAATCGCCATGCATCACGGGCGATGCATGGCGTTTTTTTTGCGCATCGGGCGTGGTATACTGGACACATGGAACCAATGGATCAAATACGAAATGTGCAAAAAATGGCAGGGAACGATGTTGAAGCGATGCGAAAGACGGCGCGGGAAAAGGTGTGGGGGTATATTGCCGCCGCACTGGGGCTGGTGGCCGGTCTTGCATGGAATGAAGCGATCAAAGGGTTGATCGATCATTATTTCCCGATACAGCGCGATTCCGTATGGGCAAAGGTGTGGTATGCGGTGTTGATAACCGCAATCGTCGTGTTCGTCATGGTAAAATTGGAAAAATATTTCAAAACAGAAGAGGAAAAACCTGCGAAGGCTAAAGAAGGTGGCGGTGCCATATAAAATTGATTCCTCTTATGTGTCATTCCCGCCCGTTCGACAAGCTCAGGGTAAACATCCGGCGGGAATCCAGCATCCCGAAGATGGATTTATCTGCCCATTGGGAACGAAAATGACAAAAGAATAATCGAGTGAGAAAATGATCAAAATATACATAACGGTCAAGCCGAATGCAAAAGAAACAAAGGTGGAGCAGGTCGGCGAAAAGGAATATCGGGTCAGCGTGAAGGCGACGCCCGTGCAAGGAAAGGCAAATATCGCGGTCGTCAACGCGTTGGCGGAGCACTTTAAGGTAACCAAGTCGGAGGTGAGTATCACGGGCGGTTATTTCGGGAAAAAGAAAATTGTTGAAATTGGATGGAACTAAAAAACGCTTAATAATATTGCTATAGCAATATTATTAAGCGTTTTTTAGTAGATAGTTTCATTGCTTTAATTTTCGCACGATAAGCGATAGAACGAATAGGGCGGTACTGGTGAGTATGAATAGCGGGCCGGGCGCTACATGAAACAATTGGGAAAGAATGACGCCGCCGGCGGCGGAAAGAACGCCAAAGAGAACGCTGGTAAACATGAAACCATGCAAACTGCGGCTGATGTTTTTTGCCGCGGCAGCGGGGATGATGACCAATGAGCCCATAAGCAATGCACCCACAAAGCGGATGCCAAGCGCGATGGACAGGGCAAAGACGATCAAATAAACAAAGTCGAGTGCGCGATTTTTTATGCCAATGGAATGCGCAAGTTCTTCGGAAAGCATGCTGAGTGCAAGTTTCTTGTGAATCGCGATCAATGCCGCAATGATGCCGATGGAAAGGATGACGGAGATGATGGACTCCATGAGCCCAAGCGTGCCGATGTCGCCAAAGAGTGCTTCGAGCAGCTCCTGTTCGGGAATGAACAGAATACCAAGCGCAAGGCTGGCGGTAAAGAATATGCCGACCAATGTGTCGACGGGCAGTTCGGTTTGGTATTTGAGGAGCCAAATGCTGACCACCGCCAAAAAGAGCGTGGAAAAGGCGCCTATGAACGGATTGATGTGAAATGCGAGCCCAAGGGCGATGCCGGGCAAGGCAACGTGGGAAAGCGCATCACCGACAAGCGCCATACGTTTAAGAATGACAAAGCTGCCAAGAAGCCCAGCACTTGCGGCGACAAACACGGACGTAACAAGTATTTGGATAAAGGGGATGTCGAAGGTCATGATGCGGTGTGGGAGTGGTTTTGTTCGTGGGTATGCGCATAGAATCCGCGTTCGCCGCCGTAGAGCGATTGCAGATGCTCGGCCTGGAGCATCTCGCCGGGCGCGCCATAGCACAATTTCTGATGATTCAGACAAAGAACATTATTGGCATATTGATAGACCACATTCAGGTCGTGCGAAATGAGCAGAATAGTGAGGTTGAGCGTCTCGTGCAGGTGCGAGATCATTTTATAAATGGATTCCTGTCCGAAAATGTCGACATCGGCGGTCGGTTCATCAAAAAGCAAAACATCGGGGTTGTCGAGAATGGACCAGCCGACCAAAATGCGCTGGCGTTGGCCCACGGATATTTCGCCGAAGCCCGATTTGAGGATCGAGGCATCGAGCTGGATATAGTTCAATATTTCGTGCACTTTTTCGGGTGTGGCGACGGATCCGCGAAGACGAAAAAACTCTTCCACGGTAAGTGGAATGTCGGTTTCTATTTCCATGCGCTGAGGAACATAGCCAATCTTCATGTTCGGCGCCCATTCTACGGAACCGGAATAGGGAGTAAGCCCAAGAAGGGCTTTGAAGAGGGTTGTTTTGCCCGCACCGTTCGGGCCGATGATCGCAAGCGTTTCGCCTTGCGCTACCGAGAAGGTAAGTTTGTCGACAATAGGCGAAGACGCTTTTCCGATCGTCAATTCGGTAACTTTTAGGATATCCATATATGTGGTAGTATAGCATCAATAGCGTGCAGTATGAAGTATGAGGTATGAGGGAATGCAGAGAGGATATCCGCCGGCCATAATACATATTCACGACCAAGATTCTCATGGACGCAACGATACTTATAATCGCATTGGTTTTATTTGCCGGGGTCGTCATTGGTGCGGTGTATTTTTTGCTGAAAAAGTTCATTCCAAAGCAGGAAGAGAAAAAAGACGACCAGTCGATGTTGATGCTGCAGAACCAGCTGACGGAGTTGAAGCGGTCGAACGATGAGCTCACAAAGACCATAGACGCAAAGCTCGGGCAATCGACCGAAATGTTCCAGCGACAATTCGGCGAAACGCATAAAATAGTCAGCGATGTCACGGAAAAGCTGACCCGCCTCGACGAAACCAATAAGCAGGTAATTTCGTTTGCCGATCAACTGCAGTCGTTGCAGGATATTTTCAAGAATCCGAAACAGCGCGGCATTATCGGGGAGTATTATCTTGAAACGTTGTTGAAGAACGTATTGCCGCCGGGAAGTTACCAAATGCAATATCCGTTTGCCGATGGAACCATCGTGGATGCAATCGTGCGGGTAAAAGACAAGATTATCCCGATCGATTCGAAGTTTTCCCTTGAAAACTACAACCGCATTGTGGAGGAAAAAAGCGAAGGCGAGCGGGCTCGCCTCGAAAAGCTGTTTGTGAACGACCTGAAGACGCGCATTACCGAAACGGCAAAATATATTCAACCGGCGCAGGGAACCATGGACTTTGCGTTCATGTTCATTCCGCACGAAGCGATCTACTACGATCTGCTGATTAACAAGATCGGTGCATTGAAGGACGAAGACACGGAAAACTTCATCCAGCGCGCGGCGAGCAAATACAAGGTCATCATCGTTTCGCCGACCTCGTTCCTTGCCTATTTGCAAACGGTATTGCAGGGACTCAAGGCGATGCAAATAGAAGAAACCGCCCAGCAGATCATCAAAAATGTTGCGGAGCTGGGGAAGCATTTGGATGTGTACGAAGACCACATAAAAAAATTGGGCGGCCATTTGGGAACGACGGTCAATGCGTTCAATGCATCGTACAAGGAGTTGAAAAAGGTGGACAAGGACGTCATGCGCATAGCAGGGAAAGACGCGACCGCCGGTATCGACCCGATGGCGTTGGACAAGCCGAATATGGACGAGTAAAAAGCACCCTACGGGGTGCTTTTTTTGGCTATGGACAAATTGCATAAAGCGTGGCAGTATATGAGCAGAACGTTACCTTGTCCATTTATCATGGAGGCTAAATATGGCGGAAGAAAAGAAGGGCTGGTGCGCAGATCCGAGGGATAGGCGGTTTGTACTATCCCGAGCGGATGAGCTTAAAACCAAGGGGTGCGTAGTGTTGATAGACGAGTGGCCCACGGGCAAACCGCCTGCGCGATTGATTGTGGCGGGGGATCGGGCAGAAGACTTGCTTGATGTTGCGGAATACAAAGCGGGTCGCGAGGCGTGCATCACGGCGCATGCCATGGCGGGGAGTCTTACGCCGTGCGTTTTGGTCGCACGCAGGCCCCCGAAGAAAAAGGAGGTGCATCGATGAGCGGAGTAAAGGCCGGGAAACCGGCCTTTTTTATTTGATTTGACACCCCTTAGACACTCCGTATAATAGGGACATATGGCTTTATGAGGGGCCATTTTCGATAGAGCGTCATCCTGAACTTGTTTCAGGATCTCACAGCCGTACAACCAAGATCCTGAAACAAGTTCAGGATGACACTACGGGGCAATAATCAAAAGTATAAAATAGTATATAAAATGCAAATTAAACCACTCGCAAACCATCTTTTCATCGAACCGATCGAAGCGGAAACGATGACAAAAAGCGGGATCTATATCCCGGAAAGTGCAGAAAATAAGCCAACAACAGGTAAGATAATCGCAATAGGCGAGGGGAAAGTAAACGAAAAAGGCGAGCGCACTCCGATGTCGGTAAAGATCGGGGATACCGTGCTGTACAAAAAATACGGCTTGTCCGAAGTCGAGATCGACGGAAAGAAATATATGGTAGGCGAAGAGGATAGTATTCTCGCTATACTCGAATAAATAATAACGAAGTATGAGTAACGAAGCATGAAGTGAGAAAGAAATTGAATTCTTTCATACCTCATACCTCATACCTCATACCTCATACGTAATGAGCAAGCAACTGGTATTTAATGAAGAAGCCCGCATAGGGCTAAAAAGAGGTGTCGATATATTGGCCAACGCCGTGAAGATCACATTGGGGCCAAAGGGTCGCGCGGTGGTTTTGGAACGCGGCTATGGCGCGCCGATCGTAACGCACGATGGCGTGACGATCGCAAAGGAGATAGAGCTTGAAAATAGAATAGAAAACATCGGTGCCCAGCTCATCAAGGAAGTCGCATCGAAAACAAACGATATCGCCGGCGACGGCACGACCACTGCGACATTACTTGCGCAAGTATTGATCACGGAAGGGTTGAAGAATGCGACGAGCGGCGTCGATGTGACCGGCATGCACAAGGGCATGCAGTTGGCGCATGAAGCGGTCGTGGAACATTTGAAGCAATCGGCGAAAAAGATATCGACCAAGGAAGAGATCGCGCAGGTGGCGACCATTTCGGCACGCGACAGCGAAATTGGCGCATTGATTGCCGATGTCATCGACATCGTTGGGCGCGATGGTGTGGTGACCGTCGAAGAAGCGCAGACAGTTGGGCTTTCCAAGGAAGTAGTTGAGGGTATGCAGTTTGATCGCGGCTATGTGTCGCAGTATATGGTGACCAACGCCGAACGCATGGAGGCAGTCATTGAAGAGCCGTGCATTCTGGTAACAGATAAAAAAATAGGCTCCATTGCGGAACTCGTGCCGGTGCTTGAAAAAATAGTCCAGTCGGGCAAAAAGGAACTGGTGATCATCGCGGATGACATCGAGGGCGAGGCACTCGCTACGCTCATATTGAACAAAATGCGCGGCATCGTGAATGTGCTGGCCATAAAGGCTCCGGGTTTTGGCGACCGCAAAAAAGAACTATTGGAAGATATCGCTGTAGTCACGGGCGCTGATTTTATTACCGAAGAATTGGGTCGCAAGTTTGACGGCATAGAGTTGTCTTCGCTTGGCCAGGCTCACCGCGTGGTATCGACCAAGGACAATACGACCATTGTGGGTGGAAAAGGAGACAAGACGAACATTGAAAAGCGTGTAGCGCAGTTGAAGGGCCAGCTCGAAACGACCGAATCGGAATTCGATCGCGAGAAACTGCAGGAACGGCTCGGAAAACTTTCCGGTGGCGTTGCCATTATTAAAGTGGGAGCCGCGACCGAAACGGAGCAAAAGGAAAAGAAGTATCGTATTGAAGACGCGATCAACGCGACCAGAGCGGCAATAGAAGAAGGTATCGTACCCGGAGGAGGCGTGGCACTGGTGCGCGCAATCCCCGCGGTGCAAAAACTGATCGACGGATTTTCCAAAGCGCAGTTGGCGGAGGTGGTTGGCGCGACCAGTATTCTTGAAGCACTCAAAGCGCCGGTACGACAGATAGCAAACAATGCCGGCTACGACGGAGCGGTCGTTGTGGACAAGATATTGGGCGGTTCGGATGATTTTGGGTTCAACGCCGCAACCGGCGTGTATGAAAGTATGCTCAAGGCGGGCGTCGTAGACCCGGCAAAGGTAACGCGCTCTGCCATACAAAATGCGGTTTCGATCGCATCGATGATCCTTATCACCGAAGTGGTCATCGCCGACATTCCGGAAAAGAAACACGACCATTCGGCCGAAATGCAAGGAATGATGAATAGTGGATATTAATGCTTAAGCATTAATATCCACTATTCATCCCTGAGTGGAATCGAAGGGATGGGGGGCGGCTATTAAGCCGCCGACCAGTCCTGAGCGAAGTCGAAGGAATGAATAACGGATATTAATATCCACTATTCATCCCTGAGCGAAGTCGAAGGGATGGGGGGATAGTAACGCAGAAAAAAGAAACGAAGTGCAATAAAAAAGGCCGGCGATGTATATCGCCGGCTTTTTGGTCGAAATCAGGGGTCAAGATAGAATTTCCTTGCGTGCCTTATCGCAGAGTGCCGCGAGCGCGACAAGGAGAGATATTTGTTGCGCGGGACTGTCTACGTTATGACAGGCAAAGGCATGTCCGGAAAGAAGGTCCTCGTGCCAATCATTCGGATGGATGCCACAGGCATCGCCAGGGCAATCGGCAACGAGCTTGCCACAATGCGTATAGGCGCCAAAGCGTTCGTATTCTGTGCGCCCCATCATCGTCTCGTAGGATGCGCGTGTGGCCTGCTCTACCTCGGGAAGGTCAAATCGCTCGTCAAAAGGAAATGTACGCATCCAGTTGCAAAGCGGAATACTCATATTGCCGCCCAATGAGCCGCCGTGGATACCCTTCGCGGTCGTTGTTCTGATGAGTAGAAGCTGTGGCAAGAGGGAGGAAGTTTCTTTTTTCGGAAACTCGATCATGCGAAAGAAAAGGCCGAAGGACGCGGAAATGGCGTACGCCTTTTTCCAATTGTAGGTATAGCACCGACCTTTACCATGGCAACGCAAGCATTTGCCCCTTTTGGAGTGTTGTACCCGTTTGCCGGTGCCGTTGCAGTGCGTGCAAGGCTCTTTCTCAAGCACTCTGATTTTTGGGAGTTTAACGAGAAGCTCGACAAACTCAGTGGAGTCGTTTTTCCGATTTAGCTTGAAGACGTCATCAAAGCCGAAATTGCCCGTAAGGGTGCCGACGAAAGACTGGAATCCAAATTCGGTCATGAAATGCTTGACGATCGGCGTTTCGTTTGAAATGGCCGGAAACAGCGAAATGATATCCTTGTGAATACGCAATACGAGCGTTTTGTCCGGTGCTGACCATAAGAGTTCGTATCGAAGCGGAACATGTTCATGGGTAATCATTTTAAACTCGGGCATCTCAGGGCCTCCTTGTGTATACTTGATCTTGATTGTGATAGTTGCTGGTTTTAGTAAAACATCCACTTCGACATATGTCAATTTTGACTTGGTTCTTTCTTTATGCTTTAACTAAGGTAGAAACATAAACAAACATGCAAATAGCATCATAACATTAGGAGAGCGCTCATGAAAAAAGGAGTATTGCTTGTTGCGGATGGGAATGAGGGCGCCGGTAAAACGACTATTTTGAATTGGTTGTATGAGACATTAAAGCAACAAATGGGCGATGGCATGGTTATTCTTACGCGCCAGCCCGGAGGGACGCCGCTTGGGGCAAAGATCCGATCGTTGCTGATGACCGCTGACCCGACTATGGAAATATCGGAGGTGGCGGAGCTACTGTTGTTTTGCGCAGATAGGGCAAACCATTGCGATACGGTAATTCGTCCCGCGCTGGAAGCCGGAAAAGTGGTGCTGTGTGATCGTTTTGATAGCTCGACGATCGCACACCAGATCTTTGGCAGAATGCGTCACGAATATCTTGACGCATTCAAAATGATCAATGCGTTTGCAAGAGGCGCGGGGTCCGGCGGGGAAATCATGCCGGATATGACATTATTCTTTGATGTTGAATTTGAAAGAGGGCTTGATCGGGTAAGAGCCCGTAATGACGGCCTCACAAAATTTGACGCGGAAGAACATGCATTTCACCGAAGGGTTTACGAGGGTTTTCAATCTCAATTAGCGGCTAACGCTACTACATGGACAAGAATCGACGCAAATCCAGCGTCGGAGGTAGTAAAAACACAGGCATGGGCAGTGGTATCAGAATTCCTTGGCATACAAGGATAACCAACAAGGAGGTAGTATCATGATCAGGGTTAGCTTGAAGTATTGCACCGAAGGGCATCCACTCGCGTCGGCATCTCATGCGGCGAAGATATGTTATCAGGCGGAGCCGCCGGAATATGGCGATCTGATGGATGTGGAGGGCAATTTGTTCAAACCAGGGCATCATACCACGCTCTCGCATTTTTTCATGACGTTTGAGATCGAGGGAATCGCTATCGGCGATGTGACGTTTGGTCTGCATCTCGCTGCGCCGTTTTACAATAGCGATCAGCGAAGCGGCCGCTTCTGCGCGCAGATGTTTGCGAGCCCCGATATTGACGGGATCATGCGGTACATTGACGCGTTTTGGCCCGGCAATGCAACGGGTGCGCTCGGGAGTGATATCCGGGGGTATCTCGAAGCGAGCATGAATGATTATTCGCGATGCGTGCAAATGGCGACACATATTGCTCGCTTGTGGACCGAGAGAGAACGCCCGAAAGCGTCTCAGAAATACATCGATCGCAATGCGCCAAAGTTTGCTCAGGAGCAAGCGCGAATGTTCGTTCCGGTAATTTTCCCCACGGGGCTTGATTATACGGTAAACTTGGTCACGCTTGCGGCATTGTATCGCGCAGCGTGGTCGCCGGTAATGCGGCAGGTTACGCAACAGATGGTGGACGCGGTGGTCGCTCAGTTTCCTGAAATAAGCTTCATGTTCGATGTGGCCAAGCGGCGCATAGATGACTGGGCGCCTCTCGTGCAAAGTCCGAAATTTACCGAAATGCACTGCAAGCCTCGGGTGGAATTGACCAGTGTTCGAGCCGACGCGTTTCTGCCTCCGCAAAAAAGTGCAATGCATCCGTTGGATCTGCTGCACTATATGCCCGAGCGCATGGAAAACAGCGTTGATGGGGTTGAGGCGACAATCGAGGTCTCCGTCGCGACCATGGGGCAAGACCAGCGTCACAGAACGATCAGGCGCGGGATGCCGAGCTTTACGGGAGCATTTTATATGCCACCGCTGATCGCGCGAGGCATGGGCTTCGCTGGCTCGCTTTCTCTCGCAGCGAACGCCATGGAGCGCTGGCTTGCGCTGGCAGGACGAGTTCCTCGGTCGCTTGCAACGGTACTTGCGCCTTATGGCGCAATGGTGACCTATCGGAAGGCGGGATCGTTCAATGCGGTAGCACACGAGCAGGCGAAGAGGCTCTGTTGGTGTGCGCAAGAAGAGATATACCATTTATCGCATGCATTGCGAGAAGAGGTTCTCAAGGGAGAGCTCCATGATTCGCGAATCGCCCAGCTGTTCGATCCGCCGTGTCGGAGCACTGGAGTTTGCGGCGAGGGCCCGCGTTACTGTGGTCGCGATCTTCGTGCAGCCGAGCATTTCCCGAAGCGAGTGGTGTAGAGAGCCTCAGGCAATAATATAGCAAGCCCGCGGATAACCATCCGCGGGCTTTTTACTACCAAAAAGTTCGGCAAAGCAACAATAGTTCGGCAGTACTGCCGAACTTTTATTTTGCAAGGAGGTGTATATACTATGTATATATGAACCTCAAAATCGTAAAACATGCCGATGTGCCCATGCCGAAGTATGCCAACGCGACTGATGCGGGGCTTGATCTGCATGCGGCAGAAGAATTGGTCATCGAGCCGGGTCAGCGGGTTTTGGTGGGAACGGGTTTGAAAATGGAGTTTCCCGACGGCTATGCCGGCTTGATATGGGACCGAAGCGGCATATCGACGAAACACGGTATCAGCACGCTTGCCGGAGTAATCGATGCGGGTTACCGCGGAGAAATAAGGGTGGCGCTGATCAATTTGGGGCAAGAGCCGTTCACGGTAGAAAAACACATGCGCATAGCGCAAATGCTATTTCAGTGCGTAGAAAGGGCTGAAATAGAACTGGTGGACGCATTGGGCGAAACGGC
>MGIT01000002.1:25898-61971 GCA_001793895.1 Candidatus Wolfebacteria bacterium RIFOXYB1_FULL_54_12
CGGCGGTTTTGGAAGCTCGGGGCTGAAATAAGATAGGTTTGACTATTGGTCGCGCGATTGATAGTGTGGGGAACAGTTGTTTAACCGATAAATATCAACAGACGGAGGTAGGGAACGGTATGGCGACGATTCTACGGTTTAATGAGGGATTGACTGATTTTACGGAGATTGACGTTGATAAGGCGAGAGTTGTGTATATCAACGAGATGGCGGTGATCATAAACCTTGACGGCGAAGATGTTGGATTTATCCTTGCCGATGGCGCAATAATCATTACCCCGAACTCCGTCACCGAGATTTCGGCCTTATCTATCCGCTTCACCGAAACCCAATGGACGGCCATTGCCTTGCGGGCAAAAGAGTTCAGGGAGCGATGCGCCCGAATCGCGCAGGAGGAAGCTCAGGAACAGCAGGATCGCATGCTGGACAAAGCGTACGAGGAAATGGAAGCGCTCGGCGCCTCCTCGCCCGCCTAACCGAGCCATTGCCGGCCAGGCCACTTAAAAGCACCGTAAATACGGGGCTTTTGTTTTTATAATATTTGCGTCTTGCGATGACGCAAATTATCGACGTTCAATGTCGATAACAAGAAAAGGTGGATTTTGGCCGTATTTTGAGCCTGCGAGCCTATGAAAATGGCGGGGCAACACATCTAATTCATGTCATTCCGGCCCACGAGCCGGAATCTCGTCAATAATCATTGAGATCCCGGGTCAAGCCCGGGATGACGGCATATGGTACTCAGCCATTTTTAGGAGTTTATAGTGAGCTTGTCGAACTACTCGCGATTTTTTGTCCACTTTTTATAAAAAAAGTGGACAAAGCTGGATCCAGGCCTCCGCCGGGATGACACGAAGAGCCGCGTGGTGATGACGGCCTGTTGACATTGCTCAGCGCCTCTGTTATTATCACAAGGTCAAATAGCAACAGCGATGTTGGTATCGATTGAAAAAAAGAAAATAGAGCGTACATAATCTTTACGAAGATTTAGTTTAAAACACCACAGGGACGGGTGGATTGCTAAATCCGCTCGTTTTTTAACAGGGGTCGCTAATGATGCAAATTAACGGCAAATAATGCCAATAAGAAATGCATCCATGGATTCATTCGCATTATTAAATTTAAATTCGCATTATTCGCGAATACTATTATGAAATTCATACTCGGTAAAAAAGTAAAAATGACTCAGATTTGGAGCGGCGACAAGCAGATTCCGGTAACGATTCTGCAGGCTGGTCCGGTAACGGTAACGCAGGTACGCGGAACCGAAAAAGATGGCTACGAGGCGGTTCAGGTCGGATTTGATAAATCCGAAAAGAAGGCAAATAAGCCGCTCGCAGGACACTTGAAGGATCTGGGTAATTTCAAAACATTGAAAGAGTTCCGGGTTGAAGGAAGCGATCTTAAGGTAGGAGACGTCATCGATGTCACACGGTTTGCGGAAGGTGATGTGATAAAGATCAGCGGTTTGTCGAAGGGACGCGGTTTCCAGGGCGTGGTAAAGCGACATGGATTCCATGGCGGACCGAAAACGCACGGACAGAAGAACCGACATCGTGCACCGGGTTCCATCGGCTCTACGGCAACGCAGCGCGTTGTACCAGGCAGAAAGATGGCCGGACACATGGGTCAGGAACGTTTCTCGATCAAGAACCTTAAGGTTGCCGCGATAGACAAGGAAAATAATCTTTTGATGGTCCACGGACCGGTTCCGGGAATGCGGGGAACTATTATCGAAGTACGCGGATAAAAGAGTTATCGCCAATAATGCAAATCTTACGCAAATAATGCCAATAAGAAATGCATGTATGGATTGATTCGCATTATTAAATATTAATTCGCATTATTCGCGAATACTAAATATGAAAGTTGATATCTTAAACTATAAAAACGAAAAGGCAGGAACGATGGAAATGCCGGAGCTGATGGTTGCCACAAGGTGGAACCCGGATCTGGTACACCAGGCACTCGTGACGCATCTTGCAAACAAGCGTGACCCGTGGGCACATGCCAAAGGGCGCAGCGAAGTACGCGGAGGCGGCAAGAAGCCGTGGAAGCAGAAGGGAACAGGCCGCGCGCGACATGGTTCTATCCGATCCCCGTTGTGGAAGGGTGGAGGCGTAACGCATGGTCCGAGCAAGGATCGCGATTTCTCGAAGAAGATCAATAAGAAAATGAAGCGCATCGCTATTTTCTCGGTATTCTCGAAGAAGTTCGCCGATAACAATGTCGTCGTCGTAGATTCATTCGCAAAGGTAGGAACCAAAACGAAGGAATGGGCGGACGCATTGCGAAAGTTCGTCGACCTGCGTTCCAAGACCGTTGTCATATTCTCGACCGAGAATAGGCAGCTCTCATTGGCGCTGGGCAACATCAAAAATGTTGACACCCTAAACCCCGCTTCAATCAATGTCTACGATCTGATGAAATATAAGAACGTCATCATCGAGCAGAGCGCGATCGCGGAAATCGAACAGCATTACAAGATCTAACTAATAACAAATAACTAATAACAATTAACAAAATTCAGCGTATCGCGGAGGTAATCCCGTTATAAGTTATGAGTTATAAGTTACCAGTCAATATGGCTATTGCAAAGAAATCAAAAACTGAAGACAAAGCGGTTGTCGTAAAGAAGACCGCTGCGAAGAAGGGCGCTTTGCGAAATCCGGCCAACGAGTTTATAATAAAACACCCGTTGATCACCGAGAAGGCGTATCACATGAGCGCCACCGGACAATATGTGTTCGTCGTCGACAAGCACACGAACAAGTCTGAGATTGCAAAGGCGATCAAGAAGATCTACAACGTCGACCCGATTTCCGTGAACACGGTAACCATCCGGGGAGAACGACAGAAGTATAGGGGCGTTGCCGGCAAAAAGACGACCACCAAAAAGGCGATCGTCACGCTCAAAAAAGGACAGAAGCTCGACATCATGCCTTCCTAAAAGAGTGATCGCCAATAATGCAAATCTTACGCAAATAATGCGAATAAGAAATGCATGTAGAGATTGATTCGCATTATTAAATTTTAAATTCGCATTATTCGCGAATACTATCATGAAGAAATATTCACCAACAACTCCATCGCGACGCCATATGACGGTGGTCGACTACAGCGTACTGACCAAGATCGAGCCCATGAAGAGCGCGCTTATTCGGATTGCTCATCGTGCGGGCCGCAACAATCAGGGCCGCATCACGACTCGTCATCAAGGGGGAGGCGTTAAACAGCTCTACCGCATGGTGGATTTCAAGCAGAACAAGATCGACATTCCGGCACGCATCGAAGCCATCGAATATGATCCGTATCGCTCCGCTTTTATCGCACGCGCGCTTTACAAGGACGGCGAAAGACGGTATATTTTGGCTGGCAAGGACATGAAGGAAGGAGATGAGATCATCACGGCGGAAAACGCGATCGTAAAGAACGGCAACCGCTCGAAGCTTAAGAACATCCCGACCAGCTACATGGTATACAATATAGAGTTGCAGCCGGGCAAGGGAGGCCAAATGGTAAAATCCGCAGGCTCCTATGCGCAGGTATTGGCTCACGAAGGAAAGTACACCAGCCTTAAGTTGCCGTCCGGTGAGGTCCGCAAGGTCTTGACCGAAGGATACGCAACCATGGGTCAGGTTTCGAACAACGAGCACAACCTGGTAAATATAGGAAAGGCAGGCCGCTCCCGCCACTTGGGTATTCGCCCGACCGTTCGCGGTAAGGCAATGAACCCGTGCGACCACCCACACGGAGGAGGTGAAGGAAGCCAGCCGCGTGGAACAAAGCGATTGAAGACCGCATGGGGTAAGATCGCAGGAGGCCACAAGACTCGCAACAAGAAGAAGCGCTCGACAAGCTTGATCATCAAGCGACGGGTATCGGTTCGCAACAAATAATTTGCAAATCAACTAACGAAATTTCAACCAATCAACCAACATGGCACGATCAGCAAAAAAAGGTCCATACGTAGACGAAAAACTCATGAAAAAGGTGACTGCTTTGGCGCACGACGACAAGACCGTCATCAAGACGTGGGCGCGTAGTTCCGAGATCGCGCCGGACATGATAGGTCGCATATTCGGAGTACACAATGGAAAGGACTTCATTCAGGTGCGCGTGACCGAAGAAATGGTCGGTCATCGCTTGGGAGAGTTTTCCCCGACAAAGAAGTTCATCAGACACGGTGGTAAGTTGGCCAAGGAAGCAGATCGCAAGGCAGCACAGAAGAAATAACCAAAATAACCAATAACTAATAACTAATAACAAAACTCAAAACGAGCGCATCAGAAAACGCATCCCGTTATAAGTTATAAGTTATAAGTTATGGGTTACCAGTCATTTATGAAACAGCAAACAGCAAAATTGAATCATCTCCGAATGGCTCCGCGAAAGGCGCGTTTGATGGCAACCGTCATCAAGGGATTGTCGGTCAACGACGCGCAAGCGCAGTTGGCGGTCAACCCGAAGCGTGCAAGCGAGCCGGTATTGAAGTTGTTGCAGTCGGCGATCGCAAATGCGGTCAACAATGCAAAAATGGATATCACCAAGCTCGTCGTCAAGGAGATTAGGGTAGATGGCGGACCGATGCTGAAGCGCTGGTTGCCGCGGGCCCAAGGACGCGCAACGCCGATCCAAAAGAAAAGCAGCCATATCACGATCGTGCTCGAAGAGTCCGAAACGGTGAAGGCGCCGCGATTTACGATGGCAAAGAAGGCGGAAAAGATCACAAAGACAAAGGCTGAGAAAATAAAGAAGGTTGCAAAGGCCGAAAAGGCTGAAGAGAAGCCGAAGACAGAAAAGGCCGAGAAAACGACAAAAGCAACTAAAGAAGGAACGAAGAGAAAGCTGTTTCAGAGGAAATCTATCTAATAATTACTATGGGTCATAAGATAAAACCAACTGCATTTAGGGTAGGCGTGATCAAAGACTGGACTGCTCGCTGGTTCCCGAAAAAGACCAATTTCAAGGAATACTTGGAAGAGGATGTGTTGATCCGCAAGATCATCGCAGACAAGATCGGAGCCGCAGGCATTGACTATGTCGCGATCGAGCGCTTTGGCGATTCGATCCGCATTCATATCAGGGCTGCAAAGCCGGGATTGATCATCGGCCGCGGAGGAAAAGGAATCGAAGACCTCTCGAAATTGCTTGATAAGAAGGTAGCTGCTATCCGCACAAAGAACGAAAGCAAAAAGCTTACCGGCATCAGTATGAACATCGAGGAGTTGAAGCGATTCGACGTATCCGCAGCGGTCACGGGCTACAACATTGCCCGCGATCTGGAACGACGCATGCCGTTCCGCCGCATCCTGAAAAAGACACTCGAGAGTCTGATGCAGACCAGGGAGGTCAAGGGAGCAAAGATCCGCGTTTCGGGCCGGTTGAACGGCGCCGAGATCGCGCGCACTGAACAGCTTGCAAAGGGAACCATCCCGTTGCAGACCATTCGCGCCGATATCGATTACGCGGAAGCCACTGCTTACACGACCTACGGAACCATTGGTGTAAAGGTTTGGATCAACAAAGGTGAAGTATTCAAGGAAAAGGAAAAGGAGCCGGTAAGGCGCCCGGGCCATTCCGAGAACCGCCCGCAGCGAAGAAACTAACAAATAACCAAGAACAGATAACTGATAACTAATGACAAAATGCGGTCAAAGCCTATAGGAACGAGTATGCTGTTATAGGTTATAAGTTATAGGTTATAAGTTAAAATTATGTTAATCCCGAAAAAAGTAAAACACAGGAAGTGGCACAAAGGCAGGAGCCGAACCCGTACCGTGGAAACACGCGGGTTGGACCTCGCATTTGGCTCGTTCGGCATCCAGGCACTCGAAAGCGTTTGGTTGAACTCGCGCCAGATCGAAGCAGCCCGAAAATCCATTACGCACTTCACTAAGCGTGGAGGAAAGATCTGGATCAGGGTATTCCCGGACAAGCCGGTCACCAAGATGCCGCCTGAGGTTACCCTCGGTGGAGGTAAGGGTAACGTGGATCACTATGTGTTCCCCGTAAAGCCAGGCAGAATGTTGTTCGAGATCGATGGAGTAAAGGAGGATGTGGCACGCGAGGCATTTCGCCGAGCAGGACATAAATTACCAGTTAAAACAAGAGTTGTTATTAAGTAATCACTAATAATGCAAATCTAAAGCAAATAATGCTAATAGAAATGCATTTATGGATTTATTCGCATTATTAAACCAAAATTCGCATTATTCGCGAGTACTCTATGAAAAAGCAGGATATCCAACAATTAAAGAGCAAATCGCAAGCCGAAATGCAGAAGGAACTGAGCGAAAGCCGGACTAAATTGCGGGACTTGAAGTTTGACCTTGCAGCTGGTAAAGTAAAGAACGTTTCTGAGATCAAAAAGCTCAAAAAGGTCGTTGCACGGTTGTCCACGATGATCACCGGGGGAAAATAACCAATAACCAATAACCAATAACCAATAACAGCATACAGGGAAAGCGCATGAGAAAGAGTATCCCCGTTATAGGTTATAGGTCATAGGTTGTGGGTCAAAAAAGTATGGCAGCACGAAAATTACAGGGAACGGTTGTTTCCGATAAAATGGATAAGACACGAGTGGTAGCGGTTTCACGCCTTGCAAAGCACCCGATCTATCAGAAGATGTACAAGGTCACCGCGCGCTTCAAAGCGCACGATGAGCAGAACGAGTACAAGATGGGCGACGTCGTGATCATCGAAGAGACCAGGCCGGTAAGTCGCGATAAGCGCTTCCGCATCGTCGGAAAGATCTGAATTTAACCAATAACCAATAACCAATAACCGACAACAGAATGCAGGAGTAGCGCATGAGAAAGCGCATCCCGTTTTAGGTCATAGGTTTTAGGTTATAGGTCGATTATTATGATACAAGAACGATCAATTTTAAAAGTGGCTGACAACTCCGGAGCGAAGACAATTCGTTGTTTCCGCATCTTGGGAGGAACCCGACGACGGTATGCGCGCATTGGCGACATTTTTGTCGCATCGGTGCAGACTGCTGAACCGCGCAAAGCGGTAAAGAAGAAAGACGTCGTAAAGGCGGTCGTTGTGCGACAGCGCAAGGCGATGAAGCGGGCCGATGGTTCGTACATCCGATTCGATGAAAACGCGGCGGTCATCCTGAATGCAAAAATGGAACCGAACGCGACTCGTATCTTCGGACCGATCCCGCGCGAATTAAAGGAAAAGGGATTCGAGAAAATCGTTACGATGGCGGAAGATATCGTTTGAACTAACCAACAACCGATAACCGATAACCGATAACAACATACAGGTAGGGCGCATAAGAAAGCGCATCCCGTTATAGGTTATAGGTTGTAGGTTGTAAGTTAAACATATGCGTATTAAAAAAGGTGATACAGTCAAAATAATACAGGGCAAAGAGAAGGGAAAGACCGGAAAAGTGTTGAGCACCATGCCGCAGAAAGAACGGATTCTTGTCGAAGGGCTTAATTTGTATAAGAAGAACGTCAAGCCGAAGAAGCAGGGTGAAAAGGGTCAGATCGTCACGATCCCCCGCTCGATGAATGCTTCAAATGTCATGTTGGTTTGTCCGGCATGCGGAAAGACAACGCGCATTGGCGCAATGGTCGAGAATGATAAAAAGGTTCGCTCCTGCAAGAAGTGCGGAGCACGCATCAGCTAACGTACGGCGTCACATAATGTACGATTGATTATGAAAGATCTCAGCTTAAAAGAAAAATACATAAAGGAGGTTGTTCCTGCATTGAAGGCCAAGTTCGGGCACAAGAACGAAATGGCGACACCGAAGATCCAAAAGATCGTCGTAAATGTAGGAACCGGACGCATGAGCCAACAGGCGAACTTTACCGATAAGCTGTTGCCTGCGGTAGTGAACGAATTGATGGCGATCACCGGTCAAAAGCCGAGGACCAACCCGTCAAAGAAGTCCATCGCAGGATTTAAGATGCGACAGGGAACCGTGGTGGGCGTTTCAGTAACGCTCCGCGGCGACCGCATGTACGCGTTTTTGGATAAGGTGAACAAGATCGTTTTCCCGCGCGTGCGCGATTTCAAGGGATTGGAGACCAAGGGTATCGACGGAGTGGGCAATCTCTCCATCGGATTCCGGGAGCACACCGTATTCCCTGAGATCTCTCCGGAAAACGCAAAGGCCGATTTCGGAGTACAGGTAACGGTTGTTGCCCGTGCGAATTCCCGGGACGAGGCGGTCGAACTGTATCGATTGCTGGGCGTGCCGTTGAAAAAGGACTAAGCGTATTATTTTAAACTATCATGGCTAAAAAATCAGTTGTCGTAAGATCACAAAAAGAACCGAAATATCCGTCCCGTGCAACAAACCGGTGTTTTAAGTGCGGACGCGGTCGTGCATATATGCGCGATTTCGGTCTTTGCAGGATCTGTTTCAGGGAAATGGCATCAAAGGGCGAGATCCCGGGAATAAAGAAGGCATCGTGGTAAAATAACTGATGACTGATGACAAATAACTAATAACAAAAAGAAAGGGCGAGTAAATAAAAATACAGTCCGTTAGAAGTTAAAAGTTATGAGTTAATTGTTAAATATTATGTATATCGATCTATTAACACAAATTAAAAACGCCCAGGCCGTAAAGAAGGAATCGATCAAGGTGCCGTACACGAAGAACGACGAGCGCATTTTAGAGATTCTTACGAGCAGAAAGTATATTACTGCGTACGACAAGAAGGGTAGGACTCCGAAGCGCGTACTGAGTATAGACCTCAAGTACAACGACGGACAGGGAGCCATCGAAGGAGTTCGCTTTGTGAGCCGTCCGAGCATCCACATTTATAAGGGATGCGACGAGATCAGGCCGGTAAAGAGCGGCCGCGGCATGGCTATCGTGTCAACCCCGAAGGGGATCATGACCGGCGAGCAGGCGCGCAAGGAAAAGGTGGGAGGTGAAATCTTTTTCGAAATCTGGTAAACGATACTAACGGGTGGACGGGGCGGCCGATGGCGGATCAAACATCCGACATGGGTACCCGGTAACCAATATAAATAATTATGTCAAAAGTTGGAAAAAAACCGATAATCATTCCTGAGGGCGTAACCGTTACATTTGACGGAGCTGCTTTGGAATTGAAGAAAGGGGAGAACGTCGTAAAAATGGACGTACTTCAGTTCGTAAAGACCGAAATAGGAGATGCGGCCGATGCCGATGGTGTTATGAAGAACGCGATCACATTTACGATCGACAGCAACACCAAGCAGGCGAAATCGAACTGGGGAACCATGCGTGCGCTTACCGCGAACGCGATCCAGGGCGTTTTGGGAGGTTTTACAAAAGTATTGGAGATCGAAGGAGTCGGCTATCGCGCTGCGATGGACGGCGAGAATCTGGTCCTCAATATCGGTTTTTCTCATCCGGTAAAATATGAGCCGCGCAAGGGCATCAAGTTGTCCGTCGAAAAGAACGCCGTTACCGTGACGGGCATCGACAAGGCAATGGTCGGACAGACTGCCGCAGAGATCAGAAAGGTCAGAAAGCCGGAGCCGTACAAGGGCAAGGGTATCCGATACCGCGGAGAGGTTGTACGACGCAAGCAAGGAAAGAAGGTTGGAAAGTAAAGAGCTGTCGCTAATAATGCAAATCTAAAGCAAATAATGCTAATGGGAATGCATCTATGGATTAATTCGCATTATTAAATATTAATTCGCATTATTCGCGAATACTGCATATGAATAAAACAAAACAACTCAATCAAATAAAGGAACGCCGAAGGATCCGAACCCGCGCAAAGCTGTCTGGAACCATGGAGCGACCCCGACTTTCCGTATTGCGGACCAACCAGTTCACATCGGTGCAGTTGATCGATGACATGACCGGCAAGACATTGGCCAGCGCATCGACTCGGGACATGAAGACCAAAGAGAAGGGAAAGATCACAAAGGCCGAAGCATTGGGAGAGATGATCGCAAAGAAGGCAAAGGATATCAAGATCGATGCAGCAGTATTTGACCGCGGAGGGTATAACTACCATGGTCGGGTAAAGGCAGTAGCGGAAGGCGCACGTAAAGGCGGCCTTCAAATCTAAGGAGTATGAATACTACGCAACAGAAAACAACTCAATCGACAGGAGCGCCCACACAGGCGGGACGCAGGGGCTTTGGCGGTCATGGCGCGCCGCGCCGCGACGGCGGACGTCCGGTAGTAAAGTCCGAATATAAGGACAAGATCCTCGACTTGCGCCGCGTTACGCGTGTTGTCGCGGGAGGCAAGCGCATGAGCTTCCGCGCGACCGTGGTCATCGGAAACGAAAAGGGCCAGGTGGGCATCGGCGTCGGAAAGGGTCTTGACGTTGCACAGGCTGTCGACAAAGGCAAACTGAAGGCAAAAAAGAACCTGATCACTATTCCGCTTAAAGGCCGCACTATTCCGCACGAAGTGTTGGCAAAGTACAGCGCAGCGAAGGTTATCATCAAGCCGGCAAAGCTTGGCCATGGTTTAAAGGCAGGCGGTTCGGTTCGCGACGTATTGTTGATGGCGGGCGTAAAAGATGCCACTTCAAAAACGTTGGGAACCACCAAGAACAAATTGACCAACGGAATGGCCGCGATCGAAGCATTGAAAAAGCTCCGCGTCGTTGAAAAGGGAGAAAAGCGAAAGGCCGAAGTAGTGGAAGCAGTTATTGAAAAGCCTGAAGCTCAGGAAGAGGCGTAAGCATATCACCTCGGCAAGGTCTGTCATTCCGGCCTCCGAGCCGGAATCCAGTTCAACCAACTGCCGAAGGCAGAATACAATACTATGCAATTACATGAAATAGCCCCGTTACATCCGGGAAAAACTAAAAAGCGAGTTGGCCGTGGCGGCAAGCGGGGAGACAATTCCGGCACCGGACACAAGGGTCAAAAGTCTCGCGCAGGCCACAAAATGAACCCGGCCTTGCATGAAATGCTCATTCGCATCCCGAAGTTGCGCGGTTTTAAGAACAAACCGCTTTTCGGAAAGTCGATGGGTATTAACATCGGAGCCATTGATGCAAAGATGACCGATTCCGTAGTGACCTTGGAAACATTGGTTGCGGCAGGATTGGTGCGCAAATCCCAGACGGACATTAAAGTGCTTGGAACCGGAGAGGTTACCAAGAAATTGAATGTAAAGGGTTTGCCGGTATCAAAAGCAGCAAAAGAAAAAATCGAAGCCAAGGGCGGAACGGTGGAAGCACCGACCGTAAAACCGGCAGTAAAAAAGGGAGTGTAAGCTCCTTTTTTGCTTGAAAATCCCTTGCGTATCAAGGGTTTTTCCCCTATACTGATAACCACTAATAGCGCCCATCAAGGGCAGTACTAATACATGGAAAAATATCTGAAAATTTTTAAGATCAAGGACCTGCGCATCAAGGTGCTGACCGTTGCGTTCCTGCTTGTATGTTTCAGGGTCCTGTCGGCAATACCGATCCCGGGTGTAGACAAAATGCGGCTCGAAGAGTTTTTTGGTTCGAATCAGTTGTTTAGCTTCGTCGGCATCATGGCCGGTGGAACATTGAGCAACTTGTCCATCATCATGTTGGGCGTCGGTCCGTACATCACGGCGACGATCATCATGCAGTTGTTGACCATGCTCTTTCCACGATTGAAGGAAATGTATTACGAAGAAGGCGCTGCCGGTCGTGCAAAGTTCAACCGGTACTCCCGCTATTTGACGGTTCCGTTGGCGGGCTTGCAGGCATATGGTTTTTTAAACCTGCTTGCATCACAGGGAGTTGTGGGAAGCCTTGGATTGTTCGACGTACTCAAGAACGTCGTGGTGATCATGGCGGGTTCCATGTTGGTAATGTGGCTCGGTGAATTGATATCGGAGCAAAAGATGGGCAACGGCATTTCGCTGATCATCTTCGCGGGTATCGTAAGCAGCTTGCCGCAGACGGTCGTGAACATCATACAGGCATACACGCCGAGCGAGTTGCCGACCTACATCGGGTTTGTGGCGGTTGCCATTGCGGTCATCGCGGGCGTTGTGTTCATCAACGAAGGCGAGCGTAAGATCCCGGTTTCCTATGCAAAGCAGGTGCGTGGCACCAAAATGTACGGTGGCGTTTCGAGCTATTTGCCGATCAAGGTAAATCAGGCCGGCGTTATCCCGATCATCTTCGCCATATCGTTGCTGTTGTTCCCGCAGTTCGTTGCGCAGATCAGCGCGATCTTTTCCAAGAGTCTTTCGCTGAAGCTTACGGACCTCGTGAGCCAGTTCATGAACAACCAATATTTCTACAGCGCGGCATATTTCTTGCTCGTTGTGATCTTTACCTATTTCTATACGGCGGTAACATTCGATCCTAAAGAAATATCAAAGAATCTCCAGCGTGCAGGCGGTTTCATCGCCGGCATTCGCCCGGGTGAATCGACTACCATGTTTCTGACCAAGGTCATCAGCCGCATCACCTTGTGGGGCGCAATTTTCCTCGGTTTGATAGCTATTCTGCCGAACTTGGTACGCATGTTCACGGGCATCGCCATTTTGACCATCGGAGGTACCGCGATCTTGATCGTCGTCTCCGTTGCGCTTGAAACCTTGCGCCAAATCAACTCCCAGTTGATGATCAGGGAATACGAGTAAGGGAAGGTAGTGGGTATACGGTATACGGTATAGAGTATAGGGTATAAAGTATACGGTATAAAGTATACGGTATAGAGTATAAGGTAGAGGAGTAAAAAGCATCGCTTGCGCGATGCTTTTTGTATTGATTTTTTGTATTGTCATACCGGCGGAGGCCGGTATCCAGAGCCCGTGTCATTCCCGTCCGTCCGCCAACCGGCGGACGGAGGAATCCATGATTTCCCTATGTAAATTACCGTCCAAATATACCCCCAATACGCGTTAGCTTACCATTGTTTTAGGCAAGGACATTTGGCGGTTTTGCATGTCGGAATTCGTTAATGAATTCGTTCGGGCTTTTGCCCTGCAATCCGCAATGGAGTAGATCGTTGTATTCAGTATTCCATACGCGCAAGCGTTTGCGCAAATCGGCAAAGGAAACAAATTTTGCATCATCGTAAAATGTTTCCTGATCACTTCTATGGGACCGTTCCACGGTCCCATTTTGTGCTGGCTTACCCGGATCGATCAGATAATGGACGATGTCGTGCTCCGCACAGAACAGATCGAGCGCATGCACGGTCTTGACCGTGCAATCGGAGCGGTTGGTTGTTCCAATATACCGGTTAGTAAAAACACTCCCGTTATCCGTCTTGATCGCTTTGATCGGATGCGGGAAGCGATCCAGGACTTCTCTGAGGAATCGGATCGAGTTGCCATTGCTCTGTTCGTCGTATACAGCCAAATGTCGCCAGCGCGAAGCGCAATCAATGGCTGTATATTGGAAATACCGCTTGTTTGCTATGCGTCCAGGCACATACTTCACATCGATCTCTACGAGATCGCCCGGCTGCCGCTCCGCCCGGATGTATTTGTACGTGATCTTCTTTGTCCGATACTTCCGTACTAACCCCTCTTGCTTGAGGATTTTGCCGACGGTGCGCACGGGAACGGATGTTCCCGTGCGCTCGAGCAGCCAGTGCAGCTTCAATGCGCAAAGCTTCTTCTCTTTGCGCAATGCAATAATCTTTTCTTTGATATGGATGGGTGTTTCTTCAGGGTGGGTGTGTGGTGTGGTTGATTTTGGGATGAGGCCTTCGGCCCCATCCCGTTTGTATGCCGCCACCCAGCGCTCCAGGGAGCGCGCACCATGCGGACATACCTTCGCCGAGTCGACCAGTTTTATGCGCTTCTCTGCGATGGGGAGCACCCATCGCAGACGCTCTTCTTGCACCGTTTTTGCCATACTAATAGCCATATTCCGAGCATATCGGAAAACCGCCATATGTCCTTGCACATTACCCCATGGTCTTGACAAATCCTACAAATCATGTATAATATAAAAATATACAGTTATAGGCCTTTCACAAATAAATAGCGTCGCAAAGCGGCAAGGAGAGAGCGTCATGGTGAAAATCATTAGACCGTTTCAGATCAACACCACCGGCAACCGCACAACTGAGGAAGTAGTCACCGCCGGCAACTACGATTGGACAAATGGCATGGTCAACGGGAAGAACTTCCCGATGCGCCCCATGCCAGAAGGACCCCGTGAGATCGTCTATCTCGAATTCGATCACAATCCGACACCCGAGGAAGCCTTTGCGGAAGCGGAGAGGCGGGGGCTGGAGCGTCCCCGGTACGAAGATGCGCTGTTCTTCGGTGAGCAACATCCTGAAGAACAGCGCAACGCCTCCATCGTGTTCTTGCATGAACCCTGGCGGGGCCCGCGCGCCCGCCTGCGCGTGCTGGTGCTTGGCTGTGTTGGTAGGGACCGCCATCTGGTCTTGTTCTGCTTCGGCGGCAGGTGGTTTCAGCGGCCCCGGTTCGCGTTCGTCTGTAAATCGTAACCTACCTCGGTAGGTTGCACACCCCCTCGCTATGCGAGGGGGCTTTTTTGTCACGAACATAAAAAACTTGCTATACTAAAGCATGTCTAAAACGAATGCAGGAAACATGGCTGTCGTATTTTACGGACCTCCCGGGTCCGGGAAGGGTACGCAGGCGCAGCTGTTGGCAGATACGCTTCACCTGTTTCATTTCGATACCGGGAATCTTTTGCGAAACCTGTTAAACGATCCGAAGTACAAGGACGACGAGAACATCAAGCGGGAACGTGAGCTGAACGAATCGGGAAAGCTGAACACGCCATCGTGGGTGCTGGATGTGGTCATTAAGCAGGTGGATAATCTCGCAAAGCTTGGCCAGTCCATCGTATTCAGCGGTTCGCCACGGAATGTTTTCGAAGCCTTTGGCGAAGAAGGGCGCGTGGGTCTGCTTGATTTTTTGGTGGAAAAATACGGGAAGGAACATGTGCATATTTTCTACCTGCAAATACCCGACGAAACGACCGTCCAGCGCAACACGCACCGGACTATTTGTTCGGTATGTAAAAAGCCGTTGCTCGATATGGAACACAAGCCGACCACCTGTCCGTTTTGCGGAGGAGCGGTCGAACATCGCGTCGACGACACCACGGAAGTCATCAAACAGCGGTTGAAGGAATACCACGAACGCACCGAGCCGGTCATTGCGGAATCGGTCAAACGGGGGTATAACGTGATAAAGCTCGATGGCACACCCGCCCCGTACAAGATACACGAAGCAATCATGGGGCATTTTAAGTAGCTGCCATCTCTCGCCTCGCGCCTCTCATCTTGCATCTCTCACTGCGCACCTTCCGTCATTCCCGCCCTTCTATGGTGTCATTCCCGCGCAGTATGCCACGTGGAAAGTAGCAACTTTCTTTACGTGGGTGGGAATCTATAGGGTACTGGATTCCCGTTTTCACGGGAATGACAACCTTCGTTTCCACGTTTCCTTTTTCATCATCCACGATTCCCCCCCCATGGTCCGCATCTATACAACTTCAGAAATAGAAAAAATAGCCCGCAGTGGGGCTATTTTGGCGCGTACGCTGGCGGTGCTGAAAAAGGAAATCGCCATAGGGGTCACGCTAAAGCATCTCGATACCGTGGCGCGTGAATACATTCGCAAAGAGGGCGCTGAACCGGCATTTTTGAACTACCAGCCGCATGGCGCGGAGCACCCGTACAGGGCGTCCATCTGCGCATCGGTCAACGAAGTCATCGTGCATGGGTTTCCGACCGAATACAAGATAAAATCGGGCGATATATTGAAAATCGACGTAGGAGTGCTGCTCGACGGCATGTACTCCGATTCGGCGTTCACGGTCATAGCGGGAAAGGGCACGGCAAAGGCTCAGAACCTCGTTACAGCCACCCGTAAGGCCCTGGAAGAGGCAATAAAGGCGGCAACACCGGGTAACCATATCGGCGACATAGGCTATGCCGTAGAGAAGACAGCAAAGCGCTATAAGGTCAATATCGTACAAGGATTAACGGGCCACGGCGTGGGCTACGGCTTGCACGAAGACCCCTATGTATATAACTACGGCAACAAGGGCGAAGGCCTGCTGTTGAAAGCAGGTATGGTATTTGCCATAGAACCGATGCTCTGCACCGGCAAGGGGCAGGTGTGTCAGCTGAAAGACGAAAGCTGGGCCATGGTAGACAGGGGACTTTCGGCCCAATTCGAGCACACCATAGCCATAACCGAAAAAGGACCCAGAATATTGACGAAAGAATAAAGACCATGAGTAGTAAAACACATCACGATCACGGAACCTTGCCGGTCATAGCAGCGCTTGCCGGTAACGGGTTTATCACAATACTTAAGTTTATCGGGTTTATGGTATCCGGTTCGGGCGCCATGTTTTCCGAAGCGATTCACAGCTTTGCCGACACCGCAAATCAGGCACTTTTGATGGTCGGCATCAAGCGATCCAAAAAGAAGGCGACCAAGGAATATTCATACGGGTATGGCAAGGAGCGATTTTTATGGGCGCTGATATCGGCGTGCGGGATATTTTTCGTGGGCGCAGGCGCGACGCTCTATCAGGGGATCACGGCGCTTGTCGAGCGAGAGCACGTTGCCGTAAGCGGTATCGTATTTTTTATATTGGGAATATCGTTCATTGTCGAATTGTTTACGCTATGGTTGGCCTATCGCGCATTGCGCAAGGCGACAAAAGGCATGAAGTTCGCACGCGCGTTGCAATATGGTGACCCCGCGACCATAGCGGTGTTATATGAAGACGGCATTGCCGTACTTGGTGTTACGGTTGCATTTGTGAGTATCTTGTTGACGAAGGTGACCGGTGCGTATTATTGGGACGCGATCGGTTCGATCACGATCGGCATCATGCTTGGCGTTATGGCAATCATTTTGATCGATAAGAACAGGGGATTGCTTATAGAAAAATCAATTCCGGAAGAGATTCGGGAGCGGATCATTGAAATACTGGAAGCAGATCCGGTCATAGAAAAAGTGCTTGATTTCAGATCGGCCATTATGGACGTAGGGAAGTATCGCATCAAATGCGAAGCCGAGTTCAATGGCAACGTATTGGTAAAGGAAATGTTTGCGCAAGGGGTACTGCGGGAAGAATACGATGACGTTCGGGATGATTACCGAAAGTTTATCAAGTTTTGCGTGGAATCTATCGATCGCGTGCCGCGGCTCGTGGGGAGCCACATAGACCGCATAGAAAAGAGCATTCAAAAGGAATATCCGGAGGTGGTGCATATAGATATCGAATTAAACTGATAAAAAAGCGTGCAAGCGCTTTTTTGCCTTGAATTCAACCCTGAATCGCAACAGTGTGTCATTCCCGTCCGCCAGCTGGCGGAGGAATCCATTTCAATCATGTGCGGCACGCACGATAAAATAATCTTAAATGCGCGTTCCGCGCGGAAGTGAAAGTGAAAGTGAAAGTGGAAGTGGATTCCGGCTCGGAGGCCGGAATGACAATTCAGCTGCGTACATAATCTTGACAATTGTTATGCAATATGTTAGTTTGAAATAACCTACGAAAAGGTTTTACGTTTTCTGAACTTTTAAAATTCAATCTATATCATGGAGGAGAAATGACAAATTCATTGCTGTGGA
The DNA here is from genome assembly GCA_001793895.1 of Candidatus Wolfebacteria bacterium RIFOXYB1_FULL_54_12. Classification (GTDB taxonomy): domain Bacteria; phylum Patescibacteriota; class Minisyncoccia; order UBA6257; family UBA9933; genus UBA9933. The sequence goes on from MGIT01000002.1 coordinate 43,420, forward strand.
TATTTTTGGGTGTTATTATGTATCATTTGCTTTCGGCTTTTCCGTTAGCTACCAAAACAAAGGTGGTCGCCTCTATCGTGGTGTCACTCATTTTGATGGTGGTTATCAAGATTGCTGGGTTTTTGATAAGCGGCATTTGGACAGTGGTCACAGTATTTGGTCCCTTCGTGTTGCTTGCCGTGGCTCTTAAGTATTTCGTTGGCTGGGCTGGAATAAAAAGAAAGGCTTAATTTTTTTGCAAAAAATAGCCTGTAACCATCAAAATCAATATTTAACCAGAGAGGTGAGTAATGAAGAAACTTTTGGCAGTGGTTATGATTTTTACACTCGGTTTTTCGGGTGTGTTTGCCGGAGTGGTAAACGCGAAGAGTGGCGGCGGAGGAGGTTTTTCTTCAAGCCGCTCATCAAGTTTTTCTTCTTCGTCGAGATCATCGTCTTCCAGCTTTGGCAATTCAAGTTCGTCAAGACCGTCGTCGTCAGGATTCAGCAACTCAAGCTCAGCAAAACCGTCACCGACGGTTTCGAAACCAGCCGGATTTTCCAATTCGGCTAGCAAACCGACTGTGGCTGCAGCTCCGCCTTCAAGCGGATTTAGTAACTCCGGTCAGGTAAAAGCGACACAAGTGGCATCGGTGGCGCCACAAGCGCCGAGTGTCAAGATGACGCCGATGCAGCAGAAGATGAATCAGGCTTATTCGAAGCAGGAGTCTACCAAGGCCTTTGCATCGTATAAGACTGAGCAGACAAAGTTCAAGGCAACGGAAGTTGCTGCACAAACGCCAAAGGCAGAACAGACGCGGGTGGTAAATAACATCAGGGTGAAAAACTATTCCTCTGGCAATTACTACGCGCGTCGGAATGTCTTCTACGACACCTATCATTACCGAACCCCGGCTTATGCTTATTACAGCAGCCCCAGTTTCGGAATGTGGGACGGCATGTTCCTTTGGTTCATGCTTGATCACATCAATGATCGGCAGTATGCTAACATGTACTACAATCAGCAGAATAACGAGGATATGAAAGCGTGGCGCCGCGAGGCTGATCGTTTGGCTCGGGACAATGCTGAATTGCGGGCAAAGCTCAACAATCTTGATGCCGAAACCGGTAAGTTGAAAGCGCAGGGTGCGGTAATCGACCCGTCCTATGTTCCGCCTGATGCTCAGGATATGGCTCTTTCAGCCAAGGTGGTCGAAGAGAATGCCAGCAAGATCGCGGCAGTGAATACTAAGAAAGAACCTCTGGTTTGGCCTTGGGTTCTTGGTCTTTGCGCTGCTCTTGGCGGCTTCTTCTTTGTTTGGAGGAAATTTGCATGATTGCAAAACTCCTGGCAGCGATCACCAAAAAGAAAGCTGCAAATTCCACACTATTTGGTGAAAAGCCGAAAGTGCGGATTGATGAGTCGTGGCCTTTGGGTATCAAGCTCGGCCGCACGGTCGTTCTTGAACAAACGCCTTTTTTGTTGGCTGACAACTCGGAAGTAAAATTCCCGGGTGAGGACAACGTGATCAAGGCGGTTGGAATTGCCGAGCCAGCGATTGCGGAAGGCGTGAAAGTTTTTCGCATCTATTTGCAAAAAGTCGCCGGCGAAGAGGAGTCAGTCCTGCAAATCTCGGTCGATAAAAAGACTGATGAAGTATTGGAAAGCATTCTTTATCGACTGGCTTGGGAAATTTTCCCCGCCAGTTCCGAAGAAGTTGCCTTATGGATGAATGAAGAAAACGGCATGCTTGGTTGGAAGGATATGAAAACGCCGACGGAAAATAAATACGAACGGGTTACACCATTTGCCAATAAGGACATGGTCAAGCCGTTTCCGTGGCGCGAACACTTCACCGACGATCCTCATATCGCCAACATCCTCCATATTGATTACGGGTCAGTTGTCTATGGTCGTGAGCTCAATGAGCAAACGACTGAATATCTGCTCGTAAGCAAGGTTGAGGAGGAGGGTAGCACCTCCATCAAAATCTATGCCGGCATCACGATTGATTCCGGTTTCATTAAAATCCTGTAAAGGTAAAAGGAGAAACATTATGGCGGGTAAAGGAAGATTCTTTGGTTCATTGATCAGCGGCTATTTTGCAAAGGGCATGGACGAGCTACTCAAAGGCTTGGTCAAGCTTGATCCGGAAACAGCCACCGAGGCCCAGATCGACGCTCTGCTCAAGGACTTTGATGACATGTCTCTCGAAGTCGCCAAGGCACAGAATGAATATGCCAAGGAGCAGAAAGAGGCCGATGCGATTCAGGCGCTCTTTGACCAGCGGTTGAAGGCGGCAGAAAATCTGCAGGCCAAAATGGTTGCAGCAACCGACGAGGCCACGAAGGCGAGTTTTGAAAAAAGCCTGATGGCGCTTCTCGAGCAAATCGAGGAGATGAAGCTGGATGTTGAGCGCGAGAAGGCCGAAGCCCTTGATGCGAAAAACCTTTATGAAGACATGAAGGCTACCATCGAGGCTTTCGCCAAACAGCTGCAGAATACCCGGAAACAGATCGAGGCTGCGAAGCGGGCGATGAAGTCCGCCGAGGCACAGAGGGCCAGGGCGGAAATGCGTGAAGCAACTGCCTTGAGTGCATCGGGTTTGAAGACCAGCGCCAATGAGCTCAATACGGTTCTCGGTGCCATGAACAGCCTTGCCGACAAGGAAAAGACAGCCGCCATGGCCGCCGATCAGCGGGCTCGGCTGTTGACACCGACCAACATCGAAAAGGATGATGACAACATTGCCGCCGCCATGGCCGAAGTAAGCGGTGCGCCGGCAAAAAGCCAAAGCATTGAAGAACGTCTCGCTGCGCTCAAGAACGCTGCGTAAGGCAAAAATCACAAACAAGCAAGGTCGTTTTTAACGACAATCCCTTGGAAAGAAATTTCCAAGGGATTTTTTATTTCCATATTTCAGTTTTAATATATTAAATTACTTACTAAATATCCTAATATTAATCATTTATAAAATATAGTACATCTTTGGGTTACTAATCTCCATGTACCAAGTGTTATAACAGATTCAGTGTTACTAATATGAACTGGTTAAAGGGAATGAAAATATTAGGTAGGCATCTCTATATATTGATCTGGTGCTGGCAACAAAAGATAAATATCAAACAAGCCAACAGATCTTGCCGACGGTGCACACGGGAACGGATGTTCCTGTGCGCTCGAGCAGCCAGTGTCCTTGCGAATTACCCACTCCTATTGACAAATAGTAAATATACGTATATAATATATACATGCAGTAAAGAACCTTTACAACTTAATCGGGGAGGCCCGGCATGCAATTCGGTCCATTTTTCGTACTGCTGGTTCTGCTGGCAGTGATTTCGCCGACGCAATTCTTCGCGCTCGGCCAGCGGCTCATCGCAGCGGTCTATCCGCTCGTGGAACAAGGCTTGACGCTGGCGATCGTGGTCGCCGGCATCATCTTTTTACTGAAAGGAAAATAAGGCCACATTGGCCGAAGGAGAAGATATGGACCGTTTTATGGAGTTGTTCTTCGGTAGCCCGAAACGGCTGCTGGGGTCCGGTGTGGCGTTGCTGGTGATCTTCGCGATCATCAGCCCGGCCGGCTTCAACTGGCTCATGGTTAGGGTGTTCAACACCCTCTGGCCTTGGGGCAAGGTCGTTGGCATGCTGGCCGCCGGCTGGTATGTCATGGGGTCGATCTTTCGCCCCGCCCCCAAAAAGGGCAAAAAGGGAGATTAAGAGGGTGTGCGCGTACGCGCACACCCTCTTTTTTGAGAAAAAATGGACAAAATAAAGTGTTTGTAGTATGCTATGTTCAGTATATTTTACAGAGCAAACAAAAAAGGAGATATCGTAATGAAAGGGATAACAATAGGTGAATTCGGCCTGATGTATGTCGGGATGTATATCGCAATATGCGGAGCTGCAGTCTTGGTGCTTATCGCGCGGGACCGTGCAGTAAAGATTTATAGGCGTAGGGTGTGTAGGGGATAACCCCCCATCCTTAAGCCGATTGACAGTAGTCGCACGCACGTGCGACTTTTTTACGTATCATTGCATATTAAGGGGCAATCTTGTATACTTTTGGCAATCGAAATATAAGCCACCACAATTCCGTGCCCATCGCCATTTGCTGTTTTGACGGCACAGGGCGGGCACGGAATTTAAAGAAAGAGCGTATATGGAACAAAAACCAAGACTGTCGATAATCATCCCCGCCTACAACGAGGCGAAGCGATTGCCGTTGACCTTGGTCGATATGAAAAAGCATCTCGACCACGTTGATTTTCCATACGAAGTTATCGTAGTGGACAATGGTTCAAAAGATAGTACGGTCGATATCGTACTCCGATTCGAACATTTGTGGAACGAGCTTCGGCTCGTTGAGTGCAAGCCCAAGGGAAAAGGTGCGGCGGTGCAAAAGGGTATGGCCGAAGCAAAAGGCGATCTAAGGGCATTCGTGGATGCGGACAATTCCATATCCATCGATCAGGTTATCGACGCCATGCAGTATGAAGATAAAGGCTACGATGTCGTCATCGGCTCGCGGGATATCGAAGGGGCCAAGCGCGATCAGCCATTGCTTCGCAAATTGCCGGGCAAGATGGGGAATTGGTTCATTCAGCTAATGGTATTGCCGGGGCTGAAAGACACGCAGTGTCCGTTGAAGATATTCAGCGAACGGGCAGCGGAAGATATTTTCCCGCTAATCAAGGTAAAGCACTGGGGATTCGATGTAGAAATATTGGCGTTGGCGAAAAAGATGGGGTACAAGATCAAGGAAGTCCCCGCCAACTTCATCAACGACCCGAATTCGCGGATAAAACTATCTTCCTATATAGAGGTATTATGGGAAGTGTGCAAGGTCCGCTGGTGGCTTTGTACAAACGCATATAAGATCAAGTCGAAAAAATAAAAAAGGTAATAAAATATATTGATTGTCATCCCCGCGCAGGCGGGGATCCACTACCACTGCAAATGGATTCCCGTTTTCACGGGAATGACAGAGAAAAACGAATATGGAATTTTACGTAACAAAAGAACGGCTCGAAGAGCTGAAGGAGGAATTGGAAGGCGAAAAGAAGGAAGGGCGGAATGAAATAGCAGACCGCTTGAAGCGCGCAAAGGAATTTGGCGATCTTTCGGAGAATGCCGAATATTCCGAAGCAAAGGAGGCGCAGACGAAATTGGAATCCCACATTGTCGAATTGGAAAACATCATTCGCAATGCGGTCATCATCAAGAAGTCGCGCGGTAAAAAGACCATCGAAATGGGAGCGACCATAAAGGTGGAGCGGGACAAAAAGGTGTTTGAATACACCATCGTCGGTTCAAATGAGGCAAATCCGGAAAAGCGGCTGATCTCGAATGAATCACCGCTGGGTTCTACATTTATCGGAAAGAAGGAAGGCGACCTCGTAGAGGTGGAAACGCCAAAGGGTCTCGTGAAATACAAAATTTTGGAGATAGAGTAATATTTAAGCAGAGGCAATACGTTCTCTGCTTTGTGTCGTAATAAAGACATCGTTAAAAGTGTCATCCGGTATTTAACCGACATGTACTCATGTCGCCCTGAACTCGTTTCAGGGTCTGAGTATGTTTCAGGATCTCGTGTTCATGTGACGAGATTCCGGCTCGTGGGCCGGAATGACAGAAAAACACTATGTTAGATAATATTCGAGAAGCAAAAATTGAAAAGTTGCAACGGCTGATCGCCGCCGGCGAGGAAGCATATCCGCAGGAAAGCAAAAAAGATTTCGCAAACCGCCATGTCGTGGAGCATTTTGATAAACTCTTGGAAAAGCAGCTAACCCTTGCGGGTCGCATCAAGTCCATGCGCGTCATGGGCGCGTTGGCATTTGTGCACATCGAAGACGAATCGGGTAAGATACAGGTGTTGGTAAAGCGCGACATTGTGGGCGACGAACGGTTCGATCTGTTCGCGAACAACATCGACATGGGCGACTTCATCCAGGCTACAGGGACGCTCTTTATTACCAAGACAGGAGAAAAAACATTGCAGGCAGACGCATGGAAGCTGTTATCAAAATCATTACTCCCGATCCCGAGCGAATTTTATGGGCTTAAAGATACCGAGGTATTATTGCGCAAGCGATATCTCGATCTGATGATGAACGCGGAAACGCGCGAAATCTTCAAAAAGAAAAATATCTTTTGGAAGACGATCCGCACATTTTTGGACAACGAAGGATTTTTCGAGGTGGACACGGCGGTGCTGGAAGCTATTCCGGGCGGAGCCGATGCGCGACCGTTCGTCACGCACCACAACGCGCTCGATCGCGATTTCTTTTTGCGCATTTCACTTGAACTGCCGTTGAAGAAGATGTTGGTCGGCGGTTTCGAAAAGATCTATGAAATAGGAAAGGTATTCCGCAATGAAGGTATCGATGCCGAGCACTTGCAGGATTATATTGCCATGGAGTTCTATTGGGCATATGGCGATATGACAAAGGGCATGGACGCGGTGGAGCGCATGTATAAGCAGATCGTAAAGAATGTCGTCGGCGAAGGCATGAAGACCGAATACGACGGCGAAACGATCGATTGGTCCGGCGAGTGGCCGCGCATTGATTATTTTGAGGAATTCAAAAAGGAAACAGGCATCGACTTGTCGGGCGAGGTTTCCGTAGAGGAATTGAAACAAAAGGCCGACCAGCTCGGTATAAAGTATGACGCGGCGGACGGCAAAGGCCGCATGATCGACACGATCTACAAAAAGACGGTACGGCAAAGGCTTATTCAGCCGTGCTTCCTTACGGGGCATCCGCTTGAAATATCGCCATTGGCGAAAAAAGACCCGGCCGATCCAAAGCGCGTATTGCGGTTCCAGATGATCGCGTGCCGGTCGGAGCTGGGCAATGGATTTTCCGAATTGAACGACCCGCTCGATCAGCGCCAGCGGTTTGAGGAGCAAATGAAACTGCGTGAAGCAGGCGACGAAGAGGCGCAGATGATCGACGAAGATTATGTAGAGGCAATGGAGTATGGCATGCCCCCGGCGGTGGGCTTTGGTTTGAGCGAACGGCTATTCTCGTTCCTATTAAACAAATCGATCCGCGAAACAGTCGTCTTCCCCCCGATGCGGAGTGAATAGAATAAATAGTGACCCTGTATCTGTCATTCCGGCGGAGGCCGCGGAATCCAGTATTTGATTCGTATTCGAATCTATCACACCTCTCATCTCTTATCTCATATCTCTCATCTCTCATCTCTCATCTCATACCCCCATCTCGCACCTCCCATCTCTCGCCTCTAATCTCACACCTCACATCTCATACCTCTCCCCCTCATGGATAACCCAATCGAACAAATAAAAGAGAGGTTGGATATCGTGCAGGTCATCGGCTCGTATATTGAGGTAAAACCTGCGGGAAGAAACTTCAAAGCCCGTTGTCCGTTCCACGGAGAAAAAACGGCTTCTTTTATGATCGCGCCCGATAGGCAAACATGGCATTGTTTTGGCTCGTGCAACGAGGGCGGGGATGTGTTTTCGTTCGTTATGAAATACGAAAATATCGAGTTTTACGAAGCGCTGAAACTGCTCGCAGAAAAGGCGGGAGTCGAGCTGAAAAAGCTGAGCCCGGAAGATCAAAAGCAATTCGGCATTCTGTACGACATAAACGATGCGGTAAAGGATTTTTACCAACAGGAATTACAGCGTGATCCAAAGATCATGGCATACATAAAAGAGCGCGGGCTGACCGAAGCGACGATCAAGGAGTTTGAACTCGGTTTCGCACCGCAATCGTGGGATGCCGCAACGCTCTATTTGACGGCAAAAGGCTTTACTGCGCCGGACATTGAACGCGCAGGTATCAACTTTCGCACGGATCGCGGCACCTATGTAGATCGGTTTCGCGGCCGCATCATGTTTCCCATTTGGAACCACACCGGAAAGACGGTCGGGTTCAGCGGGCGCATATTGCCCGAATACGACAAGGGCGATGCCGGAAAATACATCAACAGTCCGGAAACGCCCATTTTCAATAAATCGCGGGTGCTCTATGGGTTCAACAAGGCAAAGAACCATATTCGGGAAATGAAGTTTGCGTTGCTCGTGGAAGGGCAAATGGATCTGCTCATGTGCGCACAGGACGGGTTGAAGAATGTGGCGGCGACCTCGGGAACGGCGTTGACCGCAGATCATTTGAAAACGCTCAAGAAGCAGACCGAGAATGTCATGTTCTCGTTCGACAACGATGAAGCCGGACAAAAGGCTGCGGAGCGAAGCATCGACCTTGCCAAAGGGCTCGATTTCAATGTGAAGATATTGTTGGTAAGGGACTTCAAGGATCCTGCCGACGCCATAAAGGCAAAGCCGGGTATCATGGTCGCCTATGCAAAAGAGGCAAAGGAGGCGATGGAGTTTTACTTCGAGCGATATCTGTCGCACGGCGAATCGTTCAAGAACGATCCGACGAAGTTCAAAAAGAACCTGCACATCGTATTGGCAAAAATAAAGGCATTGCCAAGCGCGGTGGAACGCGAACACTGGATACGCCAGCTGGCGCGGCTGGTAAACATCAGCGAGCATATACTGCAGGAAGATATGACGCGTGTAGAGACCATAGTGCCGCTGGAACTTCGACCGAAGCAGGGAGAAGTGACATTGCAGGAAGTGCAGGAAGAAAAGATGCGCATCGATCTGGTTGCGGAGCGCGCGTTGAACATGGCGCTGATACGGGAGGATTTCATGAAACAGCTGGCGGAGTACGCAAAATATTTGCCCAAACGGTATCGCAGGATATACGACGCCGCAATGGAAAAAGAGACCATAGACGATCCGAAGCTGATGGACGAACTGCACACATTTACGCTACGCGCGGGCATGGATATGAACGATGAGGAGCCGGAAAAGGCCGCAAAGGAGTTTGTGTTGTTGTTGAGCCAATTACGCCAAGAGGCGCTCAAGGAAAAGCAAATGGTCGTCATGCGGGCCATTCGGCAGGCCGAACGGCAAGGGGACGCGGAAAAATCAACGCATTATCTGAAGTTGTTTGACGAGGTGTCAAAACTACTGCAGAATGAAAGGTAATATAAAGGGATTGTCATCCTGAACTTGTTTCAGGATCTGCATCTTTATTGAAGGGAATTATATATGGTAAAAAAAGTCGTTGGTAAAAAATTGAATAAGGTTGCAAAAAAACCCGCTCAAAAAGCGGTAAAGGGGAAAGCTGCACCGAAAAAAGCAGCAACAAAAAAGCCGGTAACAAAAAAGCCGGTCAAGAAAGTGGTAGTGAAAAAAGCGGTAAAAAAGCTGGTAAAAAAAGAAGCTCCGAAGAGAGTTTCCAAATTGCCGGCACGGGGAGAAAAGCGTCCGCATAAAAAGGTTCCCAAAAAGAAATTGACGGCGGAAGAGACGGAAAAAAAGGTTGCCTTTGACAAGGAGCAAATGGAAGAGCTCGTACATCGCGGTCGCGCCAAAGGGTTTGTGACCGATACCGAGATATTGTATTACTTCCCGCATGTAGAAGACGACATTTCGGTACTCGAAGAGCTATACGACTATCTTGAAAAGAACAACATCAAGGTCGTCGAGACCGCGGCGTTGATCGAAATATCAAAAGACGACGAGCCGACCAAAAAAGAAATAGAGGGAGTGGGTAAGGAAAAGCTTAGCGAAATGCCCGACTCCGTGCAGATGTACCTGAAGGAAATAGGCCGCTATGCGTTGTTGACCTCGGCGGAAGAAAAGGATCTCGCCAAGCGTTCCGAAGACGGCGACGAAAATGCCCGACAGCGCCTTATTCAGGCAAACTTGCGCTTGGTGGTTTCCATCGCAAAGCGCTATGCGCATCGCACTACGCAGATGGGTATTTTGGATCTTATACAGGAAGGGAACATAGGGCTTTCCAAGGCGGTCGACAAGTTCGATTACCGCAAAGGCTTTAAGTTTTCGACCTATGCAACATGGTGGATCCGTCAGGCCATTACGCGTGCGCTCGCAGACCAGTCGCGCACCGTGCGCATTCCGGTCCACATGATCGAAAACATTTCGAAGTACACGCAGGTCAAGCGCCGCTTGATGCAGGAGCTGGGTCGCGAAGCATTGGCCGAAGAAATAGCCATCGAAATGGGCACGACCGTGGAAAAGATCTATAACATTCAGAAGATATCACAGGAGGTCATTTCGCTCGAAGCGCCGCTCATGGAAGACAGCGACGAAGCAACGCTTTCCGACCTTATCAAGGACGACAAAAACCTTTCCCCGACGCAATCGGCCGAGTTGGCATTGCTCAAGGAAAAGATCAGGGAAATATTGGTTGACCTTGCCGCACGCGAACAGGAAATATTGAAGTTGCGTTTCGGTTTGGAAGACGGCGTAACGCATACGCTCGAAGAAGTGGGCAAGAAGTTCGGCGTCACGCGCGAACGCATCCGCCAGATCGAGGCAAAAGCGATCGAAAAGATCAAAGGCCACTCGAAAGCGGAAGAATTGAGAGGATACTAAACAGGGGATGGGTAGTTCGTATAATGTATACGGTATGATGTGAAATATTATACCCTATGCGGTATACGCGCTACCTCCCCATATTCCATACCTTATACCTAATACATTCTACTACATACCATGCATTCCAAGGATCTACGAAAACATTTTTTTAACTTTTTTCATAGCAAGGGGCATGTACGCGTTCCGTCGTCATCGTTGATACCCGACGATCCGTCGGTGTTGTTGACGACAGCGGGCATGCAACAATTCAAAAGATATTACACCGGCGAACTGAATGCGACGGATGATTTTGGTTCCCAACGTATAGCCACGATACAGAAATGTTTTCGTACCAGCGACATCGAAGAGGTGGGCGACAAGACGCACTTGACCATGTTCGAGATGATGGGGAACTTTTCATTCGGCCCGGTCGGGTCCGATGATCCGGAAGACGGTGGCAAGGAAGGGTATTTCAAGCGCGCCGCGATCCACTGGGGATACCAGTTCATCACCGAAGTGCTGGGCATAGACCCGGACCGCATGCATGTAACCGTGTTTGGCGGCGATGAAGAAACTCCGTTTGACGGGGAAGCATACGATATTTGGAAAGACGAAGTAGGCGTGCCGGAAGACAAGATACTCAAGGGCGTGCGTGAAGATAATTTTTGGGGGCCGACGGGCGAAGAAGGTCCGTGCGGTCCGTGCACCGAGATCTATGTCGATGGTGTAGAGGTCTGGAATATCGTGTTCAACGAGTTCTACAAGGAACGCGGCGGCACCTACCGCAAGGCAGAGCGCCCCGGTATCGATACCGGCATGGGTTTTGAGCGGCTTTCCGTAATGCTCGAGGGAGTCGATAATGTATTCGAGTCGGAACTATTCCGGCCGATCATGGCGAAAATAGAAGAGCTGGCGCCCAACATGGATGAAGCGATAAAGCGCGTGTTTGCGGACCATTTGCGCGCGGCTACATTTTTGATCGCCGATGGCGTGGTACCGTCGAACAAGGAAGCGGGTTATATTTTGCGCCGTCTGTTGCGCCGCGTCATGGCCTATCAGGTCAAATACGATGTGCACGCGAACCTGTTCGAAGAAATGACGCCGGTCATCAAGGAATTGTTCGGAGAGATATACCCGGAGATCAATGATTCCGATCGCATCATCGGCGTGTTCGAAACGGAAAAGACAAAGTTTCAAGAAGCCGTTTCCCGAGGGCTAAAGGAAATGGAAAAGATATTCGAAGAAAACAGGGAAGAAAAGCGCATTACCGGGGAGCAGGCGTTCAATCTGTTTTCGACCTATGGTTTTCCGATAGAACTTTTGAAGGAGTTTGTAGAAGGAAAGCAATTCACGCTGGACGAAGATGGATTCCAAAAGAAAGTCGCGGAACATCAGGAAACATCCCGCGCGGGAGCCGGCAACAAGTTTGGCGGACACGGACTGGTGCTCGATACCGGCGAATTAAAGGCGGGGAGCGAAGAGGAAATGAAAAAGACTGTCGGTCTGCATACTGCAACGCACTTGCTTAACTGGGCATTGCGCCATGAATTCGGCGACGAGGTCAAGCAAATGGGTTCCGACATCAACCCGGAGCGCTTGCGATTCGACTTTACATTCGATCGCAAATTGACCATGGAGGAACGGCAAAAGATAGAAGATCTGGTCAACGATAAGATCACTGCAAATCTTCCGGTCTATATGCGGGAAATGCCGAAAGAAGAAGCGGAACAGCTCGGAGCGGTCGCGTTTTTCAAGCATAAATATCCGGCAATAGTAAAAGTGTACTCCGTTGGTTCCGAAGCAAGTGGGGGAGTCGTGAGCCGCGAGTTTTGCGGAGGACCGCATGTGGAATACACAGGCCAGCTCGGTTCGTTCAAAATAACAAAAGAAGAAGCCGTTTCCGCCGGCGTCCGCCGCATCCGCGCAACAATTCAATAGTATTGTCATTCCCGCTCATCCCGTTATTAGTTATCAGTCATCGGTCATTCCTCCCCGTATTGTCATCCCGGACTTGATCCGGGATCCATTTCAACCTTATGCCGAAGGCGATATAAAATCCCCATGAAACTCAAAAAGATCGTTCATTTTTTCGATAAGTTTGAAGACAAAGTACGCGCGATATTGGCGCGCCATCCCGTTGTTTACGCCATGATAGGAAGTATCGGCATCATTTTGCTGTGGCGCGGCATCTGGGGCATCGCCGATGAGTACGGCATGAGTTCCGTAACGTCGATCATTGTAGGAACCGTTATTTTGTTGGTAACCGGTTTGTTTGTGTCGTTTTTCGTCGGTGAACAGATCATCATCAGTGGTATCAACGAAGAAAAGCGCATTGACGAAGAAACCGAAGAAGAGGTAAAGTTTCAATCAATCAGTCGCATTCAAATGCAATGGAAACTCGAGGGCATGCTGAAAAAATTGGATCGCCGCTTGGAGCGCCTTGAAGAAAAATTAGGCACCACACCACCACATGAAAAGGCAGATAAAACGCAAATAAAATAATCCACCCCTGCCATTCCCGCATTCCCGCATTGTCATACCCGCTCCCCATTCTGTCATTCCCGCGGAGGCGGGAATCTATAGGGTGCTGGATTCCCGCCTCCGCGGGAATGACATGCGCTCTTACCTCTAACCTCTTATCTCCACCCCCCCTGCATTGTCATCCCGTGCTCCGACACGGGATCCAGTATTTTACATTGTTATCCCTCCCATCTCTTACCTCTTACCTCCAATTAAACTACCCATGGAACAAAAAGATAAACAAAAAACAAGTGAGCAAATACCGACACGCGTATTGTCCGGGTTGATGGAGTTGCTCCCTGCGGAGCAGCTTGTGTTTGACCACATGCGTTCCGTAATAGAGGAAGTGTATAGGATCTACGGGTTCATAGCACTCGACACGCCGGTCATAGAACGGGCGGATGTTCTGCTTGCAAAGGCGGGTGGGGAAACGGAACAGCAGATATATCGCTTTACCAAAGGCGAAAACGACCTGGCGCTCCGGTTCGACCTGACCGTGCCTTTGGCGCGGTATGTGAGCGAGCACGCAAACGAGCTTACATTTCCATTCCGACGAAGTCATATCGGCAAGGTATATCGCGGGGAACGCCCGCAGAAGGGTCGGTACCGCGAGTTTTATCAGTGCGACATCGACATCATCGGCGATGGCGCCTTGAGCCTCATGAACGATGCGGAAATACCGAGCGTGATCAACGAGGTGTTTACCCGATTGAACTTCGGGCCGTTTGTGATCCGCATTAGCAACAGAAAATTGGTTGCGGGCCTATTGGAATCATTGGAAGCGGGAAACCAATCCGTCGGAATCATACAAACGATAGATAAACTGGAAAAGATAGGAGAGAACGAAGTGCGCGGTCTGTTGGTTGCGTTGGGCGTGCCCGACAATACGATTCGGGCGATCTTTGATTTTATTGCGATCAGCGGTTCGCCTGAAGATATGCTTGCGGCATTGCGCAACCTTGGCGTGGAAAATGAAACATTCCACAAGGGCGTGGAAGAGCTGGCGGAGGTTGTTCGCCACTTGGGCGTACTCGGCGTGCCTGCCGATAATTACGCCATTGACCTGACCATCGCCCGCGGGCTGGATTATTACACAGGCACCGTATACGAAACGGTACTGCGCGATCATCCCGAACTCGGCTCGATCTGTTCCGGTGGCCGCTACGACAATTTGGCGGAAAAATACACCGACAGAAAACTCCCGGGTGTAGGAATATCCATCGGGCTTACGCGGTTGTTTTCGCAGTTGAAGGAAATAGGCCTATTGCAATTCGGCATGGCGACGCCGACGAACGTGTTGGTGGTCCCGTTGGTTGCCGATGTATCCGTCCCGCTCGAAATAGCCACGGCGCTTCGCGAAGCGGGCCTGCCGACCGAAGTATATTTTGAAGACGTGAAGATGAAAAACAAGCTTGCCTATGCAAACAAACTGGGGATCCCGTTTGTCGTGCTGGTTGGCGAAGACGAGATCGCTTCAGGCGAGTTCACGGTAAAGAATATGCAGACAGGGGAGCAGATAACATGCGCGAAAGGCGACATCGCCACCACGATCAAAAAAGACATACGGTAAAAAAGAAAAGCCCCGATTGTCGGGGCTTTTGTGCGCGCGGTATGCGCGTACTACGAAAGAGTCATGTAGTCTATGAATATGTCGGGCAAGTCGTTCATGGCACCCGTAGGCGCTTTTCCGTAGTACAAAGCTTCAACGAGCTTCATACGATAATATACCGGGCCGTTGGTCGGCCGCCTGCGAGGAGTCATTCCTTGGATGCCATCCACGAGCGTATCAAGCGTGTCTTGCTGACCGCGCTTGTTGTCGCTCGCAAAGGCGCGCTTGGCCTGCCAAAGCAGTTCCACGATGTTGCGCCGGTCGAGCCGGGTGTGCTTGGTGCTTTTGGCGCCTAAGCCGGGGATTTCGGCCCAGCCATATCGGGGACCGAGAACATCGAGTCCGGTATCCGTAAAAAATTCCAAGGTCCTCATTTGATCAATAAGAAACTCGCAGGTGACCCGTTCAGGATTAACGGATATTACGTGCCCCTCGGTTCGCCACAAGAGGCTACTGGGGTAGAGCGGGTGTATCCAAACGATTGGGTCTTCCGGAACAAGGTCTTTCAAGTGACGTGCCGTCATGGGCAATGTGCCTCCTTTCGAAATAGGTATATGAAGTAAAGTAAATGATGCTGAAAGTAAAATGGCATAAAATAATGACCATGTCAATATTTGTACAAAACAAGCCCCCATTTGCCCTTGCAAAATAAAGATTTTTTGATAAAATGGGTATTACGTGGTTTGACCACGCATGTCATTCCCGCGCAGGCGGGAACCCAGTATTCCTGCATTGTCATACCGGCGAAGGCCGGTATCCAGCATCTTGTCATTCCCAAACGCGGGCCCCGTGTCGTGGCACGGGGTAAACTCCGGCGGGAATCCAGTACAACTAAATACATTCCCTGGTAGCTCAGTGGTAGAGCGGCTCGCTGTGAACAATGTCACTACGATGTTATAATAGTAATTATGGCAACGAAAAGGACATATGCTGACCGTCGAGAATACCTAATCCAAGCCGTCGCAAAGCGACGCCGAAAGATTAAGGCGATGTCAATTGAATACAAAGGAGGTAAATGTCAGGTTTGCGGATATGATAAATATCCGGGAGCACTTGATCTTCATCATTTGGGTGATAAATTATTTGGCATTGGTGCCAAAGGATACACGCGCTCATGGGATAAGGTTAAGGCGGAACTAGACAAATGCGTTCTCGTGTGTGCAAATTGTCATCGAGAAATCGAAGCAGGCATTACGCAGCCCTTTCAAGTAATTGAAAGCGGAAAAACGAGGTGAAATCGGTGAAGCCCGGAAACGGGTAATACCGAGCCAAGCCCGCACAAGCGGGAAGGTGTAGAGACTATCCTTTTAAGGAGTAGATCATTGTTTAGACAGTGATCGAAGCGCCTCGCCCCGTAATCTCTTTTAGAGATTTTACGGCGGATGATATAGTCCATCCCTATAAGTAATCATAGGATAAATGTAACGAGATGGTCGGGGGTTCGAATCCCTCCCGGGGAGCAAAAGTAAAAACACACCTTTAATAGGTGTGTTTTTACTTCTTGTTTCTTGGGCGTGGATGAGAAACCTCATAGGGGGTCGGGGAAAGTGTACTTTCCCCGTTGGGGTGACCGATCCATCAGCCGACGGAGAGGACAAGAGGGCGGAAGCCCTACTGGGAGGAGCTTGAGCCTGCGAAAGCGGCGACGAGGGCGTAATCCCTCCCCCGGGGCAACTAAAATAATCTGCATTTACGCAGATTATTTGTTGTGCTCCATAGTGGATGTTCGAACTCGTAGGATGTCCATTGATAAATTGTTATAATAAAAATATGAGTAACGAGAAGAAGAATAAAAATTACGCATTTGTAGATGGACAGAACTTGTTTATGGGCACAGCGAAGAGAGAAGTTGATCCGTGGGAAATAAATCTTACCCGCTTTCGCGTATATCTCGAGCAAAAGTATAATGTCACGAACGCCTATTATTTCTTAGGGTTTGTTCAGGAAACAAATCAAGAATTATACGAAGCGATACAGAAGGCTGGTTTTGTGCTTATTTTTAGAGAACACAATCCGGCGATGATAGGTAAGAAAAAAGGGAATGTGGATTCTGATATCATTTTTCACATTATGAAAAAGATGTACAA
Source organism: Candidatus Wolfebacteria bacterium RIFOXYB1_FULL_54_12 (assembly GCA_001793895.1). GTDB lineage: Bacteria > Patescibacteriota > Minisyncoccia > UBA6257 > UBA9933 > UBA9933. The sequence goes on from MGIT01000002.1 coordinate 60,054, forward strand.
GAAAGAAGATTTCGATAAGATTATTCTTGTATCTGGGGATGGCGATTACAAGCTCGTAGTTGATTTTCTGATTGAAGAGAATAGATTTGAGAAAATACTATTTCCGTATAGGCAATTCGCATCCTCGCTGTATAAAAAGCTTGGGTCGCAATATTTTGATTATTTAGAGAGCCCCGAAATCAAAAGTAAGATAGGGGTAAAAAAAGAAAAGGGCTCCTTAGGTAATTAGCCGTTCGGATCCCTTTTCGTCTGAATATTTATATAGTAGCAAATTAGGTAATAATGTCAAGGTAGCGCTATAGCTAATAATTAATGGTACTCAACGGCTACTGGATATCCAATAATTAGTGGTACCGTGTTTCCATATGAAAATGGAGACGAAACAAGAGATATTTGCGCGATATCGGAAAGAATATCGAGAAGCAAGAAAGTCAAAAGGAAGCAGAAGCACACTGACCCGCATCATTGATACAGTTAAGAATGTGACGGGTATGGGGAGGAAGTCAATCATCAGGGCATTCAATCGAGAGCAAATAAAAGACCCGTGCACACTAGAGCGACGTGGTCGCCCTGTGCACTATACAAGAGATGCCACAGTAGCCCTGAAAGAAGTTTGGGAGGCAGGAGGTGAAGTATGCGGCATCCTGCTTCATCCGGTCGTGCATGAGTATGTGGATATATTTCAGCGTGACAAGCTATGGACGCATAGCGTCGATGCTACGAATAAATTACTCGCAATGAGTTCAGGAACTATGAAGGAGCGCGTTGGATGTTTTTTGAAAATTAGAAGAAAAGGTCGCGGTATTTCTTCTACGTCTCCATCCCGGCTGAAGCATATCATCCCCATCTTTCACGGAGACTGGAGCAAGAAGTTGCCGGGCACCGGACAGATCGACACGGTGGTGCATTGCGGGCATACTCTTGCAGGAAATATGGTTTTTACCCTCAATTATATTGATGTTCCGGTTCTTTGGGATGTTATGCGAGCGCAGTGGAATAAAGGTCAAGAGGCCACGCAAAAGAGCTTGGAGCACATTGAGAAGAGTCTTGCATGGAATATTATTGAAGTACATCCCGATACAGGTAGCGAGTTCATTAACTGGTTTATGAAGGCGTGGTGCGATGCAAGGAATATTTTAATGACGAGGTCAAGACCAAGCCACTCAAATGACAATATGCATGTGGAAGAACGCAACGGGCATATTATGCGCAGGTGGATCGGGTACATGCGCCTAGACTGCATTGAGGCGGTAGACGCGCTCAATGATATCTATGATGTCCTTTGTCCGTACCTTAATCATTTTGTTGCCTCGCGACGACTAATTGATAAGGTTGAAGTAAATGGCAAATGGAAAAAGAGATATGAAAAAGTTGCAAAGACACCATATCAACGAGTACTCGCGAGCGAGCACATCTCACTCGAGGTAAAGGAAAAACTACGAGCAGAACATGCGAAGCTCAATCCATTGGTTATGAAAAAGGAAATTGACCGGCTCAAAAGAGTTCTTTATGATGTACAGAAGAAACATGGACCTACTGGAAAATAGTCGAGATTCAATAAAAATCCGCTACTCAGTTGGGTACCACTTTATTATTAGCTATCACGGGTAGAGTCTTTTAGAGGGGCGTAGCAAATACGGTACGAACATTATCTATCAGGAGAAGTCCCATTCGTCAGCCAGCCGGCGGATCAGAACAAGGCAGATAAATTTGGTGCATCCGACACATATGGGTCAGATTCCCCCCCCCCAAAACGAGGCCCACAGGCCTCGTTTTGCGTTGGTTACATAATAGGTCAAAATTTGGTAAGATTTAGGGAATTAATGAGTGGGTTATAAATTAATATATGAAACTGGACGGAAGTGTTGAAAGTTATTACCCGGGTAAGCCTCAGAAAATCGTTGCGATCGATTTTGAT
>MGIT01000002.1:61995-85502 GCA_001793895.1 Candidatus Wolfebacteria bacterium RIFOXYB1_FULL_54_12
TCGATTTTGATTATAAAAAGAAAATAAATAAACGAACAATTGATCGGATTGTTTCATTTATTCGAACATACACCATTGGAAATGGTCATTTTGACGGCGCAGTAGTTGGTCTATCGGACGGCCTCGATGGAGCTACTGCCACATCTCTTTGTCTGAAGGCCTTGGGGAGGGGAAAAGTTCTTGCCGTCATTATTGTTTCTTCCAAAACAAAAGAAGGATTGGAATTCAAAAAGCTTGCGGTGGAAAGTGCGAAAGCGATGGGTGTTGATTATGTTATTGTGGATATAACGAAAATATTTAAGGATTTCACGGGAATGGTATCAGAACGGTCGGCGTTTGCCGACGTGAATATCGCCACTCGCGCGGTGCAAAACGTATTGTTTCAGATCGCTGATGAGCGAAATTACGCAGTTATCTCCACAATTAATAAAAGTGAATGGCTTACCGGGAGGATGACGGAGGGTTTTTATGGGCACCTTGCGCCGTTGAGCAACTTTTTTAAATCTGAGATTTTTGATTTAGCAAGAGCTATTAAAATCTCAGAAGAGATTATCTCAAGAAAGCCTGGCGGTGTTGATACGTGGTATGATGAAGATACGTTTGGAGTAACGTATGACATTTTAGACAAAATGCTTTATTTATTGGTGGTTAAAAAAATGACGCCGGCACGTATTGCCAAAGCATATAAGTTTGATAAAAAATGGATTGAAAAATTAAAAATCAGAACGGATCATAGATTTTGGAGATTAACCACGAAAGAATTAGAGAGCTAATTGAAGGGCAACTTTTTACCGGTATTGGAATCAGTGGGGTTAGCCACTATTAAGCCTGATAAAAATTAATAATCTCAACTAATGGGAAACTAATGGGGTCAGGTATGCTCTGTAGATGTTTTCTACAGAGCAGGTCAGGTACCATTAATTATCCCCACGGCAACGTTAATAATATGATAAGATATTGTTATGAAAACATTTGCATTTATTGATGCGTCGAATTTGTTTTATGGAGGGGAGAAGAGTTTGGGATGGAAAATTGATTATAAAAAACTTTTTACGTATTTGGGAAATAAATATCAGGCTGATAAAATAGTTTATTTTGGTGGAGTTGAGATTTATAAGTTTAAGTACAATTATCAGACAAATGAAACCGTGCCCATAAAGGAATTAGAAGAATATTTGCTGGATTTTTTGAAAAGCAAAGAAAAATATTTAAATGAAGCAGAGCTTATTCTGATTGGGAGACATCTTCAAAGAGTTCGTTTTTATATAAGACTTGAATCATTCGGGTACAAACTCTTTCTTAAACCTGTGAAGCTATATGATCAAGAAGACGGATCGACAAAACGAAAGGCAAACTGTGACGTCGATATGGCATTTCATTTAATGAAGGAAAAAGATAATTTCGATAGGGCACTTATTCTTTCTGGGGACGGAGATTTTTTGCCAGTATTGAAATATTTACGAGAAAAGGATAAGGACATTGTTATCTTAGCTCGTGGCCCGAGAGCTGCAAAAGAAATAAAACAATTTGCGGGAGCGGATTTTAGGGATTTTGTCCGTCTAGAAAAATCGTTAAAATTTGAGTAACAAAAAGGACGGACATACGAGATATCCGCCCCACGTTTAGTATCTAAAGTATAGCGCGCGGGCAGCTAAAGTCAATACCCTAAATGCAAGGTTACGCTAACGCCAGCAACTATCCATTAATGGGGTCGCATTAATGGGGTCAGGTACTATTAATTGAAAGACAAAAATGAAAAAGGCTAAAAAAGTAAAAATCTTTGGTGTTGCTGCAGCAGTGCTATTAGCGGTGGGCTTATTGTGTATAACCGCTCTGACTCAAAGTAACAAAATTAGCTCATTTGAAGAATGTAGAAAGAGCGGTTGGTTGATCCGTGCGATGGTAGTTTATGATTATGTAGCGCCGATGGAGAATGATGTCGAGCAAGAATGTATATTGTGGACCGGTAAGAAATTTGGGGTTAATGGGGTTAGGTACCATTAATGTAATGACCCATATGGGTCAGACTCACCCTCAAACGAGGCCCACAGGCCTCGTTTTTTGTTGGTTACATAATGGGGTGGAATTTGGTAAGATTTGAAGACAGTAAGGGAGCGGAGGAGGAGAATGGGGGCTGGCCGCATTAATTCGAGAATTATTAATTAAAGGCAGGGGAAAGCTCTGTTTGATAAAAATAATAAAATCCCATACTATTTCTAATAGATGGTGAATGGTTCGCCATCGTTTTTAAAATACATAGGAGGATAAACTATGTTAATAGCACAAAACATAACCCCACAGGTAAAAATGGGGAGGACGCGAGCCAAATCCTCGTCAGTCATGCGGCAACAAATGACCCTCAGTCAGGGGATCATCCCTGCCGTCCGCGGGGAGTATTACAGCTATTCCTCCGTGTTCACGAAGGAACGACCGCTCTATGTGCTGATGAAGTGTAAGTCCAACAAGGCACGCCTGATATCCGAGGCTCCCAACCTGGGCTCAGAGATCAATGCACTTTTCCAATTTAATGAAGGGAATTCGCGGGTTCTCTCAATCAAGGAGGCAAATACACTTGGTCTGTTAGAGAGCGTGTATTCAAAAGGCGCCTTTGGCGATACTTGGTTCGCTCCTACTAACCTTACACCCGGGCAGTTCATGAAGCTACGGGCCCGCAAAAAAACGGAGGAGCTCGTGAGAGCGTGTCGAGCAGCGATCGCTGAGCGCCAAGTCGCGATAGAGCTTCGTGAAGAGTTGGTCGTGGCGCTGATGACTGACGGCGGGAAATATGGCATGTTTCTAGTGGAAGAGATCACAATTTTCTCAATCCAAATCGAAGCGTGTCATATCCTGCTCTAATCTAACCAACCTCAACAACCCACGCCACAGACTTGCTCTTGTGGCGTGTTTTATTATTTTATGAAACTATTGTATTATTTAATTTATGAAAATCAGAGACTATAGTGAAAAAGATAAGAGTGCGATACAAGATATTTTTACCAAGTACTGGACTGATGAGGAATTCTTGAGTGAGCTTGCGCAGAATATAGATGGGGGTAAGATGCATTTTTATGTTGCGGAAAAAGATGGCGAAGTAGTCGGTGTTGCAGGATTCAGGGAAGCGCCCGGGCATCTTCGGGCATATGCGGAGACAGAAAATCCCGCAGAGTTGTATATAGTGGCTTCTAAATTACAAAATGAAGGCATTGGGGGTGTGCTCGTACAAAAAGTGATTGAAGAAGCAAGGAATTTATTATTTACAGAGATAGAATGCTATAGCCCCGAAACCCACAATAGTTCATGGAAATTCTATGAGAAACTTGGATTTACAAGACACGGAATTATCAAAGACCCAGATGATGGATACCCTGGAATGCTGTGGAGAAAAATTATTTTATAGCAACTGACGATGGAAAAGCACTGCGAAAACAAAAGTCTATAGTTAAAGGCCTTAGGTACTATTGTTTAAATTAAAATGCCTTAGGTGCCCTTAATCCCATCAAATACCACTCCAAAACGAGGCCCACAGGCCTCGTTTTGTGTTGGCGGCGGTTACGTAATAGGGTGGAATATTGCGTTGGCTATATAATAATTAATGAATTAATGGGCTGAGCCCAATAATCCAGGAAACGCCCAGCCCTAGATAAAAGTTCGAAGTAGGGCGTGAAATATTGTATAATCAATCGAATATGCTTTATAAGCTTTATTTAGATGAAACAGGAACGCCAAGCTTAAACGGATTTAACCCGGGGTTTCCGTATTTTATATTAAGCGGCTTCATAGTAGACGAAGCCCAAGCAAATAATATAAAAATTAAAGCGGATCAAGTTAAGTTTAAGTATTGGGGAAGGACTAATATCGTCCTGCATTCTCGAGAAATAGGTAGAAGGGAAAACGATTTTGCACTTTTGAAAGATCCTTCGGTGGAAAAAAACTTTCATAAAGATTTGTCACAATTGCTTATTTTAAATGGCGGAAGGAGCGTGCTTGTTGTGGTAAATAAGGATAAAGCAAAAAACTTAGGGTGGAAAGCAGATGATATATACAGGAATACTTCAAAGGAAATGTTGAGGTTTTTCATCGAGGTACTTCATCATAAGAATGATAAAGGGCAAATTATTATTGAGTCCGCAGGAACTCAAAAAGATGTAGCTTTTTATAAAGAATATATTTACTTTCTTTCAAACGGCATTCAGTCACTTGGGATTGATCATCATAAAATGAAAAAGATCCTAACATCAATTAGCTTTGTTAGCAAAAACAACCAAGATATCGAAACTCAAATAGCAGATTTGCTTGCATATCCAGCGGGATATAGCTGCCTTGTTACCGACGGTACTAAAGCAATTGTACCCAATAGTTACGAAGATAATCTATGCAAAATTCTAAGTGCAAAAATACTTAGATTTAAAGATCGGAAGACGGGGCTTGATAGAGATGGGTTTATAAATCTTACACCTTGACTTTGCTGGCGGCTATGGTACTATCTAAATAAGTTTGGTTAGTGAGCGATTTGCCACGACCCAATCGGAAAAAACGGGCAAGTCCCGTTTTTTAGTTGTGTAAATAATAGGGATAGGGGGGGTAAGAGAGAGCCTTAAATTAAGGACAGCAACTCATTGGATTGTCGTAAGGTAATCTTTGGATCAGGAAACGCCCCAACTCAGTCTAAAGTTCGAAAGTCCTTAAGGAGGGCGAGCAGATAAATGCATTGGCGTCGGTTACATAATAGGGCGGAATATTTATATGTACGTCATCAGATGACGTACATATAAAAACGAGGCCCACATGGCCTCGTTTTTTGTTGGTTACATAATGGGGTGGAATTTGGTAAGATTTGAAGATAGTAGGGGAGCGGAGGAGGAGAACAGTAACTGACCCCCCCCATTAATGCGATTGATGAAATTGTGGCGGATATTGAAAGGAATAAGTAGAAATATATGGAAAAAGAACGAAACAGCGAAATAATAATCTACGAAGGCGAGGGTGGAAAGCCGAAAGTCTCGGTGCGTATTGACGGTGAGACGGCGTGGCTTACGCAGGCAGAACTAGTACAGCTATACAATTCAAGCAAGTCAAATATTAGCGAGCATATTAAACACATATTTGAAGAAGGTGAACTTGCTCGCGAGGCAGTTGTTCGGAAAATCCGAACAACTGCAGGGGACGGCAAAAATTACAATGTAGATCATTACAATCTTGAACTCATCGTTGCACTTGGCTATCGTGTAAAATCAGATGCGGGCACAAAATTCCGTCAATGGGCTACGGCACGATTAAGCGAGTATATTATCAAGGGCTTTACTATGGACGATGCACGGCTCAAGGGTGCTGGTGGCGGAGCGTATTGGAAGGAACTCCTCGAGCGTATTCGCGACATCCGTTCGAGTGAAAAGGCTCTCTACCGCCAAGTACTCGACCTTTACACGACAAGTATTGACTACAATCCAAAAGGTAAAGAAGCGACACTCTTTTTCAAAGTGGTGCAAAACAAAATTCACTACGCTACCAACGAACAAACCGCTGCAGAGGTTATTCATTCTCGCGCAGATGCCGGGAAAGATTTTATGGGACTCACTGCATTTGCAGGCACCCTGCCAGTACGAAGCGAGATAAGCATTGCAAAAAATTACCTGGATAAAGATGAGCTCTTTCGTATGAACAGACTCGTGAGCGCATTCTTCGACCTCGCAGAATTGAAGGCGCAAGAACAAGCCCCGATGTATATGAAAGACTGGGTTGCCGAACTCGACAAGTTTTCAAAAATGTACGGCAAGGGAGTGCTGCCCGATGCGGGTAAAGTGAGCCACGACCAAGCGATAGATAAAGCAGAAAAAGAATACAAAAAGTATCAAGCCAAAACCATCTCTCCCGTCGAGGAAGCCTACATAGATAGCGTAAAAGAAATTCAAAAAAAGGTTGAGAAAAAAGTAAAAGGCGACAAACCAAGCCGTAAAAAATAGCTATGTCCACTATTCACACAAAAATCGCCAGGATTGTCGCCAGACAAAATGATATGTACGTCATCAGATGACGTACATATAAAAATGAGGCCCACATGGCCTCGTTTTGTGTTGGTTATATAATGGGGTGGAATTTGGTAAGATTTGAAGATAACGGAGAACGGAGGGGGGGATAGTATATATAATTTGGCAAATGGATAAAGAAGATCAAAAACTTTCCGAAGAAGCATTTGAGTGGGTAAAGAAGAATCAGCGGAAACTGATAGAAAAGTTTGCAAGCGTCAAAGACTATGCGTCGGATAATAAGCCGGTAACGCTATTTATGGCAGGATCCCCGGGCGCCGGAAAAACAGAGGTTGCAAAAAGACTCGCGGATAAATTTAAGGCACGGCCGGTTATTATCGATGCGGATGAAATAAGAAAATTTTGTAATGGCTATAACGGCTCTAACGCGCATGTATTCCAAAAGGCAGCGAACAGAGGAATACACATTTTATATAATCACGCATTGGCAAACGACTTGAGTATTATTTTGGATGGAACATTCGCGTATGCCGATTGGATGATAAATGTAGAGAGATCCGTGAAGCGTGGGCGGAAAGTGGAATTGTATTATGTATATCAACCGCCAGCTGCCGCATGGAGACTTACCCAAATAAGAGAAGCAATAGAAAAGCGAAAAGTATCAAAGGAAATATTTATTAATGCCTTTATAAAATCGCGCGAAAATGCAAATGAAGCAAAACGGCACTTTGGCGATGCTCTTGAAATGCACCTGATAATAAAGAATAATAATAGTGATATAGAGAGATTCAAGTTCAATATAGTAAATATTGACTACTTTATAAAAAATAAGTATAGTATCGAAGAACTAAAAGATTTATGATCAAGAAAATTAAGCAAATTATCCGAAAGAATAGCGCCCCTGAAACGGATTTTTCAAGGTTTTTTTATACTGCCTCATCGGGAGAGAAAAAGAAGGTCATGAAGCAGGTTATCCGGGAGGCGAACAACGATCAAAAAGATATGATCAAAAGATATGAAAGAAAAGTAAAGGAGGCCTAATGACTTTATGCACCAGTGATTTCAAAAACGAGGCCCTGGGGCCTCGTTTTGCGTTGGTTACATAATGGGGTGGAATTTGGTAAGATATGAAGATAGTGAGGGAGTGGAGGCGGGAAATGGTGGCTGACCGCAATAATGCCGTTAATTCAGGACTTTTCTTGACAAATAAGACAAATGGATTGATTATAAGTATCAGCAATAGATGTAAATATCTATATTTAAAATCAAAAAAGAAAGGAGGGCGGGAGAAGAGGCAAGAGGCTGTTGGCGCAGTATAACATCTAACGAAAGGAGAAGTGCCATGCTGAGAAAAGAAGCATCGAAAGGAAGAGGGGTGATGCCTTTCGCCGCATTGTTTGTGGAGAAGGGTACTGTGGTTCCCCACCGGAAATCGGTACCGTATTCTGAAAGTAAGCAGTGCGGAATGATCGGTGATCCGGGCGAGATCAATCCGTTGCACATGTCGCCTACAAAGCTTGGCAATATAGGCGATGAGTCGTGCTGACCTAAGTAATGGGGTAATGTTAATGGGCCAGCGCAAGCTGGCTCATATTTTTAAGAAGGAGATAGAACACATGATCCTTATTATTACTATGAAAGATGATGTTCATGCGGATCTCGTCATAAAGAGGCTGAATGAACTAGGGGTCGAAGTATTCCGATTTAATACCGAATGCGCTACCGATTATCAGATCTCGATTTCGTTGGGCGGAGGCAATATTACAAATATCGTTTCCGGCCGAGTTGTCGACTTGAGCAAAGTAGGTAGTGTGTGGTTGCGCCGTCGGGCATCTCCTGAAGCGATAAACACCTCGCCCAAAGAATACCAGCCATTTCTCGAACAGGAGTGGGCTTCGTTTTATCGGAATATATGTGCGCTCTTAAGAGATCGCTTCTGGATAAGTTCCGCGAATGCGATTGACAAGACAAAAGACAAGATGCGTCAGCTAAGAATCGCGAAGGAGTTGGGCTTTACCGTTCCTGAAACGCTGATCACGAACTGTCTAAAAGAGGCGATCGTTTTCCAAGAAAGATTAGGAAGGTGCGTATATAAACCGCATGACGGTAGCGCATTGAATATGGAAAACGGGGATACCCTATATACGAGTATAATTGCACAAGAATTAGTGCAGTCGCCGGAAATGGAACAGAGTCTACTTATATGTCCTGGAATCTTCCAGCCATATATTGAAAAGGCTTTCGAGCTCAGAGTAACTGTGGTTGGCGAGAAGGTTTTTGCCGCAAAGATAGAATCTCAAAACAGCGAGAAGACGAAGACCGATTGGCGACGGTATGATTTCGAGAATACCCCGCACTCCATGTTTCAGCTACCTGCAAGCGAGGAGGCGCGATGCATTTCTATCGTGAAACGGTTGGGGCTTGAGTTCGGCGCTATTGATATGATCATGACGCCACAGAACGAGCTATATTTCCTGGAGATTAATGCAAACGGGCAATGGGCCTGGATCGAGTTATTGACGGGCTACCCAATATCAGCGGCAATAGCCGACCTCCTTGTATGTAATGATGTCTGAGTTTATAATAGCTACACAGTGCAAGGTGTGGCTATTTTTTTATGAACAAGGATCTAGAAAAATTACTCAAGCAAGATCAGGCTGATCGCATGGCTCCCGAATCGGATAGTGACTTTTCTATAATCGAAAAGCGAGATATTGAGCGTAAGAATACTGTAAAAAGGTTATTAAAAGGAGGGCTGGTAACCACGGGGAGAGATTTGTATATTGCCGCAATGATATTTCACCATGGGCAATTGTTGGCTGATTATAAAACTGCCTTAAAGCTCGCTCAGAAAAGTAGTGAAAAAGGGTATCAGAAAGCGAAATGGCTCTGTGCCGGAATAACTGATCGACTATTAATGAAACAGGGGAAGAATCAGAAATATGGCACACAATTTATTAGGAAAAACCCAAAGAGTAAGTGGGTGCTGGCCCCTATTGAGAAAGGGATGACCGATGAAGAGCGTGCTCGTTTTAATGTTCCACCATTGGCAAAATTGAAGGCGCAAATAGAGTTGATGAACCAAAAATAAATGACGTGAATAGGAATCGAACCGAATACTAAAAAAGGTTTGGATCCTATTCCTGTGTTTTAGGGCATAAATAAACGCTCAAATAAAGCGGTTAGAATAACATCCCCAGAGCAGATAAATTTGGTACATCCGACCCATATGGGTCAGATTTACCCCCAAAACGAGGCCCACATGGCCTCGTTTTTTGTTGGTTACATAATGGGGTGGAATTTGGTAAGATTTGAAGACAGTAAGGGAGCGGAGGAGGGATGGTGGCTGAGCCCATAATGACAATTAAATGGCTTGGGGGTATTCCGCAAAGGACGGGAGGGAATGGGGGTTAATAAGCAGGTATGATAACAACGATCAAAAACGATATTTTTCTGAAGCATTACGCCATTTTTTTTAGTGGGTCAATGATGGTAGCTCTCCTTAATTATGCGTTCCATCCCATTCTTGCCCGTTTAATGGACCCGGCTTCATTTGGAGACATTCAAGCCTTAATTTCCCTTATAGCCGTGTTTGGCGCTCTTTTAGGGGCATTCTCGGTGGTCGCGGTAAACATTACCGCCAATCTAAAAAATACCCATGAGCTCAATGCTGTCATTGCAGAGCTTCAGCGACTCTCGCTCGTATTGGTCGGCATCGGTATTGTTGCATTGCTTGCCGGCGCGTTTGAATTAAAAAAGTTTTTGAATTTTTCCTCGATCTATCCACTTATCGGGCTCGGGATTATTTTGCCGGTAAGTGCGATCAATACATTCCGTAATGCATATTTGCAGGGGAGTGGGCGCTTTACCGAGCTTTCTACGGGAGGGATTATTTCCTCCGCAACTAAGCTTATTCTTGCTACCGCACTGGTATATATAGGGCTTGGCTCTATTGGGGCAACAATAGGCATTATAATGGCGGGGGTCGCAAGTTATTACTATTTAGTATGGCGCACAAGGGGATATCTTGATCTGAATCAGCATGCCAATATCCATGCCCTTGAAAAAGGGAGGGTCCGCAAGGAGGTCATATATGGCGTGCTGGTGCTTTTTGCCACAAGCTTGGTAACATTATTTTTTACTATTGATATATTGGTAGTAAAACATTTTTTCTCAGCCTACGAAGCCGGTTTATATAGTGGTATCTCTGCCATTGCAAAAATTCTTTATTTTGCCATCGGTCCCGTTGCCGGCGTTCTGCTTTCTTCCATTAAGATCCGGAATACAAGGAAAGAAAACTCCCGAACATTGATAAAGGCGCTTGCCTTGTCCTTGTCGGTAGGAGGGATCGGTATATTGACATTTTATATATTTAATGATTTAATTATATCGATAATGATTGGTCAGAAGTACCTTCCTTTTGCTTATCTTTTACCAAAGGCCGGGCTTGTAATGTTGCTCGCTGCGATCACAAATGTTCTCGTATTCTATTTTCTTGCATTGCGGCGATTTTTCTTGATCGTCGTGTCCTGCGGGGGGATCATTTTGACCGGATTACTCCTTACGATAGATAAGGAGGGTAGTATCGAATCGATATTGAACAATATTTTAATAAGCTTAACAGTAGTTATAAGCGTCTTGTTATACACATATGCAAAAGACCATTTCAATAGTCATTCCGGTATTTAATGAAGAAAAGAACATCCCACTGATTGCACATGAAATTGTGCGCATTTTTGGTACCATCCCGCAATATGCGTATGAGATCATTTTTGTGGATGACGGCTCAAGAGACAATTCGCAAAAAGTAATGGAAGATCTTGCAAAAATAGATGAAAAGATAAAAACAATTGAATTCTCAAGAAATTTTGGAAAAGAGTCCGCAACATCTGCGGGCATCCACTATGCAACTGGCGATGCAGTCATTGCCATTGATGCCGATCTTCAGCACCCGGTATCGCTTATTCCACAGCTTATACGTCGTTGGGAAAACGGCGCCGATGTTGTAATAGGGTTGAGAACAAAAAACGAAGGGCAATCGGCCATAAAATCATTCTGCTCGTTTGTTTACTACAAGATTATAAATGCGATAAGCGACACTCCAATAGAGCCGGGGGCTACGGACTTTCGCCTTATAGACCGAAAGGTTGTGGACGAATTTAATAAATTTACCGAGCACGATCGTATGACACGCGGATTGATCGATTGGCTCGGGTTTAAGCGGGAGTTTGTTGCATTCCAAGCAAACGAACGGGCAAATGGGGAAGCGCAGTACTCGCTCCTTAAGCTTGCAAAGCTTGCGGTGTCGTCTGCCGTGTCTCACAGCCTCATTCCGCTAAAAATGGCAGGGTATCTCGGCACATGTATCATTTTCACCGCCGGTATCGGTGGACTGGTCGTCTTTATACAGCGATATATGCTCAATGACATGCTTGGCTGGAATATTTCCGGAACGGCTCAATTGGCAATACTCATGATATTTTTTATGGGCGTTATGCTTGCATGCCTTGGGCTTATCGCCCTATACATCGGCAATATTCACAAAGAAGTATCCGGTAGGCCGCTCTACGTAGTAAGAAAGAAAAGAAATTTAAAATAAGAAATTTCTAATTAAGAACTATGGAGACAATACCAAAAGTATCAGTTTTAATGCCCGCTTATAATGCTGAGAAATATATTAGGGAGGCTGTTGAAAGTATTTTAAAGCAGACGTTCTCGGATTTTGAGTTTATCATTATAGATGATTGCTCAACCGATGACACTTGGGGGATTATTCAGGAATATTCAAAAAAAGATTTAAGAATTACTGTAGCTAAAAATGAAAGAAATTTAGGAATTTCGGCTACAAGGAATAAGCTGATTAGCTTATCAATGGCAAAGTATGTTGCATGGCAAGATGCCGATGATATTTCGCTTCCGTATCGTATCGAGAGTCAGTATCAATTCATGGAGCACAATCTACAAGTTGGTATTTCCGGTGGGTCGCTTGAGTTCTTTAACGAGAAAGGTCTCTTGAGTGTGAGAAAGTATGCTACGGACGACGAGCTCCTTAGGAAGAGTCTTTTTAAGTATTCTCCTGTTGCACAGCCGGCGGCAATGGTTAGAACATCAGTACTCAGAGAAGTGGGAGGGTTTGATTCGACACTCCCTCAGGCAGAGGATCTCGATTTGTCATTACGCATCGGTACTGTCTCAAAGTTCGGAAACCTGGGGAAAGTCCTTATTCGATACCGATTAAGTTCCAATTCTATCACAATGAGTAAGATGCGTGAAAATATTAAGTCTACACTTATTGTAAGGAAGCGGGCGGTAAAACTATACGGATATAACATGACGCTCCCCGATAGAATTGCTTATGTAGTTACGGGTTTATTTCAGTACATCCCGACACGGTTGATATATTTTGTATTCAATACTTTTAGAAACTCTTAATGTATGATTGATTTTGTAATCACATGGGTTGACGGTTCGGATCCTGTTTGGCGAAGCGAGTTGGAAAAGTATAACCCAAAAGTTAAAACCGAAGCGAATAGTCCCGCTCGCTATAGAGACTTTAAAACACTCAAGTATGTCTTAAGAGGTATTGAGGCAAATGCACCATGGGTCAACAAGGTGCATCTTGTTACTGCGGGGCACCTGCCTGAATGGCTCAACACATCGAATCCGAAGCTTAACATTTTAACCCATGCGGATATTTTTCTTAATACATCGCATCTGCCTGTTTTCAATTCGAACGCAATAGAAATGAACTTTATTGGAATCCGAGACCTCTCGGAACAGTTTGTTCTGTTCAATGATGACATGATTATCCTTAAGCCGGTCGATCAAGAAGTTTTCTTTAAAGATGGATTGCCTTCAGACTTCCTTATCCAGAACCCTATAAAAGGCTTCCTGACAAAACTCTTCTACCCAAAGAATATTTGGGTTAAGAGTGTTGCTAATTGCCTCCAGATTATAAATGAAAACTTTTCAAAAAGAGATATTCTCAAAGACAGTTTCAAAAAGTATTTCAACCTCCAGTATGGTCTCAGGGGGAACATATGCAACCTACTACAGGTGTTTTCGAGTAAATATCATTTCCTCGAACATTATCACCATCCGCAACCACACTTAAAAAGTACATGGATGGAAGTTTTTGAAAAGCACAAGGATGTGATACTTGCAACAAGCGTAAGTAAATTTCGTGAAAGTTCTAATATTACGCAGTATCTTTTCCGCTACTGGAATTTGGCGAAAGGCAATTTCTCCCCGCGTTATGGAGGGGACTTTGCAACCCTCAATATACATTCTGAAAGGCATGCGGTAGCATGTATTGCTGCGTTTGGGACAAAAACATTCGTATGCGTTAATGATGTTCCTGAACTACTCGAATCTGAGTATAAAAAATGCGTATCTCTGGTTTCCGATGCATTAGAGGTGGCTTTGCCTAAAAAGTCATCTTTTGAAAAATAAATACCATGCATGGAATACTGAGAAAATTATTTACTAAAATAGTAATAAGCACTGGCGTTGCTGGTGTTTTCTTGTTTTTCATTTCCGGGTTAGTAAATAAAAGAATTGCGGTTTCTGACTTCAGCCCTTTCCTTGGGGATGGTGTGGCTGCACTCTCAAACTTCTTGTATGTATGGAGCACTAGTTTTACGGGTGAGTATCTCCCCGGAAACTATCTGCATCTTATTCGCGCAGTCTTTGAGTCAATGGGTAATCCGCTGCTTGCTCAGGCGATGTTCCTCATGACATTATTTTTAATCGCATACTACGGAGTGTATTCGATATTTTCAAATTATGGATATCATCCCTATGTTCGATATGTTGTCCCATTCTTTTATATCTTCAATCCGGCATTTTCAAGAGAGCTCATAAACGGTTATACAGGCACGCTCTTGATCTATGCGATTACACCATTCTTATTTATCTCAATTGAAAGATTGTACGAGCGATACTCATTTCCCTATGGTTTCTTGTTCGCGTGTATTGCAGGGATTATGCTTCTCAATATGCAGACGGCATTCTGGGTCTTTTTACTATTAGGGCTATTTGTGCTTTATAAGACAGCACCTCTACAACGAAATGATGCTATCAAGAAAGTCCTTCTTGTTGCAGGATTTGGCCTGCTAGGTTTTTTGCTTAACATAGTTTCTCTTTTCACTCTTTTTAATCATATCGGCAACCTTGACAAGGTTTCGTATCTTAAAACATTTCAGTATACTTATGCCTCTGCGGATATTATCAATTTGTTTGTTATGCTGGGGAATAGGGGTTCTCGAGAGGTTGATCTTGGCTACTTCAGTTCTGTGCCCTTGCTCATTCTTTTCTTTACTCTGTTTATTGCGATAGTTATAGTTTTTGTATATAAGTTCAAGGGGATAAAAAACTCCAACGAGCGTATATTTGTAGCGTATGCCATGAGCAGTTTGCTCTTACTTATGGGCATGTTATTCACTATTAAAGGTGGTTACTTTGATGGTTTAATCGAAGCGAGTAATCCTTTGGTTGTATCTTTGCGCAGCCCAATAAAATTGTTCACGCTACTTGCATTTAGTTATATATTTCTAATTGGTTTTGCAACGCATTATCTTATAAGATTTGCGCAGACACATACCGTCTTGCGAAGACTTTTTCCTGTTGTTATTATTTCCCTGATAGTGCTTGTGTATGGTGGCTTCAACAAGCATTTTTTTGATCGCGACCTTGGCTATGGTCGTCTAATAAAAAACAATTCTTATTATATTACTGAGAAAAATGAAAAGGCGAGAGGCCTGATTGCTGCGAATAATCAAGATGAGTTCCTGTATTTACCCTTTGATTACTCAGTGCAGCTCAAGTTGAACGGCGTGAATAATGTTGTGAAGCAGCAAATGGGGAGCGCGAGTGTTTCTGGTGGAAATAATACTTACATCCAGAAGCTGTATGCTGATATTTGCAGGGGCGACAAATCATCACTATCTCATAATAAAATAAATATCCATTATGTCGTTTTAGATAAAAAGCCAACAACCTATCATCAACACAAGGACATTAATTGTGAGCTGATCGATTTCTATGGAACACCATATATTTGGGGTGATTATGATTTTTTTAAATCTTTATTTAATGATGAACGAATTTTTTACGAAGATGAAGATTTCATAATCTACACTATTTCTGAAGACATAACTCCGTCAGTGTTCGCTATCCAGTATGTTTATGGTATAAAGCAGTCCACAAGACTTTCTGTTCGGAATATGAAGTATATGGGGGTTACATATTACATTACTGAACTGCCGGAAGAGCCACCTGCTTTTATTGGAAAAATCGAACCACTTTTTGGAGCATTCTTAGAAAACACGGAAGCACTACTTAGTAACCACTTTCTTCAAAGGAATTTCTATACAAAAGAATCAGGGTATACACTTTATGACTTCCAGCCGGGTTCGCTATCTATTAATGCACAATCTGTATACTCCTCTGGTGATATTGGCTTCGCAACGACTTCTCTTGGAAAGAGTACACCTTATTTGGTGGAGTATTTTAATCCTAAGTACGAATTTAAGAATATAGTATCAAACCCGTCTTTTGAAAATGGTACTTGGCAGAACGGGGTTCGAGACTGCAATAATTACGATGATTTGCCGATATTAAAGGCTGGACTAAACAGCGAGGTCAAAACTGAGGGGGAGTATTCGCTGCAGCTTGAAGCAACAAGGCATAAAGCATGCGATTATCTTTCTTTACCAGTCAAGGGTGGAGTGAGTTATTCCTACAGCTTTGATTTTCAAAGCCCTAATGCGAAGACCGCGTCGTATCACATTGGTTTCAATAATGATGCGAAGACAATTTTTTATGACATGTTACCAATAGCTGACCCTGATGTTTGGTACAGCTTTTCTGATATCATAAAATCACCACACGGTGCAAGTAAGATTACTTTGTATGTTTACGCAAACGAGTTAAGCGGTGAGAATGTCGTTAATCGTTATGATAATTTCAGGCTGACGGAAGTGCCAGACTTGGCTGAATCGTACTACCTTGTGAAAAGTTCACAAAACATCCTCGCAGAGCCTCGGTTGATCGGGTACGATATTGTTAATCCAACAAAAAAACTTGTGCACATTAAAGGGGCTACAACGCCGTTCTTCTTGGCTATGAGTGAGAGTTATCATGACAAGTGGCAGCTGCAAATGAATGATGGGGAAGTGAATGGCTTCTTTAGGAGCTGGGTACCGTTTGTGAAGCCTGTCCGCATCGCTGATGAATATCACTACAAGCTCAACGGTTTTCTCAATAGTTGGTACATCGACACGGAGACACTCTGTGCCGTAGAAAAGAGATGTGTGCAGAATACTGACGGGTCGTATGATATTGAGATGGTCATCGAGTTCTTCCCGCAACGTTGGTTCTATCTCGGACTTTTGATTTCGGGTACAACCTTTGCAGGTTGTATTGGATACCTGCTATATGATGGAGTGAAAAGAATTCGCGTACGCATACGAACTAAAAAACAACATGGTAAAGAAACTGAATAAAATTGCAGGGATTCTGCTTCAAAAATTGAAAAGCGCAATTAGTGGATCGTTTTCCGATGTGCGGAAGGGAAAGAAGAGGGGAGTGCTTGCACTTATTCTCGCAGGCGTATTTCTCGGGTTCTACGGCACAAGCGCGGGAGTGCTTTGGCTCCTCTTTCTCGCATTCCTTTTCTACGAATGGGATAGCCGAGTAATCGGAACACTTGCAATCATATCCCTCGCCACCTGCCCCATCTTGCTTGCGCTTAAGCAAGATGCCTACGCCGAACAAATGGCAGTGTACGCATATTTTTTCTTGGTCATGACCGTAGTTTTGCAGATCATTGAATATAAACATTATCCGGAGGAATTTAAGGAAGATATAAAAAATACAGAATGAATAAATATAAATACATTTTAATTTTTATCGGGTTTGCGATTCTAATAATGTGGAAAGCATTGTTGCCCGGCTATGTTTTAGGGCTTGATATGGTTTTTGCTCCGCAGATGGATGTTTCCCCTAATCTCGATGGGTTTTTGAATTCCCTGCCCATTAACTATGTAATCTATTGGCTCGGATTAATCGTGCCGGCTTGGGCGGTGCAAAAGATTATTTTTCTCGCCCTTTTTTCGAGTATTGGCTATATGGCATTCAAACATTTACCGCTCGGAGAAGATAAGGTGGCCCGGCTATTTTCTGCGCTCATCTATTTGGTTAACCCTTTTGTGTATTCCAGATTTTTAGCGGGGCAATGGGCCCACTTGATGGCGTATGCCTTTCTGCCGTTGTTTGTGCATTGTCTGCTGGTCTTTAAAGAAAAGAATGATCTAAAGTCAGGCTTAAAGCTCTTTGGATCGTTATTTCTTATCAGTATTTTCTCGATTCATTTCTTCGCTATGGCCTCAATGCTTTTGGTGGCTTGGCTTCCATATTGCCTTATGGGAAAACTGGTTGATAGTGATTGGGATAAGGTCAAGCCGCTGGTGAGGAATATAGCTATTTGTGGTGGTTTGTTTTTGATCATAAGCAGTTACTGGCTGATTCCGGCCATGGACCGCACGGAACCGATTGAACAGAGATTCGATGCGGCTCACTGGCAGGCGTTTTCGGCCGGCGGATATAAAAACATCAGCCCCACCTTAAATCTTGTTTCTTTGAATGGTTTTTGGGGCGAGCGATATGTATGGGCAGAACATTTTGCTTGGCCGCAGGATTATGCCGTTTTTTGGATTACACTTGCCTTTATACTGAGCCTTGTCCTTATAGGGCTGGTAACTGGTATTAAAAATGAAAGAACACGGAATATTTCAATATTTTTTGGAATTTTAGGTATGCTGTCATTGGCGTTTGCGTCGGGGGCTGGGGAGACTATGTTTAAGGATCTTAATCTCTGGCTATATACACACATTTCTTTTTGGTCAGGGTTTCGCGACAGTCAAAAATTTACCGGCCTTCTCGTATTAAGTTATGCATTTTTTGCAGGGTTAGGATTATCGAATATTATTGATTATCTGGGCGCTAAAAAGCCAACATCGAAGGGCCCATTCTTGGCAGTTATTTTTATTATTCCGATCATATTTGGATATCTGGTTTGGGGAGGATTTCATGGGCAAATACGCCCTGTTTGGTATCCGGACGCTTGGTTTAACGCGAAGAAAATAATTGACGCGGATAAATCCGAAAGCAAAGTTTTATTTTTGCCGTGGCATGGATATATGTCTTTGCGGTTCAATAATAATATTATTAGTGCCAATCCGGCGAAAAGATTTTTTGGGGAGAAGATTATCGAAAGTAAGAGTGTGGAATTGGGAGGAATCTATAACCAAGAGGCAAATGAAGAATATTTGATATTGGACGCAGTAATCCGCGACGATCAAATGGACAGTGATAAAAAAATTGATTTCTTGAAAAGGGAATATGGAATAAAATACATAATTAAGGTAAAAGATCTGGAATCGGTTGATAATATATCGTATGACTTTCTATTCTCGCCAAGGATGGATAAAAGACAGGAAAACGATGAAGCGCTGGTCTATGAAATTAAAAGATAGGGACGGAATCGGATGAGTAGGTGGGGATAACTAAAACTTGACAATAATTGGTAAGCGGGGGTATAATTAATCAATTATGAAAAAATTGCTTTATCTACCGGCGGTGGTAGTACTTATAACCGCTATGTTTTTTGGTCAGGATGAAGGAGGTTTTATTAATATTAAGTCGGCCTTCGGTTATGGTGGGGGTGGTAGTTATACTTATGTTCAGACTAATTATGGTGGCCCATCCGGATCTACGGTAACTCCGACCCCCGTGGTAACTATGGCTCCTGTGGTTGCCCCGGTTGCTGTAGTGACTGCTCCTACCGTACAGCCTGTTGGGCAAGTGCTCGGAGTTGAAACCTATGTTTTTTCGAGCAATCTTACGATCGGCTCTACCGGTAACGCCGTGACCGAATTGCAGAAAATGCTGGCAAAAGAAGGGTTCTTTGATCTTTCAGCCACGGGATACTTCGGGCAGATTACAAAGAATGCGGTTATTGCATACCAAAAGGCGCACAACATCAACCCGGCCTCAGGTTTTGTTGGTTCGCTCACGCGGGCGGAGTTGAACAAGACACAGGGCGGCAAGGTATTGGGAGTAAGTACGGTAAGCAATGATGCGCTGCGTGCACAGATTGCCGTATTGCAGGCGCAGTTGCTTGAAATAATGAAGCAGCTCGCGGAGCAGCTCAAGGCAAGGCAGTAAGCGTTGATAGATATATTAAAAAACAGCAAGACCTTCATTGGCTTGCTGTTTTTATATATTTGTGTTATTATATATGCATATAGGGAATATATCGGTTATACTATGGAGATGGAGGGCGTAGTAGTAAATATTGAGAAACCATGAAAGGAATTCATCTGCTGAAAAAGTATTTTATTCCGGGAGAGCATAACGACCATAAGCCGCACATGCTGCGGACCGAAGTGGCTATGTTCTTTTTCGCGGTCATTTTACTGGTGGAAATGGTTTTTCTGTTGCAGGTTGCGATACTGCATTCAAATACGGGCTACTTTGCGCAAGTCTTGCCATCGGTGATCGCCGGCTTGACCAACGATAATAGGCAAGTAGATAATCTGCCTGGGCTCCGGGTGAACGAGGTATTGCAAAGAGCTGCCCAAATGAAGGCCGATGATATGGCTCAGAAAGGTTACTTCGCCCATAACAGCCCCGATGGTATAACCCCGTGGCATTGGATCGATGAGGCGGGATATGCATATGAGTATGCGGGAGAAAATTTAGCCATAAACTTTATCGATTCATCTGATGTTAATAAGGCGTGGATGGATTCGCCTGCACATAGGAAAAATATTCTAAACGCTAATTTTACCGAGATAGGAATCGCGACGGCAAATGGCGTGTACGAGGGGAAGGAGACAACTTTTATCGTGCAGGTATTTGGACGCCCGGCAAAGAAGGCTGAAGAGAAAAAGCCGATCGTCGCAGTGAGCGCGCAAGAGAATGGCAAGGAGGACGGCCAGCCGGTAGTAGCGCCAGAAGAGGACAAGGAAGTGACCATGGGCCAAGAAATCGGGGCGGTCGGGGAAGTAAATGGCGCCTTTACCCAATCAAATGAAGTGGCTCGGGTCAATCCTACAACCGTGCCAATTGAAACATCCTTCATTAAAAAGGCAATGACGATGCCGCGCTTGATGAATGCGTACCTCTACGGCGTGCTTTTGACCATTATTTCGCTGGCATTAGTGCTTAAAGTCTTTATTAAAATAAAGATCCAACATTCGCAATTAATAGCAAATGGAGTGATGCTCCTGATCATAATGGCAACGGCCCTCGTGATCAATCAAAAAATCGTACTGGCATACGGAAATATTGTATAAGGCAAGAAGTTAATATTGATATGTACGTCATCGGATGACGTACATATAAAAACGAGGCCCACAGGTCTCGTTTTGTGTTGGTTATATAATAATTAATGAATTAATGGGTTGAGCCACTATTAATTTAAACTAACGAGGTTAATGGGATTACTCGCCATAAAATATGGTATACTGAAGTGTAACAGCTGGGCGATACTCATATAACAACCACAAGCTGATCATAAACGAATAATCATGTGTTTTTCAGCAACGGCAAGTTTTGCAACGGGAGGAGCGCTGAGCGCGGCAGGGGCTTTGACCTTATCAAAGGCGAAGAAAAAGACCGAGCTACTGTTTGCGAGTATCCCGCTTTTATTAGGGATCCAGCAGGTCATCGAGGGGACGGTGTGGCTTTCGTTTGGCAGCCCTATGCTTAATACTATCGCGACCTATGCGTATGTGTTGTTTTCACATGTGCTTTGGCCGATGTTCGTCCCGCTTGCCATTCTTCTGATAGAAAGCGATCCGGTTCGGAGAAAGATATTGAAAGTATTTTTGTTTGTCGGGGTGGGAGTGGGGGCACACCTTGCATATGTCATAGCGGCGGCTCCCGTTACGGCATCCATCGTCAATAGAAGTATCGCGTATGATGTATCATATGCATACCCGCTTCTCGGAATGGCGCTCTACCTCATCGCTACGTGCGGGAGTCCACTTGTTTCAAGCTACCGGATACTGAATATGTTCGGCGTTGCACTTGTGATCGCGTTCGGCGTTTCGACATGGTTTTTTATGAATGCATTCTTTTCGGTGTGGTGCTTCTTTGCCGCGGCGTTGAGTGTATTCATTTTCGCGCACGTTATTTTTGAAAGAAAAAAGTAGGAAGCGAACCCCAGCCAAGCCGAAAATTGGGACACGCCGGTATTCCGGCGCATGGGCTTGCTCCGCTAACGCACATTTCGGACAAATTTGGACGGCAATTCGCATGAAATCTGTCTTTAGCTGAGAAGTGATGTGGCTTGTGTCATCCTGATCCGCCAGCTGGCGGACGAGGGATCTGTAGCTGTTAGTGGCAGCAGATTCCTCGGCTCCGCTCCGCTGCGCTCGGAATGACAAACTCCCTCATAACCATCAAGCGTTGCGTTTCTTTTTTGTCCGAAAGGTGTGTTAGCGGAGCAGGGCTTGACAAAGGCATAGTTTTAGTGTATAAATAAAATATACAAAAAGGAGGTGGCGAAATGAGTACCTACACATGGCGGAAGGTGTTGAGGAACGCAGTTCGCATTGCCAGGCTGTCGCCGTTGTATGGGCGGTATGACAAGCTCGAGGCGGTAAATTATTTGATTGAGTACCGCCGGGAGATTCTCATTTAAAAAAGGAGGTCATAGTGGAAGAGCAAGCAGTAACCCCGGAGTGATCGCTCAGATCATTTCGGGGATTTTTTTTGAGGTTAATTAGTATGAGTATGGATAGGTTTAGATACTGTATAAAAGCAAAATGGTGTATACTATATGCAATGGATATACAAAAAATTCCCGGTGTTTCGTCGGTGGCGGCGTTGAATAAGAAAACGCTTACGGTGGTGCTCGCGGTTGTTATAGTTGTGCTTGGAATCGGCGGCTATGTGTATTGGAAAAGGTCGTTGGGCTCTTCGACGCTACAGGCGCCGGACTTCACCGGCAGTACGGTCGAGGAAATACTGCCTGCATTGGATACGTCGGCAAATCCGTATGAGACCGTTTCGGAAACAAACCCGGTCGAAAAGACAAATCCGTTTACGGATGTAAAAACAAATCCGTTCGAATAAGGTTTTCTTAAAATAGATCATTGATCGATATAATCATGAAACATAAACAACACTATCTCAGTTTGGCGATCGTCGCGTTCTCGGTGATTTTTTCATTTATGTGGATACAGGGTGCGACCGCCCAAAACGTGTCCGACGTTCAATATCCCGTGGCGGAATTGGGCAATTGCGAGAGCAGGGGCGCTTGCAAGGTGTATTGTGATAAAACGGAAAACATGCAGGCCTGTATCGCATTTGCCAAAAAGAACAGGCTGATGCCGACCAAAGAGATCGAAAAGGCGGAAAAATTCATAGCCGCCGGAGCAAAAGGCCCGGGTGGCTGCAACGGCAAGGATGAGTGCGAAGCGTTCTGCGACAGCATGGAGCACATTGATGAATGTGTGGCATTTGCAGAAAAGAACGATCTGATGCCGGCGCGTGAATTGGAAGAGGCGAAGAAGGTGCAGTCTGCGATCCAGCGCGGGGTAAGGCCGCCTGCGTGCAAAGACAAGCAATCGTGCGATACGTATTGTTCGCAGGCGGATCATATGGAGGAATGCATAACATTTGCCGAAGCAGCCGGCTTTATGCAAGCGGAAGAGCTCGTAGAGGCAAAAAAGGTTCTGGGTGCGATCAAGAGCGGCATCAAGCCGCCCGCATGCCGAGGTAAAGAGGAATGCGATGTGTATTGTAGCGAGGAAAGTCATTTTGAAGAATGCATAGTGTTCGCCGAAGCCGCCGGCTTTATGAAGCCGGAGGAAGCGGAGGTGGCGCGCAAAACGGCCGGTAAAGGCCCGGGCGGTTGCCGTGGCAAGGATGAATGTGAGGCGTTTTGTGGTGACCCAGCCAATCAGGATGCATGCTTTAGTTTTGCCAAGGAGCATGGCATGGTAAAGGAGGAAGATATTGAGCGAATGGAAGAAGGTAAGCAACAAATGCTTCAAGGCTTTAATCAGGCGCCGCCGGAGGTGAGGGAGTGCTTGAATACAGCTCTTGGGAGCGAGCTTGCGGAAAAACTGCAGAATGGGACGGCAATGCCTTCGATGGAAATCGGCGAAAAAATGCGGGAATGTTTTGAACGCATGAGGCCGCAGGATGGGCAAGAAGGTTTTCAGAGGGAAGAATTTAAAGAACAGGAGGGAGGGTTTAGGCAGATGCAGGGCGAAGGACAAATGCCATCGATGGGTCAGCCGATGATGAATATCGATCAAATGCCTCCGGAGGTAGCGCAATGCCTAAGATCGGCGGCAGGGGAAGATGCTGTTGAGCAGGTGAGGGCAGGAACGTTCCGACCGAGTCCGGAGATCGAAGAAGCGGTAAGAGGTTGCTTCGGACAGTATGGCCAGCGGGATATGCAAAATATGGCGCCGGAAGGATTTCAGATGCCTTCGGTAAACG
>MGIT01000002.1:85519-135526 GCA_001793895.1 Candidatus Wolfebacteria bacterium RIFOXYB1_FULL_54_12
GCAGCAGTCCCGAGGAGTGTAACTCGTATTGTCAAAGCCATCCGCAGGAGTGTGGTGGGCAGTCTCAAATGCAGCAACCGGTAATGCAACCGGGGACGGAAGGGCAACCGATGTACCGGGAGGGGACTCAAATGATTCCGATGGAAAGGCAAGTGCTGCCCGTCGACTATCAGCAATTCCAACCGATGCAGGGCGATCAAATGATGACGCCGCCATCGGATGGCACCACTATGCCGCCGATCGAAGTACGGCAGCAAACCATTTCAGGAAAGGTTATGCCGCTACTGGATCGAATGGCACATAGCCTCTATCGATTGATCGGTATTGAATGATAAAAAAGCCCGCCGAATGTTCGGCGGGCTTTTACAAATAAAACAGCTTACTGCTTCGCAAGCTTCATTGATATTGTGGAAAGATATACGGCTGAAAGTCCGACTAAGGTGTACACTGTTTTCGAAAGAGCGGACATGACGCCGAAGGTGGCGGTAACGAGATCAAAATTAAAAATGCCCACCAAGCCCCAATTCAAACCACCAACGATAACCAAGACCAACGCAATCCAATCAAGCGCGTTGAGTTTCCTCATGGTACTTATATTTTATCGGTTAATGTGATATGCGTTTCGACCTCCAACGCACTATGATAAGTATACTATAAAATATTTGTCAACGATATGTTCGCGGCGGTGATGGCTGAATTCTAACCTGAATTACAATGGTGTATATATTGCTTCGTCGTAGCTTTTGGCGAAGGCGGGGGCTGGAATGACAGCTCAACTACGCATGCCGAGTGTGCTGCGATTCAAGGCACAATTTAAGATGTACATTTGAGGGATGCTATAAAAAGATCTATAATAAATACATGAACGTACAAGAACTAAGGGAAAAACTTAAAAGCGGCGAACGCATAGTGTTGTTGGATGTGCGTGAGCAGGATGAACTAAAGGAAAGCCCTAAAATAGAGCGTGCGTTAAATGTGCCGATGGGGGAAGTATCGCTTGAAGAAGAAAAAGGCACCTTCGCGAAAGACGTAAAAATAGTGGCGATCTGCAGATCCGGTGCAAGGAGCGGGATGATCGCGAGGGCTTTGAAACAAAGGGGATACGATGCTGAAAACTTGGAAGGTGGTATGCTCGAGTGGGAGCGGACCCGGCAAGTCTCATGATATATCGAAGAAAGGTTAATAATTAACACTACACACGACTATGAAAGGATTTAATGCAAACATAGAGCAAGACACGCATGATAACGATGATTTTCGTAAGGTGCTGTATACGGGGAAACATTCCCAGCTTGTGCTTATGAGCCTCAAACCGAACGAGGACATTGGAATGGAAGTGCACGAAGAGAACGATCAATTTTTCCGTTTTGAAGAGGGTGAAGGAAAGTGCATCATCGATGGCAATGAATATGCATTGAGCAACGGGTCGGTGATCATCGTTCCGGCAGGCGCGGAACACAACATCGTAAACACATCCGATTCGGAAGATCTGAAATTGTACACGATCTATTCGCCGGCACATCACAAAGATGGTGTTGTACGCGCGACCAAAGAAGAAGCGCAAGCCGATAGTCCCGAGTTTGATGGCAATACGACCGAATAATATTGGTGCAGATATGGTATACTATGTATACTATGAATAAAAAGATATTGATCGTGGAAGACGATCGCGCGGAGGCAAATGTGCTCGTGGATAAGTTCACGCAGGAAGGGTTTTTGGTAAGCACTGCAGAAAACGGTAGAAAGGGGTTGGAGCGTGCCTTGCTTGATCATCCGGAGCTGATATTGCTTGATATCGTGATGCCGGAAATGGATGGCCTTTCGATGCTGGAAGAATTAAGAAAGGATGAGTGGGGCAAGACGGTGCCGGTCGTCATATTGACCAATTTGAATCCGGACGATGAGATCGTACGAAGAAAGGGCCCTGCCGGGTTTTCCTATTTCTTGATAAAATCGAATTGGAAACTGGACGATGTAGTGAGTGCGGTCAAAAAGGAATTAGAAGTCGTGTAAGATGAAGCAACAAATGGAAACGGCTGTCTTTGGCGGAGGGTGCTTTTGGTGTACGGAAGCGGTTTTTGATGCGCTCAAGGGTGTCATTTCGGCAACGCCCGGGTATTCGGGCGGACACGTGCATAACCCGACATACGAGGCGGTCAGTTCGGGAATAACAGGTCACGCGGAAGCGACCAAGATAGAATTTGACTCTAATGAGATTTCGTTCAAGGACCTGCTGGCGGTCTTTTTTGCAACACATGATCCAACGACGGTTGATAGACAGGGAAATGATATTGGCCCGCAATACCGATCCGCAATTTTTTATACAAGCGAAGGCCAACGCAAGCAGTCGGAAGAATACATAAAGAAGATCTTGGATTCCTTCTCAGGCCCGATCGTTACCGAATTGAAACCGTTTGAAGTATTTTACGAGGCGGAGGATTATCATAAACAGTATTATGAACTGCATAAGGATGCGCCGTATTGCCGCGTGGTCATTGATCCAAAAATGGAAAAGTTGCAAAAGCAGTTTGGCGAGCTGCTAAAAAAGCATATAAAAAAATGAAAAAAGACGGAGAGCTGTCACCTGAGCTATATCATATTGCGCGGGGAAAAGGAACGGAAGCACCCTTTAGCGGAAGGTATTGGAACACACACGAAAAAGGAATGTACAAGTGTGCCATATGCGGAGCGGAGCTGTTTTCTTCAGATACGAAGTTTGATTCCGGAACAGGGTGGCCAAGTTTTACCGAACCGACGAATCTCGAACATATCGAATTGCGCACGGATGAAACCGGTGGAATGCGTCGAACGGAGGTGGTGTGCAAGAAATGCGGAGCGCATTTGGGGCATGTATTTGATGACGGTCCGGCGGAAAAGGGCGGAAAGCGGTTTTGCATCAATTCAGTGTGTCTTGAGCTGGAAAAGAAAGGGTAATAAACAAAAAAATAAACCGAAGTGGAGTTTTTGGACTTATGTGGTATAGTAAGAATATATGAGTTGGTTTGTGCTTGCGCTTATCGCCGCATTTCTATTTGGAGCGACAAATTTCATTGACCGGTTTCTGGTCGAAAAGCGGATCCCCGATCCGTTTTTTGTAAGTATTATTGGTGGCATTGCGGCGGTGGTTGGTGGGTTTGTGGTCATGCTGATAAACGGCATTCCGGCAATAGGATGGGTTGGTGCGACAACCCTGCTTATAGGTGGCCTTGCTGCAGAGCTTGCGCTGGTGCCGTGGTATAAGGCGATCAAACAGGATGACACTTCGCGGGTGGTTCCGTATTTACAGCTGATACCGGTTGTAGTGCTTGGATTGTCATATGTGCTGCTGGATGAGCAGCTGACGCGCAATCAATTGATCGGATTTGCATTGATCATTGCAGGGGGGGTGTCATTGGCCATTGAACGGTCGCCGAAGGAATTATTCAGGATCAGAAAATCATTTTGGTATATTTTGATCTCGATCATGTTATGGGCACCGGTGGTGGTGTTATTTAAAATGGTCGCCATCGAGCAGGATTTTTGGGACGCAATCGTATGGGAGGCGATTGGCATGGGGATGGGGGCTATTATGTTGTGGTTGTATGCAAAAACAAAAGTAGTGGAAGAATTGCGGGCAATGACGGTCGGAACATGGGGAGTAGTAGGAGTAAATGAAGCTGCTTATATTGCGGCTCGCGTCCTGCAATTTTCCGCGGTAATGGTAGGTCCGGCTGCGTTGGTATCGGTCGTAGGAGGTATTCAGCCGTTGTTCGCGTTGATCGTCGGGTTGTTGTTTTCAAAATGGTTCCCGCAGATCATTAAGGAAGACATAAAAAAAGAAACGGTTCTCTTGAAGCTGGTTGCGATAGTGATTGTCTTTGCGGGGATCGTGACGATGAATATGTAAAAAACGACCCTTTCGGGTCGTTTTTGTTAGGCAATGCGGCGGGCGTGGCATTTGTCGCAGCGGCATCCGAGCGGTTTGATGTATTCCTTGAAGTACTCGGTACCGTAGTCATAGGAAAGCTCCTCCCCTGATTTGATGTTTTTGATCGAGTGGATGGTTACCTTGCCTTTGGCAACGCGTGATTCGCAGTTCGGACGGCAGGAGTGGTTGATGTAGCGGGCGGTGTTGTGGTGCCCTTTGCCGTCGATCGTCCATTTGGTGTTGATGTTGAACAGGTAGCGTCCGCCACGGCGGTCGGCTTCTGCGTTGGCGATCTTTTCACCGGTGTATTCGATGATGAATGTTCCCTTGGAAATATCGGCCGTTGCGAAGAGGCCGAGTCCGGCTCCTGCGCGGGATCGCTTTACTGCAAAGACGGGTTTAGAGGTTGTTGATTTTTTTGCTTGCATGGTGGTTAGATGAACGGTAATGTTGTTTATGATATCGCATTGCATGACAGTGTACAATAGGGGGCACGCCCCGTGACGCAAAGCGTTTTACGGGGTATACTAATGTAAAGGTCGGTATGAAAATATCGAAATTAAAATGATCATGAAAAACATAAATTACGATCTGCTAAAACTATTGCACACGAAACTGGATACCGTGTGGCGATTGGAAAAGCATTATATCGAAGATGCGGAAAAGGCAAAGTGCCATAGCATTGGTGCAATGAAGCAGATGCTTGAAGAAGATAAAAAACAGATTGCGATGCTCAACGAAGAGATCAAAATGCGCATGGATGCAGGAGAGTGGAATTGATATAAAACACCGATCCGTCAACTGACGGACCGGTGTTTTTATAGCGGGGGATCATATTGCAGCTTTTGCGATGCGTGCGTAGAATATCCGTTTGACAAACTCCACTGCAATGAGATAAGCGATGATAATAAGTGTGATACTGGCGAGTATTCGCAGTGAAAGTGTGCCAAATAGGAAATAATCACCAAGTGATGTGAAGGGAATGGCCCAGCCGATAAATACGGCTGCAAGGGTGGTTGCGAGCAAAAGTGGGCTTGGCATGCTTTGGAGAAATGGGATCTTCTTGGTGCGAATGATATAGACCACGAATACCTGGGTCGCAAGCGATTCAATGAACCAGCCGGTCTGGAACTGTTGCTTGGATAGATCGAACACGAAGTAAAGAATGCCGAAGGTGATGAAATCGAATATTGAGCTAAGCAGTCCGAAGACAAGCATGAAGCGTTTAAGGAATGGAAGGTCCCATTTGGGAGGCGCTTTGACGTCATGGTCGTCGACCGAATCGGTGGGCAGGGTGACTTGCGAGGAATCGTAGAGAAAGTTGTTGAGCAGGATCTGTGAAGGAAGCATGGGGAGAAATGGGATGAATAGCGAGACTACAGTCATCGAAAGCATGTTCCCGAAATTGGAACTCAAGCCCATGAGAATATATTTGGTCGTATTGTGAAATGTCTTGCGCCCTTCAATGACGCCATCGCGCAGTGCGTGTAGACTTTTGCGGAGCAGAATGATGCTTGCGGTTTCTTTTGCCACATCGACTGCATTGTTCACGGAAATACCGACGTCGGCGGCGCGCAAGGCGGGGGCGTCATTGATGCCGTCGCCCAAGTAGCCGACCACGGCGCCCATGCGTTTCAAGGCGAGCACGATGCGTTCTTTTTGTTCCGGATTGATGCGGGCGAAGATCGTGGTCATGCGGGCGCGGTGCATCAATTCCGCATCGTTCATGGTGGCGACTTCTGCGCCGGTAACGATGCCGCGCACGGGGAGGCCGATTTCGAGGCAGATCTTTTTTGTCAAAATATCGCTATCGCCGGTAAGGATCTTGATCTCTACGCCCAACTCGTGCAGATCGCGTACGGCTTCGCTTGCGGTTGCTTTGGGCGGGTCGAGAAAGATGATAAACCCAAGGAAGGTCATGTTGTGCTCCTCGTTTTTTGTATATGGCGTGGATTGCAATGCGATGGAACGGGTAGCGACCGCAAGGACGCGAAAACCGTCGGCGCTGAGTTGTTGGTAGCGTTCGGTGGCAGTGTGAACAAGTTCGGGAGAAAGCCGGCAAGACTCACCGTTTTGTTCGCAGGAAGTGGATATGGCCAATACGTCTTCCGGTGCGCCTTTGGTTATCAAAAGGCCATCGCCCAAATGGTCGACCACAATACTGCCACGCTTGCGTTCATAGTCAAATGGAATCTCGTCTATCTTTGTGTACGCGGAAATATCAAGCGTTTTATGTTTTGCGATGGCATCGTCGAGCGGACTTTTGATGCCCGCATGGAACGCGCTGGTAATGTACGAATGGAGAAGGATGGACTCATATACTTCGCCGAAGATATCCAAATAATTTACCATGACGATCTTGTCTTCGGTAAGCGTGCCGGTCTTGTCGGTGCAAAGTACGGTCATGCTGCCGAAGTTTTGAATTGCCGGCAGATGTTTTACGACGACGTCCTTTTTTGCCATAGCCAGCGAACCGCGGCTTAAGGAAACGGAAATGATGACCGGTAGCAGTTCGGGGGTAATGCCGACCGCAACGGCGACCGCAAATAGGAACGTTTCAAACATGGTATGTCCGAGGAAGATGTGGATGAAAAAGACCGCAAGAATGAGCAGGATGGTGACCCGCATGATGAAGTAACTGAAGTTCTTGATGGCTTTGTCGAAATCGGAATCGGGAGTGGCGGTCCCGAGGCGTTGCGCTATTTTCCCGAACTCGGTCATCGGGCCGGTGGCCCGGACGATCGCCGTGGCCGAGCCGGTCACGACGCTGGTACCCATGAAAACAACGGCGTGATCGGTGTCGCTGTTGGGGTGCTTCTCCAAGGGGAAGGATTCGCCGGTAAGGGTCGCCTGATTGACGAAGAAGTCTTCGGCGGTAATGAGCTCGGCGTCTGCGGGTACGACATCGCCTGCGGAAAGAAAAATAATGTCGCCGGGTACGAGCAGGGAAAGACCTATTTCTTGGCGCGTATTGTCGCGCAGCACGGTTGCGGATGTCGCAACGCGGGAGGTGAGTCGGGAAACCGCCTTTTCCGAGCGATAGGAATTGCTGAAATCAAGCACGGCCGAGATGACCACCATCAAAAGAATGATGATTGAATTGGTGCGCTCGCCGAGAAAAAAGGATATGATCGATGCGATGATCAAAATGATCAAAAGAGGGCTGTTGAATTTCTCGACGAACGCAATGACGGGGCGAAGTCGTTTTTTCTTGTAGACGGTATTGGGTCCGTACCGAAGAAGTCGGCGATGGGCCTCTGCGGAAGTAAGGCCGGTTGGTAAGGAAGACGAAATGGGAGCGTGCTTCATATACTGCTAAGTATACTACGGTTTATCGGTTGGAAAAACAGCGAATACTCGATATACTGAAGCATATGTCGCATAACGAATGGCAGATCGTAAAGAATATCGGGAAGGCGGGCTTGTTGGTTGTGTTGATCGGCGCAAGTATTGCGCAACCATTATATCTTTTGTTGGGTGGGTCAGGTGCGGCGCTCGCCGTGCATTTGATCGTGATAGGCATTCTTTTGAAACTACTATGGAGCGTGTTTCGCGATATTCGCGTGCGCACGCAGGGTGCCGGCGGTGAAGCGTGCGTGCGGGTGGCGCTCAAAGGGCTGGATGACCGGTTCCGCGTACTGGAAAGTGTGGTGATCGGCAATAAGGGAGATATAGATTTTGTGGTAGTGGGTCCTACGGGCGTGTGGGTTATTGAAGTAAAAAGCCATAAAGGCCGAATTCGCATCGAGGGCGGGCGGCTGTTGCGCAACGAGAAACCGTTCGATAAAAATTTCATTCGGCAGGTATGGGGTGCAACATATGCGCTGAAAGATGCGTTAAAGCGGCGCATGCCGAAACAATTGCATATGCAACCGGTTGTAGCATTTTCAAGCAAGCATGCGCGAGTGGGCGTTGATCTGCAAAAGATCGACAATGCATATGTGGTCGGAGTAGACCGGCTGATACGCCTGATAGAGCGACAGGAAGTACAGCGGTTGACCGCCGATGAAGTGGAGCGAATATTCGACGCAATAAGAAATGCCATCCGTGGAAATTAAACATATGAAACCGAAAAAACAGTATGCATATAGCGTGCCTTCGATCGGCGCGCAGGGGGTAACGGATAGTTGGGAAGAATGCAAGGCGATCGTGTCGGGAAAACGCGATGCGCGGTACAAGGGGTTTAAGACGCGACAGGAGGCGGAGGCATGGTTGAACGCGGGAGCGCGCTATGAAGTAAAGGTAAAGAAGGAAAACATGCCGGGCATTTATTTCGATGCGGGCACGGGCCGGGGAAAAGGCGTCGAGATCAGTGTGACGGATGAAAACGGCGCGGACCTGTTGGCGAAGATCGTGGATAAGGAGTTTATCAACGAGCATGGCAAGCATTTGCTGTCTGCGGATAAAACGAACAATTACGGAGAATTGCTCGCGTGCAAACATGCGATAGAACTTGCGTTGCGGGAAGGAGTGAAGAATGTATTTGGCGACAGCAAGATCATCATCGATTATTGGTCAAAGGGCCGCATAAAGGTGGAGGGGATAGCGCCTGAAACGCGCGTACTTGCGTTTGAAGTGAAAAAACTACGCGATGCGTTTGAGGCGAAAGGTGGTTCGGTGCATCGGGTATCCGGTGACGATAATCCTGCGGATCTTGGATTTCATCGATAACGAAACATAGGGCGGGAATCATCTTCGTGGTATACTAAGTGTATAGAATGTAACGCGCGCAGAGATACCAATCGGCTTATGATATACAATACAAACCACTACACCATTGCCGACCTTTTTAGGGAGGGTGGAAATGTCCGCTATGTGATCCCTAAGTTCCAGCGGGAATATATTTGGTCCCGCGAAAACTGGCGGATATTGTTCGACGATATGCTGGAGGGTAACGGAGAAGGTAATTTTATCGGGTCGATCTTGTGTGTCAAAAACGAAACGCCGTCGATTCCGGAAGTGCAGGAGTTGGAGGTGGTGGATGGGCAGCAACGGCTTGCGACCATCTCGCTGTTACTGTGCGCGCTATATGTGACCATTAAAGACAGGTCGGACAATAGATTTGCTGCGGTGGATGATCTGCTGAAGATCATTAAGACGCGATTGGTACATGAGGGGGCGGGCTTGCAAATGAAGGTGGTTTTATCGCAACAGCATGGGAATCTCGCCGATTACGGGGCGCTTTTGGCGGACCTTGGTTTGTTAAAAATGGGAGATGAGGTAAAGGGAAAAAAGGCGAGAAAGATATACAAGGCGTACGCGTATTTTCTTGATCGGCTCAAGGAATACGATGTGGACGGTTTAAGAAAACTGCTCTCTTGGGTGGATACTATTTTGGTGGTTATGATAGAGGTCAGTTCGCACGCGGATGCGTTTATGCTGTTTGAGGGGTTGAACGATCGCGGCGTACCGCTGGCGGCTGGCGACCTTATTAAGAACAAGATGCTGTCGGAGCTGGAGCGAAAGGGCATGAATATAGACGATGCATTTAAGGGGTGGAATATGTTTCTGGACAATATGATCAACCACACCGTGCAAGAGCGGTTTTTGCGCCAGTATTACAATGTGTTTCACTTGTTCCGTCACGAGTTAAAGATCGATGCGATAGAAAAAGCGACAAAGGCAAATTTGGTAAAGATATATGAATCGTTGATCTCGCGCGATGCAAAGCTGTTGTTCGATGAATTGGTTGCAAAGTCGGCGACATATCATGCGTTGATGAAAGGAGACGAAAAGCATCCGTTGTTCGGATCGCTATCGACCGAGCTGGAAGCGCTCGCCGATGCCAAGGCATCGCCGGCATATATGGTACTGCTGTATCTCGCATCCGCAAATGTAAGCGATCGGGAATTTTACAAAAAGGTCATCGACGCGCTGATAAGCTACTTCAACAAAAGGAATCTGACGGATTATCACGAAGAAAAAGATGTAGACCTATTTTTTATGGATCTGATCAAAAAAATAGAGGAAGACAAGGCAAATCGGCTCAATGCGGACTATATTGCCGGCTATCTGACACACACGATCTATTTGAAGTAAAGCTATCCGCGCATTATGTCTGCGAGCTTATAAAATAGGGCGCTTCCGCATCCTGTATTCTCAGTGCGAGCCTGTGAAAATGACGGATCAAATGGACGAAAGAAATTTGCTCAAAAACTGCGGTGTCTGAGCGGCGAACAGGAGCGAGTTCGCAGTTTTGTGCAAAATTTCAGAGTCCATTCCGTCATTTTTATTCGCTCGCGATTTTTGCCCTACTTTTACTAAAAAAGTAGGAAAGAGTGGATCCCCGCCTCCGCGGGGATGACGGCGACGGTGACCCGGCACGAAGGTTGACACCGAATACTATATATTGTATAGTGAATCGTCAGTTCAAATTAAATCAGGTCGGTCTCGAAAGACGCCGACGGATTCCTTATCGCCACCCGTACATACGGAGACCGTAGGCGAATGAACTTCTTGTCATGTTATTGCTATGTGATTCGAGTTACCATAAGGAATCGCACAACTGAAATGCACAATTTTGGCGAACTGCATCGTTGCCTTCCTCGTTTGCTCCCGCGGAGTAGTTTACTACACCTTGGTTGCAAGCCTCGTCGGCGCCTTGCATTTCATCCAAAATGGCGCGTTTCAAACAATAATGTATGACAACTAAAAAACCCACCGAGGGTTTTTACGGGCTCGGCATTGCGCCGAAATTGCTCGAGATCCTCGACAAGAAAAAATTCACCACACCGACCCCCATTCAGCATGAGGCTATTCCGGTCGCCATCGGCGGCAAGGATATGATCGGCATTGCGCAGACGGGAACGGGTAAAACGCTTGCATTCGGTATTCCGATGATTCAGCGCCTTGCAAGCGGCAACAGTCAGGGCGTCATTTTGGTCCCGACGCGCGAACTTGCATTGCAGGTTGACGAACAGATACAGGCCATCGGCCGCGATCTCGGATTGTATACCGCAGTTCTGATCGGTGGAGCATCCATCGAAGTGCAGAAAAAAATGCTGCGCAGAAACCCGCACATTATCGTAGCAACGCCGGGTCGGTTCCTTGACCACATGAACCAGCGCACGCTCCGATTGGAAGGCGTGAACATGTTGGTGCTCGACGAGGCGGATCGCATGCTCGACATGGGATTTGCGCCGCAGATCAACAAGATATTTGAGGCATTGCCGAAGGTGCGACAGACGCTGTTGTTTTCCGCAACCATGCCGGCGGATATCGTAAAGATAGCGCAAAAACACATGCAGTTGCCGGTACGCGTTGAAATGGCGCGCCCGGGTACTACGGCGGAAAATGTCATTCAGGAAATGTTCATCGTTCGCAAGGATGATAAGGATCGTTTGCTGGAGGCCTTGCTTGGAACCTATCAGGGAACGGTGCTGGTATTTTCGCGCACGCGCCATGGCGCAACGAAGATCTGTCGCGCGATCAAGCGCATGGGGCATACTTCGGCCGAGATACACTCGAACCGATCGCTGTCTCAGCGAAAGGAGGCCTTGCTTGGCTTTAAGATAGGTAAATATCGCACATTGGTTGCAACCGATATCGCCGCACGCGGCATTGACGTAACGGGAATTGAATTGGTCATCAACTACGACCTTCCGGATAGTCCGGAAGATTATGTGCACCGCATTGGGCGCACGGGCCGCGCAGGCGCAAAGGGCCGCGCGATATCGTTTGCGGCACCGGACCAGCGGTTCAAGGTGCGCATCATTGAGCGCTTGGTTCAGTCACAGATCCCTTCATTACAGCTTCCGGAATTGCCGCCGCATCGCGAGCCCGCATTTCGTGAAGAGGAAGAAGATAGTCGGGAATCCCGCGGTAGCCGTTTTGGCGGACAGCGGGGAGGAGCTCGCCGTCCGTTTGGGCGAAGCAACGAGCGAGGCGAAGGTTTCGCGCCGCGAAGGCCGATGCTTGAAACGCGAGCCCCGCATGCAGGCACAGCGCCTGCACGAAGGTCCGCGGCAACACCGACAGCTTCTGCCGCAATGGGAGAACGATCACCGCGGGAACGCGTGATCGCATCCGGAAATCGCGAAGATCGACGCAAGTCGGTCCAGCGTGGTCCGGCCAAAAAAAGCGATCGGGGAGGTTCTTCTCATGGACGCATGTTCGGGAAGAAGCCGCGCAAGAGCGCAGGTAAATCTGAACGATAAGAATTATCTAAATAATTCTTGGAATCGGGTCGCTCGCGCTACATGCAAATGCAATTTTCATGTAGCTACTTCGCTACCGATTCTAAACACAAAAAACGGAACGCGTTCCGTTTTTTGTGTGGCGCGACTGAATCGAAAAGGAGTACGTATGCAAAACACCTCCGGAGAGGTGCTCTGCATACGTAGCAGCTCGAAACCTTCTACTCGTCTTACGACTTGCAAACTGCCTTTTTGCTGCTACGTATAAATATATTCGCATAGGGCAAAATGAAAGTCAATAGGTTGCATGGAGGTATGGATATGTGAAAGGGAGTTATTGGGAATATGCTACAATAGAGGCATATGAAAACGATCAAGGGGACAATTGCATGGATCGTGATCGGGCTCACATGGGTAACTGCAATCGTATTGTACGATGGGATGCCGGCCCGCATGGCAACGCATTGGAATGCGTCCG
This sequence comes from Candidatus Wolfebacteria bacterium RIFOXYB1_FULL_54_12, assembly GCA_001793895.1. GTDB lineage: Bacteria > Patescibacteriota > Minisyncoccia > UBA6257 > UBA9933 > UBA9933. Next base: position 98,040 of record MGIT01000002.1, read on the forward strand.
GTGTTGCGGACGGGTATGCAGGGAAGGTATTTGCATTGTTTTTGATTCCCGCGATCATGCTGCTTCTGCAGGGGTTATTCGTGCTGATTCCGAAGATCGATCCGTTGCGGAAAAATATCGAAGCATTCAGGAGCCAATTAGAAGGGTTTGCGTTGCTGTTATCCGCATTCATGGCGTATGTGTTTGCGTTGACAATGCTATGGAGTAAGGGAAGCGTATTTTCGATGACCGTTGCGCTTATGCCCGCACTTGCCATTATGTTTTACGGTATAGGCTCATTGCTTAAAGGAATCAAACGCAATTGGTTTGTTGGAATCCGTACGCCGTGGACGATGAGCAGTGATGTGGTATGGGACAAGACGCATGCGTTGGGGAGTAGATTGCTCAAGTTGTCGGGGGTGGTCATATTGGCAGGGGTGGCGCTCCCGCAATATGCGATATGGTTTATGGTGGGGCCTATACTGACAAGTACGCTGGTGACCGTGGTCTATTCGTATAAGGTGTTCAAAAAAGAAAACAAATAACACCGGCAAAGGCCGGTGTTATTTGTTTCGAATGCTGAATATGCATCCGCAATAATTTTGATGATAAAAGCCGTGCTCTTTTGCAAGCGCGCGCGTCTTTGCCCACATGTCTTTTTTGGGTTCGCCAAAGTCGGCCATGGTAAGAAAGGTAAGCCCGAGCTTGTTTGCGATATCCGTACCGATGACTCCGATGATATCCTCGTTTTTATACGGACTCGCGGCCAGTGTGGTGGTGAAATGCGTTGCGCCTTTTGCAAGCGCAAGTTCGCCGGTTTTAGCAAGACGCAAGCGGAAACAAAGCGGACATCGTTTTCCACCCTCGGGTTCGCCTTCAAAACCCGCGATCGTTTTATGCCAGTTTTGCGTATCGTATGCGCCTTCGATGAACTCCGAGCCATAGAGGGACGCAAGTTTGACCACCGAATCCCTGCGGCGTTCATATTCTTCCTGCGGATGAATATTGGGATTGTAGTAGTAATAAACGATCGTAAACCGGTCTTTGAACAGTTCGGAAAGATAAGCTCCGCAAATGGCGCAACAGATATGAAGGACCAATGTTGGTTTTGGTTCAGTCGCAGTGTTCATTGGGGAAATCGTAAGGGATTATGCCAAGTCTGTCAAAAGCGGGCTTGCCCCACACCAACTTGCGAAGCATTTTGGTGTGGGGGTATACTGTAGTCATGATAGATGTGTATTCGAAATTCGATGATCTTGCGGCGCGCATGGTCGAGGGAAAGGATTACCGGATCGTGGCGCAAAAAAGAAACAGCCCGTATCTGATCATGGCGATACATGGAGGGCTCATAGAGCCGTTCACCTCCGATATCGCGACCGCTCTTGCGGGCGAGGAATACGACCTCTATGTCTTTGAAGGCATGCGAAAGGAAAGAAATGGAGAATTGCATATCGCAAGCGAATATTTCGATGAGCCGCAGGCAAAAGATATGATCCGGGTTGCCGAAACGGTGGTTTGCATCCATGGGCACCACGATGCGGAGCATGAGTTTGTGATGATTGGCGGGTTGGATGAAAGACTTGCGGAGAAGATGCGGACACACTTATCCGAGATCGACATAGTAACGCGGGCGTTTGACGGACGGCTCGTCCCGGAGAGTCGGAATAATATCTGCAATCAGGGTATGTCGGGCGGAGGCATTGAAATAATGATCAGTAGAAAATTAAGGGATGCGCTACGCGAAGACGCGGGGTTATATAGATTATTCATCAACGCGATGAAGCATGCGATCGCGGCACATAAGAACGACTAAGGATATGAAGATACAATGGAACAAGGTCACGTGGTATTCGACGGTTGCGGCAGTACTGCTGGGTATCGGCATTTTTGCGCTGGGTACGTACATTGGTTCGCTGTATGAACGCGGACGCGCTGCAATGGAAATCGTGGAAGGGTTAAAGATCGATCGCAAGCCCATTGTGGAGCACGCAACGGAGGATATCGCGCCGACCGCTTTGTTCATGCAAGAGGGAAATATAAAGAACATGGCGACGGGTGAAATCGAGGAAGACGATTGGATGTTGATCTACGATCAGCCGGGCGCTCCGGCGTTGACGAGAAAGCTCATATTCACGACGGAAAGCAGATGCGTGGTCGAGAAGGGGATCCCGTTGTTCTGCAATACGGCTAATTTTGAACAAGGGGAGCGCGTAGTGATCATGGGCGCTCCCGATGTGGACGGTGCGATCGTTGTTGATCGATTAGAGTCGGTGCACTAAGGAGTAGTAGGGGAAATATCTTTGGCTACAAGCTTGAATTCAACCCTGAATTGCAACAGTGTGTCATTCCCGAACGCGGGCCCCGTGTCGTGGCACGGGGTAAACTCCGGCGGGAATCCATTTCAATCTTGTGCGGCACGCACGATAGAATAATTTTACATGCGCGTGCCGCGCGGAAGTGGAAGTGGATTCCGGCTCGGAGGCCGGAATGACAATCCAACTGCGCGTGTTGCGATTCAGGTTAGAATTCAGCAAGCGGTATTGTCAAATTATATGGATTATGCTATTATATGGCCATAAGTACGGCACGGGCCGATTTTTTTAACACCATGGCACACGGAAACGTCATTATCAGATTCAACGAGGTATCATTTGGATACCAGCATAACCGCCCTCTTTTGGAGGAGGCGGATTGTTCGGTGCGCGAAGGGGCAAAGGTGACCATCATGGGGCAGAATGGTGCAGGGAAAAGCACATTGTTCAAGCTATTGTTAGGAGAGCTGGAGCCGACCGAAGGATCTATTGCCATAGAAAAAGATGCATCGATCGCCATTGCGCGGCAGGTGCTTTCGCGCGAACAGCTCGAGCTGACCGTGAAGGAGTTTTTTGAGAGCATGTTCGATCGCAAGGTGTATGATATCGATCCGAAGATCGCGGAGGTGTTGGAAGTGGTCAATTTGCATGCGCCGCTCGATCGGCAAATGAAGACATTTTCCGGCGGGCAGCAGGCGCGTTTGCTGTTGGCATCGGCGTTGATCCAGAAGCCGGACATTTTATTGCTCGACGAACCGACGAACAATTTGGACAAGGCGGGTATCGCCCATTTGACGGCGTATCTGAAGGCATACGACAAGACCTGTTTGGTCATTTCCCATGACGCAGAGTTTTTAAATGCGTTCACGCACGGAGTTTTGTATTTGGATGTATTCACACGAAAGATAGAACAATATACCGGAGATTATTTTAAGGTAGTGGAAGAGATCAAGCGTCGCCTTGAGCGCGAACGCAGTCAGAACGCGCGTTTGGAAAAAGATATTTCAAACCGCAAAGAGCAGGCGAACTTTTTTGCGCAAAAGGGCGGCAAGCTGCGCAATGTTGCGGCGACCATGCGTGAAAAGATAGAAGAGCTTGAGGAAGACAAGGTTGACATACGGCGCGAAGACAAGACGATCCCGGCGTTTACTATTGGCAATCAGGATATATCCCACCCTGCGGTCCGGTTCGAGTCGGTATGTATCGTCAAGGACCATAAGCGCGTAGGAAAGAAATTTGAGCTGATCCTGCGCAAGAAGATGCACTTGCTTATTACGGGGCCGAATGGCATCGGTAAAAGCACATTGCTTGAAGCATTGTACAACGGAACGGAAAAAGGCATGAAGATCGAAAGCGGCACGATCGTCGGTTATTATCGGCAGGATTTTTCCACGCTCGATTTTGATGCAAGCGCGTATGATGTATTGAAGGAGGTCGCGCTTGATGCGACCGACCAGGACATCCGCGGCGCTGCGGCACGATTTTTGATCACTGGCGATCTGCTCGCTGCAAAAGTGAGCAGCTTGTCCGAAGGGCAAAAGGGGCTGCTGTCGTTCGCACGATTCACCTTGCAAAAACCGGGCCTGTTGATTCTTGACGAGCCCACCAACCACATCAACTTCCGTCACTTGCCGGTCATTGCAAAGGCGCTGGACAAATACGAAGGCGCCATGATACTGGTAAGTCACATGCCAGAATTCGTAAAACAGATCCGCATCGACGAAGAGTTGGATCTCGGGAAAATCGGATAAGTCGCTAAGTTGTCATTCCGGCTCACGAGCCGGAATCTCATCAAATGAACGCGGGATCCTGAAATAAATTCAGGATGACAATGTAAAAAGATTATAAAAGGTGTATAATAAGGGCATATTCATTAATGCCCTTATTTTTTACATGAAGCACATACAACGGATTGCCATCATTGCATTTGCAGTTTCAATGGTATTGCTCCCGGCGGCGACGAATGCCACGGAGCTCAAAGCAGCGCGTGAGTATACGCTGCAAAAAGACGTAGTAGAACAGGGAGATCTGTATGTTGCCGCACAGACAAACGTGGTTGCCGGAGAAGTGGCGGGCGACCTTGCGGTTGTGGGTGCGAATGTATTGATAACCGGCAATGTCGAACAAGACCTGTTCGCTGCCGGCGGCACGGTAAACATATTAGGCGACATTGGCGATGATATTCGCGTAGTCGGCGGCACGGTCACGATCGGCCGACAGGTTGGCGGTGACGTGGTGGCTGCCGGCGGCATGATTCACATCATTTCCGGAGCAAAGGTTGCAGGCGACGTGGTGGTCGCCGCGGGCCAGGTCATCATTGATGGTGATGTTGCCGGCACGGTGAAGATATCCGGAGGCGAAGTGGTGATCAATGGTTCCGTAGGCAAGAGCGCGGTCATCCGTGTAAGCGAGCGGGTGTCGGTAGGTAGGGAGGCGAAAATCGGGGGCGATCTTGCATATAAGTCATTTGATGCGGCGTCAATCGCCGAAGGTGCGCAGATTGCCGGTGAGACAAAATTTGAAAAAATAGAACGTCCGACGCGCGTTGATAAGCGTGCAAGCGCGGCTATGGTCGGATTGCTCGGCGTTATGGCATTGCTCCGATTGGCGGCAATGATCATTACGGCGGTACTCGCGGTCGTATTGTTCCGCAAGGCGGCCCAATCGTTGACAAAATCGTCGATCGATCACTTTGGCAGGGAATTGGTTCGTGGGTTTGTGGTATTGGTCGTGATTCCTTTCGCCATTCTGTTTGCGCTTGTAAGTATCATTGGTATCGGATTGGGTATTGCGGCTGCGCTTGTTTACATCCTATTGCTCATGATAGCAAAGGTGCTTGCGAGCATCTTGTTCGGCGCGGTCGTGCTGAAACTGATAAAGAAAAAGAAGGACTACGAGGTTACATGGCAAAGCGCCGTGGCTGGCGTGATCGCATTGTCTATTGTTTCTTTGATACCGATCTTTGGTTGGCTGGTTGCCTGCCTGGCATTCCTTGTATCACTGGGAAGCATCTCAATGCTGTTGTATCAAAAGGCATGGCTAAAACGATAAAAACTTTTGTAAGTCGTCACTCTTCCCTGTACAGCTCTCTGTCATTCCCGCGCAGGCGGGAATCCAGAGTGCTATCACAAAAATGCGCCCTAAAGGGCGCATTTTTATTGCTATATAAAACTTAATAAGATACGATGCAAATCATGGAGGCGATACTCAATATATACAAACCGCAAGGCATGACACCGTTGCAAGCGCTCGATATGATACGGGCGAGTGAGCCCGCATATCAAAATGAAAAAATGACCTACGCGGGGCGATTGGACCCGATGGCGGAGGGCGTGTTGCTGGTGCTTGTTGGAGGCGCGGTGCATAAAAAGGATATATACAATGGACTCGACAAAACATACGAAGCGGATGTGCTCTTTGGTGTCGGTACGGACACGCACGATCTGCTCGGCATGCCTATGATCGTTGCAACGGAAGATATGTCCGACGCGCGGTTTAAAAAAGAAGCGGATAGTCTGCTCGGCATGCATGAATATGCGCTTCCTATATATTCATCAAAACCGGTGCAGGGCAAGCCGCTATTTCAATGGGCGCGCGAGAACAGGGTGCATGAAATAACGGTGCCAAAGCGGACGATGCATGTGTATGAGATCGATATGCTTGATCGTAAAAAAATAACAGCCGGCGCATTGCGCAAGGAGGTCGCGCAGCGTATTGAAAGGGTGACGGGTGACTTCAGACAGGAAGCCGTAAAGGATGCATGGAGCGCGCTATTGGAAGCTGATGCCAACGCATCATTTCACGTTGCGCACATACGGGTGAGGTGTGCAAGCGGAACATACATCAGAACGCTTGCGCACGAATGGGGAAAGCGATTGGGAACGGACGCAGTGCTATCGCGCCTGGTGCGGACAAGGGTGGGGGGATATGCAATCGGCGAAAGCATGCAATTTGACAATAAGTGATACTTTTCACATACTGTACCCAGTAAATAAAAGGGTACATTCATTCGTAAAAGGAGGGTGCTATGCCTCACTGTATGCTGTGTGGAAGGTCACATATTCCGTTGTGTTTGTTGACGCCATTACCTGAACGCGATCGAACGGGAAAAGAGATTGTGACATGTACCGCATGTTACAATAAGCGGCGAATCGGGAAATGGTGCGAGAAGCACCGGTGTTACCACGAGACGATCTTGGGCGCCGATTCCTATGAAGGGTGTCTGTATTGTCTCGCCGAAGAAAGACGGGCGATACGGTAAGGGAGGTAAGTAGACTGCGGGCGATATGCCCGCGGTTTTTTTTATGTCCACGAAAGGATATAATGAACGGATATGAAGATCGTCATAAAACTTGGCAGCGCGGTATTGGTGCGGGAAAAGGACCAATCGATAGATCGAAAGACCGTGCTGGCGGTGGTGCAGCAAGTGGATGAGCTGATGCGCCGGGGGCACGCGGTGGTATTGATATCATCGGGGGCGGTGGCAAGCTGTCCAAATACGTTGTATTCAAAGAGTCTTCGCGCGGCCATCGGGCAACCGAAGTTGATGCATTTATATGAGGATTATTTCGGCATCTTCGATCGGGAAACATGCCAGCTATTGTATACGCATGAAGATCTGGGAGGCGGGCGCAGTGCCTATACAAAAAAAATAGTGAATGAAGCGCTCGAGCGCGGCGTTGTTCCGGTGATCAACGCGAACGATAGCGTAAACAGCGTGGAGCTGGATGCGCTAAAGGAATATGCCGACAATGATACGCTTGCGGCGCGGGTGGCGATGATGATCGGCGCAGATCGCGTGTATCTATTGATCGGCGAGAAGGGATTGATGGATTACGATACCGGCGAGATCATGCGCACGGTAGATGATATCAAAAAAGCAACGAAGCTGGTGCGCGGAAAAAGCGCCGTGGGGAGCGGAGGGATGAAGAGTAAATTGGCGGTTGCCGATACGCTTTGCAAGAAAGGGATCGGGGTTTGGCTGCTGCCCGGCAAGGAGCGGAATGCGATCATTGATTCGTTTGAGGGAAAAGCGATCGGAACCGAATGCATGGCGAAGAATAAAAAGAGACCGTGATAACGGTCTCTTTTTTATGATTGGCAAAATCAATACGATCGCTCCGATTGCAAGAGCGGTACAATATGAATGATGGCGATGCGCGGATCTTTGGGAATCAATGTTGGCGGGATCGAATCGGTGCAGTAGATCCGCTCAACACCAAGCTTCCAAAGTTGGGTCCATGCGGATCCGGTAAACAATCCATGGGTCACCATAATGGTGATGCGTTTTCCGCCAAGTGCTTTGAGCTTTTTACAGCAAGCGATGAGGGTTTGTCCGGTGTCGATCATATCGTCGATGATGATTACATTTGGCTTTATGGTGCCGGATAATTGGGAAAGGGTGACTCCGGTTTTGGTATGGCGCTTTTTGAACGAAGCGACATTGGTTTGCATCTCGGCGGCGCGCTTGACGGCTTCGCAGCGGGCGATAGCACCTTCGTCCGGTGCAACAATCGCTGCGTCGGTCAGTGACCGATCGGCGATGATGCAAGCAAATGTTTCGGAGAGTGAAAGGGAATTGATCGGGAGCGGAATATATTCGCGGTCCTCGTCGCTATGAAGGCTGAATGTGGTAATGGCGTCGATCCGGGACCGCTCAAGGAGTCCACCGACCCATGCCGTCGCAAGGCTTTCCTTGTTTACGATCTTATCGTGCCGGGCGTAGGCAAGGTAGGGAAGTAGCGCGGTTACCCTGCGCGCCCCCTGTTGCTTAAGTGTGTCAGCGAGTAGGAGAAAGGATGTGAGGTTTTCATCGGGGGGAGTGATAGACCCAAGGATGACACATTCTTGACCACGTACGTCGGTTCCGATGGTAATATGTAGTTCGCCATTTGGATAGCGATTTGCTGCAAAAGCGCCTTTTTTATGATTTGGCAATTTACGGAGTGCGCTTCCTATATATTCATATTGGGGGAAGGTAAAAAGGATCATAGGTATTATGGAACACTTATAGAACAGTTTATATTACCGCAAAAGCACAGAAAGGATTTGTTTGTAGAACGGATAGTGAACGCGTAGAATCTATCGGGCCTTGCGCATCAGCGCTATCACTTCGGAATCTTCGACCTGAGGGAAAGAATTATAAAATGAGCCAATTGCGCCCATGTATTCAGGCATTGAAAGACAAACGACCTCATCTACCAGCTTGCTGATCTCGGATAGGCTATCGGGAGGCGCTACAGGAACCGCAACGATGATCTTTTTAGGGTTGCGATGCTTAAGTTCCGCTATGGCACATTTCATGGTTAGGCCAGTGGCAATGCCATCATCGACGATAATGGCGACTTTATCGAAAATAGCGATGGGTTGGGCGCTTGGAAGATATGTTTCGCGTCGGCGCTTTGCCTCGGTGCGTTGTATATTGATCTCTGCCTGTAGCCATTGCTGGTCAACGGAGGAGAGAATGGTTGGATCGCCGATCAGGTGGCCATCCTCGGCGACGGCGCCGATGGCGTATTCCGGGTCGGTCGGGTGGCCGATCTTCCGCGGAATGATCAGGTCGAGCGGCAGGTGAAGTACGCTTGCGATTTCGAATCCGGTAACCACACCACCGCGCGGAAGTGCATAGACGACCGCGTCGGTATCGGCGTACGGGAGTAACCGTTGCGCAAGGAGCTGTCCGGCGTCTTTACGATCGGCAAAGCGGATTTGTTGGGAAGGAGTGGTCATGGATGTACTCGCCTGCGTTGTTCTGTCATCCCGAGTCTGTCGAGGGATCTGCAGATTCCTCGGCTACGAAGAGTACTTTTTCGCTCGGAATGACAAGGCAAAGAAGGGTAATTACTATTGCTATAATAATAGCACTGCTGGTTCGTATGTTCCATAGCGCATATTCCGTGATATACTAAAAGCATAATTATGAAAAAATTCTTTCTGATCGGTATTGGTGGTATGGTGGTAAGCGCGGCGGCGTTTGGTTTGTCGCAAACAAACAACAACCTGTTCGTGCATTCAAACGAGGCAGGTCAAAATAGTGCCAATAAAGAATCGCTTGCACCGAAAGAGGTTATGAAAAGAATGGAGACGCCAAAGGTCGTGCGAGCGGTATATCTTACCGCACCATCGGGAGGTCGCGAAGATAAGATACAGGCGATCATTAACATGAAAAAGGACGGACTCAATGCCGTGGTCATAGACATAAAGGATTCATTTGGGGTGGTCGCATATGATACGCAATTAGACATGGTCAACCGGTATGAATTGGAAAGAAAGTTCATTCCCGATCTTGCGGCGCTGGTGCAGCGGTTTCACGATGAAGGCATCTATGTAATAGCGCGTGTCGCGGTATTCCAAGATACGGCGTTTGCGGAAGCGCGACCCGAACTGGCAGTGCATGACAAGCGCAAGCTAAACGCGGCGGGGGGTGTGATGTCAAAAAAGACGCTTTGGCGCGATGGAAAGAATCTCGCATGGGTAGACCCGTCTTCGCGCGAGGTGTGGGAATATGTGGTCGCGCTTTCGAACGATGCATTAAGCTACGGGTTTGACGAACTGAATTACGATTACATTCGGTTCCCGTCCGACGGGAAGATATCGACCATCGCATACTCGGTAACAAAACCAGACGCATCATATCCGGTACAGATAAGAGGATTCATGCAATATCTGCGTGAACAGTTGCGTGACACCGTGCTATCGGTAGATCTGTTCGGTTTTACGATGGTCAAGAGCGAAGACATTGGCATCGGTCAGATCGTAGAAGATGCGTATGCCTACTTTGACTATGTGGCACCGATGGTCTACCCATCGCATTACCCGAGCGGATTTATGGGGTACAAAAATCCTGCGGCTTGGCCATATGAGATAATCGCGGATTCGATGCAAAAAGGACAAGCGCGATTGGATGCGTATCAAGCGACTGCATCGACTACGGCGAAGTTGCGCCCATGGCTGCAAGACTTCGATCTTGGTGCCGACTACGATGCGGCGATGATCGGAAAACAGATACAGGCAACGGAAGATATGTTGGGTGAACAGTATGCAGGCTATATGTTATGGAACCCATCAAGCAACTATACGGTAAGCGGTATTCGATAGAAATAAAGTTATCCCCATACATCGGTCGATGCAATGGTGCTATACTTATAGAAGTAATCAACGCAATCGTAACGTAAACAAATAAATACTTATGTCCCATAAAAAAGGTGTACCGTTGTTTAGTATAATCACTTTGGTCGGACTGATGGTCGGCAGCGCCATTTTTGGCGCTACGCCTGCATATGCCGCAGACGGTTCAGGGACAAATGCCGTCACGCCGACCAGCACGGATGTCGGTTCGACCGGGAATACGTTTACGTTTACATTCACTGCCGCCGAGTTGATGGATTCCGGTAGTATTTCTATTGCTGTGCCGGCAGGATGGTCTGCGCCGCAAGGGACTCCAGGGACGGCAGGCTACACAACTGTCAGTACATCAGCGGGAATAGTAGGTGATATTGTATCTAATGCGGATGTGATAACTGGATGGCAGGAGGATGATGCTGACGTATGCAATACTGCAAACCTGGCAGTGAACGGTACGACAAAAAAGGAGGGAGTCAATTCCATCGCGTGTAGCAACTCGGGAAGCAATGCTCCGGATGATTCAGATTCGTTCAGCTATCGCTTTGCAAACCAGGATTGGTCGGGATATACGAAGCTGGGCGTATGGCTGTATTCGACCGTGGCAATCTCGAGCGCAACGAACTATATACAGGTTGCCTATGTTGACGGAACCACAGGGACTGATCTCGGCGATGGCGCAGCGGAAGAAGTGTTCAATGTGCAATCATTGGCGGCGAACACATGGACATATGTTACATTTGACCTCGCCGCGGCGCGCTCCTCTATAAATGGCGTGGGTATTATTTGTAAAGGAAGCGGTTGTGACGGCAGAAATATTTTTGTCGATTATATTTTGATCGGCCCCGGCGCGCCGACATTTTCCGGGTCCGGTCCGTGGACGGTCAATGCGCCGTTTTTGAGCATGCCGACGTCGCAGACTGTGGAGATTATATATGGAAGTGGGGGTGGTACGGGTGGTGTTACGGCGCCGAGCACCGCAGGTGATTATACGTTTACGACGCAATCGCGTTTTGATGCCGGGGGAACGCTGACCAATATTGCATCATCGCCGGTCATTCAGGTGCGTAATCCGGCACCAGCCATCGCAGCAGTGTCGCCGACATCGACAACATATGGAGCAACGCCAACGCTGACGATAACCGGAGCGGGGTTCAATACAAACACCGTGGTAACATTCAATGGCGCGAGTAAGACGCCGACCGTTGCGTCATCTACGCAACTCTCGATCACATTGAACGGAACAGATACTGCAACGGTCGGAACATCGACGATCGTAGTAACCAATCCAACGCCAGGTGGTGGGACTGCGACATCGACTGCTTTTGCCGTTACGAAGGCAAACGTAACGATTGCACTGGGATCATCGTTAAACCCATCTGCGTATGGAGACTCGGTAACCTTCACTGCAACGACGACCAGTGGCGTAGGAACGCCAAGCGGCGCGGTAACATTCTTCGACGGTGCAACGCCTCTTGCAACGAGTACGCTTTCTTCCGGCGTGGCGGTGTTTGAAACTTCATTACTAAGCGTTGCAACGCACTCCATTACCGCCACATACAACGGCGACACCAATTTCAATGCCAGCACATCAGCCGCAGTATCACAGACGGTGAACAAGGCGAACATAACGATCACATTGGGATCGTCACTAAACCCGTCAACCTACGGCGACACGGTGACGTTTACCGCGACTACGACCAGCGGAGTAGGAACGCCAAGCGGCACAGTTACCTTTAAAGACGGGGGTGTTGTATTTGCGATCAGCACACTGACAAGCGGTGTTGCGACGGTCGCGACAAGCACGTTGTCGGTCGGCATTCATTCTATTACTGCAACTTACAACGGAGATGAGATCTTCAATGCCAGTACCTCAGTCGCAGTATCACAGACGGTCAACAAGGCAAATATTACGATCACCATTGGTTCTTCGCTAAATCCATCTACCTACGGTGATGTAGTGACACTCACTGCAACAACCACAAGTGGAGCAGGGACTCCAAGTGGAACTGTCACATTCAGAGACGGAGTTACAAACTTAGCGACCAGTACCTTGGCTGGAGGAGTGGCAACATTTGCAACCGACATATTAACTGTCGGAATACATTCCATCACTGCCACATACAACGGCGACATAAACTTCAACGCCAGCACCTCCGCCGCAGTTTCGCAGGTAGTAAATAATCCTGTTCCAGTTATTGCATTGCTTTCTCCGGATACTGTTGAGGAGGGGAGCGCCACAACTTCGCTGACGATCAGTGGAAATAGTTTTGCCGATGATGCGACGGTGACTTTCAATGGAACACCGCTGGCGATCGATTCGCAATCTTCGACCACGATCAATACCAGTATCCCGGCGTCGCTGTTGACCACCTTTGGAACTGCAACGGTTGCGGTTATCAACCCGGCCCCGGGAGGAGGAACGGCTACATCTTCATTTATCATTTCCCGCGGTGCGGTGAAATTTGCATTTAGCGGTGCTCCGTATGGCGGTACCGTGGATGAATTGATCACAGTGACGATACAGGCACAGCGAGAAAATGGAACGGTGGTAACCAATTATCAAAACGATGTAACGCTCAATGTAAGCGGTTCCGCAACACCGGAAAGTGTGCTGGTCAATATCATTAATGGCGAGGGGACGACGACCATAGCAAACACGGTAGCGGAAACGGTAACGCTTTCACTGACAGATACGCAGGGAACAGGCTTGGATGTAACTGCGACAACGTCGGCAACATTTGCACACGGTGCAATAACGCAATTCGCGCTTGCGGGAACGGCAACACTCAATGTGGGCGACCGCGCAGCATTTACAGCGACACGAAAGGATCAGTACGGTAATCCGGTGACCGGCGGCCCGGATACCACGGTATATTTCTATACGACATCGACTTCATCATCGGCAGTGTTTTACGACGCCGCGACTAATGGAAATACGATAACCTCCGCGATCATCGGATCGGGAGCGAGTGCGACAATAGTTTGGTATTACGATGAAGAGCCGGGCGTGTATACGATAACCGCATCGGACAACGGAACGGATCCCGACGGCAACACGGGTATCGACGACGCAACCAGCACCATTACGGTTAACGCAGTGGCGACCCGTTTCGTGATCATCGATCCGACCGACGGCACGGTAGACGAGCCGATCACGGTGGTAGTACAGGCACAGGATAACCTCGGCAGAATTATTACGGACTATCAGACCGATGTGACGTTGATCGCATCAAGTACCGGTGGGCAAGTGAACGCAACCAGCACACTGATCAATATTGTGAATGGCTCCGGTACGACGGCCATTTCAAATACCGTAGCGGAAACGATACTCCTTTCGCTGTTTGATTCGCAGAGCACCGGATTGAATGTCGCGTCATCGACGCAGGATGTGGTGTTTGCGCCCGGCGCGGTTACGCAGTTTTCGCTGACGCATACCGGCAACATGGAGCAGAACACGCGCAAGGAATTTGTTGCGGGGCGAAAGGATCAATACGGAAACTTCGTAAGTGCAAGCACGACCCCTGCATATTTGTATGCAAGCCCGACCAGTACGGTAAAGTTTTATGATGCCGATGCGGGTGGCAACGAGGTTACCTCGATCACATTTACGCCCGGTAATGCGACGACCAGCTTCTGGTTCTATGGCAACACACCGGCAACGACGACCATAACGATTTCCGATAATGCGACCGCGCCGGACGGCGATACGGGCATCGACGATGCAACGAATGAGATTTTGGTGACACCGACGGCGGTGCGGTTTGAGATCATCGATCCAACCGATGGAACGGTAGACGCAGCGATAACGGTGACCGTGCACGCACTGGATGAATTCGGACAGGTAGTGCCGGGCTTTACCGAAGATGTAACGCTGTTGGTAGCGGGAAGCGCGGTTGCCAATCCGGTACTGATCGATATTGAAAACGGCATAGGTATGACTCAAGTAAGCGATACGGTTGCGGAAACCGCAACGCTGTCGCTGTCGGACACGCAAAGTACGGGTCTCGCGGCGACATCGACGCAGGATGTGGTATTTGCGGTAGGCGTATTCGCAAAATTAAATCTGAACAACGTGGTCAATGCAACAGCCGGAGACCTGGTTGCCTACACGGTTACGCGTACCGATCAATATGATAATCAGATAATTGGTGGCTCGATAGCGGTGGCCCTTTCGATTTCGCCGACCACGACACCGGGAGTATTCTATAGTAGCAACTCGACCTCAAGTTCGGTGATCACATCGGTAGCGATCGATGTCGGAAATGCTTCGGCGCAATTTTGGTATTACAACGAAGCGGCAGGGTCGTATCAGGTGACCGCACAAAGCGGCGCAGTGATCGGATATGATGACATCGTGATCAACCCTGCAGTAATCGCCAAGTTCACGATCAACGATCGAACCAGCATGAATCCGGCGAGCCGTGTGCAATATACGGTGGTGCGCAAAGATATGTTTGATAATCTGGTTACAACGGGAGATGTGACCGCCTATTTGTATGCAGATCCAAGCGGGGCTGCAACCGCGTTTTATGACGCTGCAATAAATGGAAACGGCATCACAAGTGTGGTTATTAGTAATGGCCAATCATCGCAAAGCGCATGGTATTACGAAGAGGCCAGTGGTAATCATACGATCACCACTTCGGATAACGCGACCGCGCCGGATGGGGTGGTGGGTATCATCGATGCGACTGATGTGATTTCGGTACAGACTGCAACCGGAACACGGTTTATGTTTGAGCCGGAACCGAATCCGCAGACATTGGCAGCGGGAGCATCTTCGTTGGTGACAATGCAAGTACAGGATGACTTCGGAAATATCGACACGAACTATCAGAACGATGTGACGCTGGTGACCGGCGTAACATCGGTAAGCGGTACCGGATTGACAAACGGGCAGGTATTGATAGACATCGTAAATGGTGAAGGAACGATCACGCTAACCGACACGGTCGCCGAAACCGTCAATTTGGCGCTGTCTGATACGCAAGGAACGGGGTTGGTCGTGACCGACACTTCGTCGATCACGTGGACCGCCGGTGCAGTGACACAGTTCACGCTTACCGATCAGACCAGCATGGTGGCGGGAACGAGTACACCGTACACGGTAACAAGAAAAGATCAATATGGAAACGTAGTAACTTCGGGAAGCAATCTTGTATACCTCTATACTAACTCGACCGGAGCGCAAGCACGATTTCAGACAACGGAAACGGGAACGACATCAATATCATTCGTGACGCTTGCAAACGGGTTTGCATCGACGACATTCTATTATTACGACGAAGAGGCGGGCACGTGGGATATTACCGCGGCAGATAATGCGACGACTCCCGACGGAGCGGCGGGGATCATAGATGCATCTGATTCGCTGATTGTAACGCCGGCGCCGGTCGTAGCGGATCGGTATGTGATTCTTGACCCGGCAGATGCGGGATTAAGCGAAGCTACGGTTGTGATCATTCAGGCGCAAGATGCCAATGGTGGATTGGATACGACCATCCAGGAAGATATTTATTTGGTCTTTAGCACGTCATCGGTGCAGACCGCGGGACTTGTCGGTCAGCGCGTTCAAGTGAGTATAATAGACGGTATTGCTACGGTATCGATTCATGATACCGTAGCGGAAACAGTGCAGCTTTCGTTGGAACGTTTGGCCGGGTCCACATCGACACTTATGATCACATCGACGCAGGATGTTATGTTCTTCGCGCGGCAATCATTTGCCGGCGGCGGTGTGTTTACCGGATTCCCAACGCCGACCGTTACTTTTACCGGTCGGGCATATCCGGGGGCTCGCGTATCGCTTTTCGCGCGTGTTGGCGGGCAGGATATTCCGCTTGAGCGCGATATCGAAGTACGTGCCGATGGTACGTTTACGATAGACTTCTCCGGGGCATTGCGTGGATTGGAATCGTTCGGGCTTGCCATCCTCGATAAGGACGGAAAGGTTGCGCAAATAAAGACCTATACTATGGATAAGATAACGCACGCGACCGAAGGAAAGAACTTGTATATCGCACCGACCGCAGGATTGGTTTCGCGCACGGTGACTATTGGTAACAATGTCGGGATCACGGGTTCAGCTGCGCCGGGGAGTGTGGTAAAGGCTGAAGTTGACGGGCAGCCGGTTGACGCGCAAGCGACAGTGGGGAGCGATGGAGCATATAGACTTTTGATCAATACGCAGGATCTTTCCTATGGAGGACACATTATTCGAACCAAGCAGATTGATAAAAATGGAATTGAAAGTGATTGGTCACCGCTGAAGGTGTTTACGGTAACGCGCACATTGGTTACCCGGGCCGACTTGAATAATAACGGCGGGGTTGATATTGGTGACTGGAGTATTTTCTTGACGAGATTTGCTTCAACCAACGAAGAAGAAAAGCGGCAGGTGGATCTGAATATTGATGGCAAGGTTGATATATCCGACTTTAGCATCTTTATCCGATCGGCACTCAATAGATAATGGTGTGTGCCGACATGTTCTGTGATATACTGTAATAAAAGTTCTTCAATATTCATCATTCATCGAGTCATGAAATATAAAATCTCAATTCTTGTCGCGAGTGCATTGTTTCTTGGCGCAACGATGCACAGCGCGTCAGCCGCAACGCTGCAGCTGACGACCAATAAAGACGCGTTTGCGATCGGCGATCAATTTACGGTCGACGTGAAGGCGGACAGCGAGAGTGTCGGTATCAATGCGGCACAGGGAACTGTACAGATATCAAAAGATGTTTTAGAGATCGTAAGCGTCGACAAGACCGGCTCGGTGTTTAATTTTTGGCTTACGGAGCCGACGTTCTCAAATGATTCCGGACAGGTCAATTTTATCGGCGGCTCTACTAGTGGATTTTCGGGCCGTTCGCTGCAGATCGTAAAGATAACCTATAAGGTGAAGGGAAGCGGAGCTACCGATATCGTCTTTACCGATGGTGCCGTAACGGCAAGCGATGGAAGTGGGACGAATGTACTCACCTCGATGAAAGGCCTTTCTATAACAAGCGCCCCCTCGACGGAGTTGGAAACGATCGTGTCCAAGCCGACGCAAATTACGCGTCCGGCCTCGCGCGCAGAGCGTTTACCGGAGCGCCCGACCATTCAAGTGGCAGGGTATCGGGATCCTGAAGTATGGTATAATTTCACGACTAGATTCTCCGTATCATGGCAATTGGCCGACGATATCACCGACGTGACTACGGCAATAAACAGGGATCCGCTATTCTCCCCGACTGTTTCCGAGGGGCTATTCGACAATAAGATCTTTCCGCCGCTCAGTGAAGGAGTTTCTTATCTGCACGTGCGCATGCGCAATGGCATCGGCTGGGGCCCGACACTGCACTACCGGTTGGCGATCGACCTCACTCCACCTCCGGTATTTCAGGCGCGTGTTCAGGAAGGTGTCGCGACCGATAATCCGACTCCGACGATCGAATATGCCGCAAGCGATGGCTTGTCCGGGTTGAAGCGGTACTATATACAACAGGACGGAGGCGAAGTGCGCACGATCGAAAAGGGTCCGTATAAAATGGACCTGCAAAAACCCGGTAAGCATTTGGTCAAGATAGGGGCGGAAGATAACGCGGGCAATAGCGTGGAAAGCATCTTGGATCTGGATATCTTGCCAATAGAAGCTCCAAGGATAACTTCGATCATGGGTGATGTGTTCGTGGGCGAGGGGAGGCTCGACGTCATAGGAACGGCTTTGCCGGATATCATATTGCAGGTAGTGCTAAAAACAAAGGAGGGGCAGATCGAGCAGTCGAATGAGGTCAGGTCGGATATGCACGGCAGTTGGGTTATGCGATTTGATAGACCGCTTAAAAAGGGTGACTACATTATCGAGATCGTTGCGCGTGACGCGCGGGGGGCGATGAGCTACTCCGTTACATCAGATGTCATCAAGGTTCGTCCGCGGCCGGCATTAGTGATAGGCGGTTTGGAGCTGACCCAATTCTGGTTCTTTATTGTCCTAGTACTTGGCTTGATCGGCGCATTTGTCGCGGGATGGCTGTTTGTGCGATTCGAGCGGGAGCAGCGCGCGCGAAAGATCGTTATCTGCCAGCGCGATATAACGAACATGCTCGCAATGGTCAAAAAGGATATTGAAAGGATTCTCGAAAAATATGCCGATGATAAGATAGACGAAGCCGAGGTTTCGGAGATCAAGCATATTGCGAAGAAGGCGAACGAAAACATAGAGAAATCAGGAAAATATTGCGTGCAAAGCATCGGCGAGATCAATAGATGATAGAAAGGGATGTGCGCTTTACCAACGGGGATATATACGATATACTGTAACCATGCATAAAATTGTTATCGTCGAAGATGAGGAAGCCCTGGCAAGGGTGCTCAAAGAAAAATTTGAAGGCGAAGAATTCGTCGTGGAACTGGCAATGGATGGAAAGGTTGCACTTCCAATCATACAAAAGATGCGCCCCGACCTCGTACTGCTCGACCTGATGCTCCCGAAGAGGGACGGAATAGATGTTTTAAAGGACATTAAAGCCGATCGGGATTTGGAAAACCTCCCGGTCATAGTGCTTTCCAATTTGGACGGCGATGAGGACATCAAGCAGGCGATCGCGCTCGGAGCGAAGGACTATTTCGTAAAAAGCCAACATCCGATCAAGGAAGTCGTAGAAAAGGTCAAGGACTTTTTGATCAATCCGCAGCAATATAAGTAAGCCATAAAGCTCCGCCGTGCATGGCGGGGTTTTTAAGCACAAGAAGCATTTTGTCATTCCCGCGTAGGCGGGAATCCAGAATCATATAGATTCCGTCGGTTGGCGGACGGACGGGAATAACAACACAAGTAGCGGATTATAATTATGAAAAAAAGAAAGTATTATGATGTGGCAGTTATAGGCGGCGGACCCGCCGGCATGATGGCGGCGGGTCGCGCCGCGGAACTGGGCGCGCGCGTCGTATTGGTGGAAAAAAATGAAAGCCTGGGTAAGAAACTGCTACTTACCGGAGGCGGGCGATGCAACCTTACGAATGCCGAGCCGGATGCGCGAAAGTTTATAGAAAAACTTGGCGGCAAGAACGGCAAATTCTTTTTTTCGCCGCTCGCGGCATTTGGAACGCAACAGGCAATCGATTTTTTTGAACGTATGGGGGTGAAGACCAAAGTAGAGGATCGTAAGCGCGTATTTCCGGTGTCCGATGATGCTGCGGATATTTTACGCGCTTTGGAGGCATACATGGAGCGCGGCAACGTTACCGTAATGACGGATGCAACGGCTGCAGGATTCAATACAAGAGAGAACAAACTGACCCAACTATTATTGCGAGGAGGAGAAGTGGAAGCTTCGTCGTATGTGTTGACAACCGGCGGGCGTTCGAGGCCGGAAACGGGTTCAAGCGGGGAAGGATTGAAATGGGTCGCGAAACTGGGACATCGCGTGCTGAATCCATTCCCGGCACTGGTACCGTTAAAAATATCCGATGCATGGGTAAAAAAGACACAGGGGCTGAGCATGGACAACATAGCCGTAACGCTATTGGTGAATGGAAAAAAAGATTCTGCGCGTACGGGAAATATTTTGTTCACGCATTTCGGCATGAGCGGTCCGACGATACTGGATATGAGCAAGCGGGTTGGAGAAGTGCTAAAGGATAAGGGTGCGGAAGTGTTTTTATCGCTCGATCTTAAACCGGCGCTGACGATTGCGCAGCTGGACGAACGCGTGCAGAAGGATTTTAAAAAATATCAAAACAAGACATTTCGAAATGGTCTCGATGACCTGTTGCCAAGAAAACTGATCCCCGCGATCATCGCGTTGGTAAAGATAAACCCCAACAAGGCGGTGCATGAAATAACGCGCGAAGATCGATTGCGGCTTGTAAAAATGCTTAAAGACCTACGCATGACGCCGATCGGACTTTTGGGATTCGACAAAGCGATCGCATCAAGCGGCGGCGTAGATCTCAATGAGGTGGATTCAAAAACGATGGGCTCGAAATTGGTGGAAAATCTTTATTTCGCCGGCGATGTGCTTGATATTGATGCGCCGACGGGTGGGTTTAATCTGCAGTTATGCTGGAGTGCCGGATATGTAGCCGGTGAAGCGGCGGCTCGAGCGGCAATAAAGGAAAAAAATGCAAATGCATGAACATAGCAATCATTGGAGCCCGCGGGTGCGTGGGGTCGGCACTTATTGAACAACTTGTTGCCACAACGGATCATACGATCATTGCATCGTATAGGCCTGAAGAGGGCGTGGGGGTTGCGCACGGGCGCGTAGTATGGCGATTTGTTGACCTTGGTTCCGATGAGGGGGCGGAGCGATTTTTATCGGCGCAAAATGGTATAGGTCCTGCTGATGTGCTGGTGTATTTGGTGCATTCGTTGGATGATAAAAAATTTGAGGCAATGGATAGGGCATTTGCCGACCGGGTTGGCCGAGTGGCAAAAAAAGTGGGCGTGAAGCAAATGATCTATTTGGGAGGGATCATCCCTAAAAAAGAACTGTTATCGCAGCATCTACGAAGCAGGCAAGAAACCGGAAAGCGCCTAGGGGCACATGGCGTGCCGTTGGCAGAGGTACGGGCGAGTATTTTGCTCGGGCCGTGCAGTGTTTCATATCGAATGGTCTATTGGTTATCCCGAAGATTTCCCGTGGTCATTATGCCACGGTGGAGCACGACAAAATGTTCGCCCATAGCGCTGGAAGACGCGGTTGCCATGGTGTCTGCATTGATCGGGCGCAGGACGGACGGACACGAGATATTCGAAATAGGATCGGAAACGATGGGATATGATGAGCTGATCATGCGCAGCGGGGCGGTCGTGCATGGAAGGCCCAACAGGGTTATCTACGTGGGATGGTTCCCGTTGCCGATCATCGCATGGGTGGTGCAAACGATCAGCGGCGTACCGAGGCATATAGCGGCGGCGCTTATGGGAAGTCTGAAAAACGACTCCATGATCGAACGAAATAGATTCGTAGAGGTCGTTGGTCGCGCGCCAAAGCCGGTTGATGAAACACTCCGCGGACTTGCTCAAGTAATGGCGAAATAAAGCAGTCATGGGACTTGCTCGGGAATAACGATCGATGGTATACTTAATGCAAGATACCTTGTTTGAAAATTGAGTGAGGACTTTTTCAAATAAGAGATCGGAGCATAAAAGGCGTTCTTCTTTTGAAGGGCGCCTTTTTGTGTGAATATTACATTTGCAAACGGAATGGCTGATGCACTACACTTAGCGATATATGATCAATTATGGATTTTGGGCTGATGTAAAGAAGCCGATATTTGCGCTTGCTCCCATGGCAGATGTGACTGATGCGGCATTTCGTCGTATGATCGCGAAATATGGCAAGCCTGATGTGATGTGGACCGAATTTGTTTCCTGCGACGGGCTTTGTTCGGTGGGAAAGGAAGCGCTCCTCAAAGACCTTTGGTACGATGAGACCGAGCGCCCTATTGTTGCGCAAATTTTTGGCGCAACACCGGAACATTTTTATCAAACGGCCCTATTGGCGCAGGAGCTGGGGTTTGACGGAATAGACATCAACATGGGATGTCCGGAAAAAAACATTCAAAAACAGGGCGCCGGCGCAAAATTAATACAAACGCCCAAGTTGGCGCAAAAGATAATAGCCGAAACGAAACGCGGTGCGGGAAAGATTCCGGTATCGGTAAAAACAAGAATCGGATACACGAAAAACACGATCGCTGAATGGTTGCCGTATGTCATGGAAATGGAGCCGGCGGCGATCACGATCCACGGAAGGACAAGAAAGGAAATGTCGGCCGTTCCGGCGCATTGGGATGTCATTGCACACGCCGTGGAACTGCGCGATACATATTACGGCGCGAAGGATCGTCCGCTACTCTTGGGAAACGGAGATGTGCATACGCTGGCAGATGCATTCGAGAAGGTAAAAAATTATGGAGTTGACGGTATTATGGTCGGTCGCGGCATGTTTGGGAATCCGTGGTTCTTTGCCGGTAAGGATGCAATGAAAATATCGGGGCCGATTTCGCCAGGCGATATTGCGCTACAGGAAAAGATGCGCGTCATGCTTGAGCACACGGAATTGTTTGAAACATTATTTGGGCAAACAAAGCGGTTTGATGTCATGAAAAAGCACTATAAGGCCTATGTGCACGGGTTTGACGGGGCGCGGGAACTGCGCATGAAACTGATGGCTGCGCACAATGCCGAAGAAGTGAAGCGGACGCTGCACAAGGAGGGGTATCAGTATCTGTAACGGTGGCATGGAATCGTGTATAATAAGTACATATGAAAATCGCACAACAATTTCCACAATTCAAAAAGGAGCGGGCGTTGCTGATCCTCACTGGGACACAGGAAGCCGAGTTCTATCTTGCTGGAGACGGGCTGATAGAAAAAGTAGAAATGTTTCGCATTCCGCGTATCCGTTATTCCGGCAATGAAGGTTTGGCGGTGCGCCCCGGGAAGACGGGGGTTACGGGTGGTAGTTCCAAATCGACCAAAGAACAATACCAACAGGAGTTCGCGGCAAAGTTTAAAACTGCGATAAAGCAGGTAGCTGCCCGAACGATGCCTACGCAAATCACCATTATCTCGCCGATCATGGGTGAAATCGAGCAGATGCTGCCTATTGCATCAAAGAAATCGGTAACGATGCGATTGAAAAAGAATCTTTGCGAACGGCATCCGGAAGAAATACTTGGCCATATACAAAAGGCATTGGGTAAGTGAAGCGAAGACTACAAAGAAAATTATAGAAAGATAGATCGTAAAAAATATCCACCGTAGTTGATGGATATTTTTTTGCACCCTTTTTAAATTTAAAATTTTAAATTTTTTTCCCCTTGATCACTTCATTCAATATGCGCTTGACGCCGTCAAGGCTTTCCCAATTGTAAACGGAAATGGGAACAACGGTCGGATTGAGTTTTTTAAGAAGCGATATCTTTTCATTGAGATCTGCCTCGGTAACCATGTCGCTCTTGCTGAGAAACAGGAACTCCTTCTTGGTCAGTAGGGCAGGGTTATGCGCTCCGAGTTCCGAGCGAATGACCGTATAATCGTGGACCGGGTCGGGGGAGTCGGCGGGCACCAAATGAAAAAGGATTTCCGTGCGTTCAATATGGCGAAGAAACCGGTCTCCCAAGCCTTTTCCTTGGCTCGAGCCTTCGATCAAACCGGGAATGTCGGCAAGGATCAATTCGTAATAAACGCCGAGATTCGGTTCGAGCGTGGTAAACGGATAATTGCCGACCTTGCTTTGCGCGTTGGTCAGTTCGTTGAGTAGGCTGGATTTGCCGGCGCTGGGCAGGCCGATGATACCGACATCGGCGATCAGCTTAAGCTCCAACCGAAACAGAAACTCTTCTCCAGGTGTGCCGTCTTGGTATTGGGTCGGACTGGTATTGACGGAAGATTTGAAGTGAAAGTTGCCCTTGCCGCCCTTGCCGCCCTTTGCAATGGTGATACACTCGCCGATCTTGACCAGTTCGTAGTCGGCTCCGGTGGTCATGTTATGGATGATGGTTCCAACCGGAACCTTGAGAATGAGATCTGCTCCGGTATGACCATCGTTGAACTGCGGCTTTCCGGGTTCGCCGCTTTCGGCAGAAACATCCTTTTTAAATCGGAATTGGTTGAGCAGGCTAAGGTCCGAGGCGGCCTCAACAACGACGTTTCCGCCATTGCCACCGCTTCCGCCGGCGGGCCCGAGACTCTTCATGTTCTTATTAAAGGCAACCGCTCCGCGGCCTCCGCGGCCGGAGCTTACCTTGATTACGACATCATCAATCAACATAGTGGAATTACTATAGCAGAGTTAGATGATATTGACAAGGTGTTGGTTTTGTTATATATTGCCAATTAGTACAACGAATAACAATCTACGAGCATATCAAAAAGGAGGTGATTTCTATTGCCGTGTAACGGAAATTGCGGGGGTTGAGGTGGATGTAGTGCAAGCGGTCGCTTGCATTGATCAAGGGCGGCGCCACTAATGCCAATACCAATAGCTCGATGAAAAGGAGGTGAGTTTGATCATGTGGACACGGAAGCATCATATGCGGGCAGTAGCCCATTGCAGTTGTAAGGGCGAGGGAGGCTGCTGACGATGGGGCGGTCGGATCCGACCATCTCGCCGCCCCGACAATCAAGACCGACCCGGCTTATGCCGGGTTATTTTTTTTGTCATTCTGCATAAAGCGGTATATAATTGCCGTATGACAAAGGAGTTGATCGAGCAGATCCAAAAAAAGATGGTACATCTATTGAAGAAGGTGGGGGACCGCCCGCTTCCGGTTTTGGTACAAAAATATTGCGATGAAACGACACCCTTGGCCGGTAATTGGATCCTCGACGAACTTCCCAGTGCGCGTATCTATATCGTCAAAGGCATCATAGATCGGCACGCGCACCATGATCTTTTGATCGTCGAATATGGCGGAAAGGCGTATATAATAGACCCGGTCATATGGCGATTTTTTAAGGGCAAGAAAACGATACTGGTAGCGGTGAAGCATGCCATGCCCGAGGCGTTGATTGAAATTCAAAAACTATACCACGGCATTTGGCGCATTTCGGAACGCATGGAAAAAAGCGGATTTGAACGGCGGCACGAATGGGAACGGCGCATAGAAACAAAGATCGACGAGGCAATGCAAGAGGCCGAGTTTTAATAAGAGGGCAAAGCAGTCGCTTAAAAACGGCTGTTTTTTATGATATGATATCCATATTATGACCAGCGACGCATTTCAAGAGGCATACGACAAACTGAACGCGCAACAAAAACATGCCGTGGACACCATTGAAGGGCCGGTCATGGTCATTGCGGGGCCCGGTACGGGCAAAACGCAGATACTCACGCTCCGCATCGCCAATATATTGATGCGGACCGATACGGAGCCGGACAATGTACTGGCATTGACGTTTACGGAATCCGGAGTCGCCTCCATGCGTCGCCGGCTTATGGAAATGATAGGTGGTCCGGCGTATGCGGTCGCCATCAAGACTTTTCATGGATTTTGCAATGACATCATCGGAAACCATCCGGAATATTTTCCGCGGATCATCGGATCGGAGCCGGTGACCGATGTCGATCGCGCGCAGATCATCGAGCGCATACTCGAAACGGCGCCGCTTGAATTGTTGCGCCCGTATGGCGATCCGACCTACTATGTAGGAAAAGTTTTGACATCGATCGACAAGCTGAAACAGGAGGGTATTTCGGTGGATCGGTTCGATGAGATAGTAGCACAGGAGTTGCGAATATTCGAAGGCATCGAGGACTTGTATTACGACAAGGGGGCCCACAAGGGCAAGATGAAGGGTGCTTACCAAAAACAGCAGAAGAATATAAACAAGGCAAGTGAACTGGCGCTGTTGTATCGGCAGTACGAGCAAGCGCTTCGTGAGCAAAAGTGGTACGACTATGCGGATATGATCATGGAAGTACTCGCCGTGTTGGAGCGCGACAAGAATCTGTTGCTGTTGTTACAGGAACAATATCAGTATGTGTTGGTCGACGAACACCAAGATACGAATAATGCGCAAAACCGCATAGTGGAATTGTTGTGCGGGTTTCATCAAGACCCGAATTTGTTCGTGGTTGGCGATGAAAAGCAGGCGATCTACCGATTCCAAGGCGCATCGCTCGAGAACTTCCTCTATTTTCAAAAGCTTTATCCATCTGCGGAGTTGATCGTGTTGGAAGAAAACTACCGCTCCACGCAGGTCATCCTCGACGCCGCACACGGCGTCATTCCCGGGAAAAAAGAATTGCGGGCAAATGCTCCCCACGAAGCAAAGCCAATCCGCATTGGTGCGTTTACGACCGAAGACGCGGAACGGTATGGCATTGCAAAAGACATCAAAGAACGCATGGCGCACGGAGTAACGCCGGAGAATGTCGCGATACTCTACAGAAACAACCGGGATGCGTTTCCTTTGTTGGAAATGCTTGAACGCATGGGCGTTCCTGCCGTCATAGAATCGGATCAGGATATTCTGCGGGATAACGATATAGAAAAGTTGATTTGCATATTGCGTGCGATCAATGCGTTCGGCTTGCCCGAAGATCTCATCAGAATGCTGCACATAGATTTTCTCGGAGTTGAACCGCTTGATCTGTACAAATGCATTGAATATGCAAATCGTAACCGCATGTCGATTTACGATGTGCTGCGTTCCGGGCAACTGCTGAAAGGCGAACCTCTGCGACTGGAGCAACCCGATGCGCTGCTAACCATGTACGAAAGCATGGTACGCTGGAGTGCGACGGCAAGAAATAAAGGGTTGGCGGAAAGTGTGGAGGTGATCATGCGTGAGTCGGGATTGTTGGCGCATATGCTTGCAGGTTCGGAACCGGTGGAAAAAATGGAGAAACTTTCGGCGTTTTTCGATGAGATAAAAAAATTGATCGAAGCGCACCGCGATGCAAAACTTGCGGACCTGTTCGTTCATTTGGATGCCATGGAACGCCACGGGTTGACGATAAAGAGAAGTATCGGAGGATACGGAACGGGGAAGGTGCACTTGATGACGGCACATCGCTCAAAAGGGCTTGAATTCGATCATGTGTATATCATCAATGCGTTTGATACGCATTGGGGCAATAAAAAAAGCAGGGAGCTGTTAAAATTGCCCATGGCTGTCTTTGCGCGTGCAGACAAACCCATGCAGGATGACGAGGATGAAAATGCCGACGAGCGCAGGTTGTTTTATGTTGCACTCACCCGCGCAAAACAAACGGCAACAGTAACCTATGCGAAAGAAAACATACAAAAGCGCATGCTATTGCCATCGCTTTTCATAGGCGAGCTGCGGGAAGATCTTTGCGAGCCCATGCCGATAGAACAACACGAGCAAGAACTGGCCCTGCACAAAGAAGTGCTGTTTGCGCCGCGCACAAGCACAACGGTGAATATCCGCGATAAGGAATACATCAAGGAGCTGTTCATGCGCAACGGCCTTTCTGCGACCGCGCTTAACAACTACTTGGTCTGTCCGTGGCGTTATTTCTACTCAAACCTCTTGCGCATCCCGGGAGCGCCGGAAAAGTATCAGATGTTCGGTACGGCGATCCATAATGCATTGCAGGATTTTTTCAATGCACTCGCCGAACGGGGCGCCGACAGGCAATTTCTTATCGATAAGTTCGCGTATCATTTGGGAAAACAGGCAATTTCGGGAAGAGATTTCGAGGATGCAAAAAAGAGAGGGGTAGCGGCGCTCGAAGGATATTACGATACCTATCACCACGCATGGCGAGGAAACGTGCTTACCGAGTATGCGGTAAGCGATGTCATGATAACGCCGGAAATTCGCTTGACCGGAAAGATAGACAAAATCGAATTTCTTGATGCGGGCAACAAGGTGAATGTAGTCGACTACAAAACGGGGAAACCGAAATCACGCAATCAGATCGAAGGCAAGCCAAGGGAAACAGAGGGGGATGAAGCCGAAGAAGCGCAACATGAAGGAGGAGCCATAAAACGGCAATTGGTTTTTTACAAAATATTGTTGGACCGCCAAGGTAAATACGACATGGCTTCGGCCGATGTTGATTTCATAGAACCGATGCCGAGCGGAAAATATAAAAAGGAAATGTTTGAGGTGACACCGGACGAGGTCGGCATGCTTGAAAAAGAGATCATACGGGTTGGAACGGAGATTCTTGAGGGAATATTTTGGGAAAAGCGCTGCGGGGATTCAAAATGCGAATACTGCGCGCTGCGCGATATGATGGCATAGAAAGAATGGTAAAGCCCGCTTCGGCGGGTTGTTTACATACATATAAGCAAGGTCTTTACACTTTTAACCATTTCCGATATAATGATAACTCAATTAATAAACGTTGCCCTGAGTGCCCGTTCGGAATCTAATGCTTAGCCAGAATTATAAAATTTTGAGCGAAAGCCGCTAATTTCGAGGAAGCATATCGAGATACGCTGACGGAGAATTAACGGCTTGCAGCCAAAATTTTGACATTCTGGCAGGCAAGCATGCATGTAATTCCACATGCGGTTAGATTACGAGCGGGCACTATGGGCTTTTTTATATGGAAATCCGCAATATTGCGATCATCGCACACGTAGACCACGGCAAAACAACGCTTACCGACGCCATCTTGAAACAAACAGGGGCAGCCGCCGAGGGGGTCAGCATGGATAGCAACACGCTCGAAAAGGAGCGTGGCATCACTATCTACGCAAAGAATGCGTCCGTCATGTACAAGGGAACAAAGATCAACATTGTGGATACCCCGGGCCACGCGGATTTTGGCTCCGAGGTTGAGCGCGTATTGCGTTCCATCGATTCCGTATTGTTGGTCGTCGACGCACAGGAAGGTCCGATGCCGCAGACCCGGTTCGTATTGAAGAAATCGCTTGAACTCGGGCTGCAACCGATCGTGATCATCAACAAAATAGACAAACCGGCCGCAAACCCTGCGGCGGCGCACGAAATGGTGTTGGAACTGTTTATGGACCTTGGCGCAACCGACAAGCAACTCAATTTTACGACCGTTTACGCGATAGGCCGCGAAGGAATAGCGAAAAAGAATCTCGAAGACGATTCAAAGGATCTTGTGCCGCTTTTGGATGTGATCATCGACGAAGTGCATCCGAGCCACATGCGCGACGATCTGCCGTTCCGCGCACAGCCGTTCAACCTCGCCTATGATAATTTCTTGGGCCGCCTTGCGATAGCGCGCGTGTACGAAGGAACGGTAAAGGTGGGCGATACCATCACCATCAAAAAACCGACCGGCGAAACCCGCCCCGGCAAGATCACTAAACTCTTTACATTCAAAGGGTTGGAGCGTATCGATTCTCCGTCGGTCAGTTCGGGTGATATCGTCATGATCGCCGGATTGGCAAACATCGACATTGGAGAAACGCTTTGCGCGAACCCCACGCAGGAAGCATTGCCGGCGATCGCCATCGACGAGCCGACCATCTCTCTGAACTTTTTGGTCAATGATTCTCCGTTCGCAGGAAAAGAAGGCAAGTTTGTAACTACCCGCCAGATCAAAGAGCGTCTCGAAAAGGAACTTGAGGTAAATGTAGGTTTGAAAGTCGACTTCATGGAGGGTGAGAGCTTCAAGGTATACGGACGCGGTGAAATGCATATCGCAATTCTGCTCGAAAATATGCGTCGCGAAGGTTTCGAGTTGCAGGTATCCCAGCCGCAGGTTGTTATGCATGAAGAAAATGGACACCGCATGGAACCGTTCGAGGAGGTCGTCATAGACGTGCCGGAAAAGATGGCCGGTGTGGTCATCGAAACGCTGGGTAAGCGTCGCGGCATCATGACGCAGATGAAGCAGGTAGAAAGCTATACGCGCTTGTTGTTTGAGATCCCTACGCGCGGATTGCTCGGTTACCGTGGCCAGTTCACCATAGATACGCGCGGTGAAGGCATTTTGTGTAGCCGCTTCATCGGCTTTCGCCCGCACGCAGGAGAGATCATAAAGACGGAACTCGGTTCCATGATATCCATGGTAACCGGCAAGGCGCTGGCATTTTCATTGGCCAACCTGCAGGATCGCGGAACGTTGTTCATTGAAGCAAATACCGAGGTCTACGAAGGCATGGTCATCGGCAATACGTCAAAAGGAAATGACATGACGGTAAATCCGATCAAGGGAAAACAGCTTACAAACATGCGCGCATCCCGTGCGGACGAAGCCATTCAGCTGGTCCCGCCGTTGACGGTAACGCTTGAGCGCGGGCTTGAAGTGATGTCCGAAGATGAATACCTGGAAGTGACCCCGAAGAGCGTTCGCTTGCGCAAGCAAAGTTTGAACGAGACCGACCGGTCCAAGGCATCAAAGAAAAAATAATATTGCGCAAAGGCGGCCACATTCGCTATAATGGATAAAAAGTTAACCGCAAAAACGAAACTATGAATTACAAGGAAGGTATGGCGGTCGCGGTATTTCTTGCGCTTCTTGCCATTGGATTCAGTATGTATTGGAAATCGGACATGGCGCAAAAAGATTCGATAACGCCGCAAAAGGAAACACAGCTCAGTTCGCCGAATACGGCAAAAACATCTATGGAAATGACCACCTCGCAAACGACACCTCGCAGTGAAGTAACTCTACAGACATCGGAAGGAGCGATCATCATAGCACTCAATAGCGGACAGACCCCAAAGACAGTGGAGAACTTTGTAACGCTTGCGAAAAAAGGATTTTATGACGGCACGGTGTTTCACCGGGTCATCAGCGGGTTTATGATTCAAGGCGGCGACCCGAAGGGCGACGGCACGGGAGGCCCCGGCTATACGTTCGTCGACGAACCGTTTACCGGAGAATATGTGCGCGGCACGGTGGCTATGGCCAACGCGGGTCCTGATACGAACGGCAGTCAATTCTTCATCATGCATGCCGATTATCCGTTGCCGAAAAATTACACGATATTCGGTAGTGTCATACAGGGTATGGATACGGTCGATAAAATAGCCGGCGCCCCGGTAACACCAAATCAATTTACCGGCGAACCATCCAAACCGGTAAACCCGGTAACGATCATCGGTGCGACGGTCACGGAAAAATAACACACGCTTATCATCCATGTTTGAATCATTTAAACAATTGAAACAGCTCAAGGAATTGCAAAGCGCGATCCAAAAGGAGGAAGTTGCCGTGGAACGCGACGGCGTACGTATCGTTATGAACGGGGCGTTCGAAGTAAGGGAGGTGTCCATATCTTCGAACCTCTCGGGAACCAAACTTGAATCGGCCATGCGGGATGCATTCAACGATGCGGTCAAGAAAGCACAACAGGCGATAGCCGGAAGGTTTGCCGCAATGCAAAAATAAGCGGGCCGATACAACAAAAAAACAGCGCATGCCATTGCGCTGTTTTTTTGTTGTATGCGCTCCACGATTACGGCGAAGGTAAAAATAGTGTATACTAACAAATAAGGAATCCGATATCATACATCGCTCATGAAACTACGCGCGACGGTAAAAATAAAAATGATTTCGACGATCGCCGTAGTCACGGTATGCTTGGGTGCAATAGCGGCGTGTACCGTAATGCAAATGATGGAGCGAACGATATCCGACATGGCCTTGCACCATATCAAAACCGTCGCCGAACAGCAGGAGGCCATCATTGGACGCATAGTCACGGATTCGCTGTCGTTTGCGGAGCACCTCGGATCACAACAGCCTGTCATAGGGTACCTGCAGCAACCGGAACAGAAAAAACAGCGCACGGAACTGCTCAGCTATATTGCCGGCCTTGATGCGAGCAATAAATATCAGGCAATTTACATTATGGACATGGCGGGGAATGTTCTGTTCTCGACCGACTCGTCGCTTGTCGGACAGAATTATGAATTCCGCGCATATTTCAAGGATGCACTCGCCGGAAAATCGACGATGGACGTGGTGATCGGCGGGATCAGCAACAAATTCGGATACTATTTCGCAAGCCCGGTAAAAGCCAAATCGGGGGATATCGTGGGTGTGGTGGCGACAAAATTAAACGAGGGATTGATCGCAAACGCACTGCACCCCAAAGGGCTGAATATTGAAGGAGATGCAATGCTTGTGGACAAATATGGAGTGGTATTTCAGGCGAATCGCCCGGAATTGCTCTTTAAAAGTCTCGGGGTATTGACTCCGGAAGCATATCGGGCAGTAGAGGATACCAAGCGATTCAGTGGAATCAATATAGTATCACTGCAGTATGATCGGGTAGCTGAAGAAATTGCCGGACTGAGAGAACCAAAGGGACTTGTCTTGTATAACCGATTACACGATCACGACGAGCTGATAGGAGTGGCCCGCATAGCCGACACCCAATTTTTTATCGTAATAACGGAAGTGCGACAATTTTTTGCGCAGTCTGCCGGCAATATGGAGATCAATATCGGTTTGCTTGTATTCATGGTGTCGATCGTCACGGTACTCGCCTTGATATTGTTGACCACCCCTCTGTTGCGCCCGCTCTATTCGCTCAGGGATACATCATTGCGGATGGAAAAGGGGAATTTTGCACAGCAGGCAACTGTCGAAACAGGCGATGAGTTCGGGGATGTGGCGAAGGCGCTCAATGCGACGATGGAGCAGATCAAAAAAACAAACGGGATTACAGAAGGTAAACTATGGGAACGCGCCGCGGATTTTGAAAAGTTCAAGCTCGCCGTAGAAAGCGCGTCCGATCATATCATCATTACCGACGTAGACGGTCGCATACTACACGCAAACAAGGCGGCAGAAGCGATAACCGGATATTCCCACACCGAGATGATCGGCAGTAGGCCATCACTATGGGGAAAGCAAATGTCGGAAGAGTTTTACAGGA
The DNA here is from genome assembly GCA_001793895.1 of Candidatus Wolfebacteria bacterium RIFOXYB1_FULL_54_12. Lineage (GTDB taxonomy): Bacteria > Patescibacteriota > Minisyncoccia > UBA6257 > UBA9933 > UBA9933. Next base: position 130,748 of record MGIT01000002.1, read on the forward strand.
ACATGTGGGCTACGATCAAAGATCAACGGAAGGTATTTTACGGAGAAATGACAAATCAGCGCAAGAATGGCGCTCTCTATACCGCCGAAGTGCATATTGCACCACTACTTACGGATAAGGGGGATCTATGCGGGTTTGTAGGGATCGAGCGGGATATTACGGCCCAAAAAAATGCGGATCGTGCAAAAACGGATTTTGCCTCGGTCGTATCCCACCAGTTGCGCACGCCACTGGCGGCAATCAGCTGGTACGTAGAAATGCTATCCAACGAAGACGTAGGTGTGGTCAATGAAGCACAGCGCAAATATCTTGACCGGATTCACGCGGCAAGCACACGCATGGTCGATCTGGTCGGCTCACTCTTGAGCGCTTCCCATATCGATATGGGGACGCCATACGTGGAACCGGAACCGATTCCACTGCCGGATATAGCCGATTCGGTCATCGACGAATTGAGGCGATTCGTGGAAAAAAAGCACATGACGATAAACAGGATATATGACCCGCAACTTGGACAGGTTGACGTCGACCCGAACATGATGCGTGTAGTATTTCAAAATATTCTGTCCAATGCGATCAAGTATACGTCCGAAAATGGGTTGGTAACGATAACCTTAAAAAGGGAGGGGGAAAATGCCCTTATAACGGTTTCCGATACCGGATATGGCATCCCTGCGGACCAACAGTCAAGAATCTTTACCAAATTTTTCCGCGCGGACAATGCGCGCAAAAAGGAGCCTGAAGGAAACGGCCTTGGCTTATACATTACAAAATCAATCATCAATAATGCGCAAGGAACGATAGGATTCACGTCCGAAGAAGGAAAGGGGAGCGAATTCCGCATATTTATTCCACTTGCCGGCATAAAAAAAGAGTCGGAAAGCAAACAGATACCGGCATGACACGGCACTCATATGTTTAAACGATTAACCATTGGATTTAAAATAATCAGCAGTTTGTCCGTGATCCTATTGCTGGTCATCGGAACAAGCGTAGTGACGTTCATCGTGCAGCGCGATCGCATCTCGGGCGTGATCTTTTCAGAGCTGACGCTCATGAACAACGCATCTCGGGTGGTACTGCTTGATGTAATAGACGGGATGCGGCGACGGACCATAGATTTTTCTTCCGATGGCTTTGTCCGGGATGCCACGCAAGAAATAATCAAGACGGGCAACAGGGAAACGGTGGCTGCATTAGGAGAACACCTCAGAAAAAGCAAACTTGCGCTCGATCCGGCAATGTACGGCATCAATATATTGGACCGGTCCGGCACGGTCATTGCTTCCAGCGATGACCGGGAGATCGGAAAAGATGCGTCCGGCTACGCGCAAGAACTGCAATCGGAAGACTTCACGTACGGTACGGCGCAAGTAAGCGACTTCATGTCCATGGATAATTTTGGAATGCCCACGGTTGCACTGATCGTTGCCGCACCGCTGACCGATAGGACGACCGGGGATCGGCTGGGGTCTTTGGTAAGCTTTACAAAAGCGGGGGAGATTGCCGACGCATTAAAGATAAAAAATGAACTACTTACGGGGGTTGATATGCGCTACGCATCCATGGAGCTGTTTTTGGTAAATAGGGACGGCTTTGTCATTGATAAGCGATACTTTGATGGTTCACGCTTGACGCGGCAGGTGGATATAGCGACTATCCTGCAGTGTAATGGGAAAAGGGGATACAAGAATACGGAGGGGGTGGATGTCATAAGCGCGGCGCTTTGCATGGAAAACGGCTGGACGTTGGTAACGGAAACATCGCAAGCGCAAGCGATGCAGTCGATAGAAGATACGCGACGGAGCTTGATCTATTCCGCGCTTCTGCTCGTCGCACTGATATTGATTATTATCAGTGCAGCGGGCAAAAAGATCATCGACCCGATCAAAGCACTCGCCGAAGCGGCACACAAACTGGGTGAAGGGGTTTTTGATATACAGACCAATATTGCAACATCGGACGAATTGGGCGATCTAAGCGATGCATTCAACAACACGGCTGAAAAACTGAGGGACTCTCACGTTTTGCTTGCCAAAAAGATACAGGAGACCACGGAAGACTTCGAGAAGTTTAAACTCGCCGTAGATGGAACATCCGATCACGTAGTCATTACCGATGCAAATGGCGTAATACTCTATGCGAACAAGGCTGCGGAATTGACGACGGGTTATACGCGCAAGGAGATCCTTGGAAATACACCGGCGCTTTGGGGGAAACAGATGCCATCAGAGTTTTACCGGAACATGTGGCATGTCATCAAAGAGCAAAGGAAAAGCTTCTATGGGGAAATCACCAACAAGCGCAAGGATGGGCAATTATATATAGCCGAAGCACATATTTCTCCGCTCTTTGACGAGCGGGGAGACCTGTACGGATTCGTAGGGGTAGAACGAGACGTAACACACCAAAAGGACATAGATAAATCGAAGAACGAATTCGTTTCCATTGCTTCGCATCAGCTACGGACTCCGCTAACCATCATCAATTGGTATGTGGAAATGCTTTCCGACCCGGCCGGGGAATCGCTCTCCGTAAAGCAGCGGCAATATTTTGATGAGATAGCGCGCGCAAGCAAGCGGATGATCGAATTGGTAAATGCATTGCTGAATGTTTCGCGCATCGACTTGGGAACGTTCATGGTAGACGTGGAGCCGTTGGACTTTTCGATCGCGATGGAGGATGTGCTCAAGGATTTGTCGATGCAGATCGCGCACAAAAACGTCCACGTGACAAAATACTACGACAAAACGCTGCCGGCTATAAATGCGGATCCGAAATTGTTGCGCATCATTCTCCAAAATCTGCTTACCAATGCGGTAAAATATACACCGGACAATGGGTCGATTACGGTTGAGCTGTTTAGAAAACAATCAAGCGTCTTGATCAATGTGGCTGATACGGGTTTTGGCATTCCAGCGCATCAGCAAGGAAAGATATTTTCGAAGTTTTTCCGGGCCGACAACGCGCGGGAAAAGGAGCCGGACGGCAACGGACTGGGACTGTACATCGTAAAATCAATCGTGGAACATTCCGGCGGAAAGATCTGGTTCACGTCGGAAGAAAATAAGGGAACGACGTTCTCCGTAGAGCTCCCGCTTACGGGAATGCGCGCAAAGGAAGGCTCCAAGCCACTGGCGGCATAAGCCGAGCGCGGCCAGATGGAATTTTCCATCGAACGGGGGTATACTTACATGCACATATGGACAAAAAGAAACGCTCCGACATACGGATATTGATCGTCGAAGACGAAGATTCGATGCTATCCGCGCTGGCCGATAAGATACGACAAGCAGGCTTCGCAGAGTCGCTCATAGCACGCAACGGAGAGGAGGGACTCTCACTTGCGCTCAGCGAACATCCGGACCTGCTGCTTGTGGACATTCTTATGCCAAAAATGGACGGCATGACGATGATCAAACAACTGCGGAAAGACGCATGGGGCAAGGAAGTAAAGATTATCATTCTGACGAACTTCGACACCACCGATGAAATCTTGAAGGACGTGGCACTCGTGGAACCGTCGCACTATTTCCTTAAGTCGAACAGGGGAATAGACGACATCATAATAAACATAAAGGAAGTACTCGAATTATCATGACAGAAAAAATGAATGCATTTATAAAAAATGGCGCATGGACGATGGGAGCGATAGCAATGGCTATCATCGCATATTCAGGCATGGTGTATGCCCGCGCTTATTCGGAATCGATCCAGCCGTCATCGTTCCGCAGCTTTTCGGTAAGCGGAGAGGGTAAGGTCACCGCGATCCCGGACGTGGCAGAGTTTTCGTTCGGCGTAATAACGCAAGGCGGAAAGAATATTGCCGAAGCGCAAAAGCAAAATACGGGAAAAATGAACACGCTGGTCGACTTTATCAAGTCGCAGGGAGTAAAGGACGAAGATATCAAAACCCAACAGTTCAGCATAGAGCCGCGCTATCAGTATTATGATTGCTCATCACGAATGATTCTGAGTAGCGCCGTCGCCCCCACCCCATGCCCGCCGCCCGACATCGTCGGCTATACCATCACGCAAAGCGCCTTGGTGAAGGTTCGCGATTTCGACAAAATAGGCGCCATCATGGGTGAGCTTTCGCAAAAGGGAGCGAACTCCGTGTCGCAGCTTTCGTTCACCATAGACGACAAGACGCGCATAGAAAGCGAGGCGCGCGAAGAGGCTATCAAGCAAGCTCAAGACAAGGCGCGCTCCATAGCAACGACCGGCGATTTCAAGATCGGCAAACTGCTTTCGATAACCGAAAACTTCTACCAACCCGTACCGATGTACCGCGACGCGGTTGGTGGATATGGAAAAGCGGTTTCCATGGAAGCGGCTCCCGTGGCACCTTCGATAGAACCCGGCTCGCAAGAGATTTCCATTACCGTATATCTTAACTACGAAATACGCTAAACGTATAAAACAGCTTCGCAAGAGGCTGTTTTATATATGCTTTGACAAACGCCTTGCCGGGGGTATACTGCAAATAGAATATTGTCAGCTACATATTGGAATGGTACAACGCACATTCACTACTTACAAAGGGAGGGTGTCATGTCAAAACCGGAGATCGCAAGGAAGGCTTTTTTTATCGACACCAATGTACTGTTGCATGATCGGGAATGTCTTTCGAAATTCGAGGATAATATTGTCGTCATCCCTATCTGGGCATTGGAAGAACTTGACAAGTTCAAAAAACATCAGGATGAACTGGGCGCCAACGCCCGGGAAATATCGCGCCAGCTCGAAAAGATCCGCGAACACGGCTCGCTCGTAAAA
>MGIT01000003.1:0-1893 GCA_001793895.1 Candidatus Wolfebacteria bacterium RIFOXYB1_FULL_54_12
TGAACTTATTATCCGCAAACGCTCCTGTTTCGATTCCAACGGCCGGATGACGCCCCCACTTATGTCGGTAATAATATCGGCCACAATAGCCCTGTTTCGCCATGCAACATATGCCCCGAGCCCCAGCGCAATAACGCCCAATGCGATACTTACCCCAATGATTATCTTTTTATTTCTTTCCATATATGTATTTACCACGATCCCCCCGGTTCTGTAGAGCAATCCCAATGCGCCGGTGCCGGTGGTCTTTCAAGCGAACACACCGCGTCTGTCCTTTTGTCACGGTAGGTCGCACTGCTATCGCTGCGCGTCGCAATTCGTTCAAATTGATCGGGCCTATCCGCGAAAAAACTCGGTGCGATGGCCGCCATATCCCACTTATATCCGTTTGCATGGGAATATGTACCCGATGCGTGCTGTCCCTCCGTTACCGAAGTAATATGCACTGGGATACCCGCAGCCGCCATAGCAGCAATTGAATCGAGTGTCCCGTTCTGTACCCCCTCCAGCGATATACACCCTAGCGTGCTCCCTCCCGGTGCACATTCCGGCACTAAAGTAACTCCACTAACAGCGGAGAGTCTGCTTCTTGCTTCGGTAGCCCCTGTAGTACCGCCACCCCCTCGGAGTGACGCTCCTGCACCACCAAATTCTCCATTACCTGGGGCGAACTCCTCAAAACCTGCTTCCGTATTTGCAAGCGGCCCCGCCACAATCCGCTTCGGCGGCTGTAATGCGCGCTGGATGCGCTGGATATCTACGATGTTCGGGTTGATGGTGTTAAACAATACCTGCGCGCCGAAGAGCAACACGATTCCCTTGAGCGCGTTTTTGATATAATCGTTACTCTGCCTGATCTTCGACGGGTCCGCCGATACGGTGCGCAGTATACCACCGTACATGATGACGCCAACCGCCATGACACCCACCAGTCCCATGAGATATTGGTAGATCAAAAAGACCATGTCCGCCGGGCCTTGCGCTCCCTGCAAAATATCAGGAAGATAGCGCGTTACATAGATCGAATTTGCCGCAGGCGCAGCCGGAGCGGCGGTCGACGGGTTTGCTCGAGTAGCCGACTGCACCGTCGGTCCGACCTGTTCCGGCGTAGCGTCCGGAAGCGTATATGAATACGACTCACTCGGAACCAACGGATCGCTCGTAGTGAACGGATCTTCCCCGTTCGCTACCGACATTTGTCCGGTAAACAATAGCGCAGACATGCCAATGACCATCCCGCCAAAAACAATGCCGCGATACGCGCGTCTTATGCTGTGATTCGTTGTAATAAAAAATGTTCCGCCGTTCATATAATCAAACTGCCGTTAATTATCAGGGCAGATCTACAAGCACCTTTCCCCATGCGCGCTCGATTGCCTTTCCCGGGTTTGTGACCACCGCCTCAATGGACGATTTTGCCTCGCTTCTTGATTCATTCCCTGCCGAAAACAACAATCGCGGGTCGGCCATCGTCTTCGCTTGCAACACATTGCCATCGACCATCCACTGCATATTCAGATCATTCGGACTCGCCACATTGAAAAAGAACGGCCACGCATAAAATAAATTATCACCCTGTGCAACTTTCTTTTGTGCGTACGGAATATCCATGACCACTTCCGGTTTTTTTACCGGAATATCGAACAGCTTGATAAGCGCCTGCCCGTTATGATCGGGGATCGCTATTTTAATGCCCAGCACATCCCCTCCGTATTTTTTATTATACACGGTTAGCCGTTGTATTCCCAAACCGTTCGTTTCGTTCTTGAGCAGCTTGCCGTCGACATACCAGCGCACCGCCGTTCCGGAAAGATCGACCACCGTTCCGTTTTCGATCAGCTCAAAGCCGATCGTCACAAAACTTTGGTACGTCGGGAACGCCTTGCCTGCGTA
>MGIT01000003.1:1903-10529 GCA_001793895.1 Candidatus Wolfebacteria bacterium RIFOXYB1_FULL_54_12
TGTATATATCCATTGCTCGTTACCGCACCTTGATCTACGTACGTACGGCACCCGCAACCGAGCCGGTAGCCATTTTTTTCGTACTTGCCACCGATTCAAGCGCGCCAAATTTCTCGGGCCGGTTGATCATCCAAATGCCCATGGCAAGCCCGATGAATTTTCCCGGGGCAAACCCGCCGGTAGCCGCGTCGATCATCGCGCAGACCGGCGTAACGATCAATTTCTTAACCCCCTTCCCGCCACGCAACAGCATGTACATTTCTATGAGCGCCGCCATGGCGGCGTTCATGATCTCAGTAATTATTATACCAGCTCCCAATGTAATTACCAAAATAAACGCCTCAAACAATTCCTCGATGCCCACGATCATCAATACCAATACCGTTTCGGGGAGTCCTATTATTTTTTGTGGGGATTCTTCCGGCATGGGTTTATCTGTTTTTTTCTTCCTGTTGTAGTGTCATTCCGTACTCGATACGGAATCTCGACGCTTGCCTATCCGACATGAGATCCTGAATCACTTGAAGCGCGCAAACCTTATGCGCTTCGAGTATCCCGGCACGTTGCACACTCTCCGTCGGCCCTGCCTACCGGCAGGCAGGTGACGGATCGATAGCAACGCCGAGGGTCAAGTTCAGGATGACAATACAAGGGATTCCCGTTATTGATTATTGGTTATTTGTTCTCTTTCGCCATTTCCAACAGCTGTTCCGGATCGGTCGTTATGATCCTATCTTCAAAATACGAGGGAATTATCTTGATCGCCACGTGCTTCAACCCTACCAAAAAGATCCCTTCACCGACGCCCGCGGAAAGCACGAGACTCTTTTCCGCTTCGCTCAACGAAAATGTTTTCGCAAGAATGTCTATGCTTGATGGCGCTTGTTTCAACAGCAACTGCAACGACGAGTTGGTAACGATCGGCACGCCATACGGCGAACCCATGAAATCGTCCACATTTTGCGTAATTGTGGTCATGCCCAAATAATATTTTCTACATCGCTTTGCAAGTGAAAACAGAAATGCGGCACTGTCTGCATGTTTCATCAGCACCCATGCTTCGTCGATAACAAGAATGCGCTTTTTCATTTGCGCACGGATAAGGTTCCAAATATAGCTCAACATCATATACATGGCGATCGGACGCAATTCTTCTTCCAAATCGCGCGTCGAAAAAATAACCAGCCGGTTATTCACATTGACGTTCGTCGCGCGGTTCGCAAACCCCGCATACGTTCCTTGCGTGAACTTATACAACTTTGCGGCCATGCTTTTTCCGCCCTCCATGTTTTCAAGCACGGTCTGCAGATCGCTCAGCAGAGGCGCTTCAAGTTTTGAAAAATCCTTTATATCGGCTGTGATCCCCCGCGACGCATATGTTTCGTTGATCGCGCGATCCAAGGTCGCATCTTCTTCGGGAGATATTTCACCCATCATCAGCTTCAAAAGGCCGACCACGTTCAATATATGGGAACGGAACGTGTCGGAGGGGTCTTCCCCTTCCGGCACCACCGGAATGTCGAGCGGATTGATGGCCGTATCGGATGTCAACGAGATCTTCAACATACTTCCGCCTACCGCATCGGACAATTTTTGATATTCGTTTTCCGGATCGATCACGATGACGTCGATTCCCAGCATCAACGACCGCAATATTTCCAGCTTCGTACTATATGATTTACCGGCACCGGATTTTGCAAACACGACCTGATTCGCGTTTTCCAACGAAAATCGATCGAAAATGATCAGCGAATTATTATGCTGATTGATGCCGTACAACACGCCCTTATCCGACGTAAGGTCTTCGGACACGAACGGAAACAACGATGAGATCGGACTCGTATTGAGCGCCGTGTGGATATCAAGCCTGTCCTGCCCAATCGGCAATGTGGAAATAAACCCTTCAATATGCTGAAAAATGGACGGCTTAACATAGACCATTTGACTCTCGAGCATTGAAGTGATGAGACTTTCCGCGCGGGCCAACTCGTCTGCGGAAGACGCATATATGGTTATGTAAACCCCCACGTCGAACAATTTTTCTTCCGCCTGCTGAAGCTGATCGCGCAACGCTTCAATGTCCTGATATGCCGTTTCGAGCGCCGGATCGCGCACAAGACCCTTTTCATCGCGCTCGGAAAGCTGCGCTTCCACCTGCGTCACCTTGCGGCGCAGTTTATTCAGCGCGGTCGACGTGTCGATCGGATGCACAAAAATGGATATGTCCAAAAGATTCGGCAGGTTGATGATCACATCAAACCATCCGGTCGAAAGATACCGCGGATAGGTAAATACAAAAAGCGTTTTTACGAACGTATCGCCAAGCCGTATGTAATTGGGATTCGCCTCAAGCGCTGCCGGGGCGATGACGTTCTTTACGTCGTCGCTTCCTCCTTCATACGCCTGCGGTAGGGTTATTTTTTCCATATTTTTCTGTCATTCCCGCGGAAGCGGGAATCTATTCTTAGTAGTACTGGATTCCCGCCTCCGCGGGAATGACAATACGATATTACTGTTTCGCAATACCCAGTCCTTTCTTTTCGGTCGGTGCGGGGTTATACAGATTATAAAACAATTCCACCAGCTCTTCGTCGTTCAGCGTGACCGCCCGCAGGCCGATACCCGCAAGACCCGCGACCACGTGGTCCGCCCGCTGTTCCAGCTGTCCGATCGCTTCGTCCAGCGACACCTGCTCCCCGGCCGCTTCTGCCGCTCCCGGCTTTTTTCCAAAAAACGGAATGCTCTTCAACAGTCCACCTGTCGTTACGATCATGGCGCGGTCATAGGGAACGACCACAAAAAATGATTTACCCATGATGTCGCTTTGCTCAACGAATGACCTGATAAATTCGCCGTATTCGCTTATCTGCTCGCGGAGCAGTTCATTCGTTTCCGCTTCCTGCCTTATTGCAAGTCCATCGAGATAGCCTTTTATGTTCAACCGACGCGAATGCACGATGATCTGCAAAGAAAAATCGAGTGAATTGATGAATTCCTGATATGCCCCCAAAATGATGTTTTTGTCTTCTTCAGATTTCAGCGCAAAATTGATCCCGCTTACCAGTAGGATCCTTCGCAACGATCCTCCTTTCAAAATGACCGTTCCGTTATGGACGCGCTCTACATCCACGAATTGTTGTGTTGCTTGTGTTTCTTGAGGCATCGTCTCTTTCTGTCATTCCGGCCTCCGAGCCGGAATCTACTTATTAGGTAGATTCCTGCTTTCGCAGGAATGACATATACTTCATGTCATTATACCACACTGACATCCCTATCTAAAATCGACCCGTTTTGCTGCTTCCTTATCGCCCGTCTTTTTTCTGAATATGCTTACCCGCTCCGTGATCACGGCGGGGATATTTTTTTCCCGTTGCGGGATCGGATTTTTTGTCGTCGCAAGATCACCCGACAGCTTATTGATCGAGGGCATCTGTGCGGTAAACTTTTTAAGCGTATTCCTCCTGTCAACCGTATGCTCTTCGGGCATCTGTGCCGCTTGCTGCATCCCCTCTGATCCGGAAACTTCGAATGTTCGCTCTTTTGTCTCGCGCTTCCACAGGTACAACCGCGGCTTCCAAAAAAACCCCGCGGCCGCAAACGCCACCTTGGTCAACGGCTGACCGTTTACCTTTATCAACGCGAGTGCAAGCGTCCCTCCTACCGAGACGATTGCAACGATCGCGCCTGCCAAAAAAGGAAGAAATGAAAACGCAACAAAAGCCACCGCGCCTCCCCCCACAACATACAGCAGTTGCCTCAACGAGAACGGTCCGGCTATCTTGTCTTCTATTTCTATGAATTGGGGTATCTGGAATTGCATACTTTTAACCAATGACCAATAACCTATGACCGATAACGGGGGATGCGGGATATTTACAATTTGCAACCCACGCCCCGATAAACCGGTTTAATTATCTAATTTCTTTTTAAAGCCTCCCGACTGTCTCGCGATGCCATCAATTTTATCACGCAGCACATCAGCCGCGGCTAATGTTTCACTCGCAGAACCAAGTGCAATTTCGAAATACCTATTCATTTCTTTATCAGAACGCTTACCACTTCCTTCTGCCATATTCAGCACAATTGAAAATGCAGATCGAATCATTTGGCTACCAAGCTCATACCTATATTCCTTCGGTAATTGCCCAACGATATTAAATGTTGTGTTTAGTAATTCTTTCGATTCCCGATATACATTCCATTCCAAAAATCTAAACTTATTCATCTTACTGAGTTGTTATCAGTTATTGGTTTTAGGTTATCGGTTGCTCTTTCGAGCGCGCGCAGATCTATGACATTGTCGCTCACCGGTATGTCCGCAAGGCGTGGCTCTCTGCCCTGCTGTGACGGCGCGATAGATTCCATTCGTTGCGGCGTCTTCATGACCACGACCGGCGGCATTTCCGGCATCGGCAATACGGGTACGGTCGGTGACAGTTCCGGTGCCACATCATCGGGCATCGGCTGCACCCCTTGCTCGCGTGTGGCGGCCACAGCCTGCCCGCCGCTCGTAAGGTCTATGACCTTTGGCTCAAAATCAACTTCATGGTCCTGTTTTGCGACCGGCGCAAACGCCGCCGCATCTTTTTGTTCCTGCGCGGACGTTCCAAATATATCCTCAGGCGCTTTCGCACTTGTATAATGCACTACCCGAACCGGGCGTTGTTGTTCCTCTTCTGCCATTTCCTGCGGGCGCACGCCTACCCCATCTACCATACTGACTTCCGCGGCGACAGTCGCTCCTTCTTTTTTCTGCCCTTGTGCCTTTCCAAATCCAAACATTCCTCCAAACGAGCTCAATGCGCGCCTTTTTTGAGCGACCGGCTGCAACTCCACCTCGGAATGGATCATGGCCGGGGCTTCCGCCACAGGGGCTTCGCCTATGCGTACCTTACGAATATCCACCTCCGCATTGCCCGTATCGGTTGCAGGGACCGGGGCTTCCGCCACCATCATCGCCGGCGCCGATTCCATGGCAATTGATTCCTTTTTTACAATTTCAGAGCCGCTTTCGGCAACAATGCGCGGACCGGTACCCAACATATCCCCATACAATTTCAGGATATCCCCCTTGATCGGCGCGAATATGCGCTTATCCATTTGAAAGATAGCCCGATCGACTGCCTGAGGATTCATGCCGGGGATCGTCCTGAGTTCGTTCGCGAGATCATTGAATTGCGTGAATCCAAGCATCACGTTTCCCGCCACGATCAGAACCTGTTCCGCGATTTCATCCGAAAGCCCCGCTTCTTCACAGGCCTTCCAAATGATGTCGCCTTTTTCCGGCGAGAAAAACGCCTCCTTTAGCGATTCGGGAACATACTCCCACCGGTCATAAATTTGTTCGTTGGTTACGGTCAACATGGTTTTATTACTGTCATTCCCTTACCTCATTTTGTCATTCCCGCCTCCGCGAGGATGACACTTAAGTGTATTGTCATTCCCGCGGAGGCGGGAATCCAGTAGCCATAGGAAAGGGCTCTGGATCCCGTTTTTCAACGGGATGACAACCCGAAACCTCACGCTTTCTTTTCTTCTGATTTTTTCTCTTCTTTCTTTTCTTCTTTCTTTTTCTCTTCTTCGCTTCCTCCGTACATTCGCTTCGCTGCCGATTTTCTCATTGATTCCTGCATGCGGATCACATGTTGATAGTCTTCATGTTCCGGCATGGCGGCAAACTCCGCATTGTGCCTTGCATTCAGCAGTTTCATTTGCGCCTCGATATTGACCGCCAATTTTCCCGCTCCAATACTCTTGAATATCTTCTCGTCGCGATCTTCGATCCACTTCAGCATAGCCCCCATGTCCTTTGTTTTTATAATATCATCATTGGTTGCCTTCAGTTCTTTCATGATCGAGATCAATTCCTTGCCCGTTTCCGCTTCTATCATGTCGCCCTTGGACTGCTTGATGCCTTCGATAACCCCCTTCTTTACGTCATCGCCTCTCTGTTCTATTCTCTCCATGAACTTGCGCATATCGGCACCCTTGCCGATACCCTTTATCACCGATCCAATCGCGCCCGGCTCGTTCAACAGCAACGAGTCCAGCGCCTCATTTCCATATTTTTCATTATTATAGAAATCGGATCCCAACGCTTCGTAATCCTTTTTTGAATACCCGGCGTAAAACTTCTTTGCGGCAGACTTGAACCCGGCTTCTACCGTATTCTGTTCCGTATTCTTTTCTTTCTTTAATTGCTCCAGGTGGTCCTCTGCGACCTGCTTACCAAATCCTTTCGCCGTTTTTACCACGTCTTCTGTTTTCTTTATTTCCGACTCCAATCTAATGACTTCGGCGTAGTTGATCTTGCTGCGCTCATCGATCATTTCCTTGTTGCGACCGGCGGCCTTCACAAACCCTTCATGCGCTTTTTCTCCGCCATATTTAGTGAATACCGCTTTGGTCGAGGTATCCACAATATCGCGCTCGAGGACCTGCTCATTGATCTTGGAAAGCTTATCCTTTGTTGTCATCAGCTTCTGCACGGCAAAAACCTTTTCGTCGCCGGCCATGGTACTGTAGCGCAATGCGAGATCGCCGTCCGACATTGTCTTGAACTTCTCGTCGTATGTCTTTTTAAGCGCCGCCTGTTGCGCTGCAGTAGCCCCTCCCAATGCACGCCCCGCAGCACCGGCAACGCGGCCACGCAAGCCGCCCTTTTCACCTTCGTATTTGCGCATCGCAGCCGCTTGGCGACCAACCGCCGCAACCGGACGCGCTACCGCGCGCCTACCCATACGCTCCGTTTCGCGCTTTCCAAATGCCCCCATTTTATCGATTCTTCCCTTCCCCCAGTTGGTCATCGTTCCGATCATATCCTTACTGCCCTTTGCTCCGGAAATACTGATGCCATTTGCGGCGATCAACGACATGGTCATGAACATGACGGCCATGGCCATTTGAATGACCGAGCTTATATTAAACATCATGCCGTCACCAAACGCATACGCGGCCGTGCCCGCCTCTTGCCCTGTAGGGGCCGTGTTTCTAAGCGCATTCAGCGATGTCAGCGATAGCCACACAAAAAATATCAGCACCGGCGGGAACATGGTCCACCGCACAAAATCGTTCCACCACTTGTCCCAATGCTTTTTGGTGCCCGGAAATATCCATGCGACAAAAACGACCGGAGTCAATACAAGCATGAAGGAAAGCATGAAGAACCGTATGAACAGCACGATCGCCATCGTCAACAACACGATCGAACCGATGATCGTAAATATGATGATGAAGACCATGCCCAATAGGATATTCAACGTACCGGCAGAAAGTTCCTCTACTATCGCTCCCGTCGTTTGGGCATTTTGTGTCTCTAAAAATCCGGAAATATCAAACGCACCCGCGAGCGCCGACGATATGCCGTCACCCCGCAGCCCCGACTGCTCGAGGAAAAACTCGGTCACCATGCCCGATATATCGATGAACACTCCCGGTATGACCAAGCTGAAATTGACCAACAATGCGATGACGATCAAGCGCGGCAATGCCTTTTTCATGCCATAGGTCTGGGAATCAAGCATGGTCGCAAATGCGATGACGATCAATGCGATAACCAAAGCAAGGTCGGCCACGTTGACCAAGACCGTCCACCCCTTGAATAGGAAGACGTTTGAAACCGGATCAAGAATGGCGTTGTTCAGCCGCATCGCAAGCTCGATCAGCATGCCACCCAACATGAATATCTTTTGGGCTACCGCCGAAAACACTCCCAAAATGACCATGCTCGCCTTAAGGATCACCCATGATCCGATCGAGCCGATAACATCACCGAAAATGCCTGCATGCGCACGCTGAATGAGCGCCAGTTCGAAAAAGGCGCTCAACAGTCCGACCGAAAGAATTTTTTTATAGATCGATTTCATGTGTACTCATCGCCGGCTATCTTACGGCGAAATCGTCTGTCTCGCCATCAAGTCTATGCGGTCCCTGCACTGGGTATGCCTGTCTTGGATATCCTGCAATGTCGCGTGTTGCGTTGCGCGGTCATTTACAACCTGCAATTCACTTTGGACAGACATTTGCTCCTCTATGCTTTGCTCATTCATAAAATCGGTTATCGCCCTGGATACGATCGACTTATCCCTGATCGATCCGGTCATGACGTTTATTTGCGCGATAATGGCATCCCCCTCGTCCACGATCGACTGGAGACCGTCTACCCGAATGGGCGGCAATGCATTCGATGCCGTCTGAGGGCCATCTACCCGAGGGGTCAGTTCGCTCAAGATCGTCCGTTGCGCGTCAACCTCGGCCGTCGTCGTTTGCGGAATACAAATCCTATTTCTATCCATCAGATCAATTTGCGAAAACAGATCGAGTATCTGCTCCGTGTATGTCTTTGCCGTCTGCTTTTCCACAAGCAACTGTCTGTACGGGTCGGTAACCAATTCTACTTGTTCGGTAAAGGTCCTTCTATCATCGATCAACTCCATATCCCTCAATTCCCCATATTCCGAAGACGAAGGATCGTAGTCTGCGCTCGCATCGCTCGACGAGCTCCTCATGGCAGATACACCTTCGTGCACAACGCGGTTGATCGCCGCGTTCACCAACGCCGATGTCCATGATTGGATGTTCGCCGCCCACACCTGGTCGGAAGTCACAGACTCACCCAATGCCTTGC
>MGIT01000003.1:10599-57287 GCA_001793895.1 Candidatus Wolfebacteria bacterium RIFOXYB1_FULL_54_12
CGACAAAAATCCTTGGCCGGCAGACGCCTTTTGGCGCTGTTGGTCTTCATTGAATGTGGTTCTTGCGTTGATTTCATCGTCGAACATGACCAACTGCATGTACAGATTGTTTTGCGGCTTGATCGATTCGCCATAGGCAAGCCAACCTCCATTTTGGAAGTTATCGTAAAAACCCTGCACGTTTGCCACGATGTCGGAAATGCTGCAATTGACACGCTCCCTTCTAAACCGTCCTTCGGGAATCAACGCGACGCGCAGCTGCCATGCAAATGGGTCGCAGATGTCGGACAGGTCCGCCTCTTTGATGACCGAGTCAAACGCCAGTTCCCCCGCCTTTTTCATGAATCCATCCCAATCGGAGATGAACCTCGGCTCGCCGCCCCCTTGGACCCACTGCACGGTCATATCGACCGTGTAGTCGATAATGCGCTTCGCTATGACATCGCGCATGATCCTTTCCCAATTATCCCTTATCCACTTCACCGCCTTTGTTATTCTCGCTTCAATTCTTTGACCAGCCGCAGTAGGATCAAATACCACAACACCGGCGTAGGCACGATTAGGGACGGCAAATGTCGATACCGTAACCGTCAATACCACAAACAGGATTGCGATTCTTTTTTTGAAATACATGTTCATGATCGTGTAGTCGTTGCTTTATTATAACCGATTGTTAACGCAAACCCAATTCGGTCGCTTTTTCATTCAGCATATTTTGTATGGTTGGCGCCTTTGCGTATACCACGGTCAGCCTATCGATGCCGACATAAGCGCGTATCGGGTCTTCTTTGCATTGGCCGAACGCCCCGTAGATGTCGCTCAACTCGCGGAAGTATCCGAGTATCAGCTTATGTAATGCAATGTACGAAGAAGGCACGGTCATGTTTTCATATGTTCCGTATACTTCTTCGTATGCCTTGCTTATTTCGGCATTCTTTTCCGACGTACCTTCTCCGAAGCAATCTTTTTCCACATTGTCGATCAGCTCCTGCGCAGTATCGACCGTGAACCGATCGATGTCGGACCCGGAAAAATATTTTTCCGTAGCCTGCCGTATGCCTTCGAGATAGCGTACTTTTGCGGTTTGTGAATTATCGGACGCTATCTTCAGGTCTTTCGTATCTATTGCCGTACTGAAGATCGTACTCGGCACGCTGTGTATGGTATCTTCGATCATGGCGCGCGTTTCCGGATCACTCGTATCCAATTCCCCGAACGGGTTTGATCCGTTTTGGTCCATTTGCCGCATTTTCAAAAACATAGATTGCGCGACCATGCGCGTTACGTTGCCCTGCGCATCCGTAGGGACATACGCCGAACCGCTTCCTTGAAAAAAAGTATCGTCACCCGCTTCGTTTGCGCGCAACGGATCATTTAGCCCCAGTTTATTTTTTGTCGCTTGCCCGTTCAATGCATCGCCGGTTTCTTGCATGTTATTCGCAAAAAAATAACCGCCCATAACGATGCCCGATGCAGCCAAAAATGTAAGCACAAACTTCACCTTATCCATTATGTCTATTATATCACACCCGGTGACGAAAACAATTTTGCCAACGCCACCAGCTGTTCCTTGTCCAGTGTCTGTGGACGCGCATCAGGCGAAATGCCGGCCGAGCGCAACAGGTCGCCAACCGCTTCTTTGTTTCCCTCCTTGCCGGCAAGATTATTTACTATGGTCTTGCGTGGCTGGGTAAATATTTTCTTTATGAACGCATAATATGCATCGCCCGTTACCTCTTCCGTTTGCCGAACATCCAGCCGTATCGTTGCGCTGTCAACTTTCGGAGGTGGGTTGAAATCTTTTTTCGAAACGATTTCGACAATGACCGGTTCGGCCCAAAACCGCACGCTTGCGGCGAGCAGGTTCATATGCGGCACGGTCGCGCATATGCGTTCGGCAACCTCCTTTTGGATGGTCATGACCACCCGGGTCGGCTTATGATCCAAGCCCTCAATGACCCGTAATAAGTATCCTGTTATATAGTAGGGAATGTTGCCCGCGATCATATATGACCTTCCGGCCTGCTTAAGCTCCTCGACCACCATTGGCAACAGCTCCAACGCATTGCCCTCGATGACCTCGAATGCGGGTACACTCTGGATTCCCGCCTTCGCGGGAATGACAAGAGGGGTGGGCGGAATAACCTGCGAGGCAAACTTTTTATTCAGCGGATCTATAAGCGCCTTATCGCGCTCAAGCGCCGTTACGCGCGCACCTGCTTCCAATAGGTATTGCGTCAATTCGCCATGGCCCGGACCTACTTCTATCACAACATCGCCCTCGTTTATTTCGAGTGCGTCTGCCACCTTCTTCAGCTTCTCTTCGTTGATCAAAAAATGTTGCCCCAGCCGTTGGCCCATATACTCCATAGTAGCACCAACAACCTATAACCGACAACCTATAACAAAATACGGTAAGTATCGCTGTGAGACAAGGAAGTCATCTCTCCGATGTCATCCTGAACTTGTTTCAGGATCTTATTGTATTATCATGAGATTCCGGCTCCCCGTATCGCGGTACGGGGCAGGCTCCGGGCCGGAATGACAGACCTTTTAATCATAATTCGGCAATAAAAATTCGGCATGCATATTGCCGAATTTTTATTGCCAAACTCTTATTGGTCTGGATTCCCGTCCCCGATCGAGTCGAGGACAGGCTCTCACCCGCGGGAATGACATAGTGTGCGCATCTTAATCCATCTCTATATACCGTTCTTCGTCGTCGAATCCCCTTCCTCCTTCAAACTCCATCAGGCCCGACGGGATTTCGCTCAAGAATCGGGATGGTAGGTGGTAGAATGTCAGATACAATTCCCTGCGTGCGCGGGTCATCGCCACATACATCAAGCGCCGCTCTTCCTCTATTTCGCTTTCGTTGTGATATGACATTTGGTGCGGCAACAGCCCATCGTTCACGCCCACCACAAACACCGCGTCGAACTCGAGCCCCTTTGACATGTGGATGGTCATTAAGTTCACAATGTTATCTTGCACCCTTTTCAGATCCTTTTTCTTTACCGTATCGGTCGCTTCAAGCAGCGAAATGCGTTCCAAAAAATCTTCCATCTTCTCAAAACCGCTCGCGAACTCGATAAGCTCCTTAATGTTCTCGATGCGTTCCACCGAATTGGTCTGCGTGCGCTCGATGTAGTTGAAATAATCGGTCACCATCAATATGTACCCGATCAATTCCACCGGCCGCAACATGGCGGCCTTTTGCGGAAGCTCTTCCTTGAGTTGCGTATACGGCTTTTTCAAAAAGCTTTTCTTTAGCCTATCCAAACTCACACTATCTTGCGGGTTTGACCCGTAACGCAACGCGGCCACGATGTCTTTGATCTCCTTGCGTTCATAGAACTTCAGCCCGCCAAATATGCGGTACGACATGCCCCGCTCGATGAGCGCCTGCTCCAATGCGCGCGATTGCGCGTTCGTGCGATATAAAATGGCCAACGATCCATAATCGGAAAATAGCCGGATCGCATCGAGATGCCCTGCAACCCACTCCGCTTCGCCGTCGGCGCTGTATTGCTCGACAACCTTGACCTTGCCCCCTTCGGGGTTGTTCGTCCACAGCGTCTTCGACTTTTGCAAGTGGTTATGCGAAATGACCGCCGATGCCGCCTTGATGATGTTTGCGGTCGAACGATAATTTTCTTCGAGCAACACCACCTTTGCATCGGGCCAATCCTTTTCGAAGTTCAAGAAGTTCCTAAAATCGGACCCGCGAAACTTAAAGATGGACTGCTGGTCATCGCCTACCACGCTCAAGTTCCTGTACTTGCTCGCTAACAGCTTGATGAGCATATACTGGGCCGTATTGGTATCCTGATATTCGTCCACCAAAATATAGCGGAAACGCTCCTGATAGCCCGCCAATATTTCCGGATTGCCCAAAAAGAGCATGACCGGCTTTTGAATGAGATCGTCGAAATCGAACGCATTGTTGTTTTGCAATGCCTGCTCGTACAGCTTGAACAAGCGGTAGACCAGCTCGTCTTCCGCTTGCTC
The DNA here is from genome assembly GCA_001793895.1 of Candidatus Wolfebacteria bacterium RIFOXYB1_FULL_54_12. Classification (GTDB taxonomy): domain Bacteria; phylum Patescibacteriota; class Minisyncoccia; order UBA6257; family UBA9933; genus UBA9933. The sequence continues at coordinate 14,611 of MGIT01000003.1, forward strand.
AGGATCCACCATTTCATCCTTGATCTTCGAAAACTCCCTGCGCAATACCAACGGGGTCAACCGCTTGGCGTCCCGTTCGGAAAGCCCTGCACCGGCCACCACCTTTTTGATCAGCGACTTGCTGTCGTCGGCATCAAAAATGGTGTAGTTCGCCGTACGGCCAAAGATGCGCGCCTCCTTCTTTAGTATGCGCGCGCCGAACGAATGGAAGGTTCCGAGAAACAGCTCTTTAACCAGAGTTTTGTCATTCCCGTGAAAACTGGAATCTATTTTATTCGAAGCAGATTCCGGCTCGGGGGCCGGAATGACAGAAGGCGCATCTTCTATCATTTTCTGCACACGCTCGCGCACTTCGCCGGCGGCCTTGTTGGTAAATGTGATCGCGATGATACTTTCGGGCTGTACACCCCGCTGCAACAGCGAAATAAGCCGGCTGGTCAGCGTTTTCGTCTTCCCCGAACCTGCACCGGCAACGATGAGCAACGGGCCTTCGCCATGCTCCACCGCCGTGCGTTGTTTGTCGTTCAATTCATCAAATGTCATAGAGTAATCGCGAATAATGCGAATTTAAAATTTAATAATGCAAATAAAAATCCAAATACGATCTTCACGCTTCTTGCGTGCTTTACAGTTTACCCGACTCTGCGCGCATTGTCATCCTTATATGTCATTCCGAGCCGCATTGTCATCCCGTACCGGAGCCTGTCCCGTACCACGATACGGGGATACGGGATCCATTTCAATTTTGTGCGGAACGCACAATAAAATTATTTCCATTGCGCGTGCCGCGCGAGCGTGGTGCTGGATTCCCGTCCCCGATCAAGCCGAGGACAGGCTCTCACCCGCGGGAATGACAAAGAGAAAAGCCGGAATGACAATTCGATGCAATTTGACATATCTACAAAAAACATGCTTTTATACGAACAGTAGTTTCCACAATTTCATATCACTCTCAAGAAAAGGAGGAGTATCATGGCATTCGTCATTTGGGCTGTTTTATGTGTTGTTTGCGGTTGGGGTATCTTTGCAGACGCTTGCTGCTGGGGACGCGTAAAAAACATCAAGCAACCTATCCTCAGGAAAGCGACAAGGTTCGGGCTTGACCTTCTGCTCCTCGCCATCGTCGCGTCGCCCCTGTATTACGAATTTCCCAATTACGGGGCTTCCGAGGTGGTTACGTTCGAGGGCGACCAAGTAACGGAACGTCCATTTGGCGCATTTGCATGGGAGTTTGGTGGAGCGTTTTCGAACATCCCCAACAACGTCGTGATAACGAGCGGTGTAACACTTTCCGTTGACGACCCGAAAGTTCGCACATTGCGGTACACTATCGGCGCCCGGATTACCGACCCGACATTGTTCTTCGCGAAAAAAGAACGGCGGCATATGTTCGCACTTGACGGCCAAGTCGATCCAGTAGACACGAAGCAACTCGTTGCTTCCAGCGCCGGCAATACGAATAAAACGGTAAAGGGCGAAATCGCGGATCTGGTCGCCTACCGAATGCTCGAGTTCAACAACATTTTCTCAAACGGGCTTGCGATGCTTAATAATCCGCTCAATCCGGTGCAGCAGGATGCGTTCAGACTCCTGATCGAATGCTTCATCAATGCCAACCTTAAACAGGACGGTATCGCGGTAAAGACCAGTCCCTTTACGATCGAGTGATCTTCAGTCATGCGCTTAGCGCAAAAGCCGGCCACCATGGCCGGTTTTTTTATTTCGCATTGTCATCCCTGCGCCTTTAGTCCGCTCCGCCAGCTGGCGGACGGAGGGCATCTCCGTCGATATATGAGCGACATTGAATGTCGCTCATCTCCTTATCCCTATACAAAAATGTACGTCATTCGATGACGTACATTTTGGTCAAACTCCCCGTATCCGATATTGGAATGCTTCACTTAGGTGCTCGTTCGTTACCGTTTCTGCGGCTTCGAGATCTGCGATGGTGCGGGCCGTCTTGAGCATGCGGTAATATCCGCGTGCGGAGATGAACGACTTGTCGAGCATTTGCTTTACGAACTTTTTTCCGTTGTCGTCCAACTGCACGACCGTGTCCACCAACTTTGATGGCATTTCTGCGTTGGTGTATATCTTTGGCGTTATGTCCGCGAATCTCCGCGACTGGATTAACCGTGCGCACAGCACCTGCTCACGCACGGTGTCGCTTTCGTCAGATGCTTTTTCTTTTGCCAAGTCCGCCACTTTTACGCGCGGGACCTTTATTTGAATGTCGATGCGATCGAGTAGCGGGCCCGACAGCTTGCGCTGATAGCGCGTTACCTCGTGCGCGCCACAATGGCATGCCTTTTCGTCATCGCCATAGTAACCACACGGGCAGGGGTTCATGGCCGCAACCAAGGTAAAGCGTGCGGGAAATTTCAATACGCTTTTTGCACGCGCTATGCATACATCTCCGTTTTCAAGCGGCTGGCGTAGCGACTCAAGCAGATCGCGACGGAACTCAGGCAACTCATCAAGAAACAGAATGCCCCGATGCGCGAGACTGATCTCGCCCGGGCGCGGATTTGCACCGCCACCAATGACCGACGCCGGCGACGCGCTGTGATGCGGCGCACGAAACGGACGCGTCATCGAAAATACGTCGCCATTGGCAATGCCCGCCGCGCTATAGACCTGCATGACTTCTATTGCCTCATTCATGGCGAGCGGCGGCAATATAGATACGAGCGCCTGCGCCAACATCGTCTTGCCCGCTCCCGGCGAACCACTCATCAATAAGTTATGCCCGCCCGCCGCGGCGATCATCAGCGCACGCTTTGCATTTGCCTGCCCTTTTATTTCCGAAATATCCGTACTATAGCCACCCGTGTTCCATAGCAATTCCGTAGGCTCTTGCTCCTCTATCTGCTTGCGGCCTTCCAAATGGTCTATTAATCCAACCATATCAATAACGGGTATCACGACCACGTTTTTGATGATCGCCGCCTCGCGCGCATTTTCCGATGGTACGAATACATAGCGGATACCCAACCCTTTGGCAAGTCGCGCTATGGCCAGCACTCCGTTGACCGAGCGCAGCTTCCCGTCGAGCGACAACTCGCCGACGAACATTTTGTCACCCGTTTCGAATTCCTTGATCTGTTTCGTCGCCAACAAATACCCCACCGCAATAGCGAGGTCATATTGCGAGCCCGCCTTTTTTATGTCGGCCGGGGCAAGATTTATGGTAATGCGCCTATTTTCCCTGTTGGGCGGCTTAATGTGCGAATTTTTCAACGCCGCATTGACCCGCTCCTTTGCTTCGTTCAGTGCCTTGTCGGCAAGCCCGACTATCGTAAATGAATGAAGACCGACGTTTATGTCGGTCTCCACTTCGATCAATTTTGCCTCAATTCCCTCAAGCTCTGCGGAATATACCTTTGAGAAGTGCTCCATTATGGTTTTTATTGAAAAGTACGAATTTAAAGTTTTGTCATTCCGGCCCCCGAGCCGGAATCTTATTATAGTAAGTGCTATCCTTTACACACGAGATCCCGGATCACTTGAAGTGCGGAAACCTTATGCACTTCGAGTATCCCGGCACGTTGCACGCTCTCCGTCGGCTGACGGATCACTAGCAACGCCGAGGGTCAAGTTCGGGATGACAATGCCTTTGGATTCCGGCCCACGTAAAGAAAGTTACGACTTTCCACGTGGCATGCTCCGCCGGAATGACACAGAAACACTTAGATAGCTTCCCCTTCCCGTGCCAGCTTCTTGCACGGGCGACACAATCGGGACGTGCTGTTTATCTGTATCATCTCCGCGCCGAGGTCTTCTCCGCACTCTTCGCATTTGCCATAGGTTTCCTTATCGATCTTTTCCAATGCAAGATCGATGTCTGCCAATCGCTGACGCAATTCCTGCGATGCCGAAGATTGGTTTTCCCATGCTTCGGATTCATCTGTTTCTTCTTCAAGCGAATCCACATCGCTCCCGAAATCCTCTCCCTTTTCCAATGTATCTATTTTTACTTCAAGCAACGCCTTTTCATCTTCAAGCTCGTTTTTTATGGCTTCCAGTTTTTCTTTGTTCATATGTTTTTTGTCATTCCCGGCGCGGGCCCCGTATCGCTGTACGGGGTAAACTCCGGCGAGAATCTATTTTAATGGTATTGGATTCCGGCCTCCGCCGGAATGACGCGCTACTGAATGAATTTGAACAGGAACGGGAACAATACAAAATATCCCAACAGTCCCAGCCCGATCGCGCCGACTACGATCCCTGCGATTATCATCAACGGCTTTACCGTTCCGGACGATTCCTGCGACTGACTTACGGGCACAGCGGGAGTCTCGAACATCGGTTTTTCCGGGCCGGTATATGCAGGTGCAATTCCGGGTCGCACATCTTCCTGCCGTTGCGATGCAAATGCTTCTTGCGCTCCCGCGGTCGGTACTTCTCCTCCCCCTTCCTTAAACGCCTTGATGTCCGATTCCATCGTGCGAATATCTATTTCGAGCGCCGGCGGTTCAGGAACTTTTCCTTCCTGCTTGTCCGGAGCTGTTGTCGGATTTGTTTGCGTGTCCATGCAGATAGTATAAACCAACAACCAATAACCCACAACCGATAACCCATAACAAAATACGATGCAGTGGCAGGCTCAATCAAACTGTGCCTTTCATCGCTCAATTAAGTCTCCGTGAGGCAAAAAAATACCCGCCCGTTTGGGTGGATATTTCTTTTTTTGTGCCCCCAAGGAGAATCGGACTCCTCTTTACAGGATGAAAACCTGTTGTCCTGACCACTAGACGATGGGGGCTTTTTTATTTCTAAGCGATTTAAATCATACCGTACCTTATTTAGAAAATCAACAGGATGCCTTTCTTTTTATACCGTTTTCACCCTATAATTAGCCCATATGAAACGATTTTTTGAGATCATGCCCGGCGTCCTTTCGTGGACGACGCTCATTGGCGTGGCACTGCTTTCCTGGCTTACTCCCGTCGGCATGGCCATTTTTATCATATTTTTTGACGTCTACTGGTTCTTAAAAACCTTCTACCTTTCCATCCACCTCCGCATCAGCTACCGCAAGATGCGCAACAACATGGAAATCAATTGGCTCGAAAAACTCAAAACCGATCCGGCTACGACGGCATGGCCCGACATCTACCACTTGATCGTGTTCCCATTTTTTGATGAACCTTATGAGGTCATCAAAGAGTCGTTCGAGGCCCTTGCACGCATAAACTATCCGCTTGGTAGATTTATCGTCGCGATCGGCACCGAAGAAAAAGCCGGAGAAGCAGCCAAGCAAACACTTGATCGCATTACCGCGGAATATGCAAACACATTCTTCAAATTGGTCGCCACCGTTCATCCGAGCAATCTACCGGGAGAAGCCCCCGGCAAGGGGTCTAACGAGGCGTGGATCGCGCAGCAGGTGAAGCAGGAAGTCATCGATCCGCTTCGTATTCCCTACGAGCGTATCGTCGTTTCTTCATTTGATATCGACACGCAGATCTTTCCCGATTATTTCGGCGTTTTAACGCATGCATTTTTGACGACCGAGGACAATCTGCACGCAAGCTACCTGCCTATTCCGTTCTTTTTAAATAACATCTTCCAAGCTCCCGCCATTGCGCGTGTCATTTCATTTTCCGCCTCCATTTACCATATGATGCAGCAGGCTCGTCCGCATCGTCTTACGACCTTCTCTTCACACTCGATGCCGTTTCAGGCCCTGGTTGATGTCGGCTTTTGGAAAAAGGACATCGTCAGTGAAGATTCCCAGATTTTTTGGCAATGCTATCTGCATTACAACGGCAACTATCGGGTCATCCCGCTTAATTACCCGATATCCATGGATTCCAATGTCGCGCCATCATTTTGGCGCACCATGCTGAACCAGTACAAACAGCAACGCCGCTGGGCATGGGGAGGGGTAGAAAACATCCCGTATCTCATGATGGGATTTATGCGGAACAAACAGATCCCGTTCAAAAAACGATTTTCATGGGCTTTCTTCTATATCGAAGGCTTTCACTCATGGGCGACCAATGCGTTGATCATCTTTACGCTTTCATGGCTTCCGATTTTGTTGGGCGGACCTGATTTTCGCTTTTCACTTATTTCTTATTCCCTACCAAAGGTCACCAATATGATCATGAACTTTGCCGCCATCGGCATCGTGACCTCCGCGTTCCTCGGCATCGTGCTTTTACCGCCAAAGCCCATTTGGTTCAAGAAGTATCACTATGTGTGGTTTGTCCTGCAATGGGCATTCCTTCCGCTTACCATGATCATCTTCGGATCCATCCCCGCACTGGATGCGCAGACCCGCGGCATGTTTGGCGGAAAGCTTCGCCTTGGCTTTTGGGTAACACCGAAGCATCGAGAAACAAAAAATCCCTAATGGGATTTTTTGTTTCTCGATGCAATTTCAAATTTCAAATTTATAATTTTAAATTACTCAAGGTGCACCTTGTCGTGAAATCGCGCAACGACGCCTTTTAACTGCGGGTGTTCCGTTAGGTCTGGGTCCTTTTTCAGCACACTCTCCGCAGCCTCACGCGCGCTCTTTACCAGCTTCATGTCTTGCAGCGAACGCATCGCCAGATCGGGCAATCCCGTTTGCGATTGGCCCATAAACTCACCGGGACCGCGCAAGGCAAGGTCTTTTTCCGCAAGCTCAAAACCGTTCTTCGCGTGCACCAGCGCCTCGAGCCTGTCCTTTGTCGGCTGTGCGGACGAATCGGTAAACAACAGACAGAACGATTGATGCTCTCCCCTTCCTACGCGCCCTTTAAACTGGTACAGCTGTGCGAGGCCGAACCGATCCGCACCTTCGATCATCATGATCGTCGCATTGGGAATATCCACGCCGACCTCGATCACCGAGGTTGCCACCAGCACGTCGATCGTGCCTTTTTTCATTTTTTCCATGACTTCCGCCTTTTCTTCCGCCTTGAGTTTTCCATGCAGCATCGCAACGCGCATATCGGGGAAAATCTTTTTAGACAGTTTGTCATATTCTTCCTTTACCGTCTTCGTATCCACCGCGAACCAACTCTTTCCTTTCGTTTCATCATCTTCGGTTTTTTCTATCCGCGGGCAAATGACAAATACCTGCCTCCCTTTCTTTACCTGCCCACGTATGAACGCATACGCATCCGTGCGGCTTGCGGGCGGCACTATTTTGGCAATGATCTCTTTACGCCCTTTGGGTAATTCACCAATGATCGATACATCGAGATCGCCGAACAACGTCAGAGAAAGCGTGCGCGGAATGGGCGTGGCGGACATGGACAAAAAGTGCGGCAACAGTTCCCCGCTTCCTTTAGTATGCCCCGCGAGTGCTTGACGCTGCTTTACGCCAAATCGATGTTGCTCATCTATGACCACCAATGCAAGTTCATTGAACGCGACTCCTTTCTGTATCAGCGCGTGGGTACCTATGGCTATTTTTATTTCTCCGGTCGCAAGTTTTTTTATCGCGTCCGCTTTTTTCATATTGCTCTCCAACCCGTCCCCAAAAAATACCTTTGCACCCGAGGCGGTCAACAGCACCACTCCCTTTTCGAAATTGCCAAATATCTTTTTAAACGTATGGTAATGTTGCGTGGCCAATATTTCCGTCGGCGCCATAAACGATGCCTGCATGCCCGCCTCCGCTGCAATGATCGCCGACAATACCGCGACGATGGTCTTTCCTGAGCCTACATCGCCCTGCAACAAACGATTCATCGGATGCGGACGCGCAAGGTCGCCAATAACCTCCCGCATGACCTCCTGTTGCGCATCGGTCAATTCGAACGGCAACTGCGCAAGCAATTCCGCGAATCTCGATTCTTCCGCAACGCACGCATATGCGTTTTCCTTCGCGAGCCGCGATCGCTCAAGTATGTTTACCAACTGCAAATAAAAAATATCCTCAAACGCAAACCTGCGGCGGGCACGCAACACATCCTTCATGGTTTCCGGATAGTGGATCAAACGCAATGCATCGTTCAGCTCCGTAACATCGGCGCGTTTCAACATTTCCGCGGGCAATGTTTCGGGGATATATTCCAACCCATCCAAAAGCGGCTTGATCAGAAACCGCAAACCTTTCGAAGTTACACCTTTTGTTTCCGGATAGATCGGAACCAGCCGACCCGTGTGCTTACATGATTCAATCTCTTCCCGATATTCCGCCATGTCTTCCGCAAACTGCTCCTCGTCCTCGGAAAATCCGACGATCTCGTAGGATGGGTGCGCGAAGCCCACTCCATTCTTCCCTGCGCTTACCTTACCGGCAAGATTGATTACCATGCCTTTTTTTAACATGGCCATGAGGAACTTTTGATTGAACCATGTTGCCCGGATGCTTCCGGTCGCATCGGTCACGGTAGCCTGAATGATGAACATCTTCCTTCTGAACGATCGCAATATCTTGATGTCTTGGATCACCCCTTGGATCGTCGCCGCTTCCCCGGGGATCAGCTCGGCGATATTTGAAATGTTTGAAAAATCTTCGTATCGGGACGGGAAATGCCACAACAGGTCCCGGACCGTTTTCAGCCCCAGCTTTTCCAATCGAGCTGCAAATGCCGGCCCCACGCCTTTTACATAGCGCAATTCAGTTTCCAGCCGAATATCAGTGGTCATATTTTCCTATTGTACGGGATATTGACATGGAGTGCTATCAGAGAAGCCGCTTCATACTACTTTAACCCAAAAAAAATAACCCTCTCTGCGAAGCATGGCTTCGCAGAGAGGGTCGAGATACGCGGCAAGCAGCCAACATCATTCGTAATGGATCAATAATCCGGCAATGAAGTTTTGCTCGTACAGCTTTTTGTCACTGCCGGAGACAATGGATACCGAAACAATCCGCCTGCCCAGGGACTGCTTTTTCCATTGCTGCTTTTTTACCATGATCTCGGCGATGGCAGCATCGGGCCCCTTGGATAGCGCGTTACTTACCTTGATGTACGCGGTGCCTTGCCCGTCGTCATTGATGTCATCGGCCATTATCGCAGCAGAAGATGCAGCGACGCGAGTCTCAGACGCAGCCATCGCTTCCGGTAGTGTCTCCTGGGTGAATAGATAAACGTTGGCTGCTATCAAAGATGCAACAACACTCCACAAAACCACCGCTATAGGACACGCTCTCTTTTTCGGTTCTCCCTTTTTTGAAGCCACTTCGCCACCTCCTTAAAGTGCATTGTTTTGCGGCGTATTTGCCGCGGGTATTATCGCTATTTTTATATGATAGATAATACTTTTATATACCATAGAATATCCGGTGTGGCAAGTTTTCTATAAACACAAAACCCCCGTCTTTAAAAACGGGGGTTTTGCGAACTTGTGCCCCTGTGTGGTACCCGCTTCGCCCAACAGTACATCGGTACTGTTGGGCTCGGGGGCAGGCTCAATCGAACCTTGGCTTCGCCGGTTCGATCCCACACAGGGCAAAAAAGAATACCCGAGCCAACTGGCTCGGGTATTCTTTTTTTGTGCCCCTGTGTGGAATCGAACCACAATTTTAACTTCCGCAAAGTCATGTCCTATCCATTGAACGACAAGGGCTTATTAACCAATAACTTACAACCAACAACCTACAACGGAATACCCTTGAAATAGGACTGCTGACTGACGCCATTCAGTTATAGCAAATCCTATTTCATTTTACAATATTCCGTCAGATGCCGATCAAACGCTCGAGAAATTCGAAAAATGTTACCTCTATTTCTCCATGCGGGACCTTTTTGTTCAAGGCCTCCCGGATCTTTTGCTCGTCCTCCGCATGGATGAATATCTTTATGTAATGATGCACCTTTGATTTTGTCTGCAGTACCAATTCGTGATATTCATCAGAAAATTGATGGATGTCGTAGAGCGTGATCGTTGAATATTTATAGGTCTTATGTCCTTCGATCGTAACCCCCTGTTCGTCGATCGTAAAATCCCACATCTTTGGCTTTTCACCGGCGAACATAAATATAGCCAGCTCGGCTATGACAATAAATACGGCAAACAAAAAGTTCTTCTGCCACAGCGCAATGGCAATCAAAACAATGGCAACGGCCATGCTTGCCCAATACCATGTAGTGCTTTTTTCGATATGCTCCGCCTCGGGCGCCTCCCATGCGATCATCACGCCCTCGGGCTCATCTTGCGCAACAACTGCGGTACCAGTCGGCTCATCCGCTATTTCTTCGATATATTCCTCCTCTGCAATATCTTCAGCGGATCGTTTAAGAAAAAATGCGTTTTCCTTTTCCATGGTCTTATTATAAAACATAATACTTTAAAGCACCATAACCATACTATTCAATAAAAAAATGGCGGGGAATATTCCCCGCCACGCCCGCCCTTCAAGCCTATGTCTTACCGCACATATCCTCCGGTATGACGATCGTCGTCAGTGGCTTCAGCTCACTATTATATCTATGAAATTCACCACGATCAGGGATAACCCGCACAACGGTCCCCTTGCTTAGCTTTTCGTAACCACCCCACCCTTCTTCGCTCAAACCACATATAATGCAAGTTCTCTTTGGAGGCAATGCATGCATAAATTTGCATTCCGCTACATAGGGCGTTTCAGTGATCGCCTCATGCGTACACTCATTTCGCAATCGACCGAGGAGCTCCTCCCTCTTTTTCTGCAGATCCTTTATCTGCGCCGTAATGAACATAACCCTATCCCGCAAATCGATGCCTTTCAGATCGTCGTCTCCGCTCATTTTGCACCTCACTGTTGTTGTTAATGACTGTCAACAGGATATGAAATCAATGTCACCCTGTCAATCAAAATCCTCCTGATGCCTTTCGGTATGCTTGTTTTGCAGATACTCATTCTATATACTAAAAGACTCAATACCGTCGACTCCGCAAGGACAAGCACTCTGTCGACATTTCAATTTTCCTACACAAAGCGGTAGGGGCGAGATTCGAACTCGCGACACCCTTTCAGGTATAACAGTTTTCAAGACTGCCGCCTTAAACCGCTCGGCCACCCTACCGCCTTATGCACGAAATAAACTCACGATTTGAATAAGATTCTATTAAACCTATTCCTGTGCTTCAGATTGCTTGTCCCTATTACCTCAAAATATCTGATTATATCTGCCCTGCTCTCTAATTGAACGCTTCTATTATTGCGGATTTTAGGGGAAAAATCCAGCTCCCTTAGAATAGTGAATGTCGACTGCAACAAATACTCCGAAGCCGAAACGAATGCCCATCGCGGATACTCATATGTCTTATTTTTTATCTTATGACGCTCGCCAAATATACACCCGTCCGTGTCAAATAATCCTCGTATACAATTCATCTTAAATGCATCATTTTTATTGATCCATTTTGGAATATCCGACCCATTTTTTAATTTGCTCCCTACCTTTAGCCCGATAGATTCACAGAAAGCGACCAATTTTACTCTCGATACGATAACATCCGTTGTCGTGCGACTTTCCACAATCTGCAAGGATGGCTCGACATCAAAAAGGGTCTTGATCAAATTTTGAACAAATTTTACGTATTCCGCATCGGTCTTGGAATTAAGCGTTACCCTAACCTGCGTTTTTGTCATCCCGCCGTCCCCCAGCATAATTCCGATAAATTCCGCCAGTCGTTCATCCTCTTTTGGAATCTTGATTTCTTTAGGACAACAATTGCGCGGCGGATTAAATTTCCCCGTCTCATCCCACCATTTTGCCCATGCTTTCTTGCGTTTTTCCGGATCGCCGCCGACCCTGCCATATTTCTTAAAATTCGATCTTCCGGCTATTTTCCCGCCAATAGATGTATACCAAAATGCGTCCCGAGTTGTTAGATCAAGCGGCCTTTTAATTTTTGCAATTTCGCAAATTTTATCCAATCCTGATTCAGATATTGTATACCGCTCCCGCCTCCAGTCACTTAATGTACGCCTATGTATTCCCACTCTTTCCGCAAGCTCTATCCATGATAACCCTGATACATCCTTTGCATGGATTACAAATTCATTTTGCTTTCCCTTGGCAAAAATTATTCTTTTTTGGATTTTAGTATTAAACACCTCTTGCATTATTCCAGTTTACCAAAAAATTACTCTCGGGACAATAATTCCGCCTACACTATTTAACACAAAACCGCCGATCACAGATCGGCGGTTTTGTGTTAATTTTGTGGACCTTACCGGGCTCGAACCGGTCACCTCTACATTGCAAATGTAGCGCTCTACCAGATGAGCTAAAGGCCCTGGTAGTATTTTTCGTTATTACCGTCCAAATCAACGGTGTGGACCATACCGGATTCGAACCGGTTGCCTCTTCCATGCCATGGAAGCGCTCTACCAAGTGAGCTAATGGCCCTTGATAGTTTTCCCATTCTATAAAACTTTTATGGAACTTGCAACAGCAACCCAAACAATATAATCTATGTAGAAGCCCGCTGCAAGGGCATTTATATCGTCTATTTGCCTTCGTAGTTCAATGGATAGAACAAATCCGTCCTAAGGATAAAATGGGGGTTCGATTCCCTCCGAGGGCACAGAGCATAAAATCCCGACACGATCGGGATTTTATAGTTGCCCCAGTATTGTCGCGAACTCATCAATGGTCATATTCAGTATTCGTAGATTATTCCTGATAATAAACAGTGGAAGCGGGTTGCAGCGAGGAATGACAATTGGCCGCTTCAGGTCATCGCGCCAATAGATCCGATGATCGCCCTTCTCGCGGTCAAATGTACAACCGACAAACAAAAGGAACTTCTCGAATTTCTTCCACTCGATAGAACCTTTTTTAGACATAAGAAAGTTCTATTGTTTGTGATTGATGTGATACGACCACGGGCGGTGTCCATTTTGTTTTCACCTTCTGCCATCCGAGTTCTCCAAGAACCTCATCAACGGTCCCCCTCTTAATAATTTCTGCAAAAAAGATCTCTACAGCTTCTTGAAAGCGCTTTTGCGCCTCCGCATGGGTTTTTCCGGCAGTTGAAAGATCAAGCGCGGGCGTGTATGCGACAAACAGCTTCCCTTCACGAAGAATGGACACGGGTAATTGCATTTGTAGATTGACCTTTTTCATATGATTTTATTGTATATCAGATAGTCAAGAAGTCAAACAATCGCCACCCTCGCCCCCTCTCGACAAGAGATGGGGGGAGGTAGTCTCGCGCATGCTATCGACATGTAGCTTGAAATACACCACCTATTTTGCTATCGTCTATAGGTATCTTTGATGCGACACCGTCCTCGTCGTTCAACGGATAGGACGCAAGGTTCCGAACTTTGTAATGGAGGTTCGATTCCTCCCGAGGGCACACTCTGGTGAGACTGGCTGAAAGGCCTGTTTCATAAATTACTCGTGAATGCATATCATTCCAGTCCATTCGAAAGCATGCCAAAAAAAATTAAGCCCCTCGCACAGCGAGGGGCTTTAAGGATTCCAAGGGTTCAAGTGCCCAACAAGGCACAAAATCCCCAGATTCCAATTTACTTGCGCACAACCGCGAACCGCCACCGCCGATCCCAACCGTCGCCGAAGTAGCGCAGACTCAGGTCGCGGCGCCTGTCATAGCAGTAGAGTACCAGCACGTCCAGGCTGCCGTTTGGGGACTGCCAAGGTTCGTGCAAGAACACGACCGGGGCTTTGCGCTGTTCCTCAGGGTGCTGTTCGCCAAAGAACAGAGCATCTTCGTACCGGGGACGCTCCAGCCCCTGCCTCTTCGCTTCCGCAAGTACTTCCTCGGAACTGGGGTTGTGGTCGAATTCGAGATAGACGATCTCACGGTGTCCTTCTGGCATGGGCCGCATAGGGAAATTCTCTCCGTTGACCAGGTCATTTGCCCAGCCGTAGCTGCCGGCAGCAATGACCTCGTCGGTCGTGCGGGTGCCTCCGGTCATGATACGGCATGCATTCTTGACCTGCCGGAGACACTGCATGAACGCATCGACGAAGATGCCAACCGCCGACATTCCACCTTTGGTGCCGACCAGCTCAATATCCGCCTCGGTCACACCTTTTTTTGCCAGCTCAACAACTACCTGTTCGGCGATTGTTCCCTTGAGATCCATCATGACTTCCGTCTCCTTTTCGTAGCTAACTTCTGCAATACTCTATGGGATTTTTAAAGCAAATTCTGTATTTACTATATACCTTTATATTGGATGTGTCAAGTTTTTAAAAGCATCTTGCTTTTAAGTTGGCACACCCACATATGCCATTCCCCGTGTTTATGCGGGTTTTGAGCCTGACCGAGAGTGGTAAAATCAAATCTTGAAAGAGGCCTTAAAAACCCTTATACTGCTTGCACGCTCCAATTCCGAGACCGTGAGGGGGCATCTGAACTCCGTTATCGGTTTTTGGTTATCGGTCATAAGTTGTAAAAGTATTTTGTTATCAGTTATTGGTTATAGGTTATAGGTCAACAGGGAGGCGTGCCAGAGCGGTTGAATGGGACGCACTCGAAATGCGTTATGCTGGTCAAACAGCATCGGAGGTTCGAATCCTCTCGCCTCCTCCTTAGTACTATTTAAAAACACTGGGTTATGAACTGACCCCCATTTCGTAGACACGAAATAGAAAACGCCGAGCGGTCAGGAAGAGAGCAAATGATCCCTGTACTCCACAGGGGTCATTTTGTTTCTGTCCCACTGCTTCCGCTCCATATTGTATTGCATGATATGCGAATTGACACATTCCTGCAATTCTTGAAAGTGCATCCGCAGGGTCTCCGGCAGGTCGTCCTTGAAATGTCCGAAGAAGGATTCCATGGACGCATTGTCGATGCAGTTGCCCCTGCGGGACATGGATACCTGCAGGCCGCATTGACGCACGCGCTCCTGATACCGCTGTGCGGTATATGTACATCCCTGGTCGGAATGCATGATTCCGCCCAAACGGTCTTCAAGCGAGATAGCGCAAGTGAACCGATCGAGCGTTGCAAGGACAAGGTCTGTATCAGGATGCATCGAAAGCGCGTGGGCGACGATCTCTCCGCTGCACAGGTCTTTGACCGTGGACAGATATGCCCAGCCCCTGCCGTCGGCAACCCGGATGTAGGTGATATCTGTGCCAAAGACCCGATGAGGCCAAAGAATCGTGTGGTCGAATGCGCGCTTGAGAATATTTGGGGCGATCGAATGTTCTCCGCCATCCCTATGTATCTTCTTGTATGGATCCGCGCGCCTGATCTTTGCCTGCAGTCCGTGTTGCTTCATCACCCGGGCGATCTTTTTGTGGTTGTGAGTGCCTTTGAACCGCATGGATACTTGCCGATACCCCTCTTTGCCGAGCTTCTTCCCGCACGATGTTTGGATCGTATCCGCAAGGATATGATCTTCTTCGTCCTTCTTTTTCCGTTTGGGCGCGTTCTTGCGCCATGCGTAGTAGCCACTCGGAAACACATGCGCGACCCGGCACAGCAGTCCGATCGGGTGCTTCGACCGAAGCATATCAATCACTGTGTATCGTTCCCGGGGCGGTATTTGAACGATGTTCTTGGTATGCCCCGGAGTTGCGCTAAAAAATCATTTTCAGCCTCAAGATATGCAATGCGCTCATCTTTGGTCATTTTGCTTTTGTCGACACGCTCAATGCGCTTCCTGCCTGTCTTGCCATGCCTGCCTCGGCCATCGGAGAGCAGGGCATCAATGCCCTGCTTGCGCTCAATGGCGAGCCATTCTTTGAGGCAGTTGCTCGGAGTCTTCCGCCCAATTAGTGAAAGCGGAAGCCCCATCGCCGAAAAGATCTCTTGTGGCGACACGCCCTCCTTGTATTCCCGTATCGCCCTTTGTTTGAACGCGGGCGCAAATGAAATCGACTTTGCGCTGCAGGAAGCGACATTGTGGTTGTGGCGGAGGGTCTCCTGCTCCTCCTGGGTAAGTATGCGTTTACTCATTGTGTGGTTGGATTAGTGAATAGTATAACAAAAAAATGGACACGAGGGTTTTTATTTCGTGTCCACTTTATAGGGGTCAGTTCATTATTCCAGTGTTTTTAAATAGTCTTTCAATCCACGAATATATTCATTGTAGCGATCTTTCTTTCGGTGCCCCTCGTCTCTAAACCCTAATTCATTGCGCTCCGCAATGAAATCAAGATTTATTGCTCCTTCGACAAGATCTATAAAATAAACAATTCTATACCCACCGCTTTTCCCTTTATTGCTGTCGGGGTTCGGGATCCCCGCAGCCCACGCTTCATAGCGATTATTAGGAGATCTATAAACCAACTTTTGACGCGAAGTTTCAAACTTATTTGTCACCGTAGGCGCCCATGCACAAATTGCCTCGCGCACCGCACAGGAAACTCCTACCTTTTCACATAAACGGACAAATTGTTCGCGCTCAATATAAACCCATGCCATACTCAAAAAATTACTCCTTAAAAAAATCAATGTCACGCGCATAGGCGTAATCGACGACTTCATAAGGCTTTGAATAGAACCATGGGGCCTCAAGATGTGTTTGAGCAACAATCTTTTCCGTTGGCCAATTGCCAAATTCATCGCAAATATTCTTTAAAAGATCTTTTTGGTCATTCAAAAATACTGACTCATCGAGTTTGTTTATATTGGTTAACACAAAATTTATACATTCTCCGTCCCTATATGAGTCAATTGAAGCGTCAATCACTCCTTCATTTTTTAACTCCGCAAGAACTTCGTCAATATGAGCCGGAACCGGCCCGTACCCCTGATGAATATATACATCGCCCGTTACTGATTTTTTATTATCCCGATAATAGATGAAGTCAAGATAGTATAGGAGCTTATTCAATTTTGTTGCATGCAAATACTGATTATTACAGTATTTAATGAAATACAAAACAGCATTCTTATAAATGCGCTCGTCTATCTGCGGATGGGCCATTTCAACCATATTATTATTATACTACACGAGCCAACAAACAACAAGACAAACGCCAACTCTATATACGTTATATTACCTTAATTTCTTTGTTGTGCCCCCAAGGAGAATCGGACTCCTCTTTACAGGATGAGAACCTGTTGTCCTAACCACTAGACGATGGGGGCAATTAACTAATGACTAATAACTCTTAACTTATGACAAACTGAGTAATACAAAATACCAATGACTAACGACTTATAACTTATAACAAAATACTGCACCCTGTCAATCGGCCGCTATTTTCTTTTTAAACCCACCTAACTGTTTTGATATACTTACCAGCTTACCCAATAAATCGTTAAATTGATCTTCTAAAATCAAGCTATTATCTTTCGCTAAATCAAGTGCGGCAACAGTTTCGTTGACCGATCCGAGCGATATATTAAAGTATCTATTCAGCTCGTGATCTGAATATTTTCCACTTCCTTCGGCAATATTCAATACTATCGAGATCGAGGATCGGCTTATTTGATCCCCCAAGCTATATTTGAACTTTTGCGGAAAATGTTCGATTATGCCATGTATTTCTTTAACGACCAATTTAGCATCCCTATAAACGCTCCATTCTAAAAATCTAAACTCGTTCATTTGTTATCTGTTAAAAGTTATTGGTTATTAGTTATTTATGCCATATTGCGGATCTCTTCGACCACCTGATCAAGTCCCATCGCCCGCGATGCCTTTACCAACACCAAGTCTCCTTTCCGTATCGTATCCTGAACCTGTAACAGCACCTCGCCTACCGTATCGACCGCATGCACATTCGTTTTTGCCATGCCGTTTTTTATCGCCGATTCGGCAATAAACTTTCCGCGCGGGCCCACCGTGAACAGCTCGTCTACCACGCCCACCACCATCTTCCCGATGCTTTCGTGTGCTTCGACGCTCAACCGTCCCAATTCGAGCATATCGCCCAATACCGCGATTCTTCGCGTTGCCGCAAGTTCGTTCATGGTCGTCAATGCCTCGCGCACGGAAAGCGGCGCGGCATTATAACTGTCGTCAATGATCCATGAGTCTTTTATCCCCTCCACCAAATTCATTCTTCTTTTTGCGGGAATATAATACCGCTCCACGAGCTCGGCTATTTCCACCAAGTTCAATCCGAACGCAACCCCTACGGCAAACGCGACGGCGATGCTATATGCCTGCGCACGGCCAAAGACACCCTTAAGCGTAACCGGTACAAAACTGCCTTCGTGTTCTATTTTAAATGCAATCCCTTCGGGGCGACCGGCCTCCGATATATTTTCAAAATTCGATATGCGTATATCGGCTGTTTCGGCAAATCCAAATGTCTTGATTCTTGCACGCGTCTTTTCCCGCATCGCGAGCACAAGGTCATCGTCATGATTCAATATGGCCCATCCTCCTACAGGGAGCGATTCGACAAGCCGTGCCTTTTCCCGGGCGACCGCCTCAACATCGGAATACTGTTCCATGTGCGATGGGATCTCGCCGATTGCCGTTACTACGCCGATCTTTGGTCGAGCAAGCGAAAGAAGATATTTTATATCCCCCGGCCTATCTGCGCCAAATTCAAGCACCAAGACCTGCGGGTACTTCTTTCTGCGTGGCACCATGGCGACCGCGATCATGGTCAACAATGCACGCGCCCAAAAAAATGCCTTTTGCAACCGCCTCGTACCGGCGGGCGTGTCGAGACTAATCAGCTTCAGGTCCTCATCGCTCCATTCGCCAATGATATTCAACGGGGTGCCTATTTCATTATTAAAATTTCCCTTAGACCGACGCACGCGCCAACGCTCTTTTTCGCTTAAGCCCGATATTCCCTTTTTTGAAAGCACCGCAAAAATGGCGTCTTTTGCCGATGTTTTTCCAACGCTCCCCGTGATCGCAATAACCTCAGGGCGGTACACTCGCATGATCATGCGGGCACCTATCTTTATTATGTTTTTCAATATGCTTACCATGGTTTCGACGCGTCGTTTATGGCTTGTCCGGTGCTATATTATAGTAGTTCAGTATGAATTGTGCGAGTTCACGGAATGCAGGGACGACCGTTTGGCCGGCAAGCGGAGCTCCCTTTGGGCGCTCGAGCTTGATCAAAATCACGAATTTCGGGTCGTACGCAGGTGCAAAACCCTCATAGGTATTGACCACATCATCGCTGTACCCCCTTCCCCCGAAGTTCGGCACATATGCCGTACCCGTCTTTCCGGCTACTTGATAATTTTGTATCTCTGCCAGCTTATTGACATATACAGCACTTACCATCATTTCCGCAACCTGCCTCGCCGCATCGGCGGAAATAACCCGTCGCACTTCCTGCGGCTGTTCATCGGCCGTAATGATCGGCTTCATCAACATGCCGTGGTTTGCCACGGCCGAGATCGCGCTCAGCATCTTCAATGGCGTTATGGCTATGCCCTGCCCAAACGCCGCCGTTGCATAGTTTACGTCCTTCCCTTCGCGTATCGCCGTCAAATCGCCATTACGCTCCCCGGGCAATGCAATGCCCGTAGGCTCGCCAAATGCAAAACGATCGATGAAATAATTTTTGAATATTTCATTTCCCATCGTGCGCTGCGCAAACACCGTCCCCACATTCAAGGAATGCTCGATGACTCCCGTCATGGTCGTGCGGCCGTATGCCTTCAGATCCCAGTTCTTTATCGTTCGCTTGTTCAACGTTACCGAACCGGTATCGTTATATGCCGTATCGGGCGTGATCTTGCCCGAATCAATGCCTGCCGACATGGTGATCGGCTTCATGACCGATCCCGGTTCATAGACCGATTGCACCGCCTGATTGATGAACGTTTTCATTTCCGCGTCCCAATAGTTGTTCGGGTCGAATGTCGGGTAATTGCCCATCGCAAGGATCTTGCCGGTCTGCGGCTCCTGCACTATGACCGTGCCGCTTTCCGCATGCCAATCCTCCACCAATTTTTTAAGGATCTCTTCGCCTTGTGCCTGAATATTTCTGTCTATCGTCAGTGTGATATCCCTTCCATCGCGCGACGCTTCGATGTGATCACCCTTGATCGTACCGCGAATACCCGCCAATTCGTCGTTGAATTGTTTCTCTATACCATATCGCCCCTTTTCCGCGTACCCTGTCTCCTTTTTCTCTTCTTCATCTACAGGGCTTACATATCCGAGCACATGACTCGCAAGCGAGCCCAACGGATAAAAGCGCCCTATCTCTTTTTTTATATAAATACCCCGGATGGCAAGCTTTTTGACCGCGTCCACCTCTTCCTGCGATGCCTTCACTTTAAGTACTTCGTAGAGGTCGTTGTTCTTTGCCAGCTGTTTTTTAACCTCCGGCTCGGACAAATCGAGTACCTTGCTGATGTTCAACGCAACAACATCGGGATCGGACACCTCCTTCGGAACCGCATAGATCACATTGAACTCCTTATTTAAAATAACCGGAGTGCGATTGCCGTTCTTGTCGATCATGTAGACCGTTCCCCGGTTCGCATTCAGCACTCCCGATGCGATCTGTTGCGCTTCCGCCTTTCTTTCATAAAATGCATTTTTGTTGAGTTGCAAATTATACAGCTGAGATATCAGCAGCATGTATGAAACTCCGAAAGATAGGATCAATAGTCGTATGCGCCACTTCATGTCGTCACAGAATTATATTTATTTCCACAATAATTTTTCTATTATAACCGATTGCGCACAAAACCCAAAATTATTCTTCATTCATCAGTGCACATTGATGCTCAATCCTTGCCGCCTCACATATTTTGGATTTTTTTCGATCACCAGTCCGTTGTTTGCCGCAAACTCCTGCATCTTTTGCGTATCGGTCAACGCATACAATTCGCTCTTTAACTCGGCATTTCGCACTTCCATGTCACGCAGGCCGCCCCTGCGCTGTGTTATTTCGTGGCTGTTATTTACCACTTGATTATAAAAAATGATTCCTCCTATCGCAGCGCATGCAGCGCCCACGGTGAGCCCCACAAGGAGTCTTTTTATCGGATTATATTCCTTTTTTTGTCGAATTATGGTCATGTTCGTGATTAAGCGTTGTTAATTGATGATTGTAATCTTAATTTGAAACCACGGTGGATCCCCGCCTTCGCGGGGACGACACTGCGTGTCGATTATTATAGGTTTGCTTTCTGATTAGTGGGGTGCCATTTCGAAAGCGCGGAGTTTTGCGGAGCGGGAGCGGGGGTTTTGTCGTATTTCTTCTTCCGTTGCCGTGACCGGTTTTTTTGTCAGGATGCGTCCCTTTCCCGCCTTTTCCATTTCCCTGAAACGGGTCTTAACTATGCGATCTTCCAATGAATGAAACGAAATGATCGCAATGCGACCCTCCGCCTTTACGATGTCGCCGCACTCCGCAAGTATTTTTTCAAGATTTTCCAGTTCACGATTTACATAGATCCGCAATGCCTGGAACACGCGCGTTGCCGGATGGATGCGGCCCTTTTCGTATCCCTTTCCTACTGCCGCGGCAACGATATCGGCGAGGTCTTTTGTCGTGAGTATCTTTTTCCTTTTTCGCTCTTCAACGATGCGCTTTGCTATCCGCCGGGACATTCGCTCTTCGCCATATTGATAGATCATATCGGCAAGTTCCTGCTCGGGAAGACCGTTCACCACATTCGCCGCCGTTGGCGTATCGCCGGTCAGATCGTAGCGCATGTCCAAGGGCTCATCTTTTTGAAAGCTCATTCCGCGCTCATCTTCCAATTGCACCGAAGAAAATCCGAGGTCAAGCAACAGCCCATCTGCCTTCGGAAGTTTGTGCCGTTGCAACACATCCCTTACATCGGCGTAGTTCGCATGCTCCACCATGACCGTTCCCTTTACTGTCTTAAACTTTTCCTTAAGCCTCTCTACCATTCCCTTGTCCCAGTCCAACCCAAGGAACATGCCCGCCGATCCGATACGCTCGATGACCGCAGCCGCATGGCCTCCCCCATCGGTCGTTCCATCGATGAAAAATTGCCCCGGCTTTGGGTCAAGTAGTTGCAATACTTCATTTAAGAGAACCGAGATGTGTGACATGAGAGGGATGAGAGATGGGGGGGTGAGAGATGAGAGATTAGAGATGGGAGATGGAAATTCGGCTATAGTCCCATTTGTTTTCTGTTATCGGTTATTGGTTATTGGTTATCCTATATGCCAAGGTCGGAAAGTTTTTCCGCTATTTCATCGGAAGATGCTTCCGTCTTTGCCTTATATTCCTTCCACTGTTCGCTATCCCATAATTCGATGCGATTATAGAGACCCGTCACCACCACTGCTTTTGTAAGTCCTGCGTACTCGCGCAAATAATCCGGGACCAGCACTCTGCCCTGCTTGTCTATTTCCACATCCATGGCGCCCGCCAGCATCAACCGGGTAAATGCCCGGGAGTTCGCCTGCGTGATGGGCAATGCCACTAATTTTTCCGCAAGCTTTTCCCATTCATCTGCGCTGAACACGAACAAACACTTATCGAGGCCACGTGTAATGACCGCTGCTCCCCGCAGTTTGGACCTAAACTTCGCCGGCAATGCCATGCGTCCTTTTTCATCCAGATTGTGTGAGTATTCGCCGATGAACATGTGGGGGGGTGGTATACGGTATAAAGTATAAGGTATAAGGTATAAGGTATAAGGTATAAGGTATAAGGTATAAGGTATAAGGTATGAGGTATGAGGTATGAGGTATGGGGGCGGAGTGGGTCGCTCATAGCTTCGCTATTCGCTCCCCACTTTCCCCCATTTTACACCATTTACAATAACTATGCAACAAAAAAGCCACCGACTTGCGCTCGGTGGCTTTGAAATCAAGTAGTATTTATCTGTGTTTTCTGTTTTTCTTTTTAGTTATCCACACTCAATCTTATTTTATTGTCTTTTTAGATTCCCGCCTCCGCGGGAATGACAAAAAAACGCGGTTATCTTGTTTTAAATGCTTCTTTCGGGGATAACGTCGTCGACCTATGCGCGGGCCAAAACCCGGCGATCAGTCCGATCATCGAAGACAATATGAGCGTTGTGACCACAAACCAACCCGGGGTAATGAACAAGCGAATAGGACTACCACCGAGACGTTGCGCAAAAATACTCAACACAAAGTTTACCGTTTCGCCCGCCGCGATCCCTATGGTTACCCCCCCGATGCCGCCCGACAGTCCCATCAACAGCGATTCCATAAGAAATAGGTTTTTTACGTCACGATCCGTCGCGCCGAGCGACTTCATAATACCCACTTCGTAGATACGCTCCAAGAAACCAACGATCATCGTATTGAACATACCGATCGCAGATACGATAAGCGCCGCAATGCCGAATACGCCCAGGATCGTCGTGATGATGTTCATGACCTTCTTTGCCTGATTTACCAGGTCGAGCCGTGCCGAGATGATAAACCCTTGCTCGATCAATGCATCGCGCAATGTTTCCACATAATCGATATTGGTCGCCTTCAGTAATATTTCCTTGTAAAAGGGTGGCTTTTTATCGATTGCCGCTGCGGATACAAATGCGAACGGCGCCTGCGTATCGTCGATGATAATGCCCGTCAGCTTTATCGGATCGTTCAATACGATCTCTTCGCCTATCCCTCCTTGATCACCCGCCCCCTGATAGGTCAGCTTCAAGCCGATGTCTTTGCCGACCGATGTCTGATCTGGCGCCATATTGAGCAGCTTTGCCGCCTGACTCGAGAGCACTATCCCCTTTTCCCCTTCCTTAAACGCCTTCCCCACGTCCGGGATCAAGCCGGATAGCCGAAAATAGCTTGGTTCGATAATTCTTGCGATGATCAATCCCGTCGATCCTCCCACCTTGATCTCTCCGGGGAACTCTGCCATCGGACTTATTTCTCCGACATTCGGCATGTTCGCGATAGATTCCATGGTCTGCGGGTTGATACTCAACTCACTTTCCGCCGGATAGCTCACGCCCAACGCCATCAGTGAATCTTCCGTGGTAACCAGCTTTCCAATCAAAATAAACTGGAGACCATACCCCATGGATATCAAGAACATGACCGTGCCGATACCGACCGACATACCCATGATGGTCAAAAATGTGCGGATCGGTTTCGTCTTGAATACGCGCAATGAAAGGCGCATCAGATCGATCGCTGATAAATGATTTCTTGATTCTTCCATGTGTTCATTCATAGTATTACAACTTCATATCCCGTGACATATCTTCTCCTCCTCCCAATATCGACTCAAATTTTTCCGCGATGCGATTCGACGACCGCATCGACAGTCCGAGTCCGAATTGTTTTTTTGACAGATTCAAGACCTGCGCGAAGTTTTTAGGCGTAATGATATTTCTCAAACGCTCCGCAATCAATTCATCCAATCGCAACCTCTGCTGTTCGTCCACCTTGCCCGTATATTCCTCAAGAAGCCACTTGCGCATTTTTTGCACTTCCTCAACCAGCGGCGACTCCGGATTTTTCTCCAGCATCATATAGATCTCTTCAACCGTGTGGCGCTGGTCCATGATCCCATCCACAAGGAATCCTATCTTCGCCGCCTTTCCTTTCCAAAGGCCGACACCTCCATTCCTGTATGACCGATCAAGCACTTCACGGAACACATCGCCTTCGATATGGTCCGTCAGGCGCTGTAACAAAAAGAACTCGAACCGTTTTATTTCGTCGACCGAATAGCCGCGCAGCAGCATGTTTGAAAGGGTCTTTGCCATGATCTGAGGCTCGCCCATGTCGGGGTTCAGCTGCTGGTTCATGAGCTTCGACACCGCCTGCACCACATCGCCGCGCTCCTTTGGTTCTTCCACGCGAAGAATCTTGCCGTCCTTCATGTAAAATATCTTGCGCACGTCGCGCAAACTCCATGCTTCATGCGTAACCATAATGACGGTCCGGCCGTCCTTTACATTCAACTCCTTCATAAACTCAAGCACCTTGTTCGCGTTTTCCGAATCGAGGTTTCCCAACGGTTCATCGCAGATGATGATCGGCGGGTTGTTTGCCAATGCACGCGCAATGCCCACGCGCTGCTGCTGCCCTCCGGAAAGTTCCGCCGGCAAGCGAGCTGCGTATGGCGCGATATTTAAACGCTCCAACAGCTTTTGTGCCTCAGCCCTGCGCCGTTCAAGGGAAATACCCAAAAACGCCATCGGCAATGCAACGTTGTCGAGCACAGAAATGGATGGGATTAGGTTGAATTGCTGAAACACGATACCGACGCCGATCTGCCGAAAAACTGCCAATTCACGTTTGGTAAACTTTGCAATGTCGCGGCCATTGATCAATACCTGCCCGCTCGAAACCCGCTCCGATTCCATGCCGCTCAATACGTACAAAATTGTCGTTTTACCGCAACCGGACGGCCCGAAAAACGCGCAGTACTCGCCTTTGTTGATCTCAAGGTCCACGTCTTTCAACGCCCAGACCTCGGTCGGCCTCCCCCGGTCATAATATAGATTTATCCCTTGCAGTTTAATGATCGGTTCCATACGTTCTTATTTTGAAAACTGATACAACGAGTCGTCTTTCTTTGCCAAACCGTCAAAGATCCTAACCAAGTCCTGCGGCAAGTGTTCTTCTTTTGCCAAATACATATCGGCACCGCTCTTTTTCGCTTCTTCGATATCCTTTTTGTCGGTATACCCCGAAAATACAATTACCCTGATATGGCTCATCGTCGGATCGCTCTTTACCGTACGCAATACGCTCATACCGGCCTCTGATGTCGTAATGTCCTTACCGTCTTTTTTTATCGGCATTACGAGGTCCAAAAATATCACGTCAACCTTTTTTGTCGGGTCGTGCAAAATCGCCATGGCCTCATCAACTCCCGTCGCAATCTCCAAATGAAACTGCTCCTCGAGTCCATGCAACCAAAAAATATCCTTAAAAAAAATTCGAATCACCTCGTTATCGTCAACGAGAAGAATGTTTATTTTGTCCATAAAAAATGTGCTCAGATCGCTGTTTCCTATAGTATACCCTAAAACGCCCTTTCTTCACAACAGATATATCCCGAAGTACCCCGTTGAAAAACCCTTTGAATCGTATATACTGGACAAATGGTCGCTTAGCTCAGTTGGTTAGAGCACTGCATTCACATTGCAGGGGTCACCGGTTCGAATCCAGTAGCGACCACATTATGAACATCTTCATCATTTGCAGCAAGCATTTTTACGACACGGTTCCCGCCATCAAAAATACGCTCGAAGCAAGCGGACACGCGATCACACTCCCCAACTGTTACGACGATCCCGCCACGGAAGATCGGCTACGCGCCGTCGGCACCGCGGCGCATGCGGAATGGAAAGCTACCATGCTTCGACACAGTACAGATGTTATGGAACAAACCGACGCCGTTCTCGTACTTAACTTTGATAAACATGGCACTGCCAACTACATAGGCGGCGCGACTTTTTTGGAAATGTACGATGCGTTTCGCTTGGGTAAGAAAATATTCCTTTACAACGGCATCCCCACCGGGATCCTTGCCGATGAGATCATTGGTTTTAACCCTGTGGTCATCGATGGCGATCTTAGTAGGGTTGTGTGATTTTATTGCAAACAAAAAAGGCGAGGGGTTTCCTCGCCTTTCGTAATGCCGCAGTAACGGCATTACTTGAAGTATTGCGGCATCTACAGCTCGACCACTTTTCCACACCTCTTTCCCGTCAAAACCCATACGAGAAATCCATATATTGGTGTCATG
Organism: Candidatus Wolfebacteria bacterium RIFOXYB1_FULL_54_12; assembly: GCA_001793895.1. Classification (GTDB taxonomy): domain Bacteria; phylum Patescibacteriota; class Minisyncoccia; order UBA6257; family UBA9933; genus UBA9933. The sequence continues at coordinate 41,088 of MGIT01000003.1, forward strand.
AAAAAGATGGGGGTGCCGATCATTAAACCGGCGCATAGCCTCGACGAGCAATACCCCGTCAACGCCCCGATAAAGCTCCCGAGAAAGCCGACTAGAAAAAGCCAATGGGGCAATTTCTGGAATACCACATCACAACTGCGATGGGCGTACTTGGAGAAAGGGTAATCCACCCCAACTTTCACCTCTACCAAATCGCCGCCTTTCTCACAAAAATAGCACATTCCCTCCATACTTTCACCTCGCTATGTTTTTATTATCTTGTAAATCCATTGCTTTTAATAAACTAAACCACTTTTTATATTTTGTCAACTGCTACTCAACTAACGCACATTTCGGACAAAAAATAGATTTTGTGAGTAATGAACAAACGATAGCAGAGGGGGTTGTCATCCCGGCGGAGGCCGGGATCCAGGTTTTTGCAGTAGCGCCGCTTTGTGCTAAAGACTCTGGATACCGTCCGGAGCTTTACCCTGATCCGCCACCTGCCTGCCGGCAGGCAGGGCTGGTGGACGAACGGGCCGGTATGACAGCTCAAAGGGCGTATCCTTAATTTATTACTCCATCTGCTCGATAGAAGTTCTATTGTCCGAAATGTGCGTTAGTTATGCAAACTACAACAAAAAACAACCCTTGCGGGTTGTTTTTTGCGTTGAGCTTATTTCAACTCCACAACTGCTCCTGCTGCTTCCAGCTGGGTCTTCAATGCTTCGGCATCTTCTTTCTTCATGCCTTCCTTGATCGCTTTCGGTGCTCCGTCTACGAGGTCTTTCGCTTCCTTAAGACCCAATCCGGTGGCTTCCTTTACAACCTTGATAACATTGATCTTCTGCTCGCCCGCCGCCTTCAGGATGACGTCAAATGCAGACTTTTCTTCCGCTTCGGCTGCTCCTGCGCCTGCTCCGGCTGCTGCCGGCATCGATGCTGAAACGCCAAACTTTTCTTCCAATGCGTGTACCAATTCCGCCAATTCAACGACAGTCATGGTCTCGATTTTTTCAATGATAGTTTTCATGTGTGTATTACTTACAACCCACCACCTACGACCTACAGTAGAACAATACGCTTTACCAAACGGTCTTTTGTATTCTTGTTGTTGGTTATCGGTTGTCGGTTATCGGTTAATTTTTATTTTGCTTCGACCATCTTACCTCTCTCCGTCAAGATATAGAGGAACATGCTGATCGGTGCTGCAAGCACACCAACGACCTGCGAAAGAAGCACTTCACGCGACGGCAACTGTCCGACCGCCTTAGTCATGACCGCGTCCATGAACATCTGTCCCTTCATGTCGTATGCTCCGTAAATATCAAACCCTTTCTTTTCCTTCGATTTGAAGAACTTGTAGACCGGACCTGCAATATCGGAGATATCGGCAGTAGAGAAGATGGTTGCGAGCTGTGTTTCGAACTGTTCCGGGTTGAAATCAACTCCACTTTTTTCGAGCGACACGCGCAACAGCTTTTTATTCACCACCCGCACCGTCGATCCGAGGGGACGCAAGGTCTTTTTCAATTCCTTGATATCTTCCACGCCGGTTCCGGTGAAGTTGACGAACATCATATTCTTGCTGTTCTTGATCATATCCTGCGTTTCCGCAATGATCACTTTCTTTTGATCTCTTGTTTTCATTATATTGACCTACAACCTACAACCTACAACCTACAACGGGGATGCGGATACCTTGCGGCATTTTGCATTTTTGTTGTTGGTTATTGGTCATTGGTTGTCGGTTATTTATCCGACCTTTCGTGTCGTTTTTATTTTGTCATTCCCGTGAAAACGGGAATCTATATAGTACTGGATTCCCGCCTTCGCGGGAATGACAATACCTAACAAATAAAAAACGGCATACCGCCGCAGAATCGTCTCCATTCGGAGAGTTTCCTCGGTAGGTCTTACAAATGCCTACTGTCTACGGTATTGGACCTATAGTAACAAATTGGGCGTATTTGTCAATGCGAAATCGTTCTCATTTCCTGCAGTATCTCGGCCGGCAACGGCTCGCCTACTTTTGTCTTTCCCGGGTAGCGCCATGCGGAAATAACCCGCCGTTCGCTCGGGGTTTCCACGATCATGACCCATATCTCCTGATTCCAGTCTTCCGCCCCTTTAGTCGTTTTGGTCATCGACACCGGCTGCATCATGGCTATCGTATCTTCTGCTATACCCTCCTCTATGCGGCGAGGCGAATGCAAAACACGCCGCACCCGCCCCTCCGAAAGGCGGTAGAAGTTCATTTTCATCTTTGCGTGGCTCGTCCACTTGAGTGGTTTTATTTTTCCGAAGATTTCCATATTTACATCACACAGATTCCCGCCTCCGCGGGAATGACGGTGGAAGCGTGGCTCGTCCACTTGAGTGGTTTTATTTTTTGTATGCCGAGCATAGATTTTATCTGTCATTCCGAATTTATTTCGGAATCTCATTACTTAAGCACAAGATCCTGAATCACTTGAAGCGCGCAAACCTTATGCGCTTCAAGTATCCCGGCACGTTGCACACTATCCGTCGGCTGACGGATCGTTAGCAACGCCGAGGGTCAAGTTCAGGATGACAGTGCTTTGAATTCCCTCCTTCGCGGGAAGGATAAACTTTTGCTATAATTATAGCAAACATTGCCAATTTGTCGGCAACTCAACCAATTTATTATTCATTTATTCATTTTCCACCCCATGCGAATTCCAAACATATTCACGTTCGTTAAATATGGCATACTCGCCATCATTCTTATTTCATCGTTCGCGCTGATGCTTGATGCATCGCAACAGGAATCCGCGATCATGGACGAGCTCGCCCATGTGCCGGCAGGCTACGGCTATGTTCATGAGCTTGATGCCCGACTTAACCCGGAACATCCGCCTTTGGTCAAAATAGTTTCGGCATTGCCGCTTCTGTTTCAAGACCTTGCCTTCCCTACGGATAGTCCGGCATGGAAGGACGACGTCAACGGCCAGTGGGTCGCGGGAACCCAATTTTTCTATGAATCCGGAAATGACGCCGATCGACTGATCCAGTGGGCCCGTTTTGGACCGATCGTCCTTACGGTTCTGCTTTCCTTCTTGATCTTCATATGGTCGCAATCGCTTATGGGCTCATGGTGGGCGCTTATTCCAACGGCATTGACCGCCTATTCCCCGTCCATTCTTGCCCATGGACATTATGTTACCACCGACATCGGCGCATCGCTCGGATTTATTTTGGCTATCTTCTTCTTTAGCCGGTTCATGATGCATAATTCGCGAAAGAACCTTGTGTATGCCGGCCTCGCATACGGCATCGCCCAGTTGCTTAAGTTTTCCTCGATTCTCCTTATTCCGCTCTTCCTGTTTTTGATTGCCGTATTCGTGTTCGTAAAGGCGTTCAACCATCGCGTTTCGCTTTTTGCCAAACTCAAACATTTTGTGCAGTACGGATTCCGTTATCTTGCCTATCTTGCCGGTATTTTTGTCATCGGGTATCTGCTGGTCTACCTTGTATATGTTCCGATCATGATTAACTACCCGATGGAAAAGCAAACTGCCGATACCACCGCTATTTTGACCTCTTTCGGCATGCAAGACGACGCCATTCCTCCTTGCACGCTTGCGCAACCTAATGCGCGCTGCTTGGCAGACCTCGACATCGCCATGACGACCAACGCGATCACACGCCCGTTTGCCCAATATATGCTCGGCGTATTGATGGTCATACAGCGTGCTACGGGTGGCAATACGGGGTACTTTATGAACGAAGTTTCCGCCGCGGGTTGGTGGTGCTACTTCCCGGTCGTGTTCTTCTACAAAGAGCCACTGCCGTCGCTTATTCTTCTTGGTTTTGCACTATTACTCGGCATCGGTTCATTCCTTAAAAATTTCCGCGGACCATCCAGTCTCAAAGATCGCTTCTTTACCTATGTCAATCTGAACTTCGCCGAGTTTTCCATGCTTTCGTTCATCGTTCTTTATTGGGCCTACAGCATGAACAGCTCTCTTAACATCGGTATCAGGCACGTATTGCCGACCATCCCACTCATGTACATCATTGCCGCCGGACGCATCAAACGGTGGACGCGACAGGATTTCGATTTTACTCAAGGGTTGTTCCGCAACCTCATGACCGCCATCGTTGGTATGGTCAAATCGTCCTTTAAAACGGCTGCCGTCATTTTCTTTGTCGTGTGGTACATCGCCGAATCGCTTTTGACCGGTCCCTACTTCATATCGTACTTCAATACGCTTGCCGATGGTACGCCGAACGGCTACCGCATCGTAACCGATTCGAATTACGACTGGGGTCAAGACCTTAAGCGGCTCGCCCAATTTACCGAAGAACATAATATCGACAAGATCGCCGTCAATTACTTCGGCGGTGGCAGTGTGCATTACTATTTGGGAGACAAGGCGGTCGATTGGAACTCTGCCATGGGCAACCCCAAACAGGAGAGCATCGAATGGCTCGCCATTTCGATCAACAATCTGCAAAACGCCATCGCACCAACCGCACCCGGGTTTTATCGCAAGCCGGAAGATGAATACCCGTGGCTCGTAAAAGAACGGGCACCCTACGACCCCGATGCCCGTGCCGGCACATCGATCTTTATCTATCATCTTCAGTAACTTTGCATTACGAAACTCGCTTTGTCATTCTGAACTTGTTTCAGAATCTGATTGATATCACTAAGCGATCCTGAAATAAATTCAGGATGACAGTGCTATTGTAAAGCAGCAAATGGAGTTTCGTAATTCAAAGTCAGTAATGAAAAGCGCGCCAATATGGCGCGCTTTTTTTAGTTTCGTTTACAAATGTTTAGCCGTATGGTATCAAGAAGTCAGTACCCATCCAAGCCAACAACTCTTACATTTGGAGGACATCCCATGCTTACCCCTGAGCAGATATGCACCATGGAAGAAATGACTGGCATCCCCATCGATCTTATCGTCAGCGGCTTAGGGCTTTTGCCTCCATCCCCCGTTAAACCGGTCGGTACGTTCGAAGAAGCACTGGAAAAATACCGGCACGTGCCCCACGGGAGTCGGGAAGAGGCTGATCTGATTCTTACTTGGCTCGCTCTCTGCACTACCGCCAAACAGGCACGCATGGTATTCCACTACGCCCCCAATAAAAGCGTCATTCAGGCGGAAGCGTTGCACGCGTGGCGAAAGCTCTCGGCGACCGAGATAGAACGGGCAACCGATCTTGCGGAGGCCTGTGAAGCACAGGTGAACGCGCCACTCAAGAGCCCCGAAAGCCTTGCAGCCATGCGCAAGCGTCTGTCCTTCTGCACTACACTTGCGGAAATGCTCGAGGCATACAGGTCTGTGCCGCATGGCAGCAGGGAAAAAGCAGAGGCGATCAAGGCGATTGCCACGCTCTTTACATCGTAGTGCAATGGACTTATGCCCCGCGCACACAAAAGCCCCTTTCGGGGCTTTTTTATTATATCTTCAAATATTTTCTCACTGCAATGTAACTTGATACCACGCCCAGCCCGACGCCAAAGAATATTTGCGCGGACATGAACATGAAAAAGTTCGAAAGGTAATACGTCCACCCGTTGATATCCGGTACGAATATCTTTACGTATGGCGCTGCATAGAATACGCCTATCGTGACCATTATCACGCTCATAATACTTCCCACGATGCCATAAATAATCCCTTCGATCATATAGGGCCCACGAATGAAGAAGTTTGAAGCTCCTACCAATCGCATAACCGCAAGCTCTTCGCGGTTCGAATAGATCGCAAGGCGAATGGTATTGAAGATAATCAGCGCAGCGACAAGACTGATAAATATGATGAGCAACAATCCCCCCTGCTCTACTGTGCTTTTGATGCTCTTTAACCGATCTATGACGCCGATATTTTGCGCATAGGATATTTTGTCGGTAATGTCCTTGTATGATTCCTTATCAAGATATCCGGCGATTGCTTCGTAATCTTTCAGCTCACGCGCCTTGATATTGATGGCTGCGGCAAGCGGATTTTCATCAAGCGCTTCCAACGCCTGCGAAACCGTCGGGTCATCCTTGTGCTGTTCCCGGAATGTTTCCAATGCCGTATCGCGGGAAACATATTCCACTTCCTTCACTTCGGGCAGGCTTTCAAGCGCGCGCTGCACTTCCAATATGCGATCCTCGGGCGCGTCTACCTTGAAATAGATACTGATGTCTATTTTATCCTGTATGTCCGCCAATACGATATTTGCCAACGAGTTAAACATCAGCAATCCACCAAAACCGACCAGCACCAAAAAGACTATGGCGATCGTTGCGGTAGACAACCAGCCATTTCTCCAAAAACCAACCAGTCCATATTTGATAACGCGTGAGAGTGTAGTTAACATGCAAATGGTATACGGTATACGGTATACGGTATACGGATCGTGTCCAACTCATCCTGCCGTTGCACATCGCCCGAAACTCGTCGACCGCCACCCATTAAACTAATATATATTTTCCTTCTTCTTCGTCCCGGATGATCCGACCATCTTCCACGCTGATCACCCGTTTGTTGATGCTATTCACAATGTCCTTGTTATGCGTCGTCAAAATGACGGTCGTTCCCAGCTCGTTGATCTTCAACAAAAGCTTGAGAATTTCCCATGTGTTGACCGGATCAAGATTCCCGGTAGGCTCGTCGGCAATGATCACATCGGGGTGATTGATCATGGCGCGGGCAATGGCCACGCGCTGTTTTTCTCCGCCCGACAATTCGCGCGGGAAGTTGCGCATTTTGTCCTTTAACCCCACCATTTCAAGCGCCTGCGGTACGAACTCCATGATCTCTTGCTGGGTCCTGCCGGCAACCTCCAATGCAAATGCTACATTTTCATATGCATTTTTGTTCGGCAACAATCGGAAGTCCTGAAAAATAACCCCCATCTTGCGACGCAAAAAAGGCAATTCGTTCGGCTTCAGCTTGTTTACATTGTATGAACCAAAACTCACTTTCCCCTTGGTCGGTTTTTCTTCGCCGGTAAGCAGTTTGATTAGCGTAGACTTTCCCGCTCCCGACTTTCCTACCATGGAAACGAATTCTTTTTGATGAATGTGCAGATTGATGTCTTCGACGGCGACCGTTTCATGGTCGTCCATCTTGTAGATCTTGGTAACGTTTTGAAAAATAATCATGACAATTAACCGACAACCTACAACCTACAACCTACAACGAGGAATACAGGGGGCTGTTGTCGAATGCTAAATCTTCCCTTAACTAAAACTTAGTATACCAAATCTGACTCCGCCGTGTCCAACGACAAAAAACGGCTATATGTTTAGCCGTTTTTTGTCATCCCAATTCCGCATCGATGAATTCGTCCAGCTCTCCACCCAATACCCGCTCCGCCTGGGATGTTTCAACTCCCGTGCGATGATCCTTGACCATCTTGTACGGGTTCAGCACATAGGAACGAATCTGACTTCCCCATTCTACCTTCGTTCGCGTCTTCAGGTCCCCCACTTCCTTTGCCTGCTGTTCTTCCATCAGTTTCACCAAGCGTGCACGCAAAAGGTTCATGGCCAATTGGCGGTTCGCCATTTGCGAACGCTCTACGCGCGATGATGACACGAGCCCTGTCGGAACGTGCGTAATGCGCACCGCGGTTTCTACCTTGTTCACATTCTGTCCGCCGGGACCTCCGGCACGCGAGAACTCGACCTTCAGGTCGTCTTCGGGAATCACAAACCCTTCAAGATCTACCGAAGGCAGGTCGGGCATGACCTCGACCAAACAGAACGACGTATGCCGCTTGTCTTCCGCGGAAAACGGCGAAATGCGCACCAACCGATGCACGCCGTATTCCTTTTTCAAGTAGCCGTAGGCGTATTTTCCCTTCATTTCAAAAGTCACCCCTTTGTACGCATGGCGCGCCGTCTTTGATTGCTCCCCTTCGCTTTCATCGATAATCGTAAACTTCCAACCGCGGCGCCGGGCATAGCCTTCGTACATCTCGCACAACATACCCGCCCAATCTTCGGACTCGTTTCCTCCGGCACCCGCCTGAATCGTTACGATTGCCGATTGCATATCGTATTTTCCGCTGAACAGTTTTTCTATCTCGATCTTCTGCAACTTCTTTTTCAATGCAGCCAACGCGGCGGCGATTTCTTCGTCTTCTTTCTTATCTCCCGCCAACAGTTCGATCATCTCAATCTCTTCGCCTATTTCCTTAAACTTTTTTACCATTTCATTTACCTCTCCCAATTCCTTAATCTTCGCATCTGCATTTTCGCGGTCGTTCCAAAAATCAGGATCGCCCATTTCATATTCCAACTCCTTTACGCGGTTCGCTTTCGTATCAATATCAAAAGAAGCGCGCAAGTGGGCGGCTTCTGTTTTGATGTCTTCGAGTTGTCGTTTTGATTCTTCTGTCATGATTTTTATTTCAACGCATTAACTATTTTTTGTGTAATGTCGCTTAATGCGTATTCTTCCATTTTCTCTCTTTTTACCCACTGCGCCGAATTGATTTCGGCATTCGGTTTAATTTCCCCTTTCACGTCTCCCCAATATACTTTCGCGCGTAGCATGTCCCCCTTATGCGGCGTAATACCGACAAAATCATTAAAGTATCTAATGTTTGATACTTCCACTAAGGGCAATTCTTCCTTTATCTCTCTTTGTAGGCAATCCATTTCGGATTCCCCTTCCATGGGCTTTCCTCCCGGCAAAATCCAAGTTTCATTCTTTTTTACAAGAAGAATCTCATTATCTCTAATTGCCAATACATTTATTGCTATCCTCTCCATGAGCCAGTGGCCGGAATCGAACCGGCGACCTACGCGTTACGAGTGCGTTGCTCTACCAACTGAGCTACACTGGCAAACGAATGGCTTCCCCTCACAGGAAGCCACCCGAATCGCAAGATTAATTTTCAGAACAATCAAATTTGACCGTCTGACCTCACTTACGTCTTTCAATTTTTGCAAATCCCGTGTACTTTTGCAACACCTCGGGAATTAGCACACTTCCATCGGCTTGCTGGTAATTCTCCAGTACCGCTATGAAACTACGCGGGCTCGGCAACGCCGTGTTGTTTAACATATACACATATTTCCGCTCGCCGTTTGCGTCGACATATTTCACGTTCAGGCGACGCGCCTGCCAATCGACAAAATTACTCGCCGATCCCGTCTCACCCCAGCGGTTCAGGCCCGGCATCCACGCCTCTATGTCGAATGCGCGAAACTTGCCTGCGCTCATGTCGCCGGCGCAGATCTGTATCTGCCGATACGGCAGGCCGAGCTCCTCGTGCATCTCGCGCGAGATATCCATCATCTCCTGCTGAAGCTTGTTCGCTTCTTCTACATCTGCTTTGGCGATGACCACCTGCTCTACCTTCATGAACTCGTGCACGCGGTACATGCCTTTTGTATCCTTGCCGTAGCTTCCTATTTCACTGCGATAGCACTGACTATATCCTGCCAAACGGATCGGCAGCTGCTCTTCCTTTAACACTTCGTCCGAATAATATGCAAGCAATGACGGCTCGGCGGTTCCGACCAAAAACTTCTTATCTTTTGCGGCCGCACCTTCTGCGTCCTTATCGGTTGTCGCTATTTGATAGATTTCATCCACTTCCGGATCGTAATCCATTCCTTTGAAATATCCACTCCCAAACAACGAGAATCCCTTAACCAGTGTCGGCGGGATCATGGCCGTATATCCTTTTTGCGCCATCTTGTTGACGGCATACATCATCAACGCCATCACCAACTGCGTGCCTTCGTTCTTCAAATAATACCCGCGATAGCCGCTTACCTTGGCGCCTTTTTCAAAATCGATAATGTCGAGCTCCTGTGCCAACTGCACATGATCCTTCGGTTCGAAATCGAACTTTTTCGGCTCGCCCCAGCGATAGACTTCCACATTGTCCGCATCGCTCGCTCCGAGCGGCGTATCGCTCGACGGTACGGTCGGCACGCGGACCATCAATTCATCAAATTTCTGCTTTGCTTCGCGGTAGGCCGGCTCGGCAACAAAAAGATCTTCCTTCACCTTTTTCCCTTCTTCGATGATCACTCCCCGCTCGTCTGCCGATGCCGTTTTCATGCGCTCGTTCAGTTCGTTCTTTAGCGCGCTCAACCGCTCAACCTTCTGCTGCAAATCGACGCGGACCTTGTCCACCTCCAATAATTCGTCCAAATTAAGGTCAACGTGCTTGTTTTTAATGGCACCTTTGACCGCTTCTGCGTTATCTCTAATGTATTTGATGTCTACCATATTGGTAAAATCATACGCCAAAAAAGCCCAAAAATAAAGGACCTACCGTGGTAGGTCCTTTCTTGCTGCCGGCGTATTCACGCCCTGCCATCCTAATCTTCTTCCCAGCCGTCATCTTCGTCGTGCCGGCTTTCCTTGTTTTCAAAATACAATACGACCGCGATGATGCCTGCCCAGTACAGGCAAGAAACCCAAAACTCCACTGCGGCTGCCGCAAACAAGCCGTAATCCAGCGCCACACTTGCCGTCATGCCGATGATCGCGCCCATTTCCAAAGACAATATCCCCGATGCGGGGAACGTGCGCGCCTTTTCCGCAATATATGCAGTCGCTATCCCCATTGCCAGAGCCACGGGCAGCCAGATGATCAATGACGAACCGGCAAGACCGGTAGCCAGCAGGCTAAACCCGATAGCAAACCCACCAATGCCGAGCACGACATCCTTTTTATCCATAATGTATTTTATGGTGCAATACGTGATGCCAACAACCGCTGCCGACCCCACATAATTCAGCATCCAGCCCGACAGGGTATTGATCTGCGGAACCGGAAACTCGAGTACACCGTTGACCGCAGCGAATGTTTTCGGCTGTGTCACGCCTCGTATCAGTACCAGCACTTCGCGAACCATCAGTACTAACGTCATCGTAAGAATAAATCTGCTCCAAAAAACATTTTTTGATAGTGCCATGACAGCCGCCCTCCCGTACTATGTGTTATTGTTAACGTCGTGCATTTCTGCACAGTCTATCCATATGCTACATATTTTCTTTTATTTTGTAAAGGCGTTGGCAAATACCCCTGCCATAGCGTACAATTATTCCATATATCATGCTTGCACTCTATCGCAAATACCGCCCCAAGCGGTTCGAGGATGTTCTGGGGCAGGAATCCATCATCCGGATCATCAGAAATGCCGCGAAAACGGATCGGCTTAGCCATGCCTATCTTTTTTACGGTGCCCGCGGAAGCGGCAAGACGACCACCGCGCGCCTGATCGCAAAAATCGCAAACTGCCAAAAACGGCTCACCGATGCCGATTTTAAGAAACTCGGAGAGCCCTGCAACGCCTGCCATGCCTGCATCGAAATCGACAGCGGCAACGCCATGGACATCATCGAGATCGACGCCGCCTCGACCCGCGGTATCGATGACATTCGCAGTCTCAAAGAAGGCGCGCTCCTCTCCCCGTCTTCCTATGCCTACAAGGTATTTATCATTGACGAGGTACATCAGCTCAGCAAAGATGCATTCAACGCACTCCTTAAGATACTCGAAGAACCGCCCCGACACGCGATTTTTATTTTGGCGACCACAGAATACGATAAAGTTCCTCCGACCGTCGCCTCGCGCGCGCAGCGGTTTCATTTCAAAAAGGTTCCCCTCAAAGAGCTTGTAGACAAGTTGAAAAAGATCGTATCCGAAGAAAAGATAGCCTTCGACGAAGAGGCGCTTGAATTGATCGCGGCCGGAGCGGATGGCAGCTTCCGCGACGCTGAATCCCTCCTCGACCAAATAGCCACCATGGAAGAAACGATCAGCGTTGAGAGTGTCGAGCGCATCCTCGGACGCGTCGCATTTTCCCGCGTCAGCGATCTTGTCGATCTAATCATTACGAAAGATCTCGCCGGGGCGCTGGCAAACATCAATAGCATACACGAAGACGGGCACAACATCGTACAGTTCGCAAAGGACCTTATCCACTACTATCGACGCGTACTGGCTATCCGCTTCAGCCCCAAGCTTGAACACGATTTCCGCCAACTCTACACTTCCCGCGAAGTGGACACCATCCTGCGACACGGTAAAGCCGTCGACGAGCGCTCGACCATCGCACTGGTAAAGGCATTGATCGTTGCCTATACGGAAATGCGCTATAGCCCATTTGCAATCGTTCCACTTGAGTTGGCGCTTATTGAGCATCTCAAAACATAAACTGTATTAAAACACCCCTTGCGGGGTGTTTTAATACTTACTCCTTAAAGCCCTTTGATTACTTCGTCAACATCGGCAAATTCGGCATCAAGCTCGCCGATGTCAATGCCGTCCAGTTCCGCCTGAATGGCGTCGGTCGTATCGGCCGGCGCTATTGTTTCAGGAATCTGCTCCGCTCGTCTGCCGCTCCACCATATGAATCCAGCCATAATAGCAACGAGGATTATCGCAATGATCGTGTAGTTCTTTTTTGTCATGGTTCGCATTATTGGTTAGTTGAAGTTGCGGTTGACGTTGCCGGAGCGTCGACCGTGTTCACGCCGGGGATTTTTGCCAGGTCGGTGGCTGCCTTACGAATAGCCTCTTGTACCGCGCGCACCGCATCCTGCACAACCTTCAGATCCGCTTGCAACGCCTGTCGCGTTTCACCCACATCGGCGCGCAACTCGCTTTCCTGGTCGATCGTCGGTACATATGTCTTTGTCGACTGCGCTACGATAGCCGCACGTGCCGCCGCAATGACCGTTTCCGCCGATGCAATATCCTCCTTTACGCCTACGGCATCTTTTCCTGCCTCCTCCGCCTTTGCGGCCCGCGATTCGACGCTTTGCAATACTTTCTCCAACCGATCCACCGCGTTGGAAAAATGCTCGAGCCTATTTGCATTGATCTCTTCAAACTGCTTGTCGATCTTTTCTACTGCAGTACGCTTTCTTTCATCGCGGATCGCTTCGAGCTTCGTTTTCAGTTCTTCGCGTCGCGCTTCAATCGTATGCCTTACTTCTTCGCGTCGTTCTTCCATTGTGCGCTTAAACTCCTCACGACGCACTTCCACTTCTTTTTTCACCTGCTCCATCTTTTGCTTTACCGTTTCGCGCTGTTCTTCCATGGTCTTGCGCAACTCTTCACGCGATGACGTCGCAACACCACCGCGGATATCTTCGCGCTTTTGCTGCAACTCCAGCCGGATGCCCTCCTGCACCGTGCGCGCTCCTTCGCGGGTCGCTTCATTTGTTTCGCGAAGCTCATTTCTTATTTCTTCCGCCTTGCGAACCGTACCCTGCCTCAATGTCCTACCTGCATCCAGCGTATCCCGGATCAACGTTCTTCGTACCGGCGGAACGGGAGCAGCCGTCGTCGTTTCGACAGCAGCGGCCGGCGTAGTGGTCGCTTCTTGTGCCGATGCATTTGCCGCAAACAGCATCGTCGCCATGATTACAATGATATATTTATTCATGCATTTATTATACCACCTTTCGCGCCTTTTACTGCAATGCCCTTTATCCACATGGATAAATTTTAAATTTATAATTTGAAATTTTAAATTATTCGTACTATTTGCAGGATGGACCATTGGCATGGTAGAATGGGCTGGCAAGTAAATTTTGGGGGATCGTCTAAGGGTAGGACTGCAGATTTTGGATCTGCCTATCGGGGTTCGAATCCCTGTCCCCCAGCCCCGTAAAATAACACAAATAAACCGCCTTTGGGCGGTTTATTTGTGTTATCACAGGGCAAGCCATGAGGATTGTCACGTGGATATTTTACGAGGGCCACGTGACAAATTTTTTCACAAATTTGTTTTACGTGGCGTGTTTATAAATTAAAGGTACCTGACCCCATTAAGACCATTAAGACATTAATACACCTTAGTGCCCATTAAAAAATGCGATGCGCCATCCGCGAATGCTAACGTTGCTGCCTTTATATTCAGACCATCATCCCCTTTAAAAATAAATGGACACTCAAAGTAATCTACTTCCCATACTATAAGATTTTCGAATTCTTTTTTTCTTATTTCTTTTTTATTTGCCATATCATATATTATTTGTGAATCAATTTGTAATCCCCTTCGTTCCCACCAACCCGTACATAATAATCACACCCATCAACATAAATCGCCTTACATTTACATGCAGTAAGTTTCTTTTGGGTATTCCAATAAATCTCATCTCCACAATGAGCACATTTGTAGTGCGCCTCCTTTTTAGTTTTAGTGCTGTGTTCTTTTGGCATAACCATACTTATTCTCTATTTGATTCAATAAGCCATTCCCATAGTGGTTTTATCCGTATAATCATCCCGTCCTTCTCAACTTCACGTTTCTCATCCCACGTCAGTATCGTTAGCTTTTTAGTATTCAATTCGTGACCCGCCTCAACCAATGCCTTCACTTCGCGATCTTCCGTATCCTTATTTCTTGTTCCGTAACATGCCTGTATCAGTTCTTTTACCTCAATACCCTCCTTAACAACAAAATCGACTTCGCGATCATTTCGCGTCTTATAATAAAACAGTTCATGATTAGGCTTGACTCCACGCTTCACAAGCTCGGTAAAGACCAAATTCTCCATAAGTTTGCCCTTATCCGGAGAATGCTGAATTGCTTTTGCGCTTATAAATCCATTGTCGATGGCATATACTTTTTTGGGAGATTTTATTCTTTGTACTGCCTTTGTGGAATAGCGAAGCAACGAAAATATCAAGTACGCCTCTTCTAAATATTTTGTATATTTCTCCGTTGTTGAAATGCTTTTTAGTCCGAGTATATCCTGCACTTTTCGCAAGCTATACAAACCTGCAAAATTATTTACCATATACAACCCCAAATTCCCTATTTGCGTTGAAAATTTGACCCTATGTCTTTTTACTACATCTTTAAAAATAAGCGAGTCAAAAAGTATCCCCAGGTAATCGCGATGATCAAGGCCACTAACCACTACTTCCGGGAATCCTCCACTTATCAGGTATTCTTCCATGAGACTTAGGAGTTCGCCGTGTTTCTCCGGCAAAGAACCATATTCGGAGTCTATATTAAATTTTTTAGCCTTCAAAAACTCGTTGAAATCAAACGGCAATATTTCTATGGGGATATGCCTACCCGTAAGCGCAGTCGCAAGCTCCTTTGAGAGCATGTGAGCATTCGATCCGGTCAATATTAAGTTATAACCTTCTCTATGTAGTCGATTCGCAAAAAGTTCCCAATTCGGCAAATTTTGAATTTCATCAAATAAAATATTTTTCACATCACCATACACGGAATGCAATTTCCCCATAAGCTCATCTGTTACTATCCCGCCAACGCTCGAGAGTACTTCATCATCAAAGTTGAAGTACATAAATGGGCGCCCTTTTAAAAGCATGAGGGCGAATATTGATTTCCCTGCCCGCCTTGGCCCCAAAATTACTTTGATTAAATTGGAGTCCAACCATTTCTTCCCGAAATCATCCTTTGTCCGCGGGATATATTCGAGTGCCAGAAATCGCTCTTTTTCTAATTTTTGCTTTAATATTACGTCTTTAAGCATATATTCTTATATCTACTGGTCAAATTAATCATATTTTGACCAGTACAGTTAGTATACTGGTCAAGATAAGCAAAAGCAAGCAATTTGGACGTAGTTCCATTATCAAAGATAGGTACTAGGCCGGGATGAGTTCAAATCCCTACCCCCCTGCCCCGTAAAATTCGCTCGCGAGCTCGCTCATCGCATAACGAGCATTTTTGCGCATTTTATTTCGTCGCCGCTTTTATGCTATTATCATAACAATGGCAAACAAGGAATCTCTTCTCGCATACCTGAAGTCGCAAAATCTCATGTCGCTTGCCACCTATGGCGAGGCCCCTGCAAACTGCGCCGTCTACTTTGCCGTTGACGGGGATTTTAGTTTTTATTTTATCAGCGAACCCGATAGCGAACACTGCACCAATATCGCAAAAAATCCCCGCGTTGCCTGCGTCATCGCCGATTCGCATCAGGTCGTAAGCACAAAAAAGATCGGCGCACAAATAAAAGGGACTGTGGAGGACGTCACCATGCTTGAACAATTCGATGCGATCATTAATTTGTGGAACTCTACGAATCCGGGTATGGAGGCGATCATCAGCATTAATAACTTCCGCAATAAGATCCTTAAATCACGCGCGTACAAGATACGCCCCACGACGATCAAGTTCTTTAACGAAGAGCTGTATGGCGAAGAAGGGTTTGAACTATTCCCATTCGAGCAACCCAAATAGTCCACAAAAAACAGCCACGCAAGGGGCTGTTTTTTGTTCTT
>MGIT01000003.1:57347-63269 GCA_001793895.1 Candidatus Wolfebacteria bacterium RIFOXYB1_FULL_54_12
TTCTGTCGAAATTGCGTTCCATCATGCGCCCGCCATGGCTGCCGCCCAATGCGCGCTCTTTGAACTCGCCGAGCTTGAGGCCCGCGCCGAACACAGCCGCAAGGATTAATATGCCAAGGACCCAACGCAGCAGGAAATGTCTCCCACCGCATCGCATGCCGTACATTTGCTGACACCCCATGCCGCACCGGCTGTCTTCTTCCTGCATTGGGCACATAGCACACTGCCCGCATGCACTTCCCTCGCACATGCCACACATATCTTCTTTTCTTTCCATATTGTTTATGAATATATTAATGACCTTTCTCTTATTATACTCCTTTTCCCCGTCCCGTGATATACTTACATAAAAGGTCGGCAAAATAACCGACAACCTATAACCTATAACCCACAACGCAATATACCAACGCGCGTATAATGATTGTTGTCGGTAGCCAGTTGTTCGTTGTTTGTTGCTACCATGAAAGTACTCCACTACGTCACATTTGCATTGCTCGTGATCGGCGGCCTTAATTGGCTCTTGGTCGGAATATTCAAGTGGGATATCGGCACGCTGCTGTTCGGAAGCCAAGAAGCCATCCCATCCCGCATCATCTACATTCTCGTTGGCCTTTCCGCCATCGCAGTCGCAGCAACCCACAAAAAGGATTGCAAAGTCTGCTCCGCCGAAATGCCTGCATCGGGACAAACGATGTGATCACGGCACCATAAAGAGCCCGCGAGGGCTTTTTATGTTTCCTTTTCCTCCCGGTCTGTTCGTAGTATACTTGTGCATACACCCATGAATGTCCACCTTCCCCATCCGATTGCCTATTATCGCGCATGGAAATACCGCAATACCGGACTGTTGGCTGCGAGCCTTGTACTTTTCTTTTTTATTGCCGAAACACAATTTGTACATGACATCGTTACTAATGTCGGCACATGGGGATACCCGGGCATGTTTATCGTCGGCATGTTTTACGTATTTACCTTTACCGTCGCGCCGGCGCTCGCCATTCTATACGAATTCACCGCAATCTACTCCCCGCTTACGATTGCATTGGCCGCGGGCATCGGATCGGTCGCGGGCGATTTTCTTCTCTTTCGATTCGTTCGCGATGGCATTACCGAAGAGCTAAAGCCGCTTTTCAAAAAGCTTGAAGGCTCCACTACCCTGTATCAGCTCTTTCATACCCCGTATTTCCTATGGCTTACGCCGATCATCGGCGCCATCATCGTGGCATCGCCATTCCCCGACGAAGTCGGCGTGAGTATCCTCGGACTTTCCCATGTCAAACAATGGAAGTTTATCCTTCTTGTGTTCTTTCTCAATGTGGCCGGCATTTTCCTTATCATCCACGCCGCTCAACTGCTATAAAAAATATCCGCCGAATGGCGGATATTTTTTATTTAATACTTTGGATTACGAAACTCCATTTACTGCTTTACAATAGCACTGTCATCCTGAATTTATTTCAGGATCTTTCAGCGACATCAATCAGATTCTGAAACACTTGAAGCGCGAAAACTTTATGCGCTTCGAGTATCCCGGCACGTTGCACGCTCGCTTCACTCACTAGCAACGCCGAGGGTCAAGTTCAGAATGACAAAGCGAGTTTCGTAATTCAAAGTTTGATAAGAGCGATGATCGTCCCGTGGGTTCCGTCTTTTAATTCAATCCCGTGCTTGGTCAATGTATCCCGAATCTCGTCCGCTTTCGCATAATCGCCGGCCTTGCGTGCTTCGTTGCGTTGCTTTACCAGCTCATCCGCATTTGCTTCGTCTATCCGCTTGGTCAATTCCATGCGATATCGATCATATAATTCCCGAATAAATCCGAGTACCTCATCAATTTCAAACATACATATCTTTATGTTCTTCGCTTGCTCGGTGTTAAGCTCGTCCATGTACCCGTTGACCGCATTCATAAAATCAAACACCGCCGCAAAAGCCCCGCTGATATTCAGGTCGTCGTCCATCGCTTCAATGAACTTGCCACGATACTCCACGATCAGCGCCTCGATGTCGACTTCGTTGTATTCGACATTGATCACATTGTCTATATGCAACATGAACTCCTCGAACCTGTCGGCCATTGCCCGCACCTGCGCAAAATCGTCAAGGGTAAAATTGATCACCGTGCGATAATGCGTCTTCAATAGGATCATGCGCAAAAGCAGCGGATCATATCCTTTTTCCATCAAGTCCCGCACGGTATATGCATTGCCGAGCGATTTGGACATTTTCTGCCCGTCGATGATCACATGTGCATTGTGCATCCAATTATTCACAAACGTCTTCCCTGTTGCCGCCTCCGACTGCGCTATTTCGTTCACATGATGTGGGAACATCAGGTCGACGCCGCCGCAATGGATGTCGAATGTTTCCCCTAGGTACTTCATGGCCATTGCCGAGCATTCTATATGCCAGCCCGGCCTGCCCTTGCCTATGCGGGTATCCCAATACACATCGCCATCTTCTTCGCGATAGCCCTTCCACAGCACAAAATCATTTGCCTCTTCCTTTCCATATTCATCCGCATTGCCGAGACGTCCTTCGGCATCTTTCTTCAGTTCCTGCTTTTCCAGCCCCACTAACTCTCCGTACTTCGGAAATTTTGCAATGCGAAAATAGACCGAATCATCGACACGATACGCATAGTCCTTTTCCAACAGACGCTCTATGAGCGCAACCATTTCTTCGATATGGTCGGTCGCCTTGGGCATCACATCCGGAAGTTCAATGTTCAGCTTCTCGAGATCTTCCAGAAACGCCGCCAAATATTTTTCAGTAAACTCCTTCAACGTTTTACCCGCCGCACGACTTCCTTTGATGGTCTTGTCGTCCACATCGGTAATGTTCATAACATGCCGCACATCGTACCCACCATACTGCAAGTACCGCTTCAACAGGTCAACAAACACGTAGGCCCGCAAATTGCCCACATGCACATGGTCATACACGGTCGGGCCACACCCGTAGAGACCAACCTTTTCCGGGTCAATCGCTTCGAATTCCCTATTTTTCTTGCTTATCGGATCGTATATCTTCAACATATTATCCAATTGTAAACCAACAACCGACAACCTACAACCTACTCCTACAACAAATCCCCAAAAAATGCCATTTCTATCACCCATAGCTTGTCAACCGTGCGGAGGCATATCAGCCAGCCAGCGGGGGGGGGAGCAGGGGTCTGCAGTCAAAAACAGATTCCTCCACTCCTCCGTCAGCTGACGGATACGGTCGGAATGACAATGCCTTATATTTCCCGCTTACGCACCATTATTCGATTTGCAAAATGGCCGTTTTCGGCTATACTAAAAACCTATGAAAACCAAACAAGAAATAGTGCGGGAGTTCCTGGACAATGCGATGGAGTCCCTGATCCGCATCGAACTCACCGAAGCATATTTGCAAAAGAAGTACGGAGAAGAGCAGCACAAGCACATTCTCGACGAGATGGCCAAGCTTGCCGCAAACAAAAAAGAGACCCAGGATTGGATCTCGTTCATGGAAACCGAGCTTTCAAAATAACATTTTGAAATAAAAGGCCCCCGAAAACGGGGGCTTTTTTGTGGGCAGGCTGCAGATCACTGCAGTGTTTTCCTGATCAATACGCAAAACGAATCGATGTCAAACGGCTTACTCACTACTTCCTTCAATAATCTCCGAGCAACAGGCGGAATTTGGTCCTTTTCGTCCCCGGTAACCATAATGAACGGGGTCGTGCAGCCGCTGTCATGCGCCGCAACCACCAGTTCCGAGCCGAACATCCCCGGCATGTTGTTGTCGGTTAACACGAGGTCAAATTTGCATTCGCTTTTGCTGATCGCGTCGAATGCCGTCCAGCCATCACTGGCCATCGTAACCTCGATACCAATGTCCTTGAACTTCGACAGCAATAGCAGTGCCAAGAACTCCCGCATAGACAACGAATCATCGACTACCAAGATTCTCTTCATACTCACACCCCCCGTTTGGTCAATAAAAATTGTTTAACAACTGGCGATACCATACACATAATTATAAATCTTGTCAAACTCCCATAGCCGCAAAAAAACCGCCCCTCACAGGCGGTTCTTTAACATACCATTACAGTATACACTATCGGTGTTTTCAACGCAACAAACTTAGAGTTCCGCGTTTATCGCATCAAGGCTACTTTTCGCCTCCTTGTCGATATCCGTTGCGGTAAACGCGTTGAGTTCTTTTTCGATGACCGATATGTCATCAACCTCAAGCACCGGAACCGCAACCGGCGGAGTAACCGCTTCGGGCGTCATCTGTTCCGTTACCGGAATCTCTTCCGTCGGAGCGCCCATCATCCTCCATGCGAAGAACCCGCCTACCCCAGCGGCCAACCCTGCAACAATAACAATGGTAATAATGATCAATTTCTTTTTTCCTTCATCCATTGATGCACTTGCCTGCGGTGTCGTTCCTTCATGTGCCGAAAGATCTATCGGTCGCATTATCGGTTCAATCGGCGTTTCCATATACATGCTCGTCTGCGGTACAGCCGGCTCTACCGGCCGCGCCATTGGAGCGATCGTCTCGCTCGGCATAGACGGAGTCGTAGGTTGCTGCGACATCGGCGGAACCACTGGAGTCGGCTCTGCGGGTGCAGCGGCCGGCATGGGTGCCGGGGCCGGCGTTACTACCGGCGGTTGTGCCGATGCGGACCCTTCCGCTGCCGGCATGGTATTTTTGTCCATCTCAAAATTATCCATGATCTATTTTTTTATTGATTATTGAACTGTCGGAGCGCTTGATGTTGCCGAGCCCGAAGCCCCTTGACCCTTCATGATGACAATGGTTTCGACCAGCGCCGCATGGGCCGCCTTTATCTTTGTCGTGACATTTTTGGCAAACCTGTTCTTTACATTACCAAATGCCGTTGCCGGTCTTGCCGCGGCGACCATCGTCGTATCGGCCTTTTTCAAATTCGCCAATTCCGCCTTCGCTTCGCCGATCAATGTTTGCGCCGCTGCGAGTTTGACACTGGCGGCTGTCATATCCCCTCCGCTTATCTGCACCTTCGCGATGCGCGTTTGAATGCGCCCGGCAAGACTTTCGAGACCCGTTATCCTAACCTCAAAATTGCGCTCCATGGCGGTAACCGCCCCCTGTAATCGCGCTCTTTTTGCCGCCGCTGTCGAAGTGGCCGTTCCGGCCGCCGAAGCAGGCGCTTGCGCGTGCACCAGCGCAACCGATCCGAGCAATGCCACACATCCTGCGAGCATGCATATGTATTGTTTTTTCATAGTGTTCGTACTGTCATTCCGGACTTGATCCGGAATCTCATTGATTGAACACGAGATCCCGAATCACTTGAAGCGCGCAAACCTTATGCGCTTCGAGCATCCCGGCACGTTGCACGCTCTCCGTCGGCTGACGGATCGTTAGCAACGCCGAGGGTTAAGTTCAGGATGACACTCTAAATTCGTATCCAGCGACCTTTGATTAAATTATATTCGTATATCCATTATACACCTTTGCACAAATGAATGCGAGCAAAAAATGGCCCACGCGGATCATTTTTTGTTCGCCGATGTCTGCAGCTCCCAAAATCTTCTATAGGGACCACCTTCCTTTTGCATCAGCTCGTCATGTGTACCCCGCTCCGTAATGGTTCCTTTTTCAAATACGATGATCTTGTTCGCATTTTTAATGGTGCTCAAGCGATGCGCGATGACAAACGTCGTGCGGTTGCGCGTAAGTCGTTCCAGCGCTTCCTGCACCAGTTTTTCCGAAGCGGAATCGAGCGCCGACGTTGCTTCGTCCAATATCAATATCTTCGGATCGCGCAGGATCGCGCGTGCAATGGCGAGCCGCTGCTTTTGTCCGGTCGACAACTTTACGCCGCGTTCCCCTACCGGTTGATTGTATCCTTTTGGAAACTTTTCTATGAACACGTGTGCGTTTGCCGCGGCGGCC
>MGIT01000003.1:63301-88677 GCA_001793895.1 Candidatus Wolfebacteria bacterium RIFOXYB1_FULL_54_12
TGTTTTCCTTAATGGAGGCGTTGAACAACATGACCTCCTGCGGCACGATCGCTATGCGCGAACGAAGCGATGCAAGCGTTGTCGCCATAATATCCACCCCATCGATCAATACGCGCCCCTTTTGCGGGGTATAATACCGGCTGATCAAACTAAGCAATGTCGATTTGCCTGCGCCGCTACCCCCTACCACCGCAACCGTTTCACCCGCGCGCGCCACAAAAGAAACATCTTCGAGTATCCTTCTTCCCTTTTCGTATCTGAACGATACTCCGTCGAATATGACCTCTCCCTGAATATCCCTGATCGGCTTTGCCCCTTCCGTATCTTGTTCCGGCTCCAGCTCGTAATACTCCAATGCGCTTTTGAATGACTCCCAGCCTATTTTTACCTGTCGATATTGATTCGCCAATTGGGAGAGGGGTGCGGTCAACAGGCCGATATACCCTACGAACATCATAAGCTTGCCCGGCGTCATCGTTCCCATTCGAAGCATCCACACGCCCATCGAAAATACGATAATGAATCCGACCGTCAATATGTTTCCTTGCCATGCTTCCAGCCGCCGCCAAATGGCCAAATGCCGCATATACAGGTCCGTTGCCTTTCTGAACTTTTTCCGCAACCGGGTGTTTTCAAACCGCTCGTTCGTGGTCGCCTTGATCGCCTCGACGTTCATAATAGCCTCGTGCAACTCCCCGTGCGCCGCATTGCGATATTTGCGCATTCTTTTTTGTTCCCTTCCTATCCGCTCCGTATACTTAAGCGTTACCGCAACGTATGTGGCGCACGCAACGGACAAAATGACGCTTAAGCGCCACTCGACAAGCAACAAGATGACGTTTGCCACCACAAACGAGATGATCGCGGGCAAAAACGTGAACATATCACGGAACAGATCACTTATGTCATCCACTCCACGCGCCACTTGGCTCATGACCTTGCCCACCTTTTTGCTTTTATGAAACTCGAGCGGCAAGCGCACCACGTGCATCATGAATTCAACGGTCAGGTCGTCGTACAACTCAACCGATATCTCTTCTGCCGTGAATATACTGCTCCGATCCATCCAATCGCGCACGATGGACAATACCAACCAAAGCACGACCAACGTCGCCATCAGCGCGATACTCGCCTGCGCATCCAATGCGATGTCCGCCAATCGTCCATACAAATACGGCAATACCGCCGCAATAATACTCGCGATAACCGCAACGGTGGCACCCCGAATGACCCTCTGTTTATTTCGGAGATTATCCCACACCACCGACAGTTCCTTTGAGTCATATATCGCGCGCATCATGCCATTAAACATGCCCGTGTCTCACGGGCATGGATTTATTATCGAACCGACACTTCGCTTCCGGTCCACTGGAGACTCGGTATAAATATGAAAATGTGGGCCGCTGCTCTTTGCGCCGATAGCCAATCGTTGAAAGCCCCGCTCTGCAACGACAAATTCCCTGCAAGGATCTCTTGTTTTGCCCTTGGAATCAACAGCAAATCCGTAAACCCTTCTGCGTCCAGCCCGTACATCAGCTCCACCGCCTCCGTCATCGTATCCGAAGTCAGCTCCACCCCCTCCATCTTGTTCGCGATCAACCGCTCGAGATCGTTTGCGGTATATCGCTTTTTCAACTCACGATCGATCAATATCTGATCGATCAAGCTTTCCATGGTCACCCGCTGCAGATCGCGTTGCACCTCCTTCGCGTTTACCGCCCTATCACTTGTGCCGGAAATCCTGATGTTACTCCGATAAAAATGATCGGCCATTGTAAAATTATCGCTGAATGATGCGTAGGTGATCGGCGAAGCGCCTACGCGCGCAACCGGCCACATGCCGGACACCCCGATCACGATTCCTCCTACCAATATGATCCCGCCGCCGATGATTCCCGTCAGTTTTGCTATTTTTTTCAATTTCATGCAAATAAATGATTTAAAATGATTCTGTCAGGGCGTGATGATCATAATGCTCTCCTCCGGTCTTTTGTAATTGAATTTTGACCGCAGTTCCTTTTCAAGATTCTCTTTGTGGGAAAAATATTCGATCTGCGCCTGCAGTTCTTCATTTTCCCTGCTCAGCATTTCCATTTTTTCCTTGGACGCCTGCAGTTGATCGCCCATATCGCGCCCTTCGCCAAACAATCCAAATGCTTGTACCGAAACGACAACAATAATGATCGCCAATATTGCGATTGTAATATATTTGTTCATTGCCTTTTATACTATACCGCAATAGGCGCACCTTGTCACTTTTCCGGCGGATGCCGGACTCATCTCTTTCCACTTTTTTTATAAAAAGTGGAGTAAAAAATCGCGAGTAGTTCGACAAGCTCACTATAAACTCCTAAAAATTGCTAAGCACCATATGCCGTCATCCCAGGCTTGACCCGGGATTTCAATGATTATTTACGAGATTCCGGCTCGTGGGCCGGAATGACATGAATTAGATGTGTTGCCCCGCCATTTTCACAGGCTCGCAGATAGAAAACGCATAACTCTTTTATTTCTTCAGTAGTTCCTTGAACACATCGGCGGATACGTTTACCTTTGCCATGGAAAGCAACCGCTTCTTTCCTTCTTTCTGCTTTTTCCACAGTTTCATTTTGCGCGTTCTGTCGCCACCGTACAAATAACCCGTCACATCCTTGCGCATCGGGGCTATCGTTTCGCGCGCGATGACCTTCGCTCCCGTTGTGATCTGAATGGCCTGCGCAAACTGTTGTTGCGGCAACAAGTCCTTCAAACGTATTGCCATTTGCCGCGCCTCATATTCTATGTCTTTCTTCGGCAAAATGCGCGACAAACCAACCACCATATCTTTTGCGACCATCACGTCGATGCGCGCAAGATCCGCCTTTTGGTATTCGGACATTTCGTAACTAAATGATGCAAACCCATGGGTCAACGATTTCAGCTGGTCGTCGAAGTCGGATATCAATTCCATGAGCGGCATGCGCGTCTTGATGAGCACGCGATCGACCATGTTGGTCGTCTGCATTTCACCCATGCGAAACATCTCTTTTAGCTTCATGATCGGCCCCAAATAGACCGTCGGCGCCAATATCTCCAGCTCGATCATCGGCTCCCATATTTCGTCATATTCCGCCGGCAGGTCCTGCGGGTTTTCTATCACCACCAATTCCTTGCCATGCGGCTTCTTTATTTTATACGCAACCGACGGGAAGCTGTTTACCGTGCTCATGTCGAAGTCCTGCTCCAATCGCTGCGAAATGATCTCAAAATGCAGCTTGCCCAAAAAGCCCACTTTAAAGCCTCGGCCCAATACATCGTTATAATCAGGGTCGGTCTTGAGCGCCGGGTCGGTCAATTTCAATTTTTGAAACGATTTTTTTAGTTCTTCGTATTCGCTGCCGTCTTCCGGAAAGAACGAAACAAACACCCGCGGTTGCGGTTCCTGATACCCTCCCAAATCGGTATCCCCGATCGTATCGCCGATCTTCAGCTTGTCCGGATCCTTGATGCCGGTCGCGATGTATCCGATCTCCCCTTTCGTTATCTTCGCCGCTGCTTTCATTTTCGGCTGAAAGTAGCCCACCTCCTTTGTTTTGATCTTCACGTTCGTCGCCACCAGCTTCGTATCTTGGTTGCCTGCAAACTCGCCATGAAACACTCGCACAAATGCGATGATGCCCTTGTGGTCGTCGTATACCGAATCGAACACCAACGCCGCCCTTCCTGCCGTGGATTCGGCCTTTTGTTCTTTCGATCCTTGTTCCCACTCCTTCGGAGGCGGAAGTTTCACGATTACTTCTTCGAGCAGTTCCTGCACGCCCGTTCCGGTCTTTCCCGATATTCTAAATATATCTTCAAGCGGGCAATCCAACAGCTGTGCTGTTTCCAACAATACCGTTTCAAGCTGCGGCGGATTCATATCCACCTTGTTCAATGCGCCGATCACTTTGACGCCCGCCTTTTTTGCCATTTCAAAATTCGCCAAGGTCTGCGCCTGTATGCCCTGCGTTGCGTCCACCAACAAAATGACGCCTTCAACCGCCTTGAATGCGCGCGATACTTCATACGCAAAGTCGGGGTGACCCGGCGTGTCGATGAGATTCAATATATATTTCTTCCCATCGCGCTGACTCACATAGTCCATGCGCACCGGAGCCATTTTTATGGTAATGCCCCGCTCGCGCTCAAGATCCATTTGATCCAAAAATTGCGCCTTCATGTCGCGCACTTCCACGGTCTTGGTGATCTCCAAAAGACGGTCAGCCAGTGTGGACTTTCCCGCATCTATGTGGGCTATTATCGCAAAGTTTCTAATATGACTTAATTGTCCCCCGTTTTTTTCGTTCATTGATATTCTCTAATACTATTTTAGCATCTTTTATTCTATCGACATGTAAGAGATATGGCATCATCCCTTGTATAAACCGCTCCAAGCAATGCGCAGAATTTACTTCCAATCTCCACAGGTCATCCTTCCATATATAGGATGCGTACTTAAGCTCCCCCTTCTCGCATATTCGCCTAAACTTACCATTGATCTGCTTATTTTGCAAAAATTCATCAATCCATTCCAAAATAAAGTAATCGTACGCATCTATCTTAAATCGCCCCTTGCCTTGATTTAGCTTAAAAGACCCTTCGGCGTCTACATACCCCGCTATAAATGACCACTTAACGGCAGAATCCCCCTCCTTTATCCATTGGGGTATTTCTGTTTTACTCACTAAAAAATCAAATGATTGATCCAAATAAACATTAACGTGATATGATCCGGTTTTCCCTATTGCATCCTCCACTTTCCCATATTTACCGAATAAAAATTTTATAACATCTACTTGATGTAATATGGTCGTATGGCACCTTATCACTAATATTCTCGAATTGACGCTCGGCCGATATACGTTTAGATCTCCGATTCTGAACCCAACCATATATGCCTTTATCGTATCATTCCCCGCGAAGGAATATTTTTTATATTTGAACTTTTTCCTACCGCCTGATCGCAATTTGATTCCCGCCTCTTTTAATTTATTTCTAATGGTAGCATCCGAACAATTAAATTGCTCCCCGATTTCATAGGATGATAAGTATTTATCGATATACAGTTCCCTTAATTTCTCTATTGGAATGGATGCTATTTTTCTTCCCATGATTTAATTGTACTAAATATAGTATAATTGTGCAATAATACAAAAAATATTTGCTCTCTAACAAAAAAGGCCCTCGCATAGCGAGGGCCGTAGAAAGATTTCAAGGGTCCAAGTGCCCGACAAGGCACAAGATTCTCAGAATCCAAGTTACTTGCGGACGAACGCGAACCGACACCGCCGAGCCCACCGGTCGCCGAAGGAGTCCAAGAACAGGTTGCGGCGCCGGCCAACGCAGACGAGCACCAGCACGAGCAGGTTGCCGTGCGGGAACTGCCACGATTCGTGCAGAAACACGATCGGGCCTTTGCGCTGTTCCTCGGGATGCTGCTCACCAAAGAATAGTGCATCTTCGTACCGGGGACGCTCCAGCCCCTGCCTCTCCGCTTCCGCAAGCACTTCCTCGGAACTGGGGTCGTGATCGAATTCCAGGAATACGATCTCGCGGGGTCCTTCGGGCATGGACCGCATAGGGAAATTCTCCCCGTTGACCATGTCGTCCTTCCAGTCGTAGTTGCCGGCGGCAACAACCTCATTAGTCGTGCGGGTGCCTCCAGTCATAATGCGGAATGCATTCTTGACCTGCCGGAGACATTTCAAGAAGGCGTCAACGAATATGTCGACTACCAACACTTCACCCTTTTCCGCGACCAAGCTGATATCCGCCTCGGTCACACCTTTCTTTTCCAGCTCTGAAACAACCCTCCGATTGATAAACTTCCCGAGCTCATCTGTCATGGTCTTCTCCCTTCCGCTATTTATTTTTTAAGGCCTGTAATTTTGCTATCTGGATAGATTATGCACTATTTATAATATTTGTCAAACCTTTTATTTTCTTAACGCATAGCAAAACGCCGCCGGAAATCCGGCGGCGTTTTGCATTCTCCGTTATTTCACCCCCCCTATCCAACAGCCCCTTTGCTATGCGATTGAAGAAATCTTTTGGTTGGGCCTACTTCCTATATTTTGCAATATAGCCGTCCACCTCCCGCTCGATCGCCCGTTTAACCTCCGGCCATTCAACCGGCTTGAGCATGATTGGCATCGGGTCATCGTCCGCGCTATCGAAAAAATCCAAGCTTTTCAAAATGTGCAGCATGTTATATTGAATGCCGCTATGCTTCCGCTCAAACAACACAAGCAATTCAGTTATGTGATATTTTTGCATCAGAAAATACAGATCAATAAAATCCTTTTTGCTTCCGCGTGACGATATGGCGCTGATCTTCATTGCCGCTATATCGCGCTCGTCCGCCACTCGCACGCCATCAAACTCGACAAATGGAAACAGTTGCCCGTGGTCGTATTTCAAAAAGCTGACCTTCACTCCATTGAGCACGCCATGCACCGTATCAACATCTTCGCTCGTGAGCGAAAAAACGCCCAGCTTCGCCAAGCGGGATATCAGCTGTTCGTTCGAGAAACCTGCACTGCAAAACCAATCAAGATCGATCGATTCCCGATGCCCGAGCTGTATTGCCAGCGCAGTCCCGCCCGCTAAATAAAAACCGTCGATGACACCGCTCGCCGACAATAGTTCCAATACCTTCTTTGTTTCTTCGTGGATTGATTCTGTATGCATCATTATGCGTTTCGACGAAAATAATTGTTCCAAAACGATGCCGATTTTCTATCAAGCACCTTACTGTGCGCGCATACGTCCTTGATCGCTTCCACTCCGTACCTGTCTACCGACCATTTAAAGTCGTCCAAGTCGCCAAACGCCAAGATCCGCTCGATCACAAACCGTGCATTTTTTTGCGGATCGATATCGCGAACATCCCAAAACAGCGATTTCTTATCAAGCGTTTTCATTTTTATATTATATCATAAAAACACATTAAAATCCAGCCCACTTTTTATCCTCCATCATTTCACCCCCTATCCAACAGCCCCTTTGCCATGCGGTTGAAGAAATCTTTTGGTTGGGCCTTGAAATTGTCCAGTACTATTTCACGGACCAGTTCCGCATAGATATGATGCTTGCCGAACCTGTTGATCTTTTTGCGATACGACTCAAGATCCTTGCGCTTTACCTCGAAGCGAAACTCCTCCCCCGTTTCCGTTCTGCGGGCATCGACCGCCCTAAACTGCGCGTCCTCGGCAAACCCATAGGTTACCGTCTTACCCTTGTACGCATGCGAAAGCTCGCGGATGCGACCGTCGTCGGCATTCAGCACCAATATGCCGTTCCACGGGAGCGCGGCGGCGAGCACCTCAAATTCACGCGCAACATTGTCCATGGTTTCGAATTGTTCCGCATAAACCATAGTCACCGTCGTCATGACCACCATGTTCGGCTTTACGATGCTCAACAAATAATCCATATCCCGCGGACTATCGATTGCCAACTCAAGCACAAGATGTTCTATGCGCTCCCTGCCTATCGTCTTCTTTCTGAAATCCGCTGCCATTTTGAATGCATGCCATAGTACTTTTATCCATTCGCGCACATCCCCCTCCCCTGATGGAAGGCCCAAAATGGACAACGGCAACCCAAGTTCCGCATTGAAATGCTTTTTATTCGAGCGAACCAGCGTATTGCGTTCAAGTAACGCGCGCTCCACCGCTTCCTTTATCCATGCGCGTCGGGTCGTACCCGCAATCACGATGACATATGGCTTCGTTTTGGCGATATGTGCCTTTGCGAGCCATTTCAGGATACATTGAGTTGTTCGTTTTGCGATCATCATAAAGATTCTTATTCATTACGCCTCTTCCTGTCATTCCCGCGAAGGCGGGAATCTATATAATACTGGATTCCCGCCTTCGCGGGAATGACAATACGGGGGACGGAATAACAATACTACACGCTCCCCTTTCGAAAATACGTTTTTATCCGCTCAAATGCCCTGTCTATATCCTTTTCCGTCCGTCCGAATGAAATGCGGATGTGACTTTCGCCGTTCGGACCAAATGCGACCCCCGGCACCACGGCAACGCCCGCCTTTTCGAGCAGGTCATGCGCGAATTGCCACGAATCCCGCTTGGGCAACAACTTGGGAAATACGAAGTATGCTCCGTTTGGCTTTTCGTAGGAAAAGAATTCCGAAAGTTCATCAAGATGCGCCATGGTAATATCCCTACGGCGCGCATATTCTTCACGAAATCGCTCAATATCTTTATCTGCGAAATCGAGTGCGGCCATGGCGGCATATTGCGAGATGACCGGCGCGCACGTAACCAATGCATCGTGCACCTTTACGATCTCTTTGATCACTTCTTCATCGCTATGCACAAACCCGATGCGCCAACCGGTCATGGCATAGGCCTTCGATAAACTAAATACACGAATGACCCGCTTGCGCAACTCGGGAACTTGCGCCAAGGAGAACAAAGACTTCCCCTCGTATTCGCCGTACAAAAAATCCTTATATACCTCATCGGTAATGATGTAAAACTTTTTCTTTTCCGCGAGCTCGGCTATGCGCAACAGCGTTTCCTTTCCCATGACCGTTCCCGTAGGATTGTTAGGGTTCGCGAACAGGATCCCCGCCGTATTGGCCGTGATCTTTTTTTCCAAGGAGCCAAAGTCTACGCTCCAGCCATTCTTTTCATCGAGATTCACAAATACCGGCTTGCCTCCGGCAACCTTTACCGCTTCCGCGTACGACGCATAGCTCGGCGAAAAAAGAACGATTTCGTTCTTTTTGCCGTCTATGATCGTTACCAATGATGCCGTGATCGCTTCGATTGAACCTACCGTTACCACTATTTCATTTTCAAAATCGTAATACATTCCCTCCTCCGCGAGCTTTTCCTCGATGGTCTCGCGCAACTCGGGCAATCCATAAGTCAATGAATACTTCGCGACCAGCCCTTTGTTCAGCGCCTTGATGGCTGCCTTTTTGACAACCTCCGGCGTATCGAACGACGGAATGCCTTGCGCCAAAGAAATAACGTCGGGGATCTGCGACGCCATCAATTCTATCTGTTTTATCGGCGAAAGGTCGATTTTTTGCGTTCTTGGAAATAAAACTTTCATGTCATTCGTTTGCTTAACCGACAATTCTATAATAGTCCTCCGTCTGCGTATCCGCATTCAAGTGCAGATAACGCATCCAATCGATGCGCACCCGGATCACTTCCAAATCCACTCCCGGCAACATCAAAAATGGGCCGTAGTACATTTCCTTCAGCATCTTATTCTCTTTTATTTCTTCAAAAAACTTTTCCAAACCATCCTTCATTACACGCGCCTCGCCTTCGGCCTGCACCGTGCCGGGACCATCGCCCATGCCGACCACAATGGCCACGCGCGGGTTCGCCATAATGTTCTCGTATTTCCGCGTTTGCCTGCGGGTCATAAAAAAGAAGTTCATATTGTCATCAATATGATAGAGGATCGTTGCGGCGTTCGGCCTGTTGTCTTTATCTGTCGTCGCTACTACCGCAATGACGTGATCCTTCAAAAAATCAAGCGTCTCCTGCTTCATTGCCTCATTCTTTTCCATAGTGGTTTAAGTATACCATACCATGCCGGTTTCTGCCTATTAAAGCACATTCAACTGGAGTGTCTTTTTAAAATTACCGTGAAATCGTGCGGAAGATAGTCGTGTCGTATAATTACATTGTCGGCAAAGGAAAGGCAAAAATTGCGGACCTCGGCTACCGCATAGGCGGCATATGATTCATCATCGGGATGGTGTTCCTTATCAAGCATATTGAACGCAACCCCTTTGCGCGCCATGGCGAACATTTTCTTGATATTCTTGAAATACACTTCCCTATAATTCGGAATCTTTACTGAGAACGCACCCGATGCAAGTACATAGTCAAACTTTTTCCCTTCATACGTTCCAAAATCCGCAACCTCAAAATGGGCTTCGTGGTGCGCCTCCCGTGCGCGCTCCACATAGCGCGGATTGATATCTATGCCCGTGTATTCCATTCCGTCATACCGCTCGAAAAGATATGTGTACAGGTCGCCCAAACCGCACCCGACATCGAGTACGGAGCAATTGTTCAGATCCCCTATTTCGCACAGTTCCTTAAATCGCACTTTTTGCGACCCGCTACTCCCCCACCCCACCGCGCGCGGACCGGAACCGTGTTCGTCGATGTGTTTGCCATAGAACGAAAGCAGTTTATTAGTAGGCTCGGTCATATGTTTTCATTATATGGAAATCGGTTCTCGATAGCCACGCCAATCCAAATAAAGCTACATAAAAAAAGCCCGTCAGCGGTCCGAAGACGCGACGGGCTTATACACCAGAGGAGTTACCTCCCTGTCTATTATTCGTAAACGGGAGCGCCACAAGAGTCAGGCTTCGTTTCGCAGTTCGGGCAATAGGGTACCGTTTCGCGCTGGCACTGGCCAAAACCGACTCCGGGCATACTGCGCAAATGAATGGGGTGCAACACTACCGCGCCCATCACAACCCCTTTGCAGGTTTTACACTTGAACCCGTTGCCCTCCGCGACATAGTTTTCCATGTTGCCGGGCTCGCGCTTCTCTGCCAACGATGCCGCCGTATTATTTTCTACCACTTTCTCCTCCTCCTCAATGTGCGTTGTTATCTCATAGGACCATCATGGCCCACCTGCCATAAATATGACATCACCTATGTGGTTTGTCAATGAAGCACTTGACAAATATACAAATACATGATAGATTAAAAACAGTATATTTTATTGCTTCCCTAATAACCCCAAGGAGGTTAGCCATGGCGAAAGTACTTTATTGCGGAAAGGATCTGAAGTGCCCGTGTGCGGCACTGACCGGTGGCGAAATGCAGGCCGACGAACTGTTCGGCATGGAATTCGATGACGGCTTCGCCCCCCGACCCGCTTCGGGACCCCGCCCAAAAGGGGTATGTCCCCATTGAGATGGTCGCCGACCCTGCGGGGCCGAGCATGATTCCCTTGAGCCAGCGGGATCGGTATCCCTCAAGGCGCATCGCACTCCCGTGCGTAGCCCACAGGATCAAGACGGCGGTGCGGGTGAGCCCCACGGTTCTGCGCTACCGCCCCGCCGCGTAACCGCGCGGCAACCCCTTTCGCGAAATGCGGAAAGCTTCGAGCTTTCCGCATTTTTTTGTTCTCGCCCAAGAGCTTGGGATACAGGTGTATGAGCCCTTTTACATCAGTAGGGTATCATTGACACAAGGGCCGAAATTGGTATACTAATACTATCTTTCGGTTCCTTGAACCGTTAGGGCTATATATCCAAGAAACAGCCTCCTCGCGGAGGCTGTTTTATTCCCTTTCGGATGCCCGATGACTTATATATAGCAGATATTTTTATTATCGCTATTTTTCGATGGCATAGAATTCATTCTCTTAATTCTACTTTTATTTCTTAACTAATCCAAGGAATGCCTACCCCCTCCCTCGTAAGGTGAATGGCATAAAAAATCCTGTCCATTTTTATGCCCCAAACCTGCAATCAGTGTAAGGATTTTTTGAGGTTATAGCGGTGGCGGATTTGAGGTGGTTGGGTCGTGGCTGATGCCTCAAATTAATGATACCTGACCCCATTAGTTTCGGGTCAGGGTTTGTGATTAAGCACTTTTTCTTGACTTTAGTCGGCTTATTACTATACTGATAATGTCATTAAAAAGGGTCGCGCTTCGCGGCTCTTTTGTTTATATCTCCTTTTGTATTTCGATGCTCGCTCGCATAATATATATTATTCCCTTTATTTTTGAGCTATTGACTTTGACTGCCTACTTGTTACAATATCTTTATAAATGGGCTTCGGCCTCCGAGAAACCCCTTCGCAAGAAGGGGTTTCGTTTTATACAAGCTTTCTTATTGACTCTCTAATTTTAGAGAAATCATCTTCGGGCATCTGGCCTAATTTCCTTAATAACCTCTTGCTACTGATAATTCTTAGCTGAGATAAAATGACCGAATATTTTTCTCCTTTAAATTCGAATGGGTAGTAATATTTACTTTCCTTATTTTTGCTTGTTAACGGCAATGCCCATAAAATATACTTATTGAATTTTTTTAAAACCAAAATCGGTCTTTCGAACTTTTCATTTTTACCGTCTTCTTCGTATCCAATATTCAAACCCAGACTAGCCCACCAAATCTCTCGTTCATAAAAATATACACCGCTTTCTCTATTGTGTATTTTCTCTTTCTCGCTATGCCATTTGAAAAAGTCTTTCAACATATTTGAAACAATGATAGCATGGCCAACTAATCCAGTACAAATTTTAAAAAATATATTGCCATATATTCACTATGTGTGAAGCGGATATTTCGTATGTAGATATTTTGTTTTGACTTTATTCTGAGCACGGCCTACACTTAAATTACTTTTGGGGGAACCCACCGATCCAGAGCTTCGGCTCTGGTGATAATTTTAGGAAAAGCTCGAGCAATGTCTCGAGTTTTTCTTTCACTCTCCTTGTTTAAAAAGAAATTTCTGATCTACGCCCTCTACTCGCTTCTTGTGTTCATTCCACCTGTTGAAATCTTTTTCCATTTGATTAGTATTCGGATTCTTTTATAGTACCCCCAAACCTGCAATCAGTATAAGGATTTTTTGAGGTTTTAGCGGTGGTGGATTTGGGGTGGTTGGGTTGGGGCTTAATATTTTTTTAATTTTCTTTATTAATCCTTTTGCAATAATGATTGTCTGATCAAAGTTTGCGGTAAAAGAATAATATTGATCTTCGTATTTTGGTACTCCGTATTTGCCAGACTCAATAGCTCTCTGCAAATTTTTAAGTGCTTCTTCCACTATTTTATCCGGCGTAGTACTGAAAACATTATTAAAATAATCTACGAGCTTGTGATTTGATATGGACGCAACCAAGCGAAGCTTACTTTTAGCATCAGTCTCTATAGGACTACAGCCTCTTTTAATTAAAATGCCTTTAAGATAATTTTCGATAGCATAGCCGAAAAACATCAGTACATATCGATGTAAATCCCCATCTCGGTGATTGAATCTCCTTTTCTTCTTTAGAAGATCCCCCGATGCCAATTCTAAGTGTTCTTGTTCTAATCGCCAATAGTATGAGCGATATTTTCTTAGGAAAAACTTACCTATTTCTTCATTTCTAAAACCAGCGAGAGCCCACACCGCAGGATCTTCTGCTCTTTTTTGGTAAATAGATTTTTTTATGTCTTTTATATTCACTTCATTTATTAATCAATTTTTCAGAAATATACCAGCCAACTATTATCGCAAAGATGATTTCCATAATTTTATTTTTTCCCGTTCACATAATTAAATACTATCTTTAATTATTATTTGGATTATACTCGGGACAAACAACTTGATGATAAGCTATTATTCCGGAAATATCTTCCCTTTCGAGAATGTCTTTGTCCATTTTCACTTCATTGCCCCATGCATTACCCTGCCATCCCATCAAAAAATATTTTCCAAACCTATAATTGTTTATATGCCAAGTGTATCCATCAAGTGCCCGCACACATTCGCCAGAATGGAATTTGCTTCTTAAATAAAAATTTCCGACAGACCATAGAACTGTAGCGATTAATATTGCAAAAATCAGTTTCCTATTTTTCCCAAAATAATTCTTCATATTTTACTTCTAAAGTTATTTCTAATAGTAATACCCATAAGGGATAAGAACTTCTATTTTAGAGTATTACAATTCCGATAAAACATAGTTTTTATTTTTTCAATATTTATAATTCAATTTTATACATATCGCTTAACCTCGCCACCTCCCCATCTTTGTCTGTAATAGACACTTCATCTTTTGTAATCTCAAACCTATAAGTATTATCTTGGGCAACGATTTTTCCCTCATTAGCTTCTACTATAGGATATTCTTTAAGATTAAGATTGATTAAAACTCCGCCTGCAACAACAATCT
The DNA here is from genome assembly GCA_001793895.1 of Candidatus Wolfebacteria bacterium RIFOXYB1_FULL_54_12. GTDB lineage: Bacteria > Patescibacteriota > Minisyncoccia > UBA6257 > UBA9933 > UBA9933. The sequence continues at coordinate 77,235 of MGIT01000003.1, forward strand.
CTTTTGCAAAAAACCTTGCTTTTTCTCTCTCCCCAATATTTAAAGCATCAATAAAAAATATTGTATTCCAATCTTTTGGCTCCTCATAATTTACTGGCTCTAAATAACCTCTTGCACTCATACTATCCGTTGACCATGCAATCTCTTTAGTAACGATCAATTTTTTTGGTAAAAATAAAAGATAGGCATTTAATATAACTGACAATACTAATGTCATGATAATTATATTTTTATTTGATAGATGCATATAATCTCTATTTAAGAGTTAATATTTCCAAAAGCTTAGCGGTAAGTCTTCTCTTGTACTTATTGTACGCCCTTATATATGGTTTGCAAGCGGTTATCTATTTCATATAAATCCATTACATGATACTTAAAGAGCGTTACTACAATTGCACTCTTTAGATGCTTTTTGAGACACTCGGGTCTATCCGATACTAAATTGTCTCTGCGGAGAGGGAGGGATTCGAACCCTCGATGCGGTTTAACCCGCATAGCGGTTTAGCAAACCGCCGCACTAGGCCTCTATGCGACCTCTCCAAATTAACCTACAACCAATAACCAATAACTGATGACATAGGCTCAAAACACCTCCGTATTGTAAGAGAAAAGGTTGGATTTGGCAACCAAACGACACCAAATGACTAGCAGATTCCGGCTCGGAGGCCGGAATGACAATGCGAGGGACACTGGATTCCCGTCCCCGATCAAGTCGAGGACAGGCCCTCACTCGCGGGAATTACAATGCGGGGAATGGCTCTGGATCCCGTTTTTCAACGGGATGACACACTTTTACGCGATACCAGTCTTATTATCAGCAATCCCTTTCGGAAGCCTTATTATTTACTTCTTCATACCGCCTGATAGCTCCCATAAATAGTTCTCCGAACTTGGCGAGTTTTTGGTCGCCTACTCCGTTTATTTCCAAGAACTCGGCTGAGGTCTGCGGGAGATGAGCTACCATCTCTTTCAGTGTTTTGTCTCCGAAGATGATGTATGGCGGTACGCTCAATCGTTGCGCTTCTTGTGTTCTTATAGCCCTTAGCGCTTCGAACAGAGCGTTACCGTGAGCATTCCCCGAAACGGCTGTACGCGCAACTTTCTGCTTTACCACCTTACGCGGCATCGCGTGCATTTCGAGCGGAGCTTGCTTGACGCATCCATCACAATTTCCGCAATTTTTTTTGTCATATCCTTCGTCGAAGTAACGCAATAAAAACCGGCGTCGGCATCCAAAAAGAGTCCCGTATGCCAGGACGCTTTCGAGCTTTTGTTCTGCTTTTTCCCGCTCTATCTTATCTGTGATGGCGCGAATAAAATAGTCATGTTTGAATTTGTCGGCGCGCGAAAAAAGGAGTACGCACCGGGCAGGCAGTCCGTCGCGCCCGGCCCGTCCGGTTTCCTGATAATATCCCTCTATCGATTTCGGCAAACCGTGATGAATGACCAGTCGCACATCGGGCTTATCGATCCCCATACCGAATGCAATGGTAGCGACCATGATGTCAATCTCGTCACGGATGAATTTTTCCTGATTTTCTTTTCTTGTTTTTGGATTTAACCCCGCATGATATGCCGCGGCCTTGAACCCATACTTCTTCAATTCGGTGACCAGCTTCTCCGTATCGTTGCGCGAAAAACAATAGATGATACTGCTTTCGTCTTTATAGCTACTCAGTAATGATATGACCGTCTTAATCGAATCCTTTTTGGGCAATACCTCGTAACTTAAATTAGGCCGGTTGAAACTGGAAATAAAAACTTTTGCCGCTTCTATATTAAGCTGCTTAACGATATCTTCGCGCACTTTTTCGGTTGCGGTTGCGGTGAGTGCGATGATCGGAACCCTTGGAAATTTGCTCCGCAATGATCTTAAGTTTCTATAGTCCGGCCTAAAGTCATGCCCCCATTCGGATATGCAATGCGCCTCATCGACGGCAATCAACCCTATGTTCAACGCGCGCAAAAAACTCTCAAATCCCGGCACGGCAAATCGTTCCGGAGCTATGTAGAGGATCTTTACCGATCCTTCTCTTACTTGCTCCATTACATCCGTAATCTCACCTTGAGAAAGCGTGCTGTTGATCAGGCCCGCCGCAATGCCGTTTGCGCACAGCGCATCGACTTGATCTTTCATCAACGAGATAAGCGGCGAAATAACGATCACCGTACCTTCCAAGATAAGTGCCGGGGAGCTGGAAGCACAGGGACTTTCCTCCTCCTGTAGGCATCAATACGACACAGTCTTCCCCGGTCAATACCCTCTTGATGATCTCTTCCTGAAGCGGCCTAAATTCCTCGTATCCAAAATGTTTTTTAAGGAGGGTTTTCATGGCTTATCGCAAACTTTCGATCTTACTTTTTAACTTAGCCCATCGTTCCTCTCTGCTCCCTTGGGTTTCTTTGGGAGACGATTCAAACTCCTCAGCTTCTCTCATGATTCCTTCCAGTTTCGGATCGATCCTCAATGTCCTTACTGCCATGCCTCTTCCTATTTCGTAACATGCATCTCCGATAGCTATTTCTCCTTTTTCTACTTTCTCTACCAGCTCCTTATAGCGTTTTATAAAATCAATCTTATTGCCTGCCATATAAATTCTTTTATTATTTTATACACCTATTTAACATAATTGCGTAGAATACTGGATTCCCGTTTTCACGGGAATGACAATGTGGGGGGGCAACTCATGACCTATAACCGACAACCGATAACGGGATACTGGATTCCTGCTTTCCCGCCAAAGGCGGGCAGGCGCAGGGATGACCCCGTAAAGTCCACCCGTGGCGGACCACGGGGCGAGCAATTTGCGTTAAATCTTCTTCAATTCCTTGTACGCTGCTTTTTTGTCTTTGGCTTCGAAGATATACGAACCGGAAACGATGATGTCGGCGCCTGCGTCTTTGATTGCGGGTGCGGTGGTCGCGTTCACTCCCCCGTCTATTTCTACGATACTATCGGGGTGGAGCGCTTTCAGAAACACGATCTTTTCGAGTACCTTCCTGTCGAACCTTTGTCCCGAATAGCCCGGCTTCACTGCGAGTAGCTGCACGAATGGAAAATGTTCAATATACTGTTCCGCTTTTTTGAGCGGCGTTGCCGGAACCAGCGCAATACCCACCTTTCCCTTTCCAAAACCTTTCAAAAACAAAATGTCCTGCGGGGTGATCGCCTCGACATGCACGATAACGCGCTTGGCGCCCGCTTCAAGCCATCGCATGGCCCACGGCTTCGGGTCTGCCACCATAAGGTGTATTTCAAAATTGATGTTGGTTATCTTTTTTTCTTTCAGCCACGCCGATAGCTTTTCGGGGTTGTTCCAGCTTTTTGGACTGCTATCGTGCGCTCCGCGGGTAGTGGGAGTGGATCCCCGCCTCCGCGGGGATGACAGAGGGGAAGATGGGGATGACACAAACTCACTGAACTTGCCATCGCTTATGTCTATTTGTAGCCAACCACCTTTGGGCAAAAAAGCTTGCGCTTCTTCTATGCGTTTTTTTACACAGGCGAATGTGGTGCAGTTTATGGTGGGAATTGTACGCATGAATAAGGAAATAAGAAAAATGAAAAATGGGGGGGAAGGGAAATTTCTAATTACTAATTTTTAATTTCTAATGAGGGATACTGGATTCCTGCTTTCGCAGGAATGACACTCAATTCAAAATGTTAGTAATTTTTCAAACCGCTCTTTGTCTTTGAATGGGCCGATGATGGCGAGGTTTAGGCCTTCGTTCTTTATGATATCCTTTGCGACGGCCTGTATTTGTTCCGCTGTTACTTCCTGTGTTTTTTTGATCAGCTCCTCGGGGCTCATCATATTTTTCTCCAATGCCTCCTGCGAGCCGTAAAACCCTGCCCATTGGTTTGATGTTTCAAGCCCCAGCACCAGCCCGCCGATCAAGTGTTCCTTGGCGCGCGTCAGTTCTTCGGGCGCGACCGGTTCCGTGGCCATGCGCTTCAGCTCCTCCACAATCGCCGCGAGTACATCATCGATCTTTTTATGGTCAATACCCGCGGATATGTCCATGTAGCCGTGATCGGTCGAGAGGTCTGCTCCTGCGCCGATGTAATAGGCGGCGCCCATTTCTTCGCGCACCTTTTGGAACAGGCGCGAGCTCATGCCTCCGCCAAGGATATCGGCGAGCAACTCAAGCGCGTATTTCCGTTCGTCAAACAGGTCAAACGCACGCACGCCCATGACCAAATGCGTTTGATCGGTTTCTTTTGTTGCCAATGCGATTTGCGGTGCGTTTTGCGCTTCGCTTGTTTTTGCCTTCGCCCCCTTTGCTCCCGTTGTGATGTTTGCAAAATAATTCTTTACACCGTCTATCGCCTCCTGTTCGTCGAACGCTCCCGCAACGATTACGATGGTCGCTTCTGCGACATAATGTTTTTTATGATACTCGATAAAGTCTTCCCGCGTTATCTTATTGACCACATCCTTGCGACCTGCGATGGGCCACCCGGCCGGTTGGTCGCCGTACATCAGCGCCATGAACACATCCTGCACCTTGCGCATAGGCAGGTCTTCGTACATGTTGATCTCCTCAATGATCACGCCGCGCTCCTTGTCGATCTCTTTCGTATCGAATTTTTGATTCAAATAGATATCGGACACCACGTCCAATATCTGCCCAAAGTGTTTCGGACGTGCCTTGGCGTAGTAGCCAGTGTATTCCTGGCTAGTAAATGCGTTGTACGACGCGCCGATGCCGTCGAGCTCACTTGCTATGGCAAACGCCGTCGGCCGTTTTTCCGTGCCCTTAAAGCACATGTGCTCCAAAAAATGGGATATACCGCTGATATCCTTTGTTTCGTATTTCGAGCCCGTTTCCACCAGCACCAGCACCGTGGTCGCCAAGCTTGCTTCCCGAGGCACCAATACCAACCGCAATCCGTTGTCCAGTGTCAATTTTTTCATATCCCCTCCATTATACACACTCCGGGACCCAAGGGGAATAAAAAAACAGGGTGCGCTACCGCGCACCCTGCATGGACTCCCTCGCCTCTATTCCCAACTTCTTTTCTCTTTTGAAATAGCTGCGCAACCGTCTAAAGGCTATTGTCTCGATCTGCCGAATACGTTCCCGGGTTACCCCATCGATCTCGCCGAGTTCGTCGAGCGTTTTTTCTTCGCCGTCGAGCCCGAACCGCTGACGCATGACCCACCGCTGACGCTCCGTAAGGATTGCAAGCGCCGGCTCTATCAGCTTCCGATTTATTTCCGACATACCAAGAATGTCTTCGGGGGTTGGCTTATCACTGTCGACAAAGTCGATTATCGTTGTTCCGTCTTCCCCAACCTCGATATCGAGCGAAGTCATTTTTGTTTGCGCATACGCCTTTTCCATGCGACGGACAGCGACGCGAAGCTTCTTCATCGCTATGTCCGTGGAAAACGCAGTCTTTCGAGCTTCGGCATATACCGAGGAACTCTTGAAGACCAGTTGAGTGATTTCTTCGATCAGCTCCTCGGTATCCGGGTTGCGACCCAGCTTGTCCCTGAGCGAAGTAACTGCTTTCATGCGCCACGGCAACAGTTCTTCGACGTGCGCCGGCAAGCGGATTGATTTCGATTTATTCTTCAACGCATACCTGATCGCCTGATTGATCCACCAACCCGCATACGTCGAGAACTTGCAGCCGAAACTCGTGTTAAATTTTTCAGCAGCACGCATGAGCCCCGTATTCCCTTCTTGAATAAGATCTTCCAGCGAAAGATCCCGATGCAGATACCGCTTGGCGAGCATAACCACCAGGCGCAAGTTGCATTCAACGAGCCGTTTTTTACTCGCGCTGCATCCCGATTCCTTTTTCAAGGCAAGTTCCAGCTCTTCTTTTTCGCTCAGTAACGGGTAGTTTCTGAGCTCATGCAAATAATACTGCAACGGGTCTTGGGTCAAAGCGGACACATTTGCTACTTCCGGCACTTCATCATCTTCTCCGCTCAATTCTTCGAATCCGTCCGGGTCTTCTCCAACATCATCCAAATCCATCACTATGAGATCTTCTTCCGTCGGTCCTTCTTCGGGCATCGACACTGCCGGCACGACTACTGCGCATGCAGAACCTGTTTTCTTTCCGTTCCGCGGCTCTACCTGTCTCGCCGTTTTTCCTCCATTTCTCGGCTTTACCGGTCGGCCTTCGTCCGGCAACAACTTGACCCAACCTTCATCCTCCATTACGAGTACACTCATCTATTGCCTCCCTGCACCATGGCAGATCTATCGTTAAAAACCTTTTATATCCGGTTCGTAAATTACTGCCCCCATGTAAACACTTTCCTTTTGTTTTGTCAAACTTTCTTGCTCTGCGCCACGATTTCTTGCGTTCTTTGTAAAATACGGATACTATATAACACATATCCGAACGGGGTGTAGTACAACGGTAGTATATGCGCTTCGGGTGTGTAAGATCCGGGTTCAATTCCCGGCACCCCGACATCTGTAAACAAAACCCGTCCGCTTAAAGCGGACGGTTTTTGTTTACACCAAGCTATGAATCTCCGTCATTCCCGCGAAGGCGGGAATCTATAGAAGTAATGGATTCCCGCCTTCGCGGGAATGACATGGAGGAGAGGGTGGCAGATTCCTCGTCCGTCAGCCGACGGATCGGAATGACAATACGAAAAACAATGTCACACATGAAACTGTTTTTTAGGCAAGGCACCATCGGGAATCAGAAAATCGTTCTTCCCTTGCCAATATGTCCAATTCGCTTTTTATCCGACTAATATCCTCTGCCGTTAGTGGCCTATATTCGTCCTTGTGCCCCGGTATGATTGGCTCACCATACGGCTGCATCTTTGCATCCGTCGCCCTGCAATATAAGTGGACATGCAGCTCGGGTTTCCAATTGCCGTTGTCCTGATAATTGATCCGGCCGATATTCACTCCGATTTCCTTCATGGCCCGCTTCATCGCCTCACCGGCGACGATCGTAAATCGCATTAGTTCGATCGCCTGTCGCGAAGTCAATTGTGTCCTATCCTCAACCGCAACCTTTGGACTTATCTTTACATGACCACCCTCAAGCCTATCGATTTCTGGTTGCTCGTGCGATTCGAGTATAAAATTTTCTGTTTCGTAAATATGAGCCATATAACTCTATTGATTATTTGTGCACTGGATTCCCGCCGGAGTTTACCCTGAGCCCGTCGAACGGGCGGGAATGACAATACAAAGAAGTTTCATTACACATGAAACTGTTTTTTCATGTTCTGCTCCACATCTTCTTCGAATTCGTCCTTGGTTTCTTTTGCCTTTTTGACCATTGCGTCGAGTTCGCTTTCTTCCATTTCGTTTAGCTGTTCAACGCGCCGTTTCAACAATACCGCCTCATTCTTGAACGGGTCGTCTATCACTTCCTCAAGTAATACCGCGAGTATCTTTCCCACTTTCGGGCCCGGCTTGATACCTAACAACTCCATGATCTCTTCTCCGTTGATCTTGAGCATCTTCGGGGAAATAGGGTCGCGCTTCACCTTTTCTATCATGAACAGCAAGTGACGCAATTTGTACGGTACCGCCTTGGGCACGCCGGAACCGATGCGGTCCGCCTCGCGCACCTTTATGAGGTCGTCGATCGACTCGGGGCCGACCCGCGCCAAAAACCGTCGCACGCCTGCAGCGCTTACTTCGCCCACATTGTAATAAAACATGTGGTAGCGAATAAGGTGGATGATATATTCGGCGATATGCTTAGGAACATGCAAGCGATCCAGCATGCGCGCCGCAATGCGCGCGCCGGCCATTTCGTGGTTATAAAACGTCGATGTTTTTCCGTTGCCCGCTTTTGTGCGGGGTTTGCCTACATCGTGCAACAGTGCGGCAAGCCGTATTTCCAACGCATAATCCTTTTTTACCGCGTATTCGAGGGATTTCAGATTGTGCTCCCATACGGAATAGATATGATGCTCGTTCTGCCCCACGCCAATGCCGTCGCGCAGTTCCGGCATGACGAACCGCAGCAACCCCGTGCGCTCCAACTCCTCCACTCCCTCCATTGCCTTGGCGGTCATGATAACCTTGACGAATTCGTCACGGATGCGTTCCTTGGCGATCATTTCCAACAAGCCTGCATTTTTCTGCAATGCCTGCTCGGTATATTCCTCAATCGTAAAACCAAACTCCGCAGCAAAGCGCACGGCGCGCATCAGACGAAGCGCATCTTCCTCAAAACGCTTGTTCGGATCGCCGACCGTCCGCAATACCTTGGCGTCCAGATCTTCGCGGCCGCCATACGGATCAATGACTTCATTTGCATCTATGTCGTACGCCATCGCATTCACGGTAAAATCGCGACGGGAAAGATCGTCTTCCACCTTGTCTGCAAACTTCACTTCGTCCGGATGGCGTTTATCGGAATACTTTCCCTCGATGCGAAATGTCGTTACTTCGACGATCTTTAGTTTTGGGTCTTCACTTTCCGTTTTTACCGCGACCGTGCCAAAATTGTTTTCATATACATGTTCCGGAAACAATTCCTGTATTTGTTCCGGTCGGGCGCTTGTGGTAATATCCCAATCCTTCGGCTCGATGCCCGCGATCATATCGCGCACGCACCCGCCCACCAAATATGCCTCATGTCCTGCCAATTTCAACACCGCGCAGATCGCCCGTGCCTCTTTCGGTATTTCGAACTGTTTTGTTTCCTTTTTCCGCATGAATTTGCATTGTCATCCCCCGCCTCCAATACAGCTTATTCTGTCATCCTGAACTTGTTTCAGGATCTCATTTCTCGTACTCGAGATTCCGGCTCGTGGGCCGGAATGACAATAGCTGAAGTTTGATTTATCCTTGACGAATCTTGTCTTTTGTTGATTTCCATTATACACTATACGAACGGAAAACTTAAAACAATGCACCCGTAGCTCAATTGGATAGAGTAGCTGCCTTCGAAGCAGTCGGTTGGGGGTTCGAGTCCCTCCGGGTGCACATCCTTTGACTAATAACCAATAACACATGACTAATGACAAAGGTTGCAAACAGACACTGATTATTATAAAGTATTCGTTATAGGTCATAAGTTATTTGTCTTAAGTTACCTACACGCCCCTGTAGCTCAGCCTGGTAGAGCACCTGCCTTTTAAGCAGTGTGTCGATGGTTCAAATCCATCCGGGGGCACATCCTTTGACTAATAACCAATAACGAGTAACTTATAACAGGGTTGCAAATGCGTACTAGTTATTATAGAGTGTTCGTTAAAGGTTATATGTTATTGGTTGTAAGTTAATTGCGCACCTCTAGCTCAATTGGTAGAGCAGGGGCCTCTTAAGCCCAAGGTTCTGGGTTCGATTCCCAGGGGGTGCACCAAAAAAACAAAACCGCCGTTTTAAAACGGCGGTTTTGTTTTTTTGGAATTTCAAATTTAAAATTTTTAATTTCAAATTATTTCTTTGCTTTCTTGTATTCCCCGAGGGTTTCCATTTCGAAGAAACTTTCGCGCTTCGTATAGTCTTCCGTGCGCTTTACGATCTTTACCATCATGGCAACCGCCTTTGCCGGGTGCTTTCCTGCCGCCGTTTCATCGGACAACATGACCGCATCGCCGCCTTCAAACACCGCGTTGGCAACATCACTCACTTCGGCGCGGGTCGGATGCTCGTGGTCGACCATCGACATCATCATCTGCGTCGCTACGATCGCCGGTTTGTTGTGCCAATGTGAGTGCCGTATGAGGTTCTTTTGGATGATCGGCAGGTCTTCCATAGGGATCTCTATGCCAAGATCTCCGCGGGCTATCATAATGCCGTCGGATGCTTCAATGATCTCGTCAATGTTGTCGAGTGCCAATGCACGTTCGATCTTGGCGATTATCTTGATCTTTTTATCCGGGAATACGCTTCGCAGTTTTATGATATCATCCGCCGATTGCACAAATGACAATGCGATATAATCAACTCCCTGCGCTACGCCGAATTTCGCATCTTCGATGTCCTTTTCGGTCACGCCTCCGCATGTCAAATTCGTACGCGGCACGTTGATCGCCTTGCGCGAAAACAATGTGCCTTCGGTTATTACTTTCGCATGGATCTGCGCTCCTTGCACGTCTGTAATGACCAACTCCATATCTCCATTCGCCAAATAAAACGGTTCGCCAACCTTTACATCCACGTGCAAATACGGATCGCCAATCGGTATCACTCCTCCCGGCTCGTATTCCTTTTGCTCATATGAAAAAACATACGTTTTGCCCTCTTCGAGCTCTACACCTTCCGCCGGCAACCTTCCTACGCGGATACGTGGACCTTGCAGGTCTTGCAGGATCTCGACGGATGTCCCCAACTCCTTGTTTATGCGTTCAATGTTCGCCTTTCTTAGCTGGTATTCTTCAACCGTGCAATGAGAGAAGTTCATGCGCGCAATGTTCAACCCGGCTTCGGCCATTGCCTTCAATTCTTCGTATGACTCGGACTTTGGTCCGATGGTCGCTATTATTTTTGTTTTCATGATTCTTTTTTTGATTAGCGTAAGGTTATCAGTATATTCCTTTTATCTTTTTTTGCAATAGTGAGTGCAAAAAAATGCCCAGCGCTTGCGCGCTGGGCGGTTTTTATCAATGTTATACTTCCGTATGGTTTTGCACGATCTTCGGGTACATCTCGAACAAGGCAAACAAAACCGCCAGCACCACCGGCCCTACGAAAAAGCCGAGAATCCCAAAAAATTGCAGACCGCCCAGTGCGGAGAACAGAATGATCAACGGATGGATCTTTATGCCTCTGCCAATAAGCATGGGGCGCAGCAGATTATCTACCGTTCCCACGATTCCCAAGCCCCACACGGCAAGGATCGTCGCCGATGGCGTCTGTCCGATAAATGCCAAATATGCGACCGCCGGCACGATGACCAAACCCGTCCCGATCGCTGGGATCATCGCCGCAAATGCAGCGATGCTTGCCCACAATACCGGATTGGGCAGGCCTGCGAGCGCAAAACCAATACCCGTCAGAACCCCCTGTAGCAATGCGATCAAAATGGTTCCTTTTGTTACCGACGCTATGGCCGCTTCTACCTTATCGAGCAATTCGGCACTGTGCGCGTCCTGTAGTGGACTCGCTGCAAGGATCATTTTACGAAATGCCTCCTCGTCTCTAAACAAGAAGAAAAGCGTAAACAATACCAAAATAAAATCGACGATGATCGTTGCGACGCTCGAGAATACCACCCCCAGATTGGTAACCACCCACTGCAAACCCTTTCCGATATATTGCCCAATGTCTTCCGAAAGTGCGGGGGCCAACTGCGGTGCGTATCGCTGCAACGCAGCGCCCGTTTTTGCTACGATGCCGTTTTCGATGCTTTCGTTTGCGATCAATAGATACAGGTCTTTCGCCTCCTTAAATATTTGCAATCCGAAAAAGCTCAATGGAGCCAGTACGACCACCATGACGATCAATGTCGCGATCAATGCACTCACGTTTGGGCGATCGCCAACCACAC
>MGIT01000003.1:88706-132528 GCA_001793895.1 Candidatus Wolfebacteria bacterium RIFOXYB1_FULL_54_12
CGGATCCCCCGATGCATCGGCTTGAATATGATCGCGAACATGATGGCCACGAAGAACATGCCGGCATATGGACTCAACAAAACAAGCCCGACTACCGTCATCACGCCCAGTAAGATAAAAAAGAAATTGTGTTGTATTTTTTCCTTGGTCATAGATGGATCCGAGTATTTTACTTATTATACATGGAATTGGGCAAATGCGATATGCGCATGTGCGATTGGAATGGATTCCCGTCCCCGATCAGGTCGAGGACAGGCTCTCACCCGCGGGAATGACAGGGGGGGGAATGGCAACGTGTCATCTTGATATTATTCCCTCCCTATAGTATACTCAGTTCTACTAAGCGGTAGTAGTTCAGTGGTAGAACGCCTCCTTGCCAAGGAGGAGGTCGCCGGTTCGAGTCCGGTCTACCGCTCAGAGAAGAAAAATCGCCTCCGGCGATTTTTTGATTTTTATAGATTCCGGCCTCCGCCGGAATGACAACTTAGGCGATTTTTTAATATATAGATTCCGGCCTCCGCCCGCCGGCTGGCGGAGTGGACAGGCTTAGGCCGGAATGACACCCGTTCATAGATTTTTATAAGGATTTGTGGTATTATAGGTTTCTGAATAGGGACTGAAACTAAACAGGTTTTTATTCGTTCTATATGTTAGATGGCGAAGAAAAATCCATAATCGACCGCGCCATTGGGGGTGATACCTTGGCTTTTGGCCTACTGTACGATAGATACCACGATCAAATCTATCGTTTTGTCTATCTTAAGGTCAGCCATCGTGAGGAAGCCGAGGATATCACCCACCATGTTTTTTTAAGCGCTTGGCAACACATGGCAGACTACAAGCATAGGGGATTCCCTTTTTCGAGCCTGCTCTACCAAATTGCCCGCAATAAGGTCATTGACCATTACCGGACCAAAAAATCCACCATCGATATTGAGGGTCTTCATGAAGCGGATATTCCCCACCATGAGTCTTCCCTTGAAGATGCCGTGCATTTCCAGTTCCAGGTCGCTACCGTAAAAGACGCCATAAAACAGCTCAAGCAGGATTACCAAGACATTATCATTATGCGGTACATCGAGGAGCTCAGTCCTTCCGAAGTGGCCCGCATCCTTAAGAAACCCGAAACGACGGTTCGTGTGCTCCAGCACCGAGCCATCAAGCAACTTAAAGCAATTTTGAATAAAGACGCACAGTGATCATGGAAACCGATATTTTCAAAACCTTACGGGAACTAAAACGCATTCATCCCGATTCCGACTACGCAAAGCATTCCCGAATGCTCATTTTGGCTTCCCCTCAGCAATCACCGGCGCATGCCGATACATTGCACGTGAGTACGTTTTTCCGCCTTTCGACCATTATCGGCCTGGGACTTATCGGGATATTCATGATCCTTGGCGGCACTACCTATATCAACGAAACGTATTCTCCACTCGCGCTTGAAGGGCTCAACCATCGCAGCCTGATCGCCGAAGCGGACGAGATCAACGATTCCATCGAGGTTACCCTTGCAACCATCGACTATCTCGACACTTCCAACCAGACAACGCTGACCAAGATCGCAGAGATCAGCAAATCGGAATCCCCGGCCGTTTCGGCTGCAACCATGATGTTGGCAGCGCCCGCAAGCGAGCCATCCGCAACAACGACCGCTGACATAGACGCATTCCTGATCAAGAGCGATCCGTCGGAGATATCAACAGAACGACAGATCGATGACATACTCGACGAAGTATCCCGTTAACACCATGAAACATTCACGCATATCATTACTCATTTCTTCTTTTGCCATCGCGATATTTGGCGGTCTTTTTATGGCTGCTCCGAGCGTACAGGCCACGGAAATCACCACATCGCTCATCAATACCGCAATAGCAAAGGAAGAATCCCCTGAGGTTCTTACCGCAGAGCAGCGCAAGGCCATTCTCAAGGAAGTCATTTCCGCGTCCCAACATGAGATCGCAACCCTTACCGAGACCCTGAATGACCTTAAGCTCGACGATGCGTGGTCTTTGGCGCGCGATCATTTTGTCGCCACACTTGCAACGTCCAGCGAGTATTATACCGGCCTGGAAACCCGACTCGCCGAGGAAGATATTTCTTTGGATGAAATCAAATCCATCGCCGCAGATCTAAAAGAGTGGAGGGAAACAACCTATACGCCGGCACTGAAAGAGACCGGCAATTTGATCCTTATCATCCAGACCGAAACCGTACATGGCGTTGTGCAACTCCGCGCCACTAAGATCGGCAACGACATTAAAAAACTCGACAAACAGAAGCTCGTAAACACCGATGTGCTCAAGAAATATCTCGCACAGGCAGAACATTCGCTGAAAAATGCGCAGATACTGACCGACAAGGCAAAGGATATCTATTTTACCGCCAGCGTTGTACCGTTCCAGCCGAAGAAAGAAGGCTCCGCAGATAAACTTAATTCCATTGCCCCACAGGAGCAATCCCCTGCCGAAGAACTTGCCGAAATAGATTCACAAGATCAAGTAAGAGACCTTGCAAAGGAATCCCTGAAAGAGATCAAAGCCGCGTACGAATTGTTCTTCAAGATGAACGATCGAATCAGGAAGTAAATCGGTAGCAGGTATAGAGTATACGGTATAGGGTATAAAAAAATGCCGCTCAATCGAGCGGCTTTTTATACTGCCATGGGTTTGAATTCGATGCGCTCCGCATTTCCTTCGTTGTCCCTAAACACGATTTCTCCCCGCAACCGTTCGCCTGCAAGTATGCGCGGAAACCATATTCTATCCTCGGGCCACATCTCATGATAGGGAATGTCCGCAACGGCAAATTGCGCAGGCAGCATCTCTTCCGTTTCCTGCGGTTCGCCACCCCATTCCCGTATCAAAAACACGTGAGCACGTTGATTCCACTCGGGCTTCAGCTTAAAAAAGAATTCGATGACCGCGACCGGCTCCAAATGATCGGCATTTACTGTAATCCCCCGCCCGTTCTCGCCATTTGTCTCCTCAAGCAATTCGCGTATTGCCGCAACTCTTATTGCCTCGCCTGATTCGACCTTTCCGCCGTAGCCGTTCCATCTATCCTTTCCGAAGCCTCTTTTTTTCTTTGCCAAATAGATGTTTCCATCCCTTACCAGTAGGCACAGCGTAACTTCCTTGTTTATTGTCGCCATAGATAGACCCTCCTATTATTTACTCTATTCAGTATGCCATAAACAAAAATACCCACGCAAGGGGGTATTTTTGTTTGTCCTTTATGCTACGAGATCCCGGATCACTTCGACAAGCTCAGTGCAAGGCAAATCCGGGATGACCCGCAGATGCGGGTCATTTGACTGCGTCCTTGAAGGCTTTTGCGGCCTTGAACTTCGGGGCAATAGATGCCGCGATCTGGATCTTTTCACCAGTCTTCGGGTTCACACCCATGCGAGCGGCGCGCTTGGTGGCTTTGAAGCTTCCGAAACCGGAAACCGCAACTTCCTCTCCGCGTGCCAATGCCTTGGTGATGGTATCGAATACCGCTTCTACGGCCATGGTTGCCTGCTTCTTTACTTCGATGCCGGCTGCTGCCTGTACTGCGTCGATCAATTCTACTTTGTTCATTGAGCAATGCGCATGTCCCCAACCGATAACGGATCAACGAAATTCGTATCCCCGTACCCGTCGGTTAATGCTTTTTCCTACCTCGACCTTTGACTTATTTACTTATAGTCAAATTATATAGTATTTATGCGGTGTAAACAATAGTTTTAAGGGATATTGACCATAGTGGTACTTTAGTGGTGTATTAGAGTCCAAAGCGCAGAATAAAAAACGACTCGTCGAATGGTGACGAGTCGTTTTTTATTTCCGTTATGGATTCCTCCGCCAGTGGGCGGACGGGAATGACACACTAAACGCATTGTCATCCCGTACTCCGATACGGGATCCAGAGTTTTCTGCAGTAGTGACACTTGAATATATAGACTTTGGATTCCCGTTTTCCTGCTTTCGCATAAAGCTACAGCAAGGCAATGCACGGGAATGACAAAGCCGACTCAAGGGGTCGGCTTTGTTTGTCATTCCGGCCTCCGAGCCGGAATCTCGTGTGCCGAACATGAGATCCTGAAATAAATTCAGGATGACAGGTCTATCTCGCATATTCTACTGCGCGCCCCCTTCGACTTCGCTCAGGGTTTCCTTCGTCCACATTCGATTACACTCATGACTTCGCCGTCATATGCGCGCATTAGCGCGCATATTCTACTGCTCTCCCTTCGACTTCGCTCAGGGCGTGCAGTAGTGTCCGCCTTATCGGGCGTACTCTACTGCACGCATCTCGCGGATGACTACTACTTTTATTTCGCCGGGGTATTTCAGCTCGGCTTCGATCTTGTTGGCGACATCATGCGCCAGCTGGAATGCGGCGAAATCGTCCATCTTTTCAGGGGTTACGAAAATGCGCAGCTCCCTGCCGGCAGAAATGGCATAGGCTTGCTTCACGCCGCCAAACTCGCCTGCGATCTTTTCAAGCTCCTCGAGACGCTTGATGTAATTGTCTATATTCTCGCGTCGGGCACCCGGTCGGGCCGCCGACAAAGCGTCGGTCGCCGCAACGACATATGCCTCGGGCGAAGCGAATGGATAATCCTCATGATGCGATTCCATCGCCTGGATCACCTTTTCACTGATATTATATTTCTTCAATATCTTTTGTCCAAGCTCCACATGACTTCCCGCGACCTCATGGTCTATCGCCTTGCCGATGTCGTGCAACAATGCCGCCTTGCGGGAAACATCCGCATTTATGCCGAGTTCCGATGCGATCATGCCCGCCAAATGCGCCGCTTCGATGGAGTGCACCAATGCGTTCTGCCCATAGCTCGTACGGAAGTGCAAGCGCCCCAACAGCTGGATCAATTCCTTCGGGAGGTCATAAATACCAACCTCATGTGCCGCCTGTTCTCCTATCTCAAATGCACGCTTGGTCAGTTCGTTCTTTGACTCTTCCACCTTTTCTTCGATGCGCGCCGGCTGAATGCGGCCGTCCTTCAATAACTTTTCAAGCGTCAGCCCCGCGACCTCGCGGCGCATCGGGTCGAACGATGAAATAACAATATAATCGGGAGCCTCGTCGATAATAAACTCCACGCCCGTCAGACGCTCAAGCGCTTTAATGTTGCGCCCTTCCCGACCAATGATCTTTCCTTTCAGGTCTTCGTTCGGCAGGTGAAAAATGCTCGTGGTCACTTCTGCCACATGACTGCGACTATATCGCTGGATCGCGGTCGTTAAAATATCGAGGCTCTTTTTTTCCAGCTCTTCCACGCGCTCGTGCTCCAACTTTTGTACCATCTGCACGAGATCCTTTTGATACGCTTCCTGCGTGCGCTTAATGATGATCTCACGGGCTTGATCCGTCGTCAGTCCGGCACTTTTTTCCACCATCTCTTCCGCTTTGCGCTTCAGGCCTTCGATCGCATCTTCCTTTGCCTTTAGCTGCACAGCTTCTTCGTTGAGCCTATTTTCCTTCGTGCGGACATTGTGCAGGTCCCGCTCGAATGATTCTTCTTTCTTTACGAGCCGCTCTTCCATGCGGTCTATCTGATTTTTTCGCTCGCGCTCCTCGCGCTTCGCCTCCTCCACGAGTGCCGCGGCCCGCTCTTGGCCTTCGAGCACTATTTCCTTTGCCTTTACCTTTGCTTCATCGATCTGTCGCTCGATGATCTGCTCTATATTATTTTTTTTCTTCAGCCCGATCGCCTGCCGAGCGTAGTAGCCTCCGACGGCCCCCGCGACAACCAAAACGATCCACAACAATGGATTTTGATACATAATAGTCTATTGTTCCCCAACTTCTTCCTTGACACCTCCCACGAATTCATCGGGAACAGGTTAAATTGCATACCTTAAGTATACCCATTTTACGGTAAAAGTAAAAACGGCATTTCCCGTGGACCATACACTGTTTACCTATACACTATTCTCCTCTGATCACGAGCATCAAGTCCGCCACATTAAAACTTTTGTTCTTTACCTGCATTAAATTCCCGTTCTTTTTAAAGAAATTGAGGGACGCATGCGATGCCAATGCCTCGCCCGCCGATTGTCCCGCCCGCTTTGCCGCCTTCGCCGTGTATCCGTCGGCTATCGCCCCTGCAGCGTCGGAATTGTCGTGCCCATCGCTTGCATATGATATTGCCACGATATCGGCAAGCCTTTCCGGCGTTGCCTCGCATGCCGCAAGCACCCCCAGCGCGACTTCCTGATTTCTGCCCCCTTTGCCCGGTTTTTTGCCCGCAGGAACATCACTTAGCGTTACCGTTGTTTCGCCGCCTAATAAAACCGCCTCTCCTTTTTTGATCGTGCGCACGATCGGCACGAGCGCATGCTTTGCCTCGCCTTCGAATGTACATGTCTTTACCTTCGGCTTCAGCCCGAGCTTTTTCGCCATGTCAGCCATCGCCCGCACTGCATCACTATTGGACACGAACAATACATTTTTTGCATTTTTAAAATAGCGGTCTTCTTTGGGCGTTTCCTTTAGCGTGATGCCTTTTTTTGATACGCCATATTTTTTCAAGATCGCCGCTGCATCCGCTTTGGTCGTCGTGTCGAGTATCGTCGGGCCTGATGCGATCATTTCCATATCGTTTCCGATCACATCGGACGCCATCAAGGTCAACAACATTGCCGGATGGATCGCCTTCGCCAAATTACCCCCCTTAATATCTGATACATGCTTGCGTACCGTATTGAGTTCTATAATGTTTGCGCCCGCCTTGGTTAGCTCTTTAAATACGGTCGTCGATGCCTGCAGCTCGTCATCCGACGCGACGGCCAACGCCGAGCCGCCTCCGCACATAAACACGATCACCAAATCATCCGTATTTAAATCGCGGACCATGCGCATGATCTTTTGCGTTGCCGCTACATTTTTCGGAGACGGAAGCGGATGGGTACCTACTAAACAGTTGACGGTTGACGGTTGACGGTTGACGGGGGGCTTCTCGACGTCGAGTGCGATGCCTTTGGTCAGGTGCTTGCCCAATACGCGCGCCACGGCAACGGATGCCAAAGCAGAGCCCTTGCCGATACCCACCAAAAATACCCGCTTATAGTCATTTAGACCTATACGCACTTCTTCCGCTTTTTTATCAAAGACGCGCACCGTTAATACGCCCTTGGCCACCGTGATGCGGCTTTTGATGGCCGTTTGTATTTCGATGGCAGCGTAGCCTGCCTCAACGATCTGCAATGCCTTTTTGCGCAACGGGGTTTTTGCGAGTTGTTTTGTATTTGTGATATGGGACATGGTTTTAATTGCATTCTCTTGTCATTCCGGACTTGATCCGGAATCTCATTTTATCCACATAAGATCCTGAATCAAGTTCAGGATGACAATGCAAAACAGTGTTATTTAAATAGCAATAATATGATCGGAGTCGTTACAAATGACATGAGTGTTGCGAATACGATCGCATTACCCACCAGCGCCGTGTTCAACTTGAACTTTTCCGCTATGACGAACGTGGTCACCGCAACCGGCATGCCTGCCAGCAGAACAGGAATTTCAACACCGCTACCTGCATAGGCATATCGATATATTCCAAACACGATCAACGGAAACGCCACCATTTTTACCGCCGTAATGCCCATAACCATCGAAACATCCTTCTTTAAAAATTTTCCATACAAAAATCCTCCCAAGGCAAACAACGCAACCGGCGAAGACGCACTGCCGAGCATTTGCATGGTCCTTTTCAAGCTCGCCACGACCGCGTGCTCCACCGGCACAAAACTCAGCACTATGCCGAGCGCTACGGACAACACCAGCGGATTTTTCAAAAACGCCATCAGTTCATCCTTGATGCCATGGTCTTTGGTGTGCCAATAGCGCACGACCAATATAGAAAGTACCAACGGGATAATAAGGTATATATTGCCAACCAAGGCCGCCGCCGGCACCTGACCTTTCCCGAAGCCCACTTCTACCAATGCAATGCCCATGTACAGCGTATTGCCGGTCGCCGCAGTCAGAAAGATCGCCGCCTTGGTGTCGCGCTTCATAGCAGTAAACAACGAAAGTACCGCAAATAACACAGCCAAAAATGCTGTCATACTCGCAAGACTCGCCAGCGTAAGCCGTATGATCTCGGGACTTCGAAAATTGATATCCCACAGGCTGACCACGATCAGAGCCGGCAAGGCCGCATAGTAGGCAAATGCATTTGCCTGATGGACCCAATCCCCCTCCATGACCTTTGCCTTTTGAAACAGCCACCCGGCAAAGATGATCAAAAATATCGGGAGTGAAACTAATATGGTGGATAGCATATTTGTTAGTATAGCATCAAATTGCGTTGTTGTTTATTTTACCCATTCCGTCTTTCTGAACTTCAATTTCTTTTTTTCGAACGGCAACGGTTTGGCGATCAACTCCCAATATTTGAACTGCTTATACCATCCTAATAGCCCCAGCTCATGAGAATGCCGCACGGTAAACTGTTCGTCCTTAACCGCTCGGTATCCTTTCTTTAGCCAGTGATTAACCCAATCGCCGTCCTCGCCGCCAGCAGCAAATTTTTCATTGAACGGATATTGCTCCCATAACTCCTTTGGGATAACGGCGTTCGTAAATCCCATTATTCCCATTCCGCTACGCTCAACTACCTCGGTCACAAATTTCTTTCCGCTTATTAAGCGACGCATTCCTCCTCGCGCCTCCAGAAAAAACCAATCCCAAAATCCCGTTCCAGGGAGTGCGCGCACAAACCCGTATACCCCCATGAGTTTGTCGTATTTTTTGAAATTTTCCAATCCATCTGCGAGCCATGTATCGGATATCGGCAATGAATGCGCTGACAGCATCACAAGGTAGCGCGTTGCCCCAGTATTTCGTATGCCGACATTTAACGCGTATGGATAGGTGAATTCTTCCGGCTTTATTTGCACCACTTTTACCGGGTATTTCCGTGCGATCTCGAGTGTTTTATCTATCGACCCCGAGTCCACAATGACAATCTCAAAATCCCTGTATGTTTGTCGGAGTAATTTCTCCAATACAGCACCTATCCATTTCTCTTCATTCCTTGTACGAATGATTATTGCAGTTTCGAAAGTCATATACTATAGATTCCCGCCGGAGTTTATCCCGTACCTGATACGGGACCCACACTGGGAATGACAATACTTCCTATGCTTTTCTGATGCCAAACCAAATGCGATCACCTTCGAGTACCAGCTCGGAGTACGCATCAATATGTTCCGGATCCTGGGCAAATATGATTACCTTTGCCCCCACTTCCTTTTTCAATAATTCTTCATATTTTTTGACCATATCGCCCAATGCGGCGCTGTCGACAAACAGGGTTATTTTGTCCTTCGGCTCGTAGCCCGCGTCCTGCCGAAGCCCTTGGATCATGCGCACACTTTCGCGAATGATTCCCTCTTCCAACAGTTCCGGTGTGATACGCGTATCGAATTCGACAATGCCCTCGACGGATTGCTTTATGATGATATTCTTTACATTCACTTCGTCGGCGAGGATCGCCAACAATTCCTTGTTTGTCTTCAATCCTGCGATGGTCGACTGGACCGTCAACGAAGACAACGGCTGGCGCACCTTGATACCCAGTTGCGCGCGCTTTGCGAGCGCCACGCTTGCCAAGGTCCGCACCTCGGCCATCATTACCCCTTCCTTTTTATGCGCCTTCAAAACTACCAACGATGTGACTTTCGGCCACGCATCCAAATGCACGGATGCGTTCTTTTTCGTATTCAACGACTTATACAATGCATCTGCAAAGAACGGCGTAAACGGCGCCATTACTTTGCTTGTTTCAAACAAAATATACGCGAGCGTTTTTGAAGCGAGCTCCCAGTCTTTTTTGTCGTCCGGCTTTTGGAACCGGCGGCGCGAACGGCGCACATACCATGTCGACAGGTCATCGACAAACTGACCGATCGGGCGCACCGCGCGGTCAAGTTCATAGCTGTTCATGGCACCGGTCGTTTCTGCGATCAATTCATCAAGCCGACCCAGCATCCATGTATCCAACACATTTTTCGTTATTGGTTTTTGGTTTTTGGTTATCAGTTGTTTCCCGTACATGTCATAAAAACTATACACGTTCCACAAGCGCGAGATAACCTTCTTGTACAATTCATCGACACCCTTTTCCGAAAAGTTAAGCACCTCTCCCCGTACGATCGGCGATGACACCAGATATAGTCGCAGCGCATCCGCGCCATATTTGTCCACGATCGTCATCGGATCCGGATAATTCTTCAGCTTTTTTGACATCTTTTGTCCGTCTTCGGCAAGAACCAATCCCGTTGTTATGACGTTCTTAAATGCAGGCTTTCCAAACAAGCCCGTCGAAAGGACCATGAGCGTATAGAACCAGCCGCGTGTTTGGTCGACCGCTTCGGCAATGAATTCTGCCGGAAAATTCTTTTCAAATTTCTTTTTATTTTCAAACGGATAATGCGCCTGTCCGTACGGCATGGAGCCCGACTCAAACCAACAGTCGAACACATCCGGTACGCGCTTCATGGCGTGCCCTTTTGCGCATTGCAATTCCACCCGGTCGATGTACGGGCGATGCAGATCCAGTTCATAATTTTTGTTATGCGGAATGACGCTGAAATCCAATTTCTTTATTTCGGCATTGACGATAAAATCCTTATTCGGCTTACGTATGGCGACCGCTTTTCTGCCGTCAAACCCTTGCACGCCCGCAAAGAGCGCCCAAATGGGATACTCATGACTTACGATCAAAATGTTTTTCCCCGCCTGTTTCGCATCGAGTTCGTAGATGCATTCCGTCATGCGCTTTTTTACATCATTCAAGCTCTCCCCTTTCGGCGCGGTTTTGATGAACTTTTCTTCCAGCGATGCAAAATATGCATGGTAGTCCCCGATCGGTTTGTCATCAAATATGCCGCAGTCGATCTCGCGCAACCGCTTATCAATGACGATTTTCGATCCGTACCCGAGTAGCTTTGCGGCGAGCTCCGCCGTTTCGTGCGCCCGTGCAAAATCAGACGATACGATCAGATCTATCTTCTTTCCTTTGAGCTGCTTTATGAATGCCTTAACCGATTTTTCTACCTGCGCCTTGCCTTTATTCGTCAGATGATATGTGTTCTTCGGATTTGAGCTTACCAAATTGAGCGCGTTATTCTGCGACTCGCCATGACGCAATGCAAAATAAACATTGCCCGATTTCGGCACGTTCTTTTTGATATCCGCGATGGAGCCCATTACTTTTATTTCGCCGCACTCATCGCAGCGCCATACCGGAATGGGCGCACCCCAAAACCGCGAGCGGGAAACTGCCCAATCGCGCGCATCTGCCACCCAGTTGCCAAAACGCCCCGTTTTTATGTGCCCCGGGATCCAATTGACCTTTTTGTTATTTTCCACCAACCCGTTCTTCGTGTCGCGGATCTTGGTCACTTCCACGAACCATGATGATGTAGCGTAGTTCAGCAACGGCGTTTCACAGCGCCAGCAGTGCGGATACGAATGGACCAGCTTTTGCTTCTTGAGCAAATTACCATTGTGCGCAAGCCACTTGATGACCTCTATATCGGTCGCCTTGTGGTCTTCCCGCGGCTTTACGGCCAATCCCGGGAAATCCTTCACCTCCGGCTTGAAATGCCCGTCCATGGCCACGTGCTGTACGAATGGCAGTTTTTCTTTGCGAGCTACCTCCATATCGTCGGCGCCAAATGCCGGCGCGATATGCACGATGCCCGAACCATCTTCCATGGTCACGAAATCTGCCGCATAGACCTTCCAGCCATTTTCGCGGTTCTCCAATTCTCCTTTTTGGTAATAATCAAACAACGGCACATATGCTTTGCCGACAAGATCTTTCCCCTTGACCGTTTCCACGACCGCATACTCTCCATCGATCACCGCAAGGCGGTCTTTTGCAAGAATATAGCGCTCCTTGCCCGCTTCGGTCTTTACTTCAATGGTCGCATATTCCGCCTTTGCATTGATCGCCAACGCGACATTGCCCGGCAATGTCCACGGAGTGGTCGTCCATGCGATGAAGTAGGTATTTTTTTCTCCCGCAACGGCAAACTTTACATAGGTCGATATATCATCGATGTCCTTATAGTTCAACGCAACCTCAAAATTGGACAACGATGTTTCGCAACGCGGACACACATGCATCGACTTGCGTCCTTCATATACCAACCCTTTATCATAAAGCGTCTTGAATACCCACATTACCGATTCGGTAAAGCTGGCATCCATTGTCTTGTAATCTTTCTCCATTTCCACCCAGCGGCCGATGCGCGGAATGATATTTTTCCAATCGTGCGCATATGACATGACGCTCCCGCGCGCGGCTTCATTAAAAGTCTCTACGCCGAGATTTTCGATATCTTTTTTCGTTTCAAGACCCAGCTCCTTTTCGATTAAATTCTCTACCGGCAATCCGTGGCAATCCCAACCCCAGCGACGCTCCACGCGCTTGCCGTTCATGGTCTGATATCGCGGAACAACGTCCTTAATGACGCTCTGCAAAATATGCCCATAGTGGGGCAACCCTGTCGCAAACGGAGGTCCATCGTAAAATACATACTCCCCTTTCGGAGCAGGTTTTTTAACCGATCGTTCAAATGTTTTATCCTGTTTCCAAAACTCCAAAACTTCCGATTCCACCTCGCTCGGAGTAAACTTTTTTCTTCCCTGTAGCATGCCTATACCATACCAAAAAACCCCGCTCCTGAGCAAGGAACGGGTACTGATTAGGACTACGTTACTTTCCGATAAAATCCCAATAGTTATTACGATTTACCAACTGCCATGTAGCATCTTTATATGTTTCAATAAATAGCTTCGGTACGCGCGCTGTGGCATTCCCCCATTTAAATTCATACCCCTGTAGGCGGCCCCCATATTCCTCGATCAAATCAATTTCTTTTTGATCGTATGTTCTCCAGAAATATATATTGGCGAAATGCCCATGGTAACTGTTCCGCTTCATCCGCTCGACGATCATCAAATTCTCCCATAATGCGCCGACGTCATTGCGCATCGCCAGTGGGTTGTAATTTCTAATGACCGCATTGCGGATCCCAAGATCATAGAAATATACCTTCTCCGATTTTGCTATTTCTTTCCGCAAATTTCTACTCAATGCCCGTAGTCGAAATATAATAAATGATTTTTCCAGAATATCTATGTATTTCGAAACCGATTGCCTACTAATTCCCAATACCGTCGCCAGTTCGCTAAGCGATACTTCATTCCCTACCTGCAGTGCCAAAAGTTGTGTCAACTTTACCAATATGCCCGATTTTTGTATCCCCTCAAATGCAAGAACATCTTTATATAAATATCCCGAAGCGAGTGCATCCAATTTTCGTATTGCATCCTCCTCTGGCTCAAAGCAGATCGCCGGGTATGACCCGAACCGCATCATATGCTCAAGATGTGCTTCAACGCCAAACAATGTCTTATCTTGTTCGACTTCTTCGATACTGATCGGATAAAGCGTGAACCATGATGCCCTACCGACAAGCGGCTCTCCAACGCTATTCATAAGCTCAAAGCTCGAAGACCCCGTCGCGATGATCTGCATCTCCGGGTATGTATCTACCATTAACTTCAAAATCAACCCTATCTCCGGTATCTGCTGCGCTTCATCGAGTATGACAAGTTTTTTATTTCCGATAAATGCTTTTATTCTTTCTGCGCTCCGCACGGATAATCCCTGCCTGACCTCATTTTGCTCGCAATTAATATACACCCCATCATCGTGATATTTTGCAAGAATTTCCTTCGCGAGTGTCGTTTTTCCCACCTGCCTTGCCCCATAAATTACAATAACCCTTCCTTTAAAAAGCTCCTTTTCTATATTTTTCTGGGCGATTCGCTTTATTAATTTCATAATTTATATAAAATATGTAATATTAGTTACATTATTTATTATAATTATGCAATTGTCAAGGGTATGCAGAACCCCCAAAAACGGGGTTTTTGTCATTATTTCATTCGCAACAGCCGGATCGCCAGCAGTGCATTTGCGATTCCGATCGCGTCTGCCACTATGCAATACAGGCACCATGCTTCGATGACAAATGCCTGCAGAGCAAGCAGGTAGAGCGAGAACAACCCGCCGAACAGCAGGCCATATACTATCCATTCCAGGGACTTGATTGTTCGCCTTTGCAGATAATATGTTATGACGATAATAATCGCCGCGTAGAACAACACGCCCAGCATCGAGATCGGGACTCCCAAGAAATCACTATATTTCGACTGAGCCACTATGTCACACCCCCCACTAAACGCGGAACAGGTAATGGGCGAACCGAAGAGTGTCTTGAGCGCCAAATAGACCGAATCGACGAAGCCAGTAATACTGAGTGCGAGCATTACCCAAATTGTTAGATTTTTTTTCATGGCATTTAATGTGTCATTCCGAATTTATTTCGGAATCTTTTTGTTAGCGCGCGAGATCCTGAATCCGTCGGCTGACGGATCAGGATGACAACGCCTCTTAGATGCATTGCGTATTCCTCGATTACGCTCCGCTACACTCGGAATGACGCAGACTACTATTTGCTTAACTCCACCTCAACCAGCTGTTTCAGTTCCTCGTACGAACGGAATTGGATCAGCTTTCCGTTTAAAAAGAATGACGGAGTTCCCGTTATCTTTTGTGCGGTTCCCATGGCTACATTGCGATCTATCTTTTCATCTATATCCGACGCTTGTACGTCTACCAAAAATTGATCCACATCAAGCCCGATCTCCATGGCATACCCAAGCAGGTTTTGTTGTATGCTCGTACTCTTCGACCACTCCTCCTGCTTTTCGAATAATATATCGTGCATTTCCCAAAACTTACCTTGTGCGCCTGCCGCCTCAGATGCCTGTGCGGTCACGCGTGCATACCGGTGCTGTGCCAGTGGAAAATGACGATACGCGATTCGTACCGCATCCCCTTTTTCCTCTTCAAGCTTTTTTATCATGCCGTAAAAATATCCGCATGCCGGGCATTCAAAGTCGCTGTATTCTACAAACACCGCCTTTGCGGCCTCGCTCCCTTTTGTTCTATCATCTGCCGTTATCGGAGCAATGAGATTGCTCACATCACCATTCATTTCCCCCGGCTGTGCGACCGCTCCGTATATCCCAAACACGATAGCCCCGAGGCCGATCACTAATATCGCCCATATCAATATCTCTTTTCCTCTGTTGCTCATGATGGGAGTATACCAAGTATTCCGAAAAATGAAAAACGAAATATGAAAAACTCACCCAAAAGGCACGCGTAGCGTGCCTTTTTGCTTGATCCATTTTTCGTGCTTCGTTTTTCTTCGTTTCGCGCCGTTAACTGCAGAGTCCCCAGCCGCAGTTTGGGCATTTGCGGCAACCCTCTTGCCGCACCAGCTTTGTTTTACAGCTCGGACAATTGGTCAATTCCCTTAGCGAGCCCGCAAAATCTTCCGCATTGAGCGCCGAAGGTGCCGGCGACAGACCGAGCTCTACCGCGCTCGTGACCGCGCCCGCCTTGTGGTAGATCGTCATTCCCTTTGCCTTCTCATCCTTGATGACGGTCATTTCACTTTCCTTTCTTTTGTCTTCTTTTTCCTTATCCCCTTTCTTGGTACCTGCATTCAATACCTGGCTGGTCAATGACTTGTCGCGATACACGGTAACGCCCTTGCATCCCAGTTCATGCGCCAACAGGTAAATCTCTTTGATATCATCAACGGTCGCCGTTGCCGGCAAGTTGTTCGTTTTGGAAATGGAGGAATCTGTCCAGCGCTGCAAAATGCCGAGCACCCGCACGTGATCCTTCGGCGCGATATCCATGGATGTCACAAACACCTTCTTCAATTTTGGCGGCATGTAACCGATACTTCGCACACTTCCCGCGGTCGACGAAACATCCTTCAAGAGCGCGTCATCCATCAGACCCTCCCGCTGCATGCGATCTTCAAACACCGGATCGACGTAGAAGAAACTGCCGATCGATATGCTTTTTTCAAACACGAGACTGAATACCGGCTCAATGCCCGACGAACACCCTGCGATCATGGAAATGGATCCGGTCGGCGCGAGCACCGTAGTAAACCCGTTGCGGATGCCGTGTTTCTTGACCTTTTCCACCAGCCCCTTCCAATCTTGCTTCCACGATTTTTTGTCCTTAAAGGCAGAGAATGGCATCTTGCCATCCTTATATGATGACTTGTCAAACATCGGCATGCGTCCGCGCTCCTTTGCAAGATCGACGGATGCGATCTTGGTCTGATAATTCAAGAATTCCATGAGTTCCTCCATGAATGCGAAACCTTCCTTGGAATCGTACGGAATCTCAAGTTCGTATAACAGGTCGCCGAGGCCCATCATGCCAAAGCCGATCTTGCGGGTCGCCAATGTCATGGCTTCGATCTCGGGCATCGGATATTTGTTCACGTCGATGACGTTATCGAGCAAGCGCATTGAAATCTGAACGTCTTCCGCAAGGCGATCCCAGTTGAATACCGCCTTCTTTCCCCCGTTCTTTTCCGCGTAGCTCCACACGTTGATCGAACCGAGGTTACAGCTTTCATGCGGATACAAAACCACTTCGCCGCACGGGTTCGTACTTTCGATCGGGCCCATGGATTTCAAAAATGGATTATGCTCGTTGATATTATCGAAGAACAACGCTCCCGGCTCTGCCGATTCCCATGCCTGGTAGGCAATAAGATCAAAGAGCTGTTCCGGATCCACTTCCTTTACCACCTTGCCGCTCCGCGGATTCAACAGCTGATACGGCTTCCCTTCTTCAAGCGCTTTCCAAAACTCCGGCATCAACATGACCGAAATATTAAAGTTACGCAACGCCTTGTTACCCTCCTTTGCCTTGATGAACTTTTCTATATCGGGATGGTTGCTGTTCAAGATACCCATGTTCGCACCACGACGAATGCCGCCCTGCTTGATGACCTCGGTCATGTTGTCGAACATGGACATGAAGCTGATCGGCCCCGAAGCGGTGCCTCCCGTCGTCTTCACAAAATCGCCTTCCGGTCGCAAGTGTGAAAAGTTATAGCCAACGCCGCCGCCCGACTTAAAAATGACCGCGGCGGACTTGAGCGTATCCATGATCAACTCGATGGAATCCGAAACGCCCAGCGTAAAACACGCACTTCCCATACCAAGATGGTTTCCAAAGTTCGCGATCGCCGGCGTGTTCGGCAAAAACTTCCGCCCGATCATCAGGTTATAATATCCTTCCAACTCTTCGGTGTATTTATCGAAATATCCCTTCTTGAACAGATCGAGTAACTCATTCCATGACACCTTTATCTGCCTATTTGCCGCATTGCGCGCAAACAGCCGATGCAATGCTTCAACATGAAATATATTCAGCCTGTACGATCCTATGGCGAGCTTGCCGGCGAGCTTTGCATAATCCACTTCTTCAACGCGATGTTCGGTCCCTCCGGGCCTGCGCTGATATACCTTCGTATCATAAAACAGTGACGAAAGTACGATATGGGTCGCAACCCTGCCAAACAGCTGCTTTGGCGATTCCATAATATTCCCCTCTTCGTCTTTTATGAGATAGCGGCTCGCCAAAACACGCAACGCGTTCAAGTCGAACTTTTTGTCCACTTCGTCTATTTCCTCCTTATTCAATATCTGTTCCTTTTGATGACGGATGTCCGCGCGATGTGTGCGGTACAAAATATACGACTTCGCCATTTTGGCGTGTCCGGCACTGATCAACACATGCTCCACCATGTCCTGGATCTCTTCCACTCCGGGAGCCTCACCCTTCGTACCCTCGTTGACGCGCCTCACGACCTCGGCGGCAAGTTCTTCCGCCATATCCCAATTCTCTTCTCCTACGGCTACCGACGCCTTGTAAATGGCCTTGACGATCTTTTCGATATTAAATGGCACCAACTGGCCATTCCGTTTGAGCACTGTTTTGAACATAGAGTAGGCGGCCAATAGCTCCCCGCGTTGAATGCTCCGCCTAATGTCGGGGATTCAGGACAACTTGCTATCGCCAATTTTGTTAATTAGGAGTACTGGATTCCTCCGTCCGTCCGTTCGCCGGTTGGCGGACGGACGGGAATGACAAGCGTTATTATTTCTTCTTTCTTCTCAGAAATGCCGGTATATCCCATTCCTTTTCCTTTGTTTCCACAACGTCTTCTTCGTCGTATTCATCCGCACTATCCTGTCTCCCTGCAGACGACGTGCGCGGCTCTTCCCTATCTTCCTTGACGCCCTGTTCCATAGATCCTCCAAACGGCAACCCGCTACTGCTCCGCACCGGCAGGTCTTCGCTTCCCGAAAAGTAATGCGAGTATCTTCCTTCGCGCGCAAGCGTATCGGAAAATCCGGTCGCGATCAATGTGATCTTTAGCTGACCTTTATTCAGCTTCCTGTCGTAATAGGTTCCAAAGATGATCCGCGCGGACTGGTCTGCACTTTCCGCCACCGCGCTCGCTATCTCGTTTATTTCGTGCATCTTCAAGTCATTGCGCCCCGAAATGCAAAGCAATATGCCCCGCGCCCCCTCGACCGATGTTTCCAACAACGGCGAGTTTATGGCGGAGCTTGCCGCCTTTCCGGCGCGTCCACTGCCCGAAGCAATACCCAAGCCGACCATGGCCGATCCTGAATCACGCATGACCGCCTTAACGTCTGCAAAGTCGATATTAATGATACCGGGGGTCAAAATAAGCTCCGTTACGCCACGGACTGAATCGCGCAAGATCTTATCTACTTCCTCAAACGCCTTCATGAGCGACGTGTCCTTACTAATAATGGAAAAGATCCTATCGTTCGGCACGGTAATGAGCGTGTCCACACGATCGCGCATTCTAATGATCCCCTCTTCGGCGATCCGCGAGCGTTGGCCTCCTTCGAATGCAAACGGCTTCGTAACAATACCGACAGTTAAAATGCCGAGGTCTTTTGCTATTTCAGCGACCACCGGCGCCGCTCCCGTGCCCGTACCACCCCCCATACCCGCGGTAACAAAGATCATATCGGCATCCTTGATGGCCTCGGTGATCTCGGCCCGATTTTCTTCGGCCGCTTGTTTACCCAACTCAGGGTTCATTCCCGTTCCCATTCCCTTGGTAAGGTTCTTGCCGATATAGATCCGCTTTTTCGCCTGCGTTTGGTTCAAGTCTTGCAGGTCGGTATTGATCGCGATCAGCTCCACCCCTCTCGGGAAGTCTTCGTACATGCGCGAGATGGCATTTCCTCCGCCTCCGCCTACGCCCACAACCTTGATGCGCACCACGACGTGATCATCTTTGCCTTTTACCGGACCCGACGTTTTGCTCTTTGGCTGAACAGGCGCCTTCGCTTTTTCCTTTTTAACTGCTGTCGGTCGCTTTTGCGCTACGGTCGATCTTGCCGAGCTTGTATTTGTCTTTGTTGTTTTCTTTGCTTTCATAACGGTATTTTTAAAACTTGTACACTTGCACACGCCCTACGGCATCATGGCTTTATATGTTTTAATAGTTTTTTGATCGACCCAATCATTCCTTTTCCGCGTACCGAACCTTGTCCTCCCAGCTGGCTATTCCCTTCCACCAACAATCCCGCCGCAACGATAAATTGCACATCGTCCAGTTTTTCAAGTATATCCTGGCTTGCCACATCAAATACATTTACCTCGCAATTCGCCATGTGCACCGGCAAGTTTAATTCCTGCCGCGCAAGATCGATGACGCCGGATGTCTTTGCGCCACCTCCGCACAAGATCACTCCCGCGGGCAAGTGCGTCTTTTTAATGGCACGCAATTCTGACCCGACCAACTCAAATATCTCCGCCAAGCGGGATTCTATCACTTCCGCAACTTCCCTGCGCGTGCACGTTCCTTTGAGCCGTGCATCGATGTCCGCAAGGTCTATTTTGTCTTTTGCCGCCACTTCTTTCGCCAACGCGTGCCCAAACGACACCTTTACCTTTTCCGCCGCCGCAATAGACGACTTCAATTTTACCGCGAGGTCGTTCGTAATGTGCGTCGCGCCGATTGGAAATACTTTGATGCCCGCCAATTTATTTTCTTCGAACACGACCATGCTCGTCGTACCCGCGCCGATGTCGATCAATACCACACCCAGATCCTTGTGTGCCTTGGTCAATGCCGCATGCGATGCAGCCAACGGACCATAGACGATATTTTCTTCTTCTACATGTCCTCCCGCATGTTCGATCGATTGGGTAAGGTTGTTCAATGCCTCGGTAAACGCGCTCACGATCATGCTGTACACCTCCAAGCGCGTTCCGCTCATGCCGAGCGGGTTCTGTATTTGATCCGATCCATCGACGATATATTCCTGTACCAGCGTGTGGATCTTGCGCAAGTTTCTATCGGTCTTAATAGCCTCCGCTCCTGCGATAGCGCGATCCATGTCTTCCTGCCCTATTTCATTCGTTCCGCGCGAAACGGCCGCGATACCACGCGAGCCGCTCACCGCCACTCGCCTGCCATTGATGTTCACAAACAGATTGTCCAACACCGCCTTATCGATACCCGCTATTTCATCGAATGCCGCTTCAAGCGCAGCCGTTGCCGCTTCCACATCGGTCACCTCCCCTTTGTTCACTCCTCCAGACGGAACCTTTACCATTTCAATGATCGACAATTTACCGTCTTTGCCGACTTCCGCGACCGCCAATTTTATTTCCGCCGTTCCAAGATCAAGTGCAGTGATAAACATGAGGGGTGATAAAAATTTCTAATTTCTAATTCTTAATTTCTAATAATTTCATGACCGCCGTTTCTTTTCGTTCCATTTTTACGGCATCGACGCCTGCAATGTGATCGAATCCAAACAAGTGCAACACGCCATGGACCAAAAGAAAATCGATCGATAGGAACTCTTCGGTTCTTCGACTTCGCTCAGAACGCCCTTCGGGCGATTTCTTTTTATTCCGCTTCGTCCACCAATCGCTCGACATTTCCGGGTTCAGATAGATCTCCCCTTTTCTGCGTATTTCTTCCTTCGGATACACAAATTGCTTCGGCTCCTCAAAGCTCAATACGTTCGTCGAAGAATCTTTCCCCCGATACAGCCTGTTTAGCGTGCGCATCTGTCTGTTCCCCAGCAACAACACATCGATCGAAACATTTTCTTTTTTTAGGGCTTCAAGAATGGCCAGTACTTTTCGTTGTACCGGACGCCTGAGCGCCTCAAACTTCTTGTCGATGCTTTGCACCGTCACTTTGTTGGTCATACCGTAATGCGTTACCCTGATTTTATCAAAAGCCCTCCTAAAAAACAAATGCGCCTCACGAGGCACATTTGACACATTTTTCTCTATTTGTCTAAAAGACAAACAAGAGCATAAGAATAAGAACCATCAACAATATCGGCCCGTTTTTCTCCAAAAAAAGCTCCACGCCATGCCATTTTTTAGGCAACAGCATGAACAATACCTTTGAACCATCGAGTGGCGGCAATGGGACAAGGTTAATAATGCCAAGCCATACATTCACAAAGATGATAATGGATAAAAATGTCGGCAAGTTTGGTATGATCACGCCAAAAACCGACATTCCCGTCGTAATGGCATAAAAGACCGCCGCTACCGCAAAGTTACTTACCGGCCCTGCCAGCGCAATCAGTCCGCCATCGCGCTTCGGGTTTTTCAAGAACATCGGGTTGAACGGCACCGGCTTCGCCCAGCCGAACAGGATCGGACTCTGAAACAGGTAGAGCATTACTGGCAGCAATATGGACCCGACCGGATCGATGTGCCGTATCGGATTCAATGTCAAACGCCCCGCGTCCTTTGCGGTCGGATCACCCAGCTTATACGCCATTGCGCCATGCGCGACCTCGTGGATGATTGCTGCAAACAAAAATACGAATAAGTAGAAAAATGGAATAACCATACCGAAAGTATAAAGGTAAATGAGACATGGGACAAGGAAAATACTATATACCCCCCTATTTCAATCTTTATCCTCAAACCAAACAAGATTCTTCATTTCTCCTGCCAATCGTTTGGTATTTGCGTGAGACATAACGCCGAGATACGACCTAAGCGAAGCCTCAAGTGCTGCCTCGGAGATAACTCCTGCATGATATGCCGCCACCTTTATTTTAAATTTTTTAAACATCCGTTGTCTCGTCTTCGCCCGTACTAACCGATAATTCGGAAACATGACATACCCAAGGAAGTCAACACCCTGGTGCAATTTTCTGATGAAAACTTTGTTTGGATGTAATGCAAGCGCAAGCCGATTGCTCAAAAATGTGGATATTGGCGCGATTAGCTGTTCCAAATACAGCCGATCAGACGAAACTATTGCAAAGTCATCGGTGTAGCGGGCATACTGTTTTATATGAAGCATATGTTTCACAAACTGATCAAACTCGTTCATATAGACATTCGCAAACAACTGCGATGTAAGGTTGCCAATGGGTATGCCTTTGCGCGCAGCGCAACTCTCTCTCTCTCTCTCTCTCTCTCTCTCTCTCTCGAGCTTGCTGCGATGTATAGCTCTTGATCACGGATTCCAAAAGCCACATCGTATCTTCATCTTTAATCCTTTTAGCAAGAATTTCAAAAAGGATTTTGTGATCTACGCTGTCGAAAAACTTTTTAATATCACATTTCAGGACAAAACAGTCGCTGGTCCCATTTTTTGCGGTCGACCTCGCCATACACTCCAAAGCAGTCACGCCCTTATGCGATCCGAAGCCGACCCGGCACGAGAACGAAGTTGGGATGAATGCCTCTTCAAAAATAGGATTGATAATCGAAAATATCGCATGGTGCACCACGCGATCACGCACGGTCGCCTTATGGATATGCCGCTGTTTAGGATCGCTAATGTAGAACCCAGCATAGGGGCCATGCTTATAGGTTTTATTCTTGAGATCCCGATGCAGTTGAAAGATATTCATCTCGAGGTGCTGCTCAAACTCCATTACATCCGCCTTCTTCCGCTTGTCGCTTTTAAAGGCCTCCCATGAAGAAAAAAGATTCTCCAGCGAAATAATTTGTTCAAACAAATTTCTATATATTTTCATAATAACCAACTACAACCATGAACGATCTCGACATCCCCATCTTCAAAAAAACCTATGAGCTATACAAAACCTTTTACGCCATCCGGCAGACTGTTCCAAAACAAGACCGTTACGCCTTGTGGCAAAAATGCGAAAACATGCTTTTGGACATCATGGAACATATCATGATCGGCGGACAAGTCCCTAAACAGCAGAAGCTGCCTTTTCTTGAGAAGGCGAGCACGGAAATAAACATGTTCAGAATATTCGTCCGTCTTGCCAAAGATATCAAGGCGATCGATACCAAAAAATATATCCTCCTTCAGGAACACATTGATGAGATAGGCAGAATGCTCGGCGGATGGATAAAATCCATAAAAGACGGCCGATAATCCATTTTTCAACAATGCCCGCC
Source organism: Candidatus Wolfebacteria bacterium RIFOXYB1_FULL_54_12 (assembly GCA_001793895.1). Classification (GTDB taxonomy): domain Bacteria; phylum Patescibacteriota; class Minisyncoccia; order UBA6257; family UBA9933; genus UBA9933. The sequence goes on from MGIT01000003.1 coordinate 112,111, forward strand.
GAACTGGCGGGCATTGTTTTAGAACTGGAGAGTGACTTCGGAAGAAAGCCGGACGCCGACCCATAGTTGTCGTTGTAGTTGTCGCAATCATTCGTGTTGAACTTGAGCCTGTCGTCGTTGAAGTTCAAGATCGGAGCCTTGTCGAACCGGCCATCGCCGTCAGGATATTGCCTTCGCCCATCAGCGTCACCGAATATCGAGCGTTGCCTCCGGTGCTTTCGAAAAAGCTCCGGACTATATGCTTTGTATTCTGTATTTAATCGGCGGCATAGTCGTTTACAAGACATCCGCGCAAGGCAAAGGCAAGCAGTATCCCTCCAATGCAACGCACTCCCCTTAACCGTAGCCAAGAGAACTCCGGTTGGTTTATTGAAGAGCGGATCGGGCGCCGACAATCCGTAGACTGCCGTCCATTAACCTAATCTGTTATTGAGTATATATAAAAAAGATTTCAAAATCAAAAATAAAAAACCCATCCGTGCCTAACACGGATGGGCTGATTTTGCTCCAAACTCAAGAATTCAAAAAGATTAAGGAATTCAAGCGTACAAAGTACGATTACTGCGGAAGAAAGCCGGACGCCGACCCACAGCCGCCGTAGGCGCTGCCGCAACCATCCGTGTAGAACCCGAGCCCGTCGTCGTCGAAGTACAAGAACGGAGCCCCGTCGAACCGGCCACCGCCGCCAGGAGAAAACTCATCTCCGGGAAGATCCATGTCAAGCTCTTCGAATTGCACGAAGCGCTCGGGATGGGTCAGGGCGATGGAGCAACCCATCAGGGAGCCAAGGCCGTACTCATTGGCCACAAAAACCTCACGGGCCCTGCGGGTGCTGCAACCACGATGGCGCATACCCAACTGGGCGGCGATGATCAGGATGTCGCCTTTCTGCTGCTCCTGAATGATTGCCAAGGCATGAGCGGTGCGGGCATGCATCCGCAAATACTGCTTGTCGATCTGCCCTTCGCGGTAGTTTTGGAACATTCGCGCTTTGCCGAGCTTCTCGTGTATAAGCATGACGGCGCGGCAGTACTTTTCAGCAGGATCGGTGACTTCCGGGAAAAACCGGGCGGCCAGGGCATCAACCGAAGGAATAGCGAACCATCCCTCGGCACCTTCGGGAAGTGTGAGTGTGGGAAGCACCTTCTCGACGAACTCGCTCGTATAGCCGAGCGAGCGGCCGAAGATCTTCGCCAACATGCCGATCTGTTTCGAGATTGGCATGGGCCCTTTATACTCGCTCGGGTAGGTGTAGTTGGACTTCGTTTCTTCGCTGGCGTACTGGTTGGACATCGTCAGCTCGTTGATGAGCTTGATGATGCCGGCATGGAGCTCGCCACCTTTCTCGTTGAGCAGCTGCGCTCTTAAGCCGTCGAGCTTTGCCTTGTTGTAGGCGGCTTCGAACAGACTCGTTGCCTGCTGGCCTTTGGGATCCCTTGATGTGATCAATGCATTCATCGTCATCATCTCCTTTTCGGAAGAATTGATTTTGCCTGCCTAAGCAGGACCCGGCTCTCATGAGGCGAGTAGTCAAAAGGCTTTCTTGAGCCTCCTGACTACTCGCCTCATCTTTTTATACAAGGTTTTAAATGTTCAATATAACGCTATATTTGTATCAAATTGTCAAATAAAAGTCAAGTCCGCATGACACCCTCTGCTACCGCATACCTATACCCCCTGTTCGCCATCATAGCCGTACAACATGGTCGCAGTTATTAATCAGCTCTTCCCTGTTTTCCGCTATCAGCACCGTATTGTTCTTGTCGATGATCTTTTGCAACACCTTCGTCAATGTCGGCAGGTCGCTCAGATGCAAACCGCGCGACGGCACATCCAAAATATAAATGCATCGGTCGCCCAGTTTTTTTGACAGTATCTTTGCCAAGCGCACCCGCTGTGCCTCTCCTCCGCTGAGCGTATTCGATCGCTGACCCAGCTCCAAATATCCCAAACCGACTTCCTGCAAAAACCCAAGCTTCCGGACCACCAGCGGAATGTCGGCAAATAATCCCGCGGCTTCATCGATGGTCATGTTCAGCACATCAAAAATGGACTTGCCCTTATAGAACGCGCGGCCTACCCTTTGTTCCGTTTCTTTGTTTATTTTTGCATTAAAACTGAAGTGCGTTTTATGCAATTTCATTTTTTTGCTCTCCGGAAGCTTTGCATATACATCCCGAATGCTGTCCCATATGCCCACATAGGTTGCCGGCGTGCTTGTGGCTATTTGGCTCAATAATGATTGGTCGACAAAATAGGAGCGCCTGACGTTCGTTTTGCCCTCTATCGACCTGAAACCTTGTCGCATCTTCCATGCATTCTTTCCTTTAAACAAGGCGCCGTAGACAACGGAAAGCAATGTCGGCTTACCTGTCCCCATGCGCCCGGAAACGCACACCAAGCTGCCCAACGGAAAACTAATTCCGCCGTTCTTTATCGCATGCTTATCGATGCCCGTGATCGTCAGCCATTTCTTTTGCATGGCCTTTGCCCTATCGCTCGGCTTTCTTTCATAATCAACGCTCCCCGCCTTATCCGAGAACGCATAGAGCGCGGTAGGCGTTTTTGCCTTTTTAAATTGCGCGATCGAACCTTGAAAGATCACCTCGCCTCCTTTTGCCCCCGAATGCGGCCCAAACTCGATGACATGATCAGCGCCGACGATCATATCCTTACTGTGCTCGACCATGATGACCGATACCCCTTTCCGCACAATGTCTTTCAGTATCTTCAAAATGGTTTCCCTGTCCTCTTTTGCCATTCCGGCGCAGGGTTCGTCGACGATCAGCAGATCGCCTTTCTTTGCCTCCGCCACCATTTCGCGCATCCGCTTGAAGTTGGTCTCTCCCAAGCTCATCTTCCCTGTCGGCTTTACCTTTTGTCCAACCGCAAATATCTTTGGCAACGGTCCCACCTTCGCTTCCACGGAGTGCCCTTGTGATGCCCTGTACACCACATCATAAATAAGCGACGACTTGCCGCTTCCGCTTTTCCCTACAACCGCCACCAATTTCCCCAGCGGAATGTCAATACTCACATTCTTGAGGTTATTTGCGACGGCGTTCTTTATTTTTATGGCATGAACTTTGTTCTTCATACTAATCAGTTACTTTTATCTTACCATATTCCCCGTCATAGCCGGGAACGATTGCTACTTTTCCTGCGCGCATGTTCATGATGCCATGCGCAATGCGTTCGTCCGCATGCGCAAGCAGTTCGTGCTCCGGCTTATTCATTAGTATATCGAGCTCGGTCCCGCACCCTTTGAGTAATTGTTCGTATGCCGTTTGAACCTTTTTTGTTTTTACTCCCACGTGCAATACTGCGGCAATAAGCTCGTCCAGCTGAATAACACTATAAAATGGAACCCTATCCTTTTGCGTATGCAGATTTCCTTTTTTTGTCGTGCCTCCTTTTTTATCCGCAAGCGCATCTACGCGATTTAGAACGCCAACCGTGACCGGCTTGCCACATACCGGGCACATGCCTTTGTTCTTTTTCGTTTCCTTTGGTGTCATCGACATACCGCAGGAACGATGGCCGTCGTGAAAATATTTGCCTTCTTCGGGGAAAAACTCGAGGGTTGCGGTGATGCGGTTAGTAGTGGATCCCCGTCCCCGATCGAGTCGAGGACAGGCCCTCACCCGCGGGGATGACAATGCAACGGGACTGCTATTTTTGATCGCTTCGCGGATTCCGTTGTACGACAATTCCGCATCGAACATGGTCGCTTCGCGGCCTATCTTTTGCGGGCTGTGCGAATCCGAATTAGAGATCATTGCGACACTGTCAAGATTGGATAATCGCCAGTTCATTGCCGGATCGCTCGACAGGCCCGTTTCTACTGCAATGATACGATCTGCATATGCACCGTAACATTCCTCGAGTGAATCAAACCCCGATGCCGATCCGAGCACGCCAAACCACGGCGTCCACAAATGTGCCGGTATGATCATCGCGGTCGGTTCGATGTCGAATATGATCTTGGCCAATTCTTCCGAATCAATACCCAGTATCGGTCGCCCGTCGGACACGATATTGCCCCGCTTACCCAGTACAACATTCAACCGCTTCGCACTTTCGAGCGATGGCAACAAAATGATGTTATGTACGCGACGCACTTTTCCTCCCCGCGAATAAATGCTCGATATTTCGCCGGAAATAATAAATCGTGTATCGGCGGGTGTGCCCCACAGTGTTGCGCGCTTGTATTTCTTTTTCAGCCGAAACAGACCCGACTCGGCCTGCTCCAGCTTCTCTGATAGTTCTTTGAACCATTTGGGGTGCGTGCAATCGCCCGTGCCAATAACGCTGATCCCCTTTTCGCCCGCCACCCGGTCAATTTCTTCCAGCACCATATTTTTACTGGTAGCCCGGCTGTATTTGGAATGCATGTGCAGATCGGCAATGAACTTCATAGTGCAATGATACCGCGAACGGCGATTTACGACAATAAAAGCTTGCATTCAATCTTGAGTTGTACCGCCCCCCACCATTTGCTGTCCAAATGTACGGTCGTACATTTGGACAGCAAATGTGCGCGCTTTGGTAGAACTGGGTACCAGCCCACGTAAAGAAAGTTGCTACTTTCCACGTGGCATGCTGCGCGGGGATGACAATACGAGAAAAATGGCAATGAGAGAAGGTTGTCATCCCGAGCGCAACGCAGCGAAGCGAAGTGAAACCGAGGGATCTGTTTTACTACAGATTCCTCGTCCGCCAGCTGGCGGATCGGAATGACAACGCAAAAATGCTGGATTCCCGCCGGATCCGTTGCCTGACTGAGGTGGAGCAGGAATCTGCAGATTCCTCGATTTCGCGTCCGCCAGCTGGCGGACGCTTCACTCGGAATGACAAGGCATAAAAATATCCGCCGGATGGCGGATGTTTTAAGGCTTATTCATTTGCCTTCCCACGAGATCCCGTGTCGAAGCACGGGATGACAATGCAGGGATTTACAAACCGACAAATCAGGATTTAGCTTCGTTTGATTCCCTGTCCTTTTCCTTCATTGCCTGGGCGATGGCGGCGTTGGTCGCTTTGCGGATCGCTTCGGTCATTTTCTTGTTTGCCTTCAGCGCTTCGCGGGCGGCTTCCACGCCTACGCCAAGCTTTTCACCCTCGAAGCTGTAGGTGTTACCGTTCTTCCCTATGGTGCCGAGTTTCAACCCCATGGTCAAAATGTCTCCTTCGTACGAAATGCCTTCGCCGTACATGATGTCGAACTCGGTCGCCTTAAACGGAGGGGCAACCTTGTTCTTTACCACCTTTACCGTAACGCGGTTTCCTATTACATCCTCGCCTTTCTTGATCTGCGCGTTGCGGCGAATATCAAGCCGGACCGACGAATAAAACTTCAATGCACGGCCACCCGGCGTGGTTTCCGGACTGCCAAACATTACGCCGATCTTTTCGCGTATCTGGTTGATGAAAATGATAAGCACTTTTTTGCGGTCGGCCAATGCGACCAACTTGCGCAACGCCTGCCCCATCAGGCGGGCCTGCAGGCCCATGAACTGCGCGCCCATTTCGCCTTCTATTTCGGCGCGTGGCGTGAGCGCTGCAACGGAGTCAACCACAATAATGTCGAGGATGCCCGAGCTTACCAAACTTTCCAAAATGTTCAGCGCTTCTTCGCCGCTGTCCGGCTGGGATATCAGCAGGTCATTTACCTTTACGCCCAACTTCCCTGCGTAATCCGGGTCAAGCGCGTGCTCGGCATCGATGAATGCGGCCCTGCCACCCTTTTTCTGCGCCTCGGCTATCGCGTGCAATGCCAAGGTCGTTTTTCCCGAGCTTTCCGGGCCATAGATCTCTACAATGCGTCCTTTCGGATACCCGCCTACTCCCAATGCGATGTCCAACGAAAACGAACCCGATGGGACCACATCAACATGTACGCGCTTAATATCGTTCAGCTTCATAATGGCGCCATCGCCAAACTTGCTCTGCATTGATTCAAGCAACTGATCCATGTCCTTTACTTCGCCTTCAGGTTGTTTTGCTTTTTTTGTTGCCATATGTCGTGAGACAAGAGATGCGAGATGAGAGATGAGGTTACTCCCCCCTATCTCATATCTCAAACCTCGTATCTCTATTATTATTGTTGTTGATATATTATTTGTCTGACAACTGCCTCCTCCTTCCCGAGCAAACGCTTTACTTTGAACTCCACGGTATTGATTCCCGGCTCAAGCGAGAAGTTCTTTTCAAAATAACCGTTTCGATCTATTGCGATATCTTCGTTGTTTATCGTAAGCCGCTCTCCCGGGTTTACCTTTCCCCGCAGGTCGATGGCCGGATCATACACCACCACGCTATCTTCCACCGGATTTTTGACATCGATCCCCTCCCTGCCCGCGATCGTCTTTATCCAAAATCCCGCCACCAGTACGACCGCTATCGCCAGCACCACCAAGCCGATACCTTTTTTATTCATGCGCTTGAATGCAAAGCGGTTTACGGGAAGCGTATCGCTTTCTCCCGATGTTTTCGGTTCCTGCTGTTTCATATACACCCGCCAGATCTGTTGCCCATCAAGTCCGAGCGCCGTTGCCATGCGGATCAAATAGCCGCGCACATACGGAGCAGGGGGAAGTCCCTGCTGGCCTCCTTCCACCAAAAGCGTCACATACCGCTCGGGGATATCCGTCTGCTCCGCCAAGCGCGCGATGGACATTTTTTTCTCGCGCATTGCCTCCTCCAATATTTCATTTATCGTTGTTCGTTCTTCCATGATCATTCTCCTTGTTTTACATATACTTCCCGAGGATTCGCACCCTTCGACGGACCGACGATCCCCTTTTCTTCCATGATATCAAGTAGGCGCGCCGCACGGGCATACCCCACCTTCAATCTGCGCTGTAGCAACGATGCCGAAGCCTTTTCCGCTTGCACGACCACTTCAATAGCCTGTTCGAGCAATTCATCTTCACTGTCATTCCCTGAAAATGCATCAAACATACCTTCTCCAGCTTGTCCATCCGCTGCCGGCTTTGCATCAAACGATATTTCTTCGCCCTCGATATCCTTGTTTTGATCGCGGATATATTGGGCCACCTTTTGAATTTCTTCTTCCGACACAAAGGCACCCTGAATGCGCTTTGGCTTATCCCCCGCGGCTACGAGCATATCTCCACCGCCCAGCAATTTTTCCGCGCCGGACATGTCCAAAATGGTGCGCGAGTCTATTTGGCTCGCCACCTGCAACGCGATGCGTGCAGGGATGTTCGCCTTGATCAGGCCGGTAACAACTTCCACGGACGGACGTTGCGTAGACAAGATCAGATGGATTCCCGTCGCGCGTGCCATCTGCGCCAAACGCACAATGGAGCCTTCCACTTCCTTACCGTACGTACTCATAAGATCCGCAAGCTCATCCACGATGATCACGATGTACGGCAACACTTCGCCCGGGTTTTTCTTATTGTAGCTTGCGAGGTCACGCGATCCCGCTCTTTCAAATATCTCATAGCGCCGATCCATTTCGTTCAACGCCCAGCGAAACACACCCATCGATTTTTTCGACTGGGTCACCACCGGCGCGATCAAATGCGGAATGCCCGAATAGACCGAAAGCTCCACCCGTTTCGGATCGATCATGATCATGCGAAGCGTCTTGGGAGAGTTCTTATACAACAACGACAAAATGATCGAGTGAATCGTTACCGACTTTCCGGATCCGGTGCTTCCTGCCACGAGCAAGTGCGGCATCTTTGCGATATTAGCAAACAGCGGCTCGCCCGTTACATCGCGGCCTACCGCAAAACTCAGCTGGCCACTTTCGGCAAATTCCGGATAATTAATAAGGCTACCCAAACGAACCACTGCGGCGGCTTTGTTTGGCACTTCAATGCCAACCAGCGATTTGCCCGGAATCGGCGCTTCGATGCGGATCGGATGCGCGGCAAGCGCAAGCGCAAGATCTTGATTCAACGCGGTAATGCGCGACAGCTTGACCCCCTCGGCCGGCTTCAGCGTGAAGCGCGTTACCTTGGGGCCCACATTGATCTCCCCCATCTCCACCATAATGCCAAAACTCTCCAGCGTACGCTTGATGATATTTGCATTGGCACGCAAATCTCCTGCCTGTGGCTTTTCCACGGACGATCGCAACAGATCGATCGGCGGGAACACATAGTCCTTGTCATCCTGCGTGCTGAATGTCTCGCCTTTTTTCAACTTGCCGGTTACGGCGGCGGCTATCTTTTCCTTGATCGTCGGCTCGACCGCGACATCCTCCGCTTCTTCTTCGATTTCTTCCTCTTTCTTTCCCTCCGCCTTTTTTATGGAATCTTTCAGCGCGTCGGTCTCTTCTTCTATTCCTTCCTCTTCCTCGGCTTCTTCAAGCACCCATTCCTTGCCCTCGCGCTTGATCCGGATCGGCAGATTCAACGTGATCAAAAATGAAATTACCAGCAACAGCATGATGACCAAGATAGAAGCCGCGTACCCGAACAGCAACTCCAACGAGCCGACCATTTTGCCCACAAAGCCGCCATTGTTCGGCGACAGCACGTCGATCAATCCCAATCCCGACAATACGAACAACCCGGCGCCAAAAAATGTTATGCCATATATCTTCCTGCGCTCCGATGTCAAAAATACGCCGCCGATCACTACGAGTACGAGTGGCAACAAATAGTAACCCCAGCCAAACAGGCTTTGGAACACGCCATAGAGCACATTGCCCGCCGGCCCTGCATTTTGAAAACTCGCCAACAACAAAATAGCCGCAACGCCAAACGAGACGATCGCCCAAATGCTCTTTTTTGTCTCCGGGTGCAATTGCAGATCGAGCAACGACCCGCCATCTTCTTCATGGGCCGAAACATCCTTCGGTTTTCTGCCCCTCCTTTTCGGTTCCCCTTTTTCTTCCACAATGCCCTTTTTCATCTTCTTTTTCACCATTGGCTCCATTGTAACACCAACACAGAGGGCTTTCAAATGACCTATTATTGTTCCTGACCGCCCCGTTGTCATACCGAAACTGCGGGCCCCGTGTCATGGCACGAGTCCGCCAGCCGGCGGATCCGGCCGGTATCCAGATTTTTAAGCATCGCTTGGATATTCATACTCTGGATTCCCGTTTTCACGGGAATGACAAAATGCTGGATTCTCGTCCCCGATCAGGTCGAGGACAGGCCCTCACCCGCGGGAATGACAATGCGGATGTTTATGAAATTTCTACCAAATGAAGGTGCTGGACCTCCGTACGCCATGGACGGATAAGCCAGCCCAAGGCGGGTGCATATACTTTTTTTATTTCTGTAAATTGCCTATGCTATTGGTAATGAGCGGACGCAACCCAATTTCATATATCATCGGCATCGACGAGGTCGGGCGCGGACCGCTGGCCGGCCCGGTTGTCGTGTGCGCCGTTGCCGTTCCGCGGAGGCTGCGTCCTTCCTTAATCGAAGCACGCACCCCTTTGCGCGATTCGAAAAAACTTTCCGCTTCGCAACGCAACACATGGGTAACGGCGATCAAGGCGGACGGCCGCATCCGCCATGCGGTCGCGGCCGTAACTCCCCGCGTGATCGATCGCATCAATGTGACCCAAGCCGCAAATCGCGCGGCGACCCGCGCGCTCGAAAAACTGCTGGCCGCACTCCCCGCCTCCGCGCGCATTGATGTATTTTTAGATGGGGGACTTTTCGTCAATCAAACCAATAACCTACAACCTATAACCAACAACGGAAAGCGGCAGACGCGTATGCAAAAATTTTTTGCCTATACAGATCTGGGAACCAGTACGCAATTTAATTTAAAGATCAAAACTGTAGTCAAAGGCGATGAAACCATCCCCGCCATCTCGCTTGCTTCGATTGTCGCAAAGGAACATCGCGATGCGCTCATGAAACGCGCGCATAAAAAATATCCTTTGTATGGATTTGACCGGCACGCGGGATACGGAACAAAAAAGCATATTGCAGCGATTAAAAAAAATGGGCGGACACCGTTGCACCGAAATAGTTTTTTGAAGAAGATTGTTTAGCTTTGTCATTCCGAACTTGTTTCGGAATCTCGCTGTTCTCGCATAAGATCCTGAAACAAGTTCAGGATGACAGGAATAAAAAGAAAACCCTCATCCGAAGATGGGGTTATCGTGAACCGAACGAATCGGTTTATAAAACGAAGGTGCTTGTCATCTGCCAGAGGCGGACGACCGATTGTGTGCGTCACATGGGCAAGTGTTCTCCATGGTCTGCACTATTCACATAAAACTGTCAGAGAGGACGGACGGGAAGGAAAAAGAGAAATTAGAGAAGTGAGACTAACGATTATGTTGTTGTAGGGCAAGTAGGTTGAAAGAGCTGATAACGTAGCGACACGGGTGATCAATCCATGTGAAACATTATATGAATAACGACTAACGATGCATTCAGAAGTCGCCGTTATACCTCCTGCAAGTAAACCTCTTCCCTTTTTCCTCTATGAAGTTTTATACTTCTATTATATAGTAGCGATATAGTTAGCGCAAATGGAATTGTGGATAAGTGACTTGCGGAGCAAGTCGTCCCGGACTTGATCCGGGATCTCGTGTAGGTAGACGAAGATTCCTTCCGTCCGCCGGTTGGCGGAGCGGACTAAAGGCGCAGAAATGACACAACATACGCCAATGCAGAATCCTAAACCTAAATTGATCGTCGTACTCGGGCCGACCTCATCGGGCAAGTCAGACCTTGCCGTTGCGATCGCACGCGCCATCAAACAACGCAGACTCGCACCGGGGGCCGAGGTTATTTCTGCCGATTCGCGACAGGTCTACACTGGTCTTGATATCGGCTCAGGCAAGATAACCAAAAAAGAAATGCGCGGCGTGCGCCACCACTTACTTGGCGTCGCATCGCCCAAGCGCACCTTTACCGTTACGCGATACCAGCGCCTCGCAAAGCGCGCCATTCGCGATATCATAAAACGCAACTCCATTCCGATCTTGTGCGGCGGCACAGGACTGTACATCGACGCGGTTGTCCACGACCACATTATTCCCGCCGTGCCGCCCCAGCCTACGCTCCGAAAAAAACTTGAGCGTGAATCCACGGAATCGCTTTTTGCGCAACTCACGCAACTCGATCCGCAGCGCAGTCAAATCATCGACCGACACAATCGCCGACGGTTGATCCGCGCACTCGAGATCGTGCTCGCAACCGGCTCCCCCGTTCCGCCCCTTGCGACATCATCGCCATACGATACGCTCGCGATCGGCATCGCACGCCCGAGCGAAACATTGAACCAACTCATTACGACGCGACTGCGCAAACGCATCAAGGCCGGCATGTTCAACGAAATAAAAACATTGCATGCCGCGGGCGTGAGCTGGAACCGTCTCGACGACCTTGGTCTTGAATATCGCTGGGTCAGCAGACACCTGCGCGGACTCATTGCAAAAGATGTGATGATCGAAAAACTTGTCATCGAGAGCATCCGCTATGCCAAGCGACAAATGACATGGTTCAAACGCGACAAGCGCACCCACTGGGTTACCGATGATGCCGAAGCAATGCAACTCGTTGAACAATTTCTTGATGCATAAAAAAGACGCCGAGTGATCGGCGTCTTTTTTATGCATGCGTGAACTTTTCCTTTTCGCTCTTTGAATTATGCAACTCCATTTGCTGCTTTAAAATAGTGCCGTCATCCTGAATTTATTTCAGGATCTCTCGGTGATATCAATCAGATTCTGAAACAAGTTCAGAATGACAAAGCGAGTTTCGTAATGCAAAGTTTCATCACTCCAATATCTTTTTGAACAATTCGATCAGCTCCGCCGGGTTGGCTCGGCCTTTCAACTTGCCCATGACCTTTCCGACTAAAAACTGCAGAACATTCACCTGCCCTTTTTTGTAGTCTTCCAGCGCTTTCGGATTTTCCGCGATGATCTCTTCGATCGCAGTTTGGATCGCTTCTGCCGACAGTGCTTCGTCGAGCCCTTTCGCCTTCATGATCTCTTCCGGGTCCGAACCGGTTTCGAACATTTCCTTCAGGATATCTTTTGCCAATCTGCTGTTCAACTTACCCTCCGTGACAAACGCGATGATCTTTGCAAAATGGAACGGATCCACTTTGATCGCATCCAGCCCTACACCCGCTTCTTTCATAAGCCCCCGTAGGTCGCTTATGAAATAGTTGTAGATCGCCTGCGTATTTATGGTTTCGTTCAACGCCTTCGCTTCGCTCACCGCATGCTCGAACCAATCCGCACTTTCCATGCTGTCCGCGAGGATATTTACCTGCTCTTCGTTCAATCCATATTCGGACATAAACCGCTCGCGCTTCTGCTGTGGTAATTCGATGATTTCATCCCTGATGCCGTCCATGTCAAAATGCGCCAAATCGAGCGGCGGAAGATCCGGCTCCGGGAAATACCGATAATCATGCGCTTCTTCCTTTAACCGTTGTAATACCGTTTCTTTTTTCTTTTCATCCCAGCCACGCGTCGATTGCACGACCTTTTCCCCTTTTTCGAGCAATTCGATCTGCCGCTTGATCTCGAAATCGATCGAGTCGCTTACCGCGCGGAACGAATTCAGATTTTTTACCTCCACCTTTGTTCCCAATGTTTCGTCCTTGCTCACGGAAATGTTCGCTTCTACACGCATCTGGCCCTTTTCCATATCGGCCGACGATATGTCCAAATATCGCAGGATCAACTGCAGTTCCTTTGCAAACGCCACCGCCTGCTCCCCGCTGGTCACATCCGGCTTGGTGACCAACTCCATAAGCGGCATACTTGATCGGTTGTAGTCGATCAAACTTGCCGGCTTTTCGCCTTTCGGATAATCTGCGAGCTGGCTCGAGTGCGCAATGCGCGCAGTGTCTTCTTCCAAATGCACGCGCTCCAACCGTATGCCCTTGAGCACGCCTCCGTTTACCAATGGCTGATCGTATTGCGATATTTGATATGCCTTCGGCAGGTCAGGGTAAAAATAGTTCTTTCGATCAAACTTCGATACCGTGGGGATATCAGCCCCCAATGCCATGCCCAGCTTGATCACCTTGCGGACCGCCTCCTTGTTGATGGTTGGCAAACAGCCCGGGTGGCCGGTGCATATGGGGCAAATGTTCACGTTCGGGTGGCGTTCTTCGGGGTCGTTCGCGCATCCGCAAAACATCTTGGTCTTTGTCTTCAGTTCGCAGTGGATCTCCAGTCCGATGGTCGGTTTGTACATGGGGGGGTTCGTGTGTCGTATTTCGTATTTAGTATAGGGTAATTCCGTCCTATTTATCAAATCGGTATTTTATTGAACTGATTTATATAATATGGTATGATGATACAATGAAATCCGTTCCCCTAAAGAAACAGGTATTCGCGCTCAGAGACAAAGGCTACTCGTATAATCTCATTTCGCAGAAGCTTGGCGTAAGCAAAGGCACACTCAGTGCATGGTTTAAGGACGTCCCCTTTACCCCAAATAAGCTCGTCCTGCAGCGCATCAAGGCAGGCCCGTTGAAATCCGGGCAAGTGCGACATGCCGCAAAGCTCAACGCCACGCTTACCATAAAGGAAGCTGCAAAGAAAGAAATTGGCACACTATCCAAGCGGGACCTCCAGATGGTCGGCCTTGGCCTCTATCTCGGCGAAGGCTCCAAACTATACGAAACTATTCGTATTATCAATTCCGACCCGAAAACCGTAAAATTGGCCGTGTTATGGCTTAAAGAAATATGTGGTTTAGATAATGCCAATATCACAGTTGCAGTACATCTCTACCCTGATAACGACATTAAAAAATGCCTTTCGTTTTGGAGTAAACAGCTCGCTATCCCCTTAAGCCAATTCAGAAAAACGCAAATCGATACCCGATCCAACAAATCAGCCATTAAAAAGCATAAATTGCCTTACGGCACCGCCCATATCTCGGTCATTAGTAAAGGAAACCCTGAGCATGGGGTCGCACTCCATCGCAAGATCATCGGGTGGCTCGAGGCCTGCATTGACCAAGTATAAAAGTGTGCTACTATTAAAAGCACAAAGCGGGTATCGTATAGTGGCTATTATAACAGGCTTCCAACCTGTGGACAGGGGTTCGATCCCCCTTACCCGCTCCATAAAAAACAAAAGCGCCGAAAGGCGCTTTTGTTTTAGGCCAAGGGGAATCGGACTGAAAGTAGCCGTTTTATTGCATTTTTTCCGTTTTTATGTTTATTTGGTCTTAGTAACTTTACTGCAATTCAACCCAAATGCGCGGAGGTGAACATGAAACAGCAGGACATGCCCGTTGCACCGCCCGGTGAAACCCCATGGGCAACGATCGAAGATGGAATGATCGTTGCAGAGGTCGGGACCACGATAAGGATTCCTATAGGGCTCATCAGGCCTAATCCGAAGCAGCCAAGAAAGTTTTTCGATAAAGCCGAACTGGAGGCCACGGCCCTTTCGTACAAACATCGCAAAGACGTCGAACAACCCATACCCGTCACGCTCCGCGATAACAATCGCCATGCGCTGATCGTGGATGGCGGAAGTCGGTACTTGGCCGCCAAGATCGCAAAACTTGAGGGCCTGTCCTGTTACATCAAGCCGCCCATGACCGATGACGAGGTCTATCTTTCCAGCGCGGTGGCGAACATCCGCCGCAAAAGCTTTTCCGTTGTCGAGATCGCGCTTGCGCTCGACGAGCTCATGGAGCGCTTCGGACTCAACCAGACCGAAGCGGGAGAAAAGCTGGGCATGACGCCTTTTCAGGTGTCCTATCACCTGAAGTTTCTCAATCTTACCGAGGACATCCACTTGCGCCTGATGCGCGGAGAGATCGGAAACGGCATCGCACTCCAGCTTTCGGCATTCAACCAGGACGACCAGAGGAAGATGCTCAACCTCATAAAGGAAGCAGTCAAAAAAAATGCCGGCAAGCCCATTCATCCGAACAAGGTGGCCCGCATCCTGCGCTTAGGCGGAAAAAATCTTGGCATAGCCCCTCGGCGAGCGACGCGAGGACGCGTACACACAACCCATGCCAAGCTGGTAGGCAACCATGTGATCAAGGAAATCGAGCATGTCATCAAAGCATTTGCCGAGCTCAAAGAGCTTACACATGCCGACCTGCAAGCGCTTCGCGATCCAAGTGCCATTGATATTCAGATGGACCTGTTTGAGCTTCAAAGGAAGCTCGCGGTCGCACTGAGGCAATTCGACCACATCACCTGATGTCTCGATCGTTTTAAAACAAAAACCGTGAGTCCGCCAGCTGGCGGACGCACGGTTTTTTTATAATTTTTTTATCGAGAAGCTCATGCTAAACGCATATCTTCCCCCTTCTATTTGCGATACGCTTGCCAACTGGAATTGAACATTTGATACATTCGGGTTCGTTTGCAATACCTTTTCAAATACTCCGATCGCCGGCTGTGTAGCCGCTTCGCCAAAGATCGTTACCGGTGAGGCGATGTCCTGTATTACGATCCTTCGGATCGCAATATCCCCGCCCGCCATCGCATCTATGCTTTTAAAAAATTCCGACCATGCAAGCCTTTCCTGTTTTGCGCGAGCGAGCGAATCAACCATGCCGTTAAATCTTTCCGCCTCCTGCCTCAATCCGCTTAGCTGAGCAAATACCGGATCGCTTGAGCCTCCCGCCAGCCGCTCGCGTATATTCGTGGCACTACCCGCCAAAAACACGTCCAACCCAACCAGCAACATCAACACTCCTGCCAATACGGTCACGGAAATATTCCTCCATAGGCGGACAAAGTTCGTCAGCTGATGCGCCTCGTATTTTTCATCCGTTCCGGCGGTCGCCAAACTCAACATATTATCTTCATCGCGCGGAATAATGCCGCGATAGGCGGAGCCCAGCACGCTAAACCACCCGACCGAAAGATTCTTAAATTGCCGTAGCACAGGAACCTCGACCGTAAGGCCCGGAAAATCCCGAGTGATCGCATCACGGATCTCATTTTCAAATGTTGGCGTGACCAAAAACAAATTCGTCAACGCCCCCTCCCAATGTGTTTCGTAAAAACTCAGCACCTTATGCACCTCGTCGATGATCATTTTTTTCAATGACTCGAGTGTCGCCTTTCGCTCCGATCCATAGACCGCGCTCCATCCGACAAAATGCAAGAAATACAACTCCCCGTTCTTTACCAAGCCGAATGAAATACCGTCTCCGCCCAGCCGAAATACGAGATAATTTTTCCCTTTATCAAACTGATCGCTTAACGCCGTGATCGAACGGGCGAGCGCAAGGATCGGAAACTCCACTGCGGCTATTTCAAACCCCGCCTTGTCCGCTATGCGTTCGAATTCTTCGATCAATTGCCGTGAAACGAATGCGCCCAATATTTCGCTTTGCAAGACCCCGTTCACTTCCCGCTCCCCCGCCAAATGCCAATCCGCATTGGCCGTATTGAAATCGATCGGAGATATCATTTGCAGATTCAAACGCGCCGCGCTCACCAAGTCGCTTCCGCTGATCTTTGGCAACATAAACATTTCCGTGTATACGTTTCCGTCTGAAATACTGGCGATCGCCCATATCTTTTTTTTCTTTCCCGCTATTTGATCGTGAAAATCCGTCAATACCTTGAGCAAACGGTCCCCGTCCTTTATTTTGCCGTCTTCAATGATGCCCGGCTCCAACTTTGCCGAAACAAAATCGGCCTTCTTTCCGTTGATGGATACAAATCGTATATACGAATCCGTTACCTCTAATCCTCCTATCTGCAAGGGAGGATTAATGGCATCTGTAATTTTTTTTATAATCGTGGTATCCATGGCAATACATTACAATGACACCTCACCCGATGATTCAAGCCGTATCTCGCCCGTGTCTCCATCGACGGCGTAGACCGCACGCACACATCTGTTTCTTCCCCGAACCGTCCCCGACGCGGTGACCTCAACCTTTCCCGCATCGCTTGGATTCGTGTACTCACACCCTCCCGATACATCGCAAGCTGTTATTTTTCTCCCCTGATTGCATACCGTGACCCGGGCAACCCGCTGCGCACCCGGTGCCAACTCATACGATCCATCAAAATCCATATTCCTCGCCAATTGTATGGCCGCATCGCTCACGCCCGAACGGGCTACCGCCAACGCATCTGCCGCATTGCGCGTTCCCGCGCTGCCCTGTAGCACATAGAATACTATGAGCGTTGCGGCAATCGTCATCTCAAGAACGATGCCGCTGATGAGCAGCATTAATGGGAGTGCAACAATCCCCTCTTTAAAAAATATCTGCTTTGGGCGAGTTGCTTCGTTACAGGGCCCCACCGTTTCGGTCGGAGTACAATTGTACACCTCTCTCAACGGCTTCCCCGTGCCTCGCACCTCATCCAAAATCAGAATTTTTTTTCTCATGTTCTTATTGGGTTGCATTTTCTCCTATCCCCGTCTGCGGTTCAGCACCCATCATCGCCGGTTGTGCAGGAGCCATATTTGCCTGTGCAGGCGTTGCCGATTGCGGATTCTTGATCGCCCGAGCCACCTCGCTATCTTCCGTCAGTTCGGTCGTCCAAATGATGCTTTCTTCGCTGATGACCATTCTATCTTTCGGACCCCAAAATGCATTCTCGAACTTCGACAATGTAACTCCTTGCCCCTCGCCTTCTTTTTGCAGGAACCAGACATCGCGCAATGTGGTTCGCGGAAAACGCGACAGTTTTCCAAAATAAATATCACCCGTATTTAAATACACAGCCGAATATTTTGCTTCAAAGCCAACCTTCTGCCAATACAACACACCACCCAACGCCACCGCCAATATGATAACCAGCCCTACCAACACTTTGTTTGTTTTTGACATATGCGTATTCGTTTTCATTAGAAATGATTATTTTTTTATATCTTAGTATACCACATTATCATAAACTATATGTAAGGATGACGTCCTGCACTTCGGGACTATCCGTACCGCCAGCGCTTGATTCGATGATCATCCTATAGCGAACATAGCGCACTCCCGAAAAGTCTCGCGGACTTACTGCCGTTGATGCATCAGGCGCCGATGCCGCATAGCTCGTTCCCGATGTGCCGTCCGGACCCTTGTAGTCCGCGTCTGTCCATGGACCGGCCGAATCATCCGAAGCCGCCATTTGAAACCGTACTGCCCCCCCGTTGGCAACACCCCTCCACATCACCGTGTTCACCGCAACGCTGTCGCCAAGATCAAATATCGGCGATATCAACCAGCCGCTATCGGGCGTCGAGGCCCAACCTGTCTTTACCTTATAGTCTACCGTTCCGCAAGTGC
Organism: Candidatus Wolfebacteria bacterium RIFOXYB1_FULL_54_12; assembly: GCA_001793895.1. Classification (GTDB taxonomy): domain Bacteria; phylum Patescibacteriota; class Minisyncoccia; order UBA6257; family UBA9933; genus UBA9933. Next base: position 130,314 of record MGIT01000003.1, read on the forward strand.
CGGCCTCAAAACAATTCATACTGATCCAGCCGATCACATCGTTCCATGCCCACCCCCTGAACTCGCTCGTAGCCGCATCGATCGTAACGCCGTACGAAATTGGCGAACCTGCCGTAACGCTATCAAAACTGATCCAGCCGACCGAATCGCTATATGCCCATCCCTGCAATGTCCCGCTTACATTTGCGACTTTCCAGTCGCCCGCGCCGCCACTGCATATGTCGCCATTTGGCGTGGTCGCGCAATCAAATGCGATAAACCCGACCGATGACGATGCGTATCCAAACAGCTTGGCATCATTCACGCCGACATTTCCGGCGACGTAGCCAAAATCGATCCAGCCGATCACATCGTTCCATGCCCAATGATGCGTGGCGTCGATATTTGCCGTCGCCCCCCCGCCACCGCCAAGCAGCACCACTTCAGCCGCTCCCGGGGTCGCCGTTACATCCACGCTGGCTGCCGTATCATACCTATTATTGGGAACCGTCAATACGCTGTTATCACCCCCGCCGCCACTCCAATCGGTCTGTCGCATTGCCGAGTTTCGCGCACGCGATACATATTGGTCTTGCGTTACGCTTCTTCCTCCCGCCCACTCGACGACCGCCACGATCTTTTGCGTCGAAGGATCTTCTGCGATATCCGCCGAACTTAGCGGAAAATTCGTGTTGCATGATGCCGTTGCCGCATCCGCCGTTGGCGAGCCGACGCCACATTGCGTCCTTTGTACGTTTTCTACATAAAAATACCGGCTGAACGAGTAGCCGCTTACCGAGAGAGGTTCCCTACCTGCCGTAATCGCATTGGTTGATGAAGCAATATAATATGCATTCGCGCTCCCCTTCGCCAATGCATAAAATGCATTCCAATCCGCCTCCGCTTTCGATCTCGCTCCGTCGATCGCCTCCTGCGTCAAGGAGGATGCGGCCTGGGTCATTCTCGAATCCGCCGAACTCCGCATGTTCACTGAAATCAACGCCGTAACCCCTCCGATCAAAATACCCCCGATCCCCAGCGCAACAAGAATCTCGATCAGCGACTGGCCCCGCTCCCCCGATCTTTTTTTATCCATAATATCCATTTTTTAATAGTCTATCTGCCCGGCCCCGAGAACGCTTATTGTTTTTGTATTCGTCGGATCGCTTATCAATGAAATTATAAGTGAGCTCGTACCCGTTGGCAAACCGCTCAACTTGGAAAAAAGTACATCCGCCGAAGCTGCCTGCGGTGGCGATATGAATTGCACGGTCTCGTTCAGGTTAATCCGCTCGACCACCGTTCCCGATACGAACGCATCGCCCTTGAACACCTGATAATAATCGGCTCCCGTTGCATCATTCACAAAATGCACACCCCATGCGCTTCCCGAATCCTGCGCCACCGCCCTATCGCGCGTGCCGCGCACCGTGAACGCGATCTTCGCCGCATCATCCTCGAGACTTCGCGCATAAAAATAATCGATCGGGAAAAAGCGGATCGAGGCGACCAGCACGACAAAGATCCCCATGACGATGATCAACTCGACCAACGACATACCCTCCTTCATTTTTCGTTTTTCATTTTTCATTTTTCGCGCTTAAAATTTGCCCATCAATTGATAGACCGGGACGATAATGGCAAGTGCGATGACCCCCACCACGATACCGATTGCCAACAACAACATCGGCTCCAAAAATGAAACCAGTACCTTAACCGACGACTTGATCTCCGATTCATAAAACTCCGCGAGCGTAGCAAGGATATTCGACAGGTTTCCGCTTTTTTCCGATATCGCCACCAGATTTGTTACCACACGGGGAAATGCCGACTCCCGCTTGAATGCATCGCCGATCGTCAACCCTTTTGCAATCCCCTCTTCCGAAATGCGCCGCAATGCTTCCTTTAGCTCCACATCGCCCACCGCATCCGCCGTAATGGCGAGCGCCTCCAATATGGGCAGACCCGAGGAAAGCAACGACGAAAACGTCAACGCAAACCGCTGGATCGCTATCTTTTTCAACAACGGCCCGACGAGAGGCGCGCGACGGATAAAATGCTGGAATATCCGTCGTGCCACCACGCTACTTCCCAACAGAATCCATACTCCGATGACTCCACCGATCAACAATGACAATACGAGCCAGATATACTGGTTCAGAAATAGTCCAATCGCAAATACGACCTTCGAAAACAACGGTGGTTCCGATCCGCTATCGGCAAAAAGGTTCGCTAT
>MGIT01000003.1:132540-159988 GCA_001793895.1 Candidatus Wolfebacteria bacterium RIFOXYB1_FULL_54_12
AGTATGACCGGGTAGGTCAACGCGGAACGCACCTCCTGCCGCAACGCCTGCTCGCGCTGCAAGTTCACGCTCAGCTGCTCGAAGGTCTTTTCCAGCGTACCCGACTGCTCCCCCGCCTTGACGAGGTTTATGAACACGCCTGAAAAATGTTTCGGATATTTTTCGAATGCCACGTGAAACGGCTGGCCCTTTTCAAGATTTTCCCTGATCTCATACAATAATGCGCGGACCGCCGGCTTATCGAAATCGGCGATCAAAATGTCTATCGCCTTGAACAAGTCCGTTCCGATGCGCAGCATGAGCGCCAAATATTTCGTCAAAAATATCTTGTCCGCGATCGTAATATCAGCCTGAAAAAACTTCGCTTTCGCTATTCCCACCTCAGGCCCTTCTTTTTTTAACGATACCGGACGCAATCCTTGCGATGCAATAAACTCGAGCACCTGCGCGGCGCCCGGCGCTTCCATCTCTCCGGATGTCATCTTTCCATCCGGCTTGATTGCAGTGTAGGTGAACTTCATGGGCGTAACAAATGAAAAATGAAAAATGAAAAATGGGAATGCACAAGTGATGCCCGTTCCCTTTCCGTTCTCTTTTTTCGTGTTTCGTATTTCATGTTTCGTTATTCTCTTATGACTCTGAGCACTTCTTCCATGGTCGTCATGCCCAGCTCGGCCTTGCGCACGCCGTCTTCGAACATAGTGACCATGTTCTTTTGTTTCGCCAGTGCCACCAGTGCGTCGAGCGAGAACTCGGGCGAACCGACGATACTCCGCACATCATTGTCGATCTCCATCACTTCAAAGATGCCCATACGCCCCTTGTACCCCGTAAACCCGCACACCGGACAACCACGGCCGCGATAGAGCGTTTTCGGCATCGGGCGATCCTTCCCGGCCCCCAGCTCCTCATGCGCATGCTTCAATATTTCCACAATGTCCGGCGTTGGAGTGAATGACTCTATGCAGCTTACGCAGATCTTGCGGACCAAGCGCTGGGAGATTATCAAATTCAAAACCGCTGCGATCAAAAACGGCGGCACCTTCATGTCGATCAAACGCGGGATCGCCGTCGCAGCATCGTTGGTGTGCAAGGAAGACAGCAAAATATGCCCGGTAAGCGCCGCATGCACCGATATTTCCGCGGTTTCTTCGTCGCGGATCTCACCCACCAAAATGATATTCGGATCCTGGCGCAGAAATGCGCGCAACGCGCTTGCGAATGTTACCCCCGCCATGGGGTTGATCTGCGTTTGATTGACGTACTGAATGTGATATTCGATCGGGTCTTCTACCGTGACCATGTTTACCTCCGGCTTGTTGAGCATATTCAAGATGGAATACAACGTGGTCGTTTTACCGGAACCGGTCGGACCGCACGAAACCACCATGCCAAAGCTCTTTTTCAGCGCCTCTTCGACGATCTTTACCATGTCGTCGAGCATGCCTATTTCTTCAAGCGCCAATGGTTTTTGCCCCGCAGGCAACAAGCGCATAACGATCTTTTCGCCATACAGGGTCGGCATAATGGAAACGCGCACGTCGGTTATTTCATCCCCTACCCGATACCGCATGCGGCCGTCTTGCGGCTTGTAATGCTCATCGATCTTTAATCCGGCAAGCAGTTTGATGCGCGCGACGATGGGCAACTCTACATCTTTTGGGATGCGCGTGACCTCGTGCAAGATGCCGTCGATGCGAAACCGCACCAACACCAACGTTTCAAGCATTTCGATGTGAATATCGGATGCATGGGCCGACAGGGCATAGGACAAAAAATTATCAACAATCGCGACAATAGGCAACGCCGCCGCCACGTCTTCAACCTTATCCCCCTTTACCTCAAGGCTCTTTTTTATATTTTCTTCGATCGTGCGCTTAAAGTCCTGCGACAGCGCGCGATTATAAATGGCAAATCCCTTTTCCAAATCTCCCGACTTCGCCAAAAACGGCTTGACGCGCACCTTTAAATGCCTCTCCAAAAACTCGATCGTTTTCAGATCGCTCGGATCTTCCATGGCCACGGCGATCGAGCCATCCTCCTCCCTTTTGAACGCGGCGACTCCTTTTTGCCTGGCGATATCAAGCGATATCAATGACAGCACCGATTCATCGATCGGGACCGTGCTTAGGTTCGCCAACTCGATACCAATGTGGCGCGATAAAAGCGCATAAAAATAATCCGAGGAAATGATTCCCCTCGAAACAAGGATGTCCTCTACCTTTTGATTTAGCCGCTGTGCCTCCTGCACGATCGAATCAAATACCTCCGAAGTAATAAGTCCCTCGTTGACTATCATTTCCTTCAGTTTTTGTACCGGAATCTGCATATAGTGTATTCATTATAACGCGTAAACCACTCCACGTCACGTGGCGAGCTACGTAAAATCCACATAGGGCGGATCACGTGGCGAGCCCAGAAAAGATCACATTCCTTCAAAACAAAAAATACTCCACCGTCCGGTGGAGTATTTTTTGTTTTTTTGTCAGAGATTCAATGCCGGATCGTTTCCTATTTCATACCAGGTCGGCTGGTCTCCACCATCCTTTCCATCAAAATCCTGATCGGTTCCGAATTTAACGCTTTCCATTTTTGCATTCAATTCATACGTGTTCGCAGTTTCGTTTGCGGCATACGCGTAGAAATAGGTTGCATCATTGATCGGATCCAACGGAAGCGTGGTCAATGGAGAACCACCCGAAAGCGATGAGAAGCTTACCAACACCCAGCCGGTACCATCGACCGTACGGGTTGCACTAACAGTGCATGGAGTTATCGTAAACGGATTCGTCGCACCCGCCGTACATCGGGCGGCATTTCCCAAAACACCAGCGGTCACGTCGGGAGTGCTTACCGTAGTCAAATACAGATCGATCGCACCCTTTACCGCCGCAAGGTCGCCCACGCGCTGGCTATCGCGCGCCTGACGCAAATATTCAACCGGATTTATAACAAGCACTGCGACCGTGGCGAGCACGGCCAAAATCGCGATAACGATCAAAAGCTCGAGCAACGTAAATCCCTTGGCAGCACCTTTGTCTTTTTTTATTTTATTCATGTTGTTAATTTTTATTTATTTTTATGCATCGCAGGCCATGTGATGCATCTTTAAAATCAAGATCCTTTATGCACAATGTCATCTTCTGCATGCACGACCTTTTCTTGTATCGTTTTATTATACCGTATTTTAAAAATAAATATAACCCCACCGCGGGCAAATTGAAGATCCCGCCTTGCGACGGAATATTATCTTCTATCTATCATGCGGATGGAACGGTGGCCGGCGCATCGGGCGCCGTACCGGTGGCAAAATCTTTTATGCGGCCCACCAGATCGTCGATGGATGTTTTCGCCTTTACGAAATATTCGATCGCACCCAGCTCCCTCCCCCGCTGCATATCCTCCGGCTGACCAAGGTTGGAAATGATAATAATCGCAAGATCGGCGTTGTTCAACTTTACCTGCATGTCCGTTCTGATTTCTTCCATAACTTCAAAACCCGATCGCTTCGGCAGAATGATATCCAAAAGAGCCAGCTGAACCGGCGTTGTACGCAATGTAGCAAGTGCTTCTTCTCCGTCGCGGGCGTGGATAACTTCAAAACCCTCCTTTTGGAGGCGATTCTTCAGCAATGACGACAAAAATGGATCGTCTTCTACGAGTAAAATCTTCTGCATGGCGGTAAACGTCTGTTTATTACTATAGTATAGCATACTTTAAGGAGCCAACAACCCGGGTGGGAGGTGGGAGATGTGAGGTATGAGGTATGAGGTGGGAGACTTGCTACATACTGCATACTACATGAATAACTTTTGTCATCCCGGCCTCCGAGCCGGGATCTTGTTTGTAAGCCACGAGATCCTGAAACGAGTTCAGGATGACACACAAAGTAGTTGTCATCCCAGCCTCCGAGCCGGGATCCATTTCAACCCTCCGCCGGAGGCGGTATAAAATCCCCTGTTTTTATGCCTTTTTTCTGACTCTTGACAAATATATATAATGGGTGTATAATATATTTATAAATAGTTTGGAACCTTACCAAGCCTTCGGGCATCATATTAAAAAGGAGCTTATTATGAAAACTTTTATCCTCGGTATTGTGTTGATTGCGTCTATCGCCGCATTTATTCTCGCGGTTCAATCTAACTATCGGATGGCGGCGGCAATCTGGTGTGCGACGACAGGGCTTCTTGCCTTGGGATACTTTTTTAAATAGTAATCTCATAGTTCAAGTTTTCTCGGGCGGCCAGCAATGGCCGCCCTTTTTTTATTTTTCTTTTTTCTGTCATTCTGAATTTATTTCAGAATCTTACCGCTTGTACGCGAGATCCTGAAACGAGTTCAGGATGACACGAGAAATAGTTGTCATTCCGAGCCCGCGAGCCGGAATCTTATTTACGAGCAATAAGATCCTGAAACGAGTTCAGGATGACAATGCACTGGATCCCGGCATTCGCCGGGATGACAATGCGGTGGCGTGGATTCCCGCCTTCGCGGGAATGACAATGCATTGCAGATTCCTCGACTCCGTGGAGTACCACTCCACTCGGAATGACAATACAAAAACAATTATAAAAATCCACGAATTAAAAAACAGATGACCACTCATCTGTTTTTTAATACTGTCTATAAACCGAATAAGAACATCCAAACCTTTTTTAGTCGTCCAAAGAATCGTGACTTATGGCTCCACGATCAAAACCATTAAAAACCGACTCTAAAAATATTTAATTAATCTACGCACAGCTTCCGCTACGCGTGCCTTGTTACGACTTCACCCCTGTCACTGATCTCGAACTCATCCCACGCTAGGTGAGACTCTATCCGCTACCAGCTCCCTTGGTGTGACGGGCGGTGAGTACAGGACTCGAGAACGTATTCACCGTGGCATATCTGATCCACGATTACTAGCGATTCCAACTTCATGAGGGCGAGTTTCAGCCCTCAATCCGAACTGAGGCCAAGTTTTTGAGATTAGCTCCGCCTTACGGCTTGGCAACCCTTTGTCTTGACCATTGTATCATGTGTGTAGCCCAGGGCATCAAAGGGCCACGCTGATCTGACGTCATCCCCACCTTCCTTCCGCTTAAAGCGGACAGTCTCCTGTGACACTTGTAACACAGGACGAGGGTTGCGCTCGTTACCCCACTTAAGGGAACAGCTCACGCCACGAGCTGACGACGACCGTGCAGCACCTGTCCTACTGCCAAAGATAAATCTTAGGCCTCGATCGTTTCCAACCGCATTCAGTAGAATTTCAAGCCCTGGTAAGGTTCCTCGTGTACCATCGAATTAAACCACATGATCCACCGCTTGTGCGAGTCCCCGTCTATTCCTTTGAGTTTTAGTCTTGCGACCGTACTTCCCAGGCGGTTCACTTAACGCGTTAGCTTCGCCACCGAAAGGGTCGATACTTCCGATAGCTAGTGAACATCATTTACGGCGTGGACTACAAGGGTATCTAATCCTTTTTGCTCCCCACGCTTTCGAGACTCAGAGTCAGGAATACTCCAGTTACATGCCTTCGCCTTTGGTGTTCCACACAATATCAACGGATTTCACCCCTACACTGTGTGTTCCAGTAACCTCTAGTATCCTCTAGTCTGGTCGTATCCATTGCAGTTCCACCGTTGAGCGGTGGGATTTAACAACAGACGCACCAAACCTCCTGCTCTCTCTTTACGCCCAATAAATCCGGATAACGCTTGGGGTCTTCGTATTACCGCTGCTGCTGGCACGAAGTTAGCAACCCCTTATTCCTAAGGTACCATCAATCTAGCCAATTGCACCCACTAACCGAAATTAGCGAGCACAATTGGCCAGACTTTTTCTCCTAGAAAAGCAGTTTACAACCCGAAGGCCTTCTTCCTGCACGCGGCGTCGCTCCATCAGGCTTTCGCCCATTGTGGAATATTCTCGACTGCTGCCACCCGTAGGTGTACGGCCCGTGTCTCAGTGCCGTCGTTGGGGGTCAAGCTCTCACTCCCCCTACCCGTCGTAGCCTTGGTAAGCAGTTACCTTACCAACTAGCTGATAGGACCTAGGCCTATCGTATAGCGGATTGCTCCTTTACTCTTTCGAGACTATCAAGTATTAGCCAACCTTTCGGCTGGTTATTCTTGACTATACGGTAAGTACCAAGGCGTTACTAACTCGTTCGCCACTAACCCCGAAGGGTTCGTTCGACTTGCATGCCTTATCCACGCCGCCAGCGTTCATCCTGGGCCAGGATCAAACCCTCATTATAGAAAATGATCCACGAAAACATCGAACTGCTTTCGTAAATCAACTCCTAATCCTTTATCATTGGACAACTAAAAAAACTTTGGATGTTCTTCTTCATCGACTCACATCGATGTTATTCGGTTTACAAATTGCTGGTCACTTCTCTCAGACAGTATTAGCCATTATATAGAGATTTAACCCCTTGTCAAGGCTTTACATAACCTACGACCGAAAACCAAAAACCGACAACAAAATGCGGGCATATTGAGTGGTGGTATCACCAAAAACTCCAGTTAATGACCGGCGTTTTTATACCTATCGCTCAGGGAAGATCCTCGCGGATTCGCGTGTACCCCTTATAATAAAATCGGGGTGCCGTAGCATGCCAACCGTCTGCCACATCGCACATATTGACGAAATAACTAAAACCCTATAGTATTCCTTGTATTGCACCTGATGGTGCTATCACTATTATGAAGGCAAAAATCCACCCAAAATACAACACGGTCGCGGAAGTGAGCTGCGTATGCGGCAACAAGACCACCGTTGGATCGACCCAAAACAAGTTTGATGTCGATATCTGCTATAACTGCCACCCGTTTTACACCGGAAAGGCAAAGGTTATGGACACCGCAGGACGCGTCGAGAAGTTTAAAGCTCGCGCCGTCGCCAAAGTGGCACCGGTCAAGAAGGTCCGCGTTTCCAAAAACAAAAAGGCTGAATAAGCCTTTTTTGTTTGCCTCATACCCCCCCTGAATTGTCATTCCCGTCCGCCAGCCGGCGGAGGAATCCAGTACATTACAAAAGCCGCTCAGATGAGCGGCTTTTGTAATTGTAAAATCTTATTTCCTTACCACTTTCCAAAAATCTTTTTCTTCGATGCCTGCAAGCTCCAACACCCCTTTCATCGTTCCTTTTGCCAGCTCACTATGCAACGGCACGATAGTCGTTACCGTTTTATTCCCGATTGATCTGACAAGTTTAACATGGCTACCCCGCTGGGAGGCAACAATAAAATCGAATTCCCGACATAATAATTTTACTACCTGTTTGCCAGAAAATGTTTTAGACATTAGCCAGTTCGAATGTTGTAATCACTGGATGTTCTTTAAGAGAGTTCTTCTTCCCTTTTGGATTATCTTCGAGATATAACCCGACTGCCTCTTTGAGGTTCTTATTGGCTATTTCAATACTCTTCCCCTGGCTGACCACACCCAATTCGGCGCACTTGGCGACGTAGATATTGCCCTCTTTATTAATGATGGATGTAAACCGGTAGGTCATATATCTATATAATACTGTGCGGGCATTGAATGTCAACTTTTCCTTATCAAAAAACCGCTTATGCGGTTTTTTTGATTATAGCGCTATCTTTTCTATCTGTTCTTTTAATTTCGGGATATCGCCTTTTATCGTATCCCACAGGATATTATCATTCGCTTCGAAATACTCGTGCATCATCTTATTGTGCATATTAACCATTTCATCCCATGGCGCACCAGGGTATTCTCCCTTGATCTCTTTGGGAATATTCATAACAGCTTCTCCAATGACGATGATATTCCAAATAACTGCATCGAATGTCTTTTCATCGTTCGCAAAATCGCCAAACGACATCTCGGCCGCATATCGCTCGATCTTTCCAATCGCATTCTTGATGTCCTCTATATACAATTTTGCATCACGCTTAGACATGGATTTCTTTGTGTAGCATCTTATACAACCACGCCAAGCTTCTTTATCTCATACGCCAACGGATCGGCATTAATAAAATCCTTTGGTGCGTACGCGACCGGCTCTATGCGCGCATCGACTTCCATCGCCTTTTTCCAGAGATATGTTTCATGCTTATCTTTATTTCGAGCGAATTTATCCGATACTACGCACACATCTATATCGCTATATTCCTTAGCGGTGCCTTTTGCGGAGGACCCAAAAATGATCATTTTCTCCACCGGAAAATTATCACTTTCCAAAAGCGATTTATATCTGATGACCGTATCCTTTATTTCATTAAATGTTTTTACATTTGCCATAACTGTTTAGACAGTGCCTTTATCTTTTCAATTCTCGGTTTCGTATAATCCAGATCGCATAACTTATAAAATGCCAATTTGTAATCGGGATATCGCGCGTGAATATTGAACTTGTTCACTTCTGCCAGGAATTCCCTGTCTTCTTTTGACAGCTCGATACACGCATCTTGCGCTAAAACTGACAAATTATGAATCGGCTTCGGATGCGCACCCGTATTTTTTACTACCAAGGCCTTGAGTGTCTTCTCTAATACAAGATGCCCGTAGAACAAGCAGTCAGAATACCGTTTTATCTTGAACAAGCCTGCCATTGTTTCATAATCGTGCTTTGCCACGGTTTGCCAATATATAACAGCCTTCTTGATTTCTTATTTTGTTAAGTTAGGCATAGGTCGGCAGATTTTGCGATGATTTCTTCACGGTTCATGTATAAAGCATAGCAGTTAAATGCCTTGATGCCAATATTTGCGTCATTCGATGACGCAAATATCACTATAACGTTATTGAAAGATGTTATAGTGCGGGCCACCCATATAATCGTCATGTTTGCATTTTCATCCCCTACTTATTACAGTATAGCTATCATGAGCGAAGTTCAAAAAATAATTCTTGAAATACGGGCGGGTGCGGGCGGAGACGAGGCCGCTATTTTTGCGGGCGAGCTGGCGCGCATGTATCAAAAATATGCCACCATCCGCGGATGGAAGTTCAATGTGGAAGACTTCAATGCCGAAACATTTGATGGCTATAAGTCATTCGTCGCCACCATCGAAGGGGCCGGCGCATATGATGACCTGAAACAGGAATCGGGCGTGCATCGCGTACAGCGCGTACCCAAGACGGAGCGCCAAGGCCGCATCCATACTTCGACCATATCCGTTCTGGTGATGCCCGAAGTAAAGCCGACCGAAGTCGAAATCAATCTCGGAGACCTCGATGTGTCCTTCTTTCGCTCCTCCGGCCCGGGCGGGCAGAATGTAAACAAAGTGGAAACCGCCGTACGCATCGTACATAAGCCGAGCGGCATCGTGGTTTCTTCGCAATCGGGCCGATCGCAATTCGGGAACCGAGAAACCGCCATGGGCATGCTGCGCGCGAAGCTGTATGACGCGAAGATACAGGAAGAAGCTGCAAAGCTCGGCGCATTGCGCACCGTAATAGGCACGGGCGATCGCAGTGAAAAGATCCGCACCTATAACTTCCCCGATGATCGCATTACGGACCACCGCATCGGCAAAAAATGGCACAATATTGAAAAGGTGCTTGAGGGAAGCTTCCAACCAATCGTGGATGCGTTTAGGGAAGCGGCGAAAAGCGAAAAGTGAAAAAGGGGAAATGGGGTGGGCTGTCATTCCGGCCCACGAGCCGGAATCTCGTTTGCAAACCATAAGATCCTGAAATAAATTCAGGATGACAATGCGCTGGATCCCGTGTCCCCGTATCGTGGTACGGGGCAGGCTGTGCACGGGATGACAATACAAACTCAGATCCCTCGATTACTCCGTCGGCTGACGGATTCACTCGGGATGACAGCTACAAAAATCCGCCAGCCCGTAGGGCCGGCGGATTTTTTGTCTTACCTCATATCTCCAACCTCTAACCTCTTATGCATTACGAATTCAACGTTGCGATGTCTTGCTCGAACGAAGCTGCCATGTCGAGCACCTTTGCTCCGTAGCCCGAGAGGTGGCGCGACCAGTTTCCACCGGCATAATATTTTGCCGCTGCAACCTTTTCTTGATACAGCGTCGCGTTTGCCGCTCCAGCTCCCTTCAAATACAACGCGGTCGCCATAAATGCGTCTTGCGCATTCCATGGGCTTGGCGGATTATGCCCGGTCAACGAGGCGATCTGCTTTTCGAAACCAACCCATGTGGATGGCATGAACTGCGCATAGCCCATAGCACCTCCGTATGCTCCATCTCTTGGAATTGGGCATGACACCAATGTGGTTTCCGGATTCAGATTCAACTTTTTAGTAATCGCGAAGAAGTGTGGCATGTCCGTTTTCGGCTTCATGGTCGTCGGATTCGTGGCCCTGTCCGGATAGTACGGATTTACGTCATACCGGCACTTGCCGACGTTTTGCCCGAGAGCAGACTCTTTATTCAGCACCGCAAGCACCAACGCGGCACGCACACCGGTCGCGCTTTCCGCACCCTTTGCGAGCTTGTATGCATCTTCGAACTTCAACTGACCCCCTCCAACCATATCAAACAAGCGGCTGCGAATCTCTGCCGCGGTCTTTTGCTTTTCCGCGAGCACTTTTTGGTATTTTGATTCCTCTCCTTTGGTTACCTTTAACAGACTGTCCTTTTCCTGCTTTGTTTTGTTGATCTCCTTGCGCTGTTCCTCCTGATATGCGCGAAGCGTCTCGATGTCCATTTTCTGCAATGCAAGGGCTTCCTTTTGATCAGACAAGTTGGTCTTGAGGCCGATCAGCTCGCCCAAGTTGAATCGCAGTTGGTCGCTAATGCTCGCGAGATTGTTCAGGTCGGTAAAGAAATTGGAGAGGTCATTGTTGGCAAGCAAGGTCAAAAAGATGCCCTGATTTTCATTGCGGTAGATCTCTTGGACCATTTCTCCGATGATCCTGCGCTTTTTTTCTATGCTCGTTTCGGTTACGCCGATCTGGGTCGTGGTCGAGTCTATCTCGCGGTTTACCTTTTGCAACGTGACCATGATCGACTTGATCTGCGTGTTAAGTTTCGCCACTTGGGCGTTCATGCGGTTGATCTCGGACTGGAGCGTGTTGCCCTTTTTCTTATAGTCCGCGATCTGCTTTTCGTAATCGTCCATTTCCCTCTCCAGCTGGGCCAATTCCGCTTCAAGCTGCCGGCGTGTTTCCGCGTTGTCTACGGCTGCATATACATCGCCACTTGTCGGCGCGGCCACAAAGTTAAACACGAACGATGCGATGAAAAAGAATATCAAAAACACGCTCGCCATTCCTTTGAGCGGGATTCGAATGGTTCGCGTATATGCAAGGTTTACCTGCGGCAATACCCTGTGAAATGAATGCCCTCTTCGCTTGATGTCAACCAATATCTTTCGCCTCATAACGTATTTAGAGTAGCATAAAATAGAGCGAATTTGAACCCCCTCCCTCTGTCATCCCGGCCTCCGAGCCGGGATCTCATAGTTACAAGATCCTGAATCCGTCGGCTGACGGATCAGGATGACAATGCAACAAAAGCCCCTTTCGGGGCTTTTTGTTATTTGTCGCTTTCTTCCGTCTTTTTCTTTTCTTCTCCCTCGACCTTCACGTCTGCGACGCTGATCGGGGCGACCACTTCTTCTTCTATTGCCTGTTCAACGACCGTTGCGATGACCGCATCTTCATCGGCAAGCAACTTTACGCCAGCCTTTACTATGAGGTCCTTTACGTGGATGCTATCGTGTATATTGGCCAGCTTGCTCAAGTCGACTTCGATGCTGTGCGGCAAGTTTGCCGGCAACGCGCGAACTTCGATCTCATGCATGGACTTTACCAATACGCCTCCTTCCGCCTTTACCGCCGGGGCTTCCCCGATGAATTCCAGCGCAACTTCGGTTTCGATTTCCTCGTTCATGTTTACCATGTAGAAATCGATGTGCATTATTGCATCCGAGATCGGATCGATGTTTACATCGTGGATCAATGCAGGGGTCTTTTCCTTGCCAACGACCAATGTAATGACCGTGCTTTCACCCGCCTCCTTAAGCACCTTTGCGAATTCCTTTGCATTGACGGTCAAGTGCTCGTTCTCCTTGCCATGTCCGTACAATTCCGCCGGGATCAACCCCTGCGTGCGAAGTGCATGCACCTTACTGCCCAATATTTCCCTTTTTTCCGCTTTTAATTCCATAATAAATAATTGATTATATCGATGAATACCCGAGTTCCGATGCGTCCCTTGCACCGAATACGGGATTTGTATGTCCCTCACTATACCATTTTGCGGTCTTTTTGCAAGCGCCAAAATAGCCGGTAACCAATAACCTACAACCTATAACGAAAATGCACACTGCAAAGGGCAAATCGACCAGCACCCCAATTCTCCCGCGCAGTATCCTTCGTCATTAGTCATTAGTTATTCGTCATTAGTTATTCTACTTATACCCCTCTGCCTGGATGGTGAATGCCTTATGGTATTTACCTTTCAATTTCATGAGTTCTTCATGATTCCCGCTCTCGGCGATTTTCCCCTCATCTAATACATATATCTTGTCCGCATTGCGCACGGTTGAAAATCGGTGCGAAATGATGATCACCGTCTTATTTTTGAAAAATTCGTATATCTGCCCGAATATCTCCGCCTCCGAAACCGCGTCGATCGATGCGGTCGGCTCGTCGAATATGACGACCGGGGAATTGCGGTAGAAAAATCTTGCGATCGCTATTTTCTGCCACTGGCCCGTGCTTGGCCGAGTCCCTCCTTTGAACTTCTCGCTCAATACTTGCTCGTATCCCTTCTTATAGCCCGAAAGGAACGAATTGACGTTCGCCTTGTTTGCCGCCAATTCCATTTTTGTTTCATCCAGCTCTGTTTGCGAATTTCCCAGCCAAATATTTTCCTTCAGCGTCAGCGAAGAATACGTATTGTAATCCTGAAACAATACTCCGAGGTTTTTATACCAGCTGTCTATTTTAACATCGTTTATATTTTTTCCGTCCAAATAAATACCTCCCTTATTTACCTTGTAGAACCTGCTCAATAATTTCACGAGCGTCGTCTTGCCCGCGCCATTTTCCCCTACGATCGCTATGCGCTCCCCGGGTTTTATCTCAAGATCAAGACCATTGATGACATGCCGATCGGAACTCGGATACTTGAAACTTACCTTTTTTAGCGCAATGACGGGAGCCTGCTCCGATACTTCCAATATTACATCCCCGTCGGATACCACGGGCTTCATATCGAACACTTCCTTTACCTCCTTGATCCGCATGCACCGCTCGTAGAGCGATACATACGTGCCCGCCACCATCCCCAAATTGCTGACAAAAATATCCAACGACCGCATTTGAAATGTAACATCGCCCACGGATATCAGCCCCTTGAACAGATTTTTTAGAATGGTAAAGTAGCCGAATATGCTCGCGGTCACCGTTATCGATCCAAATAAAAATCCGAACAAACGCCAGCCTCGCATGATCGCCAGATCGGCCTTTGAGTACCGATCGGCAAACTTACTATAAATAGTATTTAGATAATCATACGCGGATGTTATAACGATCTCCTGCAGGTTTGATGTTTCGATCAATGAATTAAAAACGGTGCCCGCCTTTCGCTTGCGCTCCGTTTCATCGCGATACAGCTTCCAGCTTTGCCGCATATAGTACCTGTTTGAAGCCAGCCCCGGGATCATCGAGACAAAAATGACCACAGCAACGATCGGCATGATCTTTACCACTACGACCGTCGTCACGATCAACGTTATTACCCGCGCGACAAACGTAGTGACTCGGTCAAAATCGCCGTACAGCATCCCCAGCACCTCGCGCGAACGCTGTACCTTGTTCACTGCTTCGGGATTTTCCAGCGTTTGAATACCCAAAGAATGTATGTGGCGATAGAGCACCTGTGGCGACTTGAACCAAGTGACATTGTTCATAATATTCGACAGGTACGAATTTCCATGGCTGACCGCAGAGGTCAACAGATTGTAGGCAAGCAGAATGCCGAGCATCGGAATGATATCTTTCGGATCCGCTCCGGTAGCAACAATATCTATGATCCTATCCAGCAACCGCGCAAAAATATAAGCATTGACCAACGGGCTCAGCGTCAAAAAGATCGTCGACAAAAAATCGAGGATCGCCGCCACGGGCGCCAGTCTCACATTGTACGCGATCAACCACCTTAGCACGCCAAGAAACTGCACAAATGATAGTTTAGTCTCTTTGGTTTCCATAATACCCATAGTATCACGACCCGAGACAAGGTCAATATTGAATTCACGCACTATTTTTGCTATACTATAATTATTAAAAAAGTGACGAGCACCGCATACGCATACTCGTCACTTTTTATTTTTCTTCACGCCTTACCCACTAACTTTATAAAGTTAGTCAAAATATAGGCAACCTTATAAAGTTATCTATCGGAGCGTTTGGCTGTCCAGAATCGCCCGTTGCCCTCGAAAAGGTAGCAAATATCCCCGCATTTGCGGGGATATTACTATTTCCTTGTGTTGCTCAACTCCCCATCTTCTCCGTAACCGCTTTATTGTCCAAAGGAATCTCCACCGAGAAGGTGCTGCCCGCGCCTTCGCCTTCTGAGGATGCCCATATACGGCCGCCGTGGCCTTCAACGATCTGCTTGGCGATGAAGAGGCCAAGGCCGGTGCCTACCTATCATCTCTATTAGATCTTTTGATGCAGGTGCAAAAAAGGCTGTGACAGAGTATTCCAGTACAGGCGTATTGCTCATGTCATATGCCTGCCTTATACTTGATACTATCTAAATCTAATTTGCTATCAATAAGGTCGCATGAAAGAAATCCCGCTTAAAAATGCAGAGGAAAAGATACTTTCCTTAACTCAATACCCAAAGACTGAGCCCAAAAGTCCTTTTATTTTGAATTTAAAAAATAAAGAGCAAGAGCTTTTTCTTTACGGCTGTAAACATTCCAAAAATATCCGAAACAAACAGTTTAAGGATATAGAAAAACGCTTCAACTATTTTTTGCAAAATAACCGCAATGTCGCCATTATCATTGAAGGACATACCCCTAATGTTTCATCCAAGGACGAACTGGTCAAGAAATATGGCGAAACTGGTTTTGTTTTTTATCTGAGTCAAAAAAATAAAATTAAAATATACGAGATCGAGCCGTCATGGGATCAATTATTAAAATTTGCCACAAAAAGAAATGGCAAGGTGAATGTTGCCTCGTGGATTCTTTTAAATAGCTTAAATAGTAAAATTAGGATAGGGAACAAATTTGACAAAACAACAATAACAAGTATTAAATCCCTTATACATTCCATTAATGAAAAATTGCACCTTACAAAAATGGACAGCGCATTTGGAATAATCTCCAATAACTTAAAGAATGTAACAGGAAAATCGGTTCTGCCGGAAAACCCCGAGCAATTAACTGATTTCGATTTAGATTCCAGATATATTTTCAAATTACAGGATCCATTTTCCGCAAGGACTGTATTAAATAAAGTCGGCACCGATATTAATTTAGGCAGAGATTATTTCTTGTCAAAGAATATCCTGTCCTTGCTGAAAAAAAATAAAAGCGTCTTCGGAGTTATGGGACTAAATCATGTCTTTTGCACAAAAGACATCTTTGAGGACTTCTTTAAAAAAAGGGGCACCAATTGATGCCCCTTGTCAGGTATCCCCCGATGGGCTACCTAATCATCATCGCAACTTGCCTCTCCCCAGCTTGTGCAGTCTTTCGACTGTTTCGAGGTTTCGATTTCAACTCCCGCCGGGAGTCTGAATGCGAAATCCAGGAAAAACGGCCTTTCCGACTGCTGCTCTACTAATTCCATACTTATCACCTCCTCTTAGTACTAATAGTAGTTTAATCCTCGGATGATCTGGCGTCAAGAAGATCTCTGGGAAAATTCTATAAGCGTATTCGCAAATGCTTCAGAAATAGGTGCGCCCGTCATATGCTCAAGCCATGCCCATTGTCCGTTCGGATTATCCTCTAAAAATACAATTCTTCCATCCGGGGTTATAACCAGGTCAATGACGCTAAATGTCAGCCCAAAACTTTTCGAGAAAGCTACGAGCTTTTTATTAACATCCTCTCCCAGATCTATTTCTTTGTGAGGCATCTCTTTGAGCTTTCCCATGACGGCAGCTGTTCTGTAATCCGTCTTTCCTTCTTCCACCCCCTGCGAGTCTATCGTCACTGAAAATACTTTCTCGTCTACCACGACAGACCGTACATCAAAGCGCTTCGGTATATGCTCCTGTAAAAACATCGGACTAAATCTCATTCTTGCCAAATTTTCTTCCGTCATCATCTCTCTTGGGATCTTACTGGTATGTAATAACAGAGTTTCCCCGTTGCTGAATCTGAATAGGCCTTTTCTAATTTTCTTGAAGATAACTTCTTCCTCTGCCTCTCTCCAAAATTCCTTGATTTCTGAGAGATTATTCGTTATGCAAGAAAGCGGAACTTCTAACCCCAGAGAAGCGGCTCTTTGCATTTGAATCATCTTGTTGAACTTCAATCTCTCGTTGATTTCCCATGGATTGATCACGGGGCATGTAAACATGGTAAAAGAGATGTTCATAGCCATCTCTGCTTCGTCAGCCATCCATGCCTGAAGCTCCGGATTCCCTAAATCATAATCCAGTTCAGGTTCGTGAATTCTTCTGTTCCACACCACGCCGACTTGGCTAAAAGGCAGCACACTATCGGGAAATTCGTATCTTCCCTGAAAATCTCCGCGTCCGCTAAGGTGCATTACGGCCTTTACCTTGCTATGGAATTCATTGGTATTAAACCTGACAAGATCTGCTCCTTTTGAAGAAAGCTGATCAATGACAAGTTTTGCACAATCGTCCTGCGAATGAGTGAGAATGAGTATCGTCTTTTCCATTTTTTACCCCTCCTGATATTAAGTTTTGAAGTTTAAATTCTAACTATTAAATAACATACATCATACAAATGCGCAAGGATATATGACGGTTTTCCGATATGCTCGGAACTACAACCGAACATCTCAACTCCCCATCTTTTCCGTAACCGCCTTATTGTCCAAAGGGATTTCCACCGAGAAGGTGCTGCCTGCTCCTTCGCCTTCGGATGATGCCCAGATTTTGCCGCCATGGGCTTCAACGATCTGCTTGGCGATGAAGAGGCCAAGGCCGGTGCCTTTCGTGTCCTGAGCCAATGCCGGATCACGAGCAAATTGGCTAAACATCTTTGCGGCGAAGTCTTTGGAAATGCCGCGCCCGGAATCGGAAACGGTAAACAGCACCTTGCCGTCATTCAAGCTCACGCTCACCTTAACCCATCCGGCTTCGGTATATTTGACCGCATTGTCTATAAGGTTCTGAATGACCTGCGTGAACTTCTGAATATCCATGTTCAGCACGACCTCCTCCTGCGAAGCCTCAAAGGTCAGGGCAAGACTCTTGTCCTTTGCCAATGTTTCCAGATCGGCAACAATAGTGCGGATCGGCGGGACCACATTTATTTGCTCAAACGAATAGACCATTCTCCCCTCTTCGATCTTACGCATGTCGAGCAGGTTGTTTACCATGGCCAATGTGCGACTTGCCGCCGTGCTGATCTTTTTTGCGATCTCCACGATCTTTTCCTGTGGCACTCCAGCGAGCGTGCCGTCGCCGATCAATGTGGCATAACCCTTAATGACCGCCATAGGCGATTTTACCTGATGCGCGGCGAACGAAAAGAACTCCGCCTTGAGTTTTTCCGTGCGCTTGAGTTCTTCGTTGACCGCCTCCAATTCTTCTGATAGTTTTTGGAGCTTTTCTTTTTGCTCGACTTCGCGACGGACACTGCGGATAAACACTATCCCAACTACCAACAATACCAATATCAGCAATATTCTTAATGTCGCTTCGGTTGCGTTGCGCGCCAATAGTACTTCTATCGTAGGGATTGCCACCATGGCAAACAGCAGCATTTCCGCTGCGATAACTTTGATATTCAGCAGACCCCGCTGGATCGCATAGAACACAAACCCTACAAACGGCACCAGTGATATGATCGTGTATGGCAACTGTTTTACCCTCTCCAGTACAATAGGAAGTACAATATTAAATGCGATCAACAGTGCAAATGTTATCACGGTGCCAATTAAAACCAGCCTAAATTGTTCTTTTTCTGCTCCACTCGCTTTTCGCGTCTTTTGTATCAAAAATGTTATCCCGCTTATTATAAGCATAGCCACCACAAGTAGAAACACCGTAACACCTGGGCTGACATTTATTGCAGTCACATATCCTTCCGGCGCCGTTGCCTTAATACTCGAAAAAACCGCCGGCGTGAGTGTCATCAGCGAAATCATAGCAACCCCACCCGTAAGCCACGGGTACCATTTTGGGAACACCAATTCTTTCTTGGGGAATACAAAAAACAAATTAAAAAGTGCAAAGGCGTGCCATGTGCCAAGAAATATGACGAAACGGATCAACATAAACGAAATATCGGGCACCGTTATGCGCACCTGTAGATAATTCGCTATACCCCAAGATACCGTAACCATCGAGAACAGAAAAAATGCGCGGTTTGAAGCGCTTTTTTTATCATTAAACAATACAGAGAATCCCAAAATGGCGATTGCCAATGCCATTATTCCCAATACAAACAATTCAATATTCCCAAAATTAATCATAGATCAAATTATTATACGCTCATTTTCTCATGAATTTCCGGTGCAAGTTTGAATGCTTTTTGCGTTGGCGCTTCGCCTTTTCCGATACGTGCCAGCATAAGAATAGTTCCCGTTTCCATATGCGCTGCATCTCGAATATCCTGCTCAGCCTTTAAAATATCCCGCGCTTGCACCTCGGAAACATTATCCCTATCCCCCGCTTTTATTCGCTGCGCAAGATACGGCATTGCGGCCAAGGGTTGCAGAGACAACCCCATTGCCGTTGCCTTCAGCCACACCCTCTCAAAGATACGGCCCCCGGCGATAAAATCCGCTGGCGCTTCGCCCTTTATAGACAGCACGAGCATTGCCCCCGATGTACCATATAGCGCCGCCGCCTCCTTTTGCATGACCAACGGGAACCCGATAAGGCTTGCCAGCCGTGCGATTGATCTTTTCCTAAATAATCGAAACATTTTTTGCTGAGGGGCCCCCAATTCAAGCGTTTTTACATGCATCCCCGGCGTTGCCCGCTCTTCGTCTTCCGTCCATCGTATAATGGAAAACAAAAATTTTCTAATCGTTTCGTTCTCAAGAATAAGGCGATCGTTCAAACTTGCGGCGCGCACTATCCCATCAAAAGCCTCTCCCCTCTCTACTATAGCCAACCGTACTAATTCGTTTGCGTTCCCGATTTCCAAAAGTGCGTTTTTTACCTCTGCCGCGAGCATCTCCCCCGAATATGGTTTCCTATTCGTCACCCGTTTCCCGATTGCTTGATACAATTCTTCGTCAGGCGCATCATCTTTAGCAAATAGTATCTCCGCGATCGCGCCAACCTCTCCACTTGGGAATAGCTTACTATTCGCCATAAATCCATAATGCCCTGCAATTATATCTATATTTTCCAATAGCGCTCCATGCGCAACATAATCTCCGCGTCTTCGAAAATTAAATATCGTTTGATCCCGCTCTATATTGTAGAGATCAACTCCGTTTTCGCGGAACTCAAATCGCCACGGCTGGGAATTATCCCCCGATGGTGCATTAATTGCTTCACCTATAATCGTTTTTATCAATTCCCGTGTGATCATTATTCGAATCCAATTGCCTTATGCACTTCTTTGATATCGGCTTCCCGTTTTGCTCTTGCTTCACCCGTGTGATAATCCGGATCAAATATCGCATCCAAACTTACATCGAATTTACCCGACAAAACCTTCTCTCCCAATGCCAATCTCCTTACTATATAAGCGATCACCGGACCGCACATCGTCGCGGCATCGCCCAACTGTGGCCATGAATACAACGTTTTCCCCACTTCCAAAATAGATTGGTGCATGCGCGGGACCACCATATACGGGCCGGCTATTTGCGTTGCCAATTTAGGCATGTCTGTCGGCACCATGGTCTTTAACGTTTCCATTGAAATATCCCCCGCCGCGCCGTTAAATAGCTGCAATTCCGGATCAAGGTCATATCGCTCGATATCAACGATGACGCCATCGCCATTGTCGGTCGCCATGATAAGCGGCAAGCCTTTCTTTTTTGCCGCTTCGCGCAACATGATCTTCATCGGCAAGAAATCCACTTCCTCTATTACCACATCTGCGCCATCCAAAAACTCATCCATATTCTCAGGAGATACTCCCTTATCATACACCTCAACACTGCCATACGGATTCAATTGCAAAATATGGCTCGCGACCAAATGCGCTTTGTTCTTATTCAGAGCGGAACAATCGTACCGCAACCGGTTCAGGTTTGGTCCGGAAACCACATCCGCATCTGCTATTTTGATCGTCTTCGCTCCACCCATCATGGCAATCGTTAAGGCCGGATGACTGCCCACACTTAAACCGGCAATGGCAACCGTATAGTTATAAAATTTTTCCTGCTCCTCTTTGGTGATTAGGTTTTTATTGCGCGCAGTCCGCAACTCTTGATGCACCGCGTCCGGCAAATAATGGATCAGATTTTTCGTATACGGAAAATAGAACCATTCCCCATCTTCCTCCATTGTCTTGCCCGCCAAATATTCTTTTTTAAATACTGCGCAATCCTCTGTGTGCTCCGGGATGAATTTGTATTTCGGGTTGCGTACCTGAAAAAGCTCATCGAGCAATGCGTCATACGCGTCTATGGTCTCGATGATCTCGAACTTTTTTTTGAAATCTTCCAGCGATTCCGTAGCCTTATTCCGCTGTATCGGTTTTATTTGTGTATCCATTTTTGTTTTGTTCCTGGCTTAAAATGAGTCGGATGTTCTGCGGGCCATAGGCTTATCTTAGGCCGCGCGCGCTCTTTCAAGTGATTCGAAAGCTCCCTGAATTCCGAATTGTTTTCGCGCAGGAATTTGAATATTTCCTCCGTCAGGATGTCTGCCAGTTTTTTGCTTTCCTTTTTCCCTTTTTTCATCTCAATATGTATTTCGAGATATTGGTTCTGCACGTCATCAAACGCCGTCATCATGGAAAACTTTCCGGTCACGTGCGGATGCAACACATCCTTCAGAAGCACTTCGCGAATTGTCTCCGGATATATCTGCAGACCGTAGAGTGTGGTTGAAAAGTCATTTCGCTCATACACATAGACGAACGGCAGCTGTTGCGTATTCTTCAATTTTGCCTTTTTCATCTCCTTATCCCAATCGATTTTCTGAGTTTTAATGTACTCCATCATTTCGCCATACCCCACCACTCCGCCATTATCTCCAATCGCATAGCGAACCAACGGGATGGCACTATCCCCCGTAAGTACCACCTCGCCGCCCGAAGCCTCAAACATGATCTGCAACGGATTATATTGCGCCAGCGTCGGCGTTTTTTTAATTTTCGAAAAAATATCTTCAAACAACCCCATGTTTTTCATCGCCAATCTTCGTACAAGGATCGCTGTTGGCGTTTCAAATGCCATCGCGCCGATATCGGCAGAACCATAAATGCTCATGACATCTTGAAACAGATTCTTGATTCCCGTTTTTTCCACGAGGTAATCCCTAAAGTTCTCGGTATATGCCTCTGCTGCGGTCACTATGCGCATGTTTAGTTTTTTGAAATCTATCCCTTGTACGCTTCCTTCATCAATAATATCCTTTACCATCGGCGGATATCCCGCCAAGACAACCTGCCCGTACAGCGGGGCTATATTTTTTAATGCTTTGAATATCTCTTCCTTATTTATTCCCGGCGTTATGATAGAAACAGGATATTTCCCCCGATCCGCGGCGATTTCAAATGCCTTATAGGTGATCAACCCGCCGATCCAAATACCCATCCCGAATGCCACAATGACCAATGTTGGCTTTTCAATGCCAAAAGAACTGTTGCGCAAGAAAAATTCGTGAATAAGTGCGGCGCTTCGATCCACCTCAGCCGTTCGGGGAAAATAAAACGGCTCCCCCGTAGAACCCGAAGTAGCCGTAAACACAAGTTGCTTATTCAAATTTCCATCCCAACACAATTTTTCCAATGGATACTGACGCAAATAATTCTTCTTGCTCGTCAATGGAACGCGCTGAAAATCCTCCCAGGTCACAATTTTATTATGATCCTTGACCCCATTCTTTTTCAAAAAATCCTTGTAGGCCGGCACGCGCCGTGCGGAATCATGAAACAGCGCGAGTGCGCGCTTTCGTCCCTCTTTCTCCCACCATTTGCCGTCTTTTTCAGAAAAGAACCCGATTATTTGTTCTGCGGAATAGTCTTTCTTGGCTGACATATTGCCCTTATTATAGGGGATTTTTGGGGTTGGTGCAAAAAATGATCTCTGTGTATTTACATCTTAAGCCTTAATAAACTTAAGCGTTTTTTCAAAAAGCTCCTTTTGGGCTTTTTTACCGGAAAATAAATGATTGGTCTTTTTTAGAATATGCCATTTTGACTTGGCCTTGTCTGGTGTTGCGCGATAATATTTTTTTGCATCCGTATCCGTACCTCCTTCCGCGGTAATAATACATGCGTTTTTATGTAAGGAACGAAACATGCCCACGGAATCAACATCACCAAGTTCCTTGTAAAATTTTTCATTGATGGCAATTTTATCACCCTGATTTTTGAACGTTTTCTCCCCATCAATAGCAAAGACCTTATTCATTGCCTTTTTAGACCAAGGCAATCTACTTTGATCCCATAGAACAAGCTCGGCATTTTTTAAATATTTCTTATTATTAAGTAAAAATAATATCGATATAATTGCGCCAAAACTATGCCCAACAAAAACAACATGGGGATACTTTTTGGGCAATTTTTCTATAACATTTCTTAACTCGATACTATAGAAAGATAGATCGAGATCTTTTATATCAAGCGCATTTCTTTGTTGTATATCTTCATTGCAGAAATTTAAGCGGAGCACATCAAAACCGCTCTTCATAAAAATTTCTGTTGCATTAACAAAAAGAGGCAGATCTCGTCCGCCAGACAGCCCGCTTAAAAAAATAGTGAGTATTGAGTTACTCTTTTTCGTAAAAAATTTCCCATAAAGGAACCTGTCGGGAATTTTTTTTGATTCAATTTTTATCTCCATACTTTTAATTAAAATGCCCCACCACAAAATATATTATACGTATGTGGTGGGGCATTACACTGGAGTCCATGCTCATCTTCTAAGGCAGATCAAACTCGCCTTTTTTGACGCCTTGGATGAAGGCATCCCACTCCGCATGGGTGAATGACAGAGTCGGGCTCTGCGGGTCTTTGGTATCTCTTACATCGACCGTTTCGCCGATTTTGACAGCGACGCATGTTTTGATGTAAAGATACCTGGTAATTGAATAAGTGAGAAATCCCTCCTCTTCGTGCGGATTCCGCTCAGACATAATCAGTATCTCCTTTTTATTTTTCACTGACTATTTTGCGTGCCGACTATTCTTTGCGAATAATCAATTAAGCATTGTGCGCCGGCAAAATAACTGCTGTGTTCTGATTTACTTTATACCCTATATATATATAACTCTTGTCAATGCCTCATTGCCAGCACCCGCTTTCGTCCCTCTTTCTCCCACCATTTGCCGTCTTTTTCAGAAAAGAACCCGATTATTTGTTCTGCGGAATAGTCTTTCTTGGCTGGCATAGTGCCATTATTATAGGGGATTTTATTTTTTATTACAAAAAAGAGGCGCAGACACCTCTTTTGTTTTACCCTTTCATTAACGCTTATGTGTGTTATGCGCGGCAGCTATGATATAATATATCTTATGAAACTGCAGTTCAAAATTGATGACAGATATCTTATTCATTTCGCAAGTAAGCGATACCATTCGAAACCCGCTAACTTCGATCTTTTTTTACCATGGACTCCACTTGTAGATAGGATTCACAAAAAATATCGAGATACCCCCGCCTATTACTTCCTAAATTTCTCGAATAATGAGCATATCTCTTGGGCATCCGAGGAACTACTTATCACGTCCGCCTTCCCGGGCAAGTCTTTTGGCTCTACTTTCTGCAAGATTGTTTCTGGCATGGAAAGAATATATAACGACATCCGACGATCAAAAGAGTTCAAGCAGCTGCGCAAAGAGACCGAGCAACACCTCCTGCAAATAAGCAAGCAGTGGAATCTGAACAAAAAATTCGCCCTGTCATTTATTCAAGAAGTTACCGGCATCACTCTCCCTAACAAAACCATTACAGTCTTTATCACTCATCCAAAACTCGCTAACGGAAGGGCACTTGCCGCCCATAATGCAATTCTTTGGGGTCACGAGGAAGATTGGAAAAATTATCACACTGTCTATCTTTGCCATGAATTGATGCATATTCTTACTAAAGAAAAGCAAGGTAATGAAAAGATTATGCACTCATTGACTGAGCTTATAACGGATAATGAGCTCCGTATTCGCCTTAATCATACAGAAGACTATTTTAACGAGGGTGGCCATTTAGTCGGACATAAAGATTTGCAAGAGCTCGAACAAAAAATTCTTCCCATTTGGCAAGATTATCTTGCGGGGAAATTAAAAGCGAAAAACATATTCGAATTGGAGAAATATATCATAAAGAAAGGGATCGCCTAAGCGATCCCTTTTTATATTCACATCATTACCTACTCACCATCCGTGAGTAGGTTGGCATTGATCAGGATCAGCGGGTGTGCACGTTTGCGGTCCACACGGCCCACTGCCTACCGCCTAGCTCGCTGGCGTCACCTTTTTGATCTCGAGCTTCAGCTTCTTGTTCTTCATGACTTTTTCCTTTTCAGATAGAATTTTACTTAACACTCGCCTCTTGCCTCGATACTACTCTCACCACCTCCTTTCTTATGTATTTTCCACTCACCTTTTAATGGGTCATACATGCACCACCAAGGTTTTGCGGTTATGTTATCACTACCGTTTCTTGCCTTGACCCTGCAGTCAAAGCAACAGTAGCGATATTCGCATTTACTACATTCCTCAATACTATCCTTACTCATACCCCGATACTGAAACGCAGTCGGCGATGCAAGGATTTCTTCCAGAGATGCCCTCCGTATGTTGCCGTATGACACATCCCGCTCCATTACGCAAGGGTGGACATCTCCCGTGGACGAAATACAGATCTTGTCCATGAAACAGTTGTGCCCACACCTTCTTTTTGCAAATGTAGACAGATCTGTTTTTGCAAAGCTCGGCGAAGTAACTGCCTGGGCACTGATCATTGAGTCTGAGATGAGGTCGCTTGCGCATCCCCTTCCTACCGGTCTTACATAGTCACTCCCGATATGCTCGATGCCGAATTGCTCTTTCAGAAATGCCTTTGTCTCTTCGACTGTTGCTTCATTTGCCCGACTGATTATCAGCCCTACGCGAAGCGGGATCTGTTGCTCGACAATCTTCGCGAAATTTTCAATCGCCTTTTGCCAGCTCCCTTCTTTTTGCGTGATCGCGTTATGTATTTTCTCATTGCTACTGTAGAATGACGACGCCATCGATATTTTCAGATCTTTGATGTTGGCAATGTCTCTCGCGGTCAATAATGAACAGTTTGAGAAAATCTCAACACCCTCGTACCCCATGCGTCGCGCTTCTCCGGCTACCTCAAAAAGAGTTTTCCTCTTGCAAAATGGTTCTCCTCCTACGAGTTGCATCCTCCTGCATCCTTTTTCATATACCTCCTGTAATACGCGAACCCATTCCGCCGTTTTCAGCTCTTTCCCCTTTTTGCACAACGATGCACTGTTATAGCAATGCACGCAGGTAAAGTTGCATTGCTCGGTTATTTCGCAATGCACAAAGGAAAGACTATCCTGCGTTGATGGAATTTCCACCTTTTCCCGCGCTCGGAATTCTTGAGCGAATTCACCCAGGCCCAAGTCGACAATTTTTTGCAAAAAGTTTTGGAGTTCTTTCTTAGATACTCCATCTTCTTTGCAAATTTCTGATATGGCCTTCCCTTGGTCCAGCTTTTGGACGATGATCTTTCCATCCTTGCTTAGTGAAAATACCGACCCTTTGTCTGTGTCATAGATTGCTCCGCGGGTTGCTCCGCTTACAAGAAAAGACGCTGCCTTTAGCCCAAAATAATTATGCTTACTCATCACGCCCGCTCCTTTATCTTATTGGTAATGTAAAAGTGTCTGACTAAAATATCCACCTTATTTTGTCTTTTGTCAAATACTATTCAATGCAGTAGAAGCCATGCATAGCTAAACTTTTTACAAAAAAGAGGCGCTTGCGCACCTCTTTTGTTTTACCCTTTCATTAGCGCCTGCCGGATCTTTTTTGTCACTTCTTCGAGGTCGGTGCCTTTTCCCATAAAATCCAATGCGCCGGGTTCCTTTGCAATTACATTCCTGTCTTTGAATACGGGCCACGGATTGCTCATGCTCGTGAAAAATACTACCTTTACATTTTTCATCTCCGGAATATCACATTCCCTCTTCGGGAGCCGCGATAAGTTCCCCTACCTGCTCGACTAGCCGGTCGAGGTCGATCGCCTTATCGATGAACGTGGTCGCACCCAGCTCTTTGGAAGCTTCCTTTACGTCCATAAAATTTGTCCATGGATTGACCAGGCTCGAAAAGAATGCCACTTTTATATCTTTCATGCTCTCATCCTTTTTTAGTTCGACAAGAAAATCGAGGCCGTTCATGCCTGGCAGATTGATGTCGAGCAATACCAGCGCGGGACGCAACTCTTTGATCATCTGCATTCCCGTTTCCGGCATATATGCCAACCGCACATCGAACCCTTTGCTTTTCAGTTTTGTTTCGATGATTGAAGAAAAGTCATGATCTTCGTCCACCATCAATACGATCTTGTGTTCCATTGTTTATTGGATCCCGTTAAATAATTTTAAGCGTTCCGTTACCACTTTTTTTACTGCTTCGATCGGGGCGAGCAACAGCTTATATGGCGTTACTTCGTCCGGCTTTTCAGCAAGTGCCCGCTCCATACCCTGTCGCCATGCCAATCGTATTTCCGTATTGATGTGTATGATCGAAATGCCGTTTTGTATCGCGGCGATGAAATCTTCGTTGCGAATGCCCGAGCCACCGTGCAAGACCATCGGGATCCCCACCGCATCGCGCAGCTCCGCGACGCGGTCGATGAACAGATTCGGATTCGGCACATCTTTGAACATGCCGTGTATGTTGCCAACCGCAGGCGCCAACAGATCGATGCCCGTTTCCTGCACGAACCGCTTCGCATCTTCGGGCTTTGTCAGGTCTTCGAGTTCGATCGCCGCTCCTTCGGGAACCTCTTTCAAAATAGTGGAACTAGTCCCCAGGTAGCCCAACTCCGCTTCCACCAGCACCTCGGGGCGGGTCTTTTTTACCCACTCGACCACTTCCTTTGTTTTTGCAATGTTTTCTTCAAGTGGCAACTTTCCTGCATCAAACAGCACTGCGTCAAAGCCGGCGTTGACCGCTTCTTGGATCTTTTCCAATGAGTGCGTG
>MGIT01000004.1:0-8508 GCA_001793895.1 Candidatus Wolfebacteria bacterium RIFOXYB1_FULL_54_12
CCGGGCCAAACAATTTTATACGGAGGTGTACCATGCAGCGATTTCTTATGGCATGCGCGTTGAGTTTCATCGGTTCGCTCGTTTCGCTTGAGCTTGGTGCGTATTGGTGGGCCGGCTTGGCTCTCGGCTTCGTTGCCGGCTATATCGGCTACGATGCTCGCAGCATTGTTAGTGCCATTTCCTTGGCATTCACCGAAACATGCAAAAAGGTTTCTATGCCATCGGTGCATATACCCAAAGAGCGTGCTAAGCTCATGTTTTACGGGTTTGGCGCAGGCGCAAGTGCAATGATGACCGCTATGCTCACCTTCTTTGGATGTGGCTTTCTTTCCGAAGGAGTCAATCCGTTCCTTTGCGCATCGTATTTTACTGCGGTGGCAATACCATCTTTAATCTGCGGGCTTCTATGCATGGTCCCCTCTGAAGCCAATAATCTTGAGCACGCTTCCAAGATCATCAAAGTAGCCCATCCGATTCCCTTTTTCTGCTGGACGCTCCCGCGCGGGATCATTTGGGTCATTGTACGCATTCCAACTGCCGTGGCTATCGCCTATCGGTTTTGCGCAACGTTCATTTGCACGACATTTAAGTATGTCCACTCGAACGCACGCCTGTTGTTTGGTATTGATGTAGCCATCGGCGTTGCTGTTGGCCATTATACCGGTAGCGCACTGCTCGGCGGGCTCGCCGGCGGCGCATGGTGGCTCTTGGACTGGCATTTGATCTCGGTCAAGGTCATGGGCCTGAAAGCCGCCTAACATCACCTCCGTATTGTTTCCCCTAAGCCGCGACCCTGTCGCGGCTTTTTTCCGCATACCCCTATGTACGTCATCAGATGACGTACATAGGGCTATTACAGACTGACTGACAATGCCCTTTGTTGCCGTATTTTGTCATATGTTATTTGTCATCTGTCATTAGTTAACCCCCGGTTGACATCCCGGGGCGAAAAATGTAGTATGGAAACACTATTTATCAGACACTATGCCAAATACAAAGACAGCAGAAAAGGCAAATCGCCAGAATACGCGCCGCAAAATCCGTAATGTAAAGCAAAAGGATATCTTGAAGGGCTCCATCAAGGAATACAAGAAGCTTGTTGCCGGAAACCAAACGGAAGCCGCCGAAAAGCAGCTTTCCACGGTCTTCAAGAAACTCGACAAGGCCGCCAAGACCAACATCATCAAGAAGAACAAGGCAAGCCGGCTGAAGTCACGACTTTCAAAGAAGGCCGCCACTCCTGCTAAATAAAAAAATCCTTCGTCACATGACGAAGGATTTTTTATAATAGATTTCTGCCTACTAAATGGGCAAGTATGACAATGCGGGGGGGGGATAACCTATGACTAATAACCGATGACTAATAACGGGATGCGGGGAGGGTGGCAATGCGAGGGGAATAACTTATGACCGATAACCGATAGCGGACAACGGAATACTGGATTCCCGCCTTCGCGGGAATGACAATGCGAGGGGGGGTGTCATCCCCGCGAAGGCGGGGATCCACCACTACTGCAAATGGATTCCCGTCTTCACGGGAATGACAATGCGGGCTCGGAATGACAATGCAAAAGGCGGCTCGTCATTCGACGAGCCGCCTTTTTACTTATTTATTCTCGTGTCCGCTTATTCCCCCTTCCAGTTCTTTTAATACTTCCTCGAGGGATTTTCCTTTTATTTCCTTTTCCGTGCCCGAATGCGGCCACTCGACCTGCTTCACTTCTTCGTTGATCGGCCTTCGTGGTTCGCGATCCTCGTTTCGCGGATGGCGGCTACCGCCCAAACCCGGGCGGCGTTCGCCATGGGTTCGTCCTCCGCCATGACCTCCCCGTTCAGGGCGCGGACCTTCGCCGCGCGCATCGCGCGACAGTTCATCGCGCTGCGGGCCGCGATCTTCCTTTGGGGTCATCGCCTTTACCGACAGCGAGAGCTTGCCCTGTTCGGCGCGGATGACCTTGGCCACCACTTCGTCTCCGATGCTCGCCACATCGCTTATCTTTTCCACAAACCCGTTCTTGAATTCGGAAATATGCACCATGCCATCACGGCCTCCGCCTATGTCTACGACAGCGCCGAAATCGAGCAGTTTAATGATCTTTCCGCTTACGACCTCGCCTACTTCAAATTCCTTCAACAGGCTTTCGATAACACGCTTTGCGGCTTCCGCCTTTTCATATCCGATCGAAGCGATCGAAACCGTGCCATCATCTTCGATGTTGATCGTAATGACGCCCGTATCGGCAATGATGCCATTGATCGTCTTTCCGCCCGATCCGATGACCGTGCCGATCTTTTCCGGATCGATCTTCATCGAGATGATCGACGGAGCGTACGGCGACAGCTGCTTGCGCGGTTCCGCTATGGCGCCTTTCATGACGTCGAGTATCTGCAAGCGCGCCTTCTTGGCCTGCGCCAGCGTATCTTTCAATATCTGCACGGTAATACCTTCGATCTTCACGTCCATTTGCATGGCCGTGATGCCGTCGGTAGTTCCCGCAACTTTGCAGTCCATGTCGCCATAATGATCTTCCGGCCCCTGAATGTCGGTCAGCACCTTATAGTTTCCCGCATGATCCATGACCATACCCATGGCGATGCCGCCAACAGGCTTTTTAAGCGGAACACCCGCGTCCATAAGCGACAAGGTCGCCGCACAGGTGGTCGCCATAGAAGACGAACCATTTGATGCGAGCACCTCCGACACCACGCGAATGATGTATGGGAACTCTTCTTGGGTCGGCAACATCCACTCGATCGCCTTTTTTGCCAATGAACCATGCCCGAGCTCTCGGCGACCTACTCCACCCATGCGCTTTACCTCGCCAACGGAATACGGCGGGAAGTTATAGTGCAACATGAAACGCTTCTTTCCCGATGTTTCTATTGTTTCCACGAGCTGTTCGTCGCCCGGTGCGCCCAACGTCGTTACTGCCAACGCCTGCGTTGCCCCGCGCATGAACAAGCCGGTTCCATGCAATCGCTTGAACAGACCTACCTCGCCATACAGCGAACGAATCTCATCCATCGCGCGGCCATCCGGCCGACGACCTTGTTCCAAAATGTTCCGGTGCATCAATGCGTCGATCTCCGCTTCAAGAATAGCAGCAACCCCTGCCAAGTCTTCATACCCCGCCTCTTTAAGGTGGGCTTCCATATCCGTTTTAATGCCATGCATTTTGCGCTTCAGCTCTACCTTGTCGGTGCCATATACGCCATCCTCCAGCTTGCCCTCCAAAAATGCGTGTACCCGTTTTACCAACTCTTCGTTGCGCGGCACAAATACATCGTCGAGCTTTTTCTTGCCGAGCTTTGCCTGTACTTCCTTTTGGAATGCGCACATTTTTTTGATCGCTTCATGTGCCTGCGCAAAACCTTCCGCGACTTCTTCTTCGGTCGCTTCGTTGCCCGCGAGTTCGATCATATTGATGCGATCTTCTGTCGCGCCGATAAATGCTTCGTATGCAACTTTTGTTTTATCGTCGATCTTCGCATTTTCCGGGTTCAGCACAAACTCGCCGTCTTTCATCTTTGCCATGCGCACGCCGCCTATCGGTCCGTTCCACGGAATATCGGACATCATCAACACGGACGACGCCGTCAAAAACGCCACAAAATCCGGATCGTTCTCTCCGTCGTACGATAAGATCGTAATGATAACCTGCACATCGCGGCGCAGGTCGTGGTTGAACAACGGGCGTATGGCCCGATCGATCATGCGGCCCGAAAGCACCGCCTCGTCGGACGGTCGGCCTTCGCGGCGCATAAAACGGCTACCAAGGATCTTTCCTGCGGCATAAAACCGTTCCTCGTAATCAACGGTAAGCGGAAAGAAGTCCGTCGGGCGGTTGGCATCGCCCATGACCGCGGTCACCAGCACCGCGGTGTCGCCATAACTTCCGATGGCGGAGGCATTTGCCTGATTCGCCAAACTTGAAACCGTCAGCGTGAACGGCTTACCTGCAACATCGAGTATAAACTCTTGCTTTGGTAACTGCATTTTTATTGTCGATCCCTTGCTTCCCGATACTGAAATACCGGACACATTTCAATTACTCCCGCTCGTCGTCATCCTGAACTCGTTTCAGGATCTCTTTGAAAGCTCTGAGATTCCGGATCGTGAAGCATGTCCCGTAATTTATACGGGATCCGGAATGACAAATGCGAGTAATTGTATATCTGTCCACTATTTCACATACGGTTCAGCGGGACCGTTTACTGATCCTTGTTTTTAATAATATCCTCGGAACCTCCTTGAGGTCAATGTACATGTCGGTCGCTTCGCGTAGCTTTGCGCTGGTCGTTCGCCCAAATCCGGCCACTTCCACCAATTTCCCCTTTCCCCATTTCAAATATTCCACCAGCGGAGCGAAGTCGCCATCGCCGGTGACCAGAATAACCACATCGAGCGAGTCCGCCATGCGGATCGCATCGACTGCCATACCTACATCCCAGTCTGCCTTTTTCATGCCTCCCGGATACACCTGCAGGTCCTTCATGCGCAGATCGATGCCTGCCTTTAGCAACGCATCAAAAAACGAAGCCTCAGCAGTGAGTTCTTCGTTTTGTGATTCGCTCTTCACCACATAGCCGAGCGCGCGGATAAGTTTCCGCTCGCCTACCAAGCTCTTCATCAGCTCTTGGTAGTTGATCCGGCTGTAGTACAGATTTTTTGCCGAATGATAGAGATTCTGAACGTCGATAAAAATGCCGATTCGTTGTTCTCTATGCCTCATTATTTCTTAAGATTAAGCTTTTTGAGGATCTTTTCGTATCCTGCCACGTTGGTCTTGGAAAGGTAGGCCAACAGTCTCTTTCTTTTTCCTACCATTTTCAAAAGACCTCTTCGGGAATGATTATCCTTCGGGTTTATCTTCAGGTGGTCAGTGAGTTCGGCGATCTGCCGGGTGAGCATCGCGATTTGCACATCAGCGGAGCCGGTGTCGGCGTCGCTTGTTTTGTGCTCTTTTACGATATTCGCTTTTGTTCGTTTTGTAAGCATCGGATTTACTATAGCAGAATACTCTAAATAATGCAAGCGCCCTCCAAACCTGGCCAAACCGCCGGAGCGCTTGATTTTCCGTCATCGCAAGACGGAAAATTTGATGTTTTTATTTCTTTTTCCCGTACTGCGAGCGCCATGCGTCTATTTTTTTATGATCGCCAGAAACCAGCACCGGTGGCACTTTGTATTTCTTCCCTTTGAACACGAATTCGTTTGGGCGCGTATATGCCGGTACGCCGACACCGTGGCGCAATTCTTCGAGCGATTCGCCTTTGCCCAACACACCCCCGATCTTGCGCGAAAGCGCATCCACCAGCACCATTGCCGGCAATTCTCCGCCGGTCAGCACATACGGCCCGATGGACAATTCTTCCGTTTTAAATCCCATGTCCTTTACTATTTTTTTTACCCGCTCGTCCATGCCTTCGTAGTGAGCGCAAACCAAAATGAGGCGCTTCACTTTTCCCGCCGTTTTGTTCGCGTATACATCATCTATTTGCTTTCCACCCGGGGCAAAAAATATTACTTTCGTTTCCTTTTCAAATTTCTTTGTTTTCTTTGCCACCGCCGCAATGGCCTTTACGAGTGGCTCGATCTTCATGACCATACCCGGGCCTCCTCCGAACGGCCTGTCGTCCGTTTTATGGTGCTTGTCGATGGCATACGCCCGCAAGTCATGCACATGTATCTGGATCAGTTTTTTTTCCTGTGCCCGCTTTAAAATAGACTCGTTCAGATACGAATCAAATATATGCGGGAAAATTGTGATGATGTCGAAACGCATGTATGGCAGATGGTATATAGTATTAGGTATACAGCATAGAGAGGGGAAAATAAATAGCTCGCTTGCAAATAGCTAATTTGTCGATACTATAAGAGTATAGGATATAAGGGATGACAAGCAACTTGAGCCCCCATGCTTCATACCGCATACTGTATACCTTATACCTCCTACCTTCACCCCCCCCATGATCCACTTCCTCCACGGTGCCGACGCCTATCGGCGAGAACATCGCCTCCGCGAATTGATTGCGGCATATCAAAAAAAATATGGCACCCGCTCCATCGGCAGGTTTGATTTCGATACCGAAGACGATATTTTGCGCTTCAAGGATTTTTGCTCCCAGCAAACGATGTTCGAAACGAAACGGCTTGCCATGGTCGGCAATGCGTTCTCGATCAAAGGGTCCGAAGAAGCGCAACATATCCTCAAGGCGGCACTCGCCAACAAAGACGTGATCGTCTTCATTTCCGAATTTACCGACGAAGCAAACCCGCGCCCGCGCGAACGCGTGCTCGTCCCCAAGGATATGCTTTTCCTACTCAATACTCCGGCGATCGCCGAGGCATTTGAACCGCTATCCGATGCGAAGCTAAGCTTTTTCATATCTACCGAGGCAAAGAAACGATCCGTTCTTGTTTCCCCCGAAGCGGCCGATTTTCTTGTATTCGCATTGCGCCGCGATACGCAACTCATCATGAACGAGCTCGAGAAGATCGCACTCTATTACAACGAGTCTTCACGGGAACTCTCACGCCAAGACGTCGAACTGCTCGTCGACTACCTTGAGTCCCCCGACATATTCGCCTTTACCAATGCAGTATCCAAACAAGGTCCGCTTGCGAGCCGACTTACGCCGCTGGAACGCCTATTTATGAACCGCGAAGAGTCCGCGAAGATATTCAACATATTCGCAAAGAACCCGTTCATCGATCTGGCGACCGTGCGCATGTTGGCCGATCACGACATTCTCATAAAATCCGGCAAGCTCGATTACGAAACCGCCTTGCTTGACTGCTGCTTTCGCTAAAAATCGCCCAGCTAACGAGTAGGGCGATTTTTATTTAAAATCCTCTTGCGTTAATTTTGATTGACGCACGATCGATGTAAATGTACCAAATGGAATTTCTCTTTTTCCTGCCGGAACGATGACTGTCAATGTCGGGCGTCCGGTCTTTCTGAATTTCACATGGCTTCCTTTTTGGGAAATATACACGAAGCCATTTTTCTGCAATACCTTCACGATAGCTGCTGAAGAAAAAAGTTTAGGCATATTTCAAGGAAATGTTTACCAATTCCGGCTTTTCAATTTTTGAAACCTTTTCGGCTTTCGCATCTTCAAAATACAATGCCAATGCTTCGTCAAGATTTTCCAAGGCTTCCTTTTTTGTCTTTCCAAAGCTGGAAATATCAACATTAAGACACTGAGCAACATAATATTTCCCCTCTTTCCATATTGCTATTTTTAGATCTATTTTTCGCATATTTGTAGCCTTATTCATATATCTTATAACAAAGAGGTGTGTTTAGTCAAAAATAACGACATCGTAAGTCGTTATTTTTATTTCAGCATTCCCAATTCTTTGAGTGCCTTTTCGTAGATGGTTATGATATTCCACCCCTCCTCACGGGCTGTTTTTATTTGATCGTTCCCAATTCCTTGAGCGCCTTTTCATAAATACCGATGATATTCCAACCTTCGCGTGCGGTCAGTGGAAGTGTCGGCTCTTTTTTCGTCCTCATTACAAGCCGGTGCGCTTCGCGCACCTCCCTAATGTTTACGACGCGCATCTCGTCGGTCTTTGCGAGCCGCTCGTTCATGTCGTTCCCTACGATTCCTACGTTTTTAAGCGCTTCGTCCAACATCCCGTCCGCGTCGCTAAGCGCTTTTTTCAATTTCACATCGCTTCCTTTCGCCGCTTCGCCCAGCAGATCCTTCCACATGCGCCGCTGTTTTTCTTTGGACATATCAATAAGCCCCCATTTGTCCATGGACTTATCCCGCTTCATCTCGAGCGTCTTCATGCGCCGCATCATCAACACCACAAAAAACAGCAATATACCCGTGATTACCAACGAAAACGCCTGCAATGCCGGGAGCTTGCTTAGATATATGTCGAACAGATAGACGCCCACTTTTGTTATTCCCTCAACGAATTCGTTCATACATTTGTCCTATTCCCAAAATGTCCGCTTCGCGAAACGGCTTTCCTATCAGTTGAAATCCTACCGGCAGCTCGCCTCCCGTGTATTCACGCACGGGGATGGATATTCCCGGCAATCCCGCCAAGTTCAACGGAATGGTAAATATGTCCGACAGATACATTTGCAATGGATCGCTGGTCTTTTCGCCGATCTTGAATGCGGTGGTCGGAGCGACCGGCGTCAATATGACGTCGACCTCCTTGAACGCATTGTCAAAATCTTCCTTGATCAGCTTGCGCACCTTTTGCGCTTTCGCATAGTAGGCGTCGTAATAGCCGGACGACAGCACATAGGTTCCGAGCATGATACGCCTGCGCACTTCACGTCCGAAGCCTTTGCCCCGCTGTGTGTGGTATATGCCAAGCAGATTTTTCGGCTCATGTTCCTGCAGTTCGTCCAGTCGGCCGTATCGTATGCCGTCGAACCGCGCCACGTTCGAACTTACTTCAGCAGGCATGATTATATAGTAGCACGATAATGCATGCTTTGTATTCGGCAAACTTATTTCCTTTACTTCGAT
>MGIT01000004.1:8516-65464 GCA_001793895.1 Candidatus Wolfebacteria bacterium RIFOXYB1_FULL_54_12
TCTTGATCTTTCCTATCGCCGCGTCGATTTCCTGCTTCGTTCGCTCGTCGATACCTTCAATAAAATATTCTTTCGGCAAGCCTACGCGCAATTTTTTAATATTTTCCAGTTTTGGGTGCAACAGCTCTTCGTCATATTCAGCATCAACGCTTGTCGCATCGAGCGGATCTTTTCCCTTGATCGCGTTAAACAGTATCGCCGCATCTTCGACCGTTTTGGTCAAGGGGCCAATCTGATCGAGACTCGACGCCATGGCTATAGCGCCCGAACGCGACACCGCGCCGTAGGTCGGCTTCAACCCGACCACGCCACACAAACTCGCCGGCTGGCGAATGGAACCGCCCGTGTCGGTGCCCAGCGCCGCCACAGCCATGTGCGCCGCAACTGCCGCGGCAGAGCCTCCCGAAGAACCTCCTGGGACGCGCTCGAGGTCGTGCGGATTCTTTGTTACCTTGAACGCCGAGTTTTCTGTAGACGAACCCATGGCGAATTCATCCATGTTCGTTTTGCCCAAAAATATCGCTCCCGCTTCCTTGAGTTTCTTGATCACGGTCGCGTCATATGCGGCGGTATATTTTTCCAGCATCTTCGATGCGGCGGTCGCGGGCAGACCTTTCACCAATAGATTATCCTTGATAGCCATCGGCACACCTGCCAACGGCCCCACGTCTTCGCCTTTTGCGATGGCAACATCGACAGCTGCGGCTGCGGCCAATGCGCCGTCTTTATCCAAACTCAAATACGCCTGCACTTCCGCATCACGCGTCTCGATATAATCAAAAAATTCCTTCGTTAACTCAAACGCAGTAAACTCTTTGTTTTTCAATCCTTCCTGGATCTTTTTAATTGTTAAATCTTTTAGAAATAGCATGGATGTTTTGTCATCCTGAGTTAACTGACATGTAATCATGTCACCCTGAACTTGTTTCAGGGTCTGCGTGTGTTTCAGGATCTTATTGTTTATATATGAGATTCCGGCTCGGAGGCCGGAATGACAATACGCGCAATTTGTTTATTCCTCCCCTCCAAACACCGCCGGTACTTTCAAATACCCGCGAGCATGTTCCGGAAACGCATCAATGATATCTTTCGACGAGCCGTTTATTTCGCTTCGCGTATCTGCATCGTCTTCGCGAAATACATTCCGCTGTGCGGTTCCCCCGGTCATCGGCTCTACATTTGTAGTATCCACTTCGTTCAGTTCTTCAAAATGGGTCAGGATCTCTTCCAGATCCCCCGCGATCTTCTTTTTCTCGCCCTCGTCCAAATCCACGCGGGACAGTTTTGCGAGATATTCCACTGTTTCTTCGGTGATATGCGCCATAGTTTCATTCTATATGATTTACATAAGGATGCAACATCCGGTAAAAAAAGACCTATTTATCATTGCGGACCATATCCGCAAATCAAAACAGGTCTTACTTTCCCATTATCCACATAATGGGCCGCGAAAGATAAATTGCCTACCGATGGACCACTCACCCGGCGCATCTTTCGAAAATGCGTGTATGCTCCACCCATTAAGAATCCACTCGACGCGAATGGCGTACTCCGCGATAAAAAATACTTGCCGAGTCTGCTTGCTTAGCTTGCCGCTACGCAACGCACCAAGCAGATCCCCGTAGCTCGTTTGCGCCTTTTCACCGCAGCCTATCTCGGCGATGATATCGCGACTCGGCACAGCTCGCCGCAACACAGTACGGCTAAGCCGCGTGCCACTTTGAGCGCATACTCTTTCATTTTTGGTGATGTCCCGGAATGATGGGTCAATGTATACTATCCCATTCTTCCCCATCACAAACTCATCACCGACCAAGCACTCTTCAATCGGCGCTACGCGTATCGAACCTACACATCTCAATAACTTCATGAATATATCCTCCTTGACCGCCATTTAAAATATCTTCACTTAGCGTATATCCCCTCTGCTCACTCGTCAAGTCACAGCACGAACAGCAAAAACAATACCGCCACGGCGATGCGATAGATGCCGAACGAAACAAATGTATTTCGCTGCACGTACTTAAGCAGCCATTTGATGCTTACCAACGCCACGAAAAACGAAACGATGAAACCGACTGCCAGCACATCAAACTGGTCGGCTGAAAAATCCTTGTAGCTTTTAGACAGGTCGAGCACCGTGGCCGCCAACATGGTCGGCACGGCAAGCAGGAACGAAAATTCCACGATGGTCTTGCGCTTCAGGCCCGCCAGCATGCCGCCGACGATGGTCGCCGCCGATCGCGACACGCCCGGGACCATGGCGACCGATTGCGCTACGCCAATAAGCGCCGCGCGCCCGTACGATAGGTGCGCCACATCTTCCACCGCGTCTTCTTTTTCGTTATGCGCAAACTCGAACGCGATCAGCAATATACCGCCGACGAGCAACGACAACACCACCGTCATGTTACTGCTCAACAAGTATTGTTT
Source organism: Candidatus Wolfebacteria bacterium RIFOXYB1_FULL_54_12 (assembly GCA_001793895.1). Classification (GTDB taxonomy): domain Bacteria; phylum Patescibacteriota; class Minisyncoccia; order UBA6257; family UBA9933; genus UBA9933. The sequence goes on from MGIT01000004.1 coordinate 10,950, forward strand.
TACGAATCCGTGCAACAGCAATCCGAGTATGCCGGTCGGGATAAATGCGACTGCGATGCGTTTCATCACCTCTTTTTTTATAAACAGCGACTTCCAATACAACACCACCACCGACAAAATAGCGCCGAGCTGGATGGCGATCTCGAACGACTTCATGAAGCTGGTCTGCTCAAGCCGGAGCAGTTTCGCCGTCAGTATCAAATGCCCCGTTGAAGAAATCGGCAAAAATTCCGTAATTCCTTCGACGATTCCGAATATGATTGATTGAAGTATGGTCATAGCAAGCTGTCATTCCGGCCTCCGAGCCGGAATCTCATCAAGTGAGCACGAGATCCTGAAACACACGCAGACCCTGAAACAAGTTCGGGGTGACATGATTACATGTCAGTTAACTCAGGATGACAAGTGTTAGGGTATATACGGCATTATTTAATTCCAAATGCACTCTTTGCATTTTGTACCGTCTGCTTGCACACTTCTTCAAATGGCGCCTTTCGTACCCCCGCGAGTGCCCGGGCGACTTCTATAACATAGGAAGGTTCATTTCGCTTTCCGCGATACGGCTCGGGCGCCACAAATGGCGCATCCGTTTCGAGCAATATGCGCTCTTTCGGAATATACCGCAGTATCTCGTCGAACTCCCGATTGAACGTGATCAATCCGCCGAAAGTGAACATAAAACCAAAATCCAAAAATGTTTTTGCGTCTTCCTTTGTCCCGGTAAAGAAATGCAGGATGCCCGGCACTTCCGCGGGCATGTCGGCTATCTGTTTTTTTATGACGCTTTTTACATCCGAAAACGCGTCGCGGCAATGCACCATAAGCGGCTTTTCCAGCTCTATTGCCAATGCGATGTGCTGTTCAAACAGTTCTATTTGCCGCTCGCGTTCTTCATTGAACAAATGCGGTTCCACGCGAAAATAATCCAACCCGCACTCGCCGATGGCCACCACTTTTGCGTGTTTGCCTGTTTTTACATACCAATCGTAATCAAACACCTCCCGCTCATCGGGGTGCTGGCCAATGGTCGCAAAAACGCCCTCCGGATAGGCATCGCACAAGTCAACCGCCGCTTGGGAATCCTTGCGGGTCGTTCCCACATTGACCATCCATATCTCTTTTTCAAGCGCACGCTTGATGACCTCGTCCCGATCGGGATTGAATTGTTTCAGTTGCACATGCGTGTGCGAATCAATGAGTTTCATTTGTTTATAATATATCCTTGTCATTCCCGTCTCAGCCGCTTGTCATCCCTGCGAAAGCAGGGATCTATGCCACCGCAGATTCCTTCCGCCAGCGGGCGGACTAAAGGCACAGGAATGACAAAAGGTAAGTATTTTGTATTTCTCGTACCTCTCACCTCTCATCTCTTGCCTCTTGTTACAGCGTCGCTTGCCGATGTTTACGTGCGGCAAAATCATCTACCAGCTCCTGCACGACAACCACAAACGGAATGGCGAGAATTACGCCGATAAGCCCATACAATTGATACCCCGCCACAATAGATAGTGCCACGATGACCGGATGGATGCCCGTTGTCTTGCGCATCACAAGCGGAAGCACGATATGCGCTTCAAGCTGATGAATGACAAAAAACAGTACCAGCGTTGCTATGCCCAGTGTCATAGATTGGGAGATCGCGATCAGAAACGCCACTGCCCCAGCCACAATAGGCCCGACGAACGGAATGATCTCCAATGCGCCCGCCAAGAGTGCGAGTACCAACGCGTAGTTTACGCCAAGCAGTTTTAATCCGATGAACGATGTGATTGCCACGATCAAACTTAAAAATATCTGCCCTTCGAGCCACTTGCCTATTTTCTTTCGCGCACGATGCATGACCCCAATTGCATACCCTTCATATTCGATCGGCAACACGGCACGCAAAAACCCTTCAATGCCGTCGCGATACCATGCGAGATAAATAGATATAACCACAACCGTGACGAACATGACCATATTCTCGAACAACTGCGGTATGAACTTGCCGATGGAAAATCCACCCGCGGTCAATGAATCACCCAGCCCGCTCAAGCCTCCGCCGATATTCGGTATGCCCACCAAGCCGCCCAACGCAGCTTCGAGCATGCCGACATTGTCCGCAAGGTCCTTCATTTCAATGAGCACAATCGGTACGACCGTGTAGATCAACAGGGCGACGATCGAAAATACAGAAGCCATTATGAACAAAATACCCATGATGCGCGGGATCTTTTGACGCTCAAGCCAATTAAGCGGAGCGTCCAGCGCGGAAGAAATGACGATCGCCAAAAACAACACGGCAACCACCTCCCGCATGAAATATGCCATACTGACCGCCGTGACCATGATCACAATACGCCACAACGAGTTCCATGTTATTTCCAAGTTCCGCTCCATGGCTCCATTGTACGTTGTGCTTGACTTTTTTTCAATTGATTGTCATTCCCGTCCGCCAGCTGGCGGAGGAATCCACTTCATTATCCCGCCGCTCACGGCGATTTAATTATTACTACTCTGTCAGGCTGCCGGGAATCGAACCCGGACCGCAAGACCCCCAGCCTTGAATACTACCACTATACGACAGCCTGCCCGTTTGTCATTCCCGCGGAGGCGGGAATCCACTACCTTATTTATCAAGATATATTCCACCATACCGAACTTCGGTGCTTTTTTCAATAAAGTTTTTTGTCATTCCGGCCTCCGAGCCGGAATCTTACCTAATCACCACGAGATTCTGAAACAAGTTCAGAATGACGATGTAACAAAAAAACGGCTTGTGCCGTTTTTTTACTTTGCCGTTGCTTCAGCTTCTTTCTTTTTTACGGTGCGGATGCACTGGGTGCATGCGTTAACACGCAGACCTTCCATAACGGTCAGCTTCTGAAGATTCGGATATCGTCTTGTTCGGACGGTCGGGTTGTAGTTGCCGCGGAGCTTTTTGCGCGCGCCGTGCATCATGGAACCTTTTCCGCAAATTTCACACTGTCTCATAGTTTTCGTATAGTACCTTAGATTTTTCCACTTGTAAAGCCCCTCGCGGGGCCTTGCAAGTGAATATCGGCATGTGATATCCCGACTGTAAGTCAGGTGGGTGAGTTCAACCGAAGTCCTAAGACCTCGATACTATTACTCTCCCAAATCAACATTGATAACTCGAGAATCATTGCCGATACTCTATTATCAGTATAGCAATTACGCCACAATTATCAAGCCTACATGTTGCATGTTACATGTTTCATGCTACATGCAACTTACTCCAATATTCCGTCCAAATTCACATCGTACAGGATCTTGTCTTGAATCAATTTGTAGTCAATCAATTCTTCCTTTTTGAACCACAAGTCGATCTCCTTGTGTGCATCGTCCACGGTTCCCGATGCATGAAGCAAATTGCGAATCGCGCGCTTATCCGCGTCAGACAACTGATACGAATCGATGACATAATCTCCGCGGATCGTTCCCACGTCGGAGGTAAGCGGCTCGGTCGAACCGGTCAGCTTGCGCACGATTTTTACCGCGTGCACACCTTCCCACACCATCGCAACCACCGGACCCGAGGTCATGAATGTTTTCAAATGTCCGAGAATAATTCCCGTGATCTCGTGCGGATCTTCGGACGGAGGCGTTTGCCCCTTATCCCGATAACCCTTAATGGTCTTTTCTCCCGTAATACGCCTCCACTCCGGATCTATCGTGTAATGCTTTTCGATGAAAGCAGGATCGGCAACCATCATTTTCATGCCCGCCAACTTGAGTCCCGATCGTTCAAAACGCTTTATGATCTCGCCAATGAGCGAGCGCTGCACGCCATCCGGTTTTACGACAACCAATGTTCGTTCTTTTTTCATATTGTGCATGTTGTCATTCCGGACTTGATCCGGAATCTCATTGATCGAACACGAGATCCTGAAACAAGTTCAGGATGACACGCTAAATTATTTTTTCTTATCTATCTTAATTTGCAATTCCTTCAGCTGTTTTTCCGTGAACTCCGACGGGGTGTCGACCATCAGATCGCGACCATCGCCGGTCTTTGGGAATGCGATGACCTCGCGGATGTTTGGCTCGTTCTGCAATATCATCACAATGCGATCGATGCCCGGGGCGATGCCTCCATGGGGCGGAGTGCCCAGCTTGAACGCATCGAGCATGTGCCCGTAATCGGTTTGGATCTTTTCGTCTGAATAGCCCATGATCTCCAGCACCTTATGCAACGCTTCAGGGCGATGATTGCGAATGCTTCCTCCGCCGATCTCGTATCCGTTCAACACGATGTCGTATTGGTCGGCCAATATCTCGGCGATGTTTTCCTTGTTCATCAGCGAATCCATGTGCTCCGGTTGCGGAGCGGAAAATGGATTGTGCGTAAAGGTCCATTCGCCGGTCTCTTCGTCTTTTTCAAAGAACGGAAAGTCAATGACCCAGCAGAATGCGAGCAGGTCCGGATCGTTCTTATCTTCACGAATGTCGGGCCTGTCGTTGCCGTACTTTTCCATCGATTCCTTATAGGTAATGCGCGGGAACGGTTTTTGCTGGATGCGCTTGTTCGGATAGTGCGTTTCAACAAGCTTGATGAGCATGTCTTCGATGATGTCCATTACTTCCCCGCTTTTGGCAAAGCTCATTTCCATATCGAGCTGGGTGAACTCCGGCTGGCGATCGCCGCGGGTGTCCTCATCGCGGAAGCAACGAGCTATTTGAAAGTATCGTTCCAACCCTGCGACCATCAGCAACTGTTTGTACTGTTGCGGTGATTGCGGCAATGCATAGCACTTGCCCGGATAGATGCGCGACGGCACCAAGTAATCGCGGGAGCCCTCCGGTGTGGCCTTGCCGAGCGCCGGGGTTTCCACTTCGATAAAGTCGAGCTCGGACAAATAATTTCTGAAAAAGTTCACCACTTTGGCACGCATCTTCAAGTTTTTTTCCATGCGCTCGCGCCGCAGATCGAGCGGGCGATATTTCATGCGGGCCTCTTCGCTGATCTCCCGGCCATCGGTATCGATCGGGATCGGCAGCTCTTCCGCTTTGTTCAATATTTCCAATCCTTCGGCAAGTATTTCATATGCCCCGAATTCCTGATCGGCGTTGACCATGTTGTCGGGTCGCTTGTTCACTTTGCCCGTCAAACGCACCACCCATTCGGCTCGCAATTCGCTTGCCGCCTCGTGCACTTCCTGCGGTTTCGGTAAAAAAACAACCTGCACCAAGCCACTCCTGTCTTTCAGGTCGATGAATATTAGCTTTCCGTGGTCGCGACGGTTTCGCACCCACCCTTCAAGCACGACAGACTCGCCCTCTTTGGCGATCATTTCTCTAATAAGTGTCCGCATAGTGGTACAACATTAGCATTTTTGCACCTCCTTCGCAACAAAAAAAATCGCACTCACCTTTCGATGAGTGCGGTTGCTACGCTTCGTCAATTTTTTAAACAGTGTGGTTTTCTTCCACCTTTAGCGTCGGTTATGCGTTCTCAAGCCCGACGAGTACCGCTACCCGTTGTAATCAACGATTAGCGGACATGTTACCATCGCCACAACCCCCACCAGGATTACAGCTGGGATCCAATGCCCGAACCCGAGTATTGATATCCCCATACAAACCGCCATGGTAGCGGCCCACTGATATATAATTTTCATACTGCCTCCTCGCCCGTTTACCGGGCAATGTTTTTTAAATGTGCACTTCCTTCGAATTCCCGTTCTGTGAACCGAAACTCGATGAGAAGGGGCAAGCGATAAATCTATCGCTTGCCCATACGCTTCGTCAATTTTTTAGACAGTGTGGTTTTCTTCCACGATTAGCGTCGGTTATGCGTGCTCAAGCCCGACGGGGCAACCACTATCACAAGGGTCAGATCCTTCTTACCCTTGAGACATAGCACAGCTCTACTCTTCTTTCTCCGCAGAGGCACTCCCCTGTGTCGAACACGACACGCCCTTCCTCCGTGAGCTTTCTAAACTTGCCGGTGCATGTTCTGCACCGTAGCCTCCCCGGCTCTTCCGGGTCCCTCTCTACCTCGATTTTCTCCCCCGGCAGGAGGTTTAGCTTACGAACCTCCTCCGCCATCTTTATAGACTTCTGGCGATAGGGCCCATCAGAAAACAAACTCAAGAACTTTTGAAATCCTTTCATACTGCCTCCTCGCCCGTTTACCGGGCAATGTTTTTGGAAAGATCAAATGTCAGGTTGGTTGTTTTTTACACTTCCATCCTTACACCCTTACAATACCAGTATTCACAAAATGTGTCAACTATTCCGTCAAACTCTTAGTTTACTTTTCTTTCCTTTCTTATTTTTCCGCATAAACATTGACAAAATCCTTGCTTTTGGTAGTATATAAAAAACGGTCCTTTCGTCGACATATTCATATAATCACACTTGTATCGCCGCCATGCTTACAAAAAACCTGCAAAAGATCGGGCTCAATGAAAAGGAAGCAAAGGTCTATCTCGCTTCCCTTGAATTAGGGGAAGCCAACATCCAGCGTATTGCCAAAAAAGCGGGCATCAAACGCACCACCGCCTACGATATTCTTGCCTCCCTTAAGGAAAAGGGGCTTATTAGCACGGTCAAAAAAGATAAGCGCTTCTATTATTATGCCGAAAACCCTTCATCATTGATGGCCGATCTGGAGGAAAAGCAGGAGGCACTGAAGAAGATCATGCCCGAGCTTCTTTCGTTCGATAACCTCTTGGACCGCAAGCCAAAGATCCGCTATTTCGAAGGAGCGCAGGGACTGAAAGAAGTCTATATGGATACACTAAGCTATCCTGACCGGGAAATGCTTTCGTGGGTAGCCGAAGAAGCGTTTTATGATTTTGATGTTGATTTTCTTGAATCCCGTTATCACCCCACACGGATCAAGAAAAAAATCTGGACCCGCGAGATCGCATCTGATGACCCTGCAACACGCGCCTATCAGGCGAAAGACGCAAGCAGTCTGCGCAAAACAAAGCTGCTTCCTTCGAAGCCGTTTCCTTTGGATGTCGGCATCAGCATCTATGGCGACAACAAAGTAGGGATCGTTTCCTTCAAAGAGGGGCTTGGCCTTATCATCGAAAGCGACAAGATCCACAACACGCTCAAAAGCATGTTCGAGTTCTTTTGGGAAAAGCTTTGACCCCTCTGAATTACAAAACCACCCTTGTCTTGCCGTAAACCTGACTATTGTCATTCCGAGCCCATTCGTCCGCCAGCTGGCGGATCAGGGTAAACCGTAGTCGAGGAATCCGCAGTGCTTTTGCTACAGATCCCTCGGCTCCGTTTCACTGCACTCGGGATGACATGCCGAGTTTCGTAATTTAAAGTTGATAAGAATAAAAAAAAGGCGGAAAACTTTTTAGGTTTTTCCGCCTCGTACTACTCTGCCTTTCTTGGTGGCTCCTCTGACCATCTGTCGCTTTTATTGCGTCCTTTTAGGACCTTTATTACACAACTCCGACGATCTCCATTGCCTTCCCCCGGCGCGGTTGCGTTTACCCGGGGCATACTTTCCAAGAGTGCAGACCTGGACCGTTATTCTTCCTGTTCGCCACTGGTGAGGCGATCCAGGATATCTTTCCAGTCCTTTCCCTTCTCGGCGTAGTCCACACCGGTAGCGTGGCAGGTGTAGCAATCGTAGGCGCTATCGTCTGCACGCCGCTGCTTACCCGTGCCGCCACATTCCCGGCAAGGTCCTTCGGTACCCGTTATACCAACCCTTTTGATATGATTGGTAAACAGCGCCTTGGCGCCTGCAACCGGGAACACTCCACGGTCCATGCGATCGAGCATGGCGCTCGCCGGATGACTGTGGTGGTCCATGTCGGTAACAACCGCCACGAACTTCGCGCCTTCCAGTGCCGCATCAATGGCGAGCGCCCAGCCGATCGGCATTTCCGTGCCGACATACTGCAGGCCATTGCCCCCTTGGGTTTTCCTACCCGCGGGCATCAGCAAATCAGAGAGCACCGCATCCCAGTAGGGAAGCTTGCACTCTTCCATTGCCTTCGCCCACACTTCGCCGCACCAGCCATAGCCTGCCGCTTCTGCCTCTGCCTTGAGTCGCAGAAGTTTTTCCCTGTCGCACGGCTTTTCCCGCACGAGCTCTACCGCTTCATCGTGGCTTCCCACTACGGTAAGCTCATGCTCTTCGCCGAGCGTCTGGTAGGCTGCCTTCCGGTGCGCGGCATTGTCATCAATAACGAGAATCTTCATGGCCTTTCTCCTGCTGTGGTTTACGCCAGCCCTTTGCCGGCGATGTGATTCGTAAATCTTCTCATCTCTTCGCCATCTTCCCTGACAAAGGAAATAGTGAATACTGAAAGCAGTCCTTTGAAGCGCTCGTTCTTGCTAAGCGCTTCCGCACTCTTTTCAATATTATTCCCCTCACCTACTCCGATGGCGAACAATATTACCCTTTTCCCGGCCAGCAGGAGGTCAAGCGCTTCATTGACATTGGTGCAAAGCACCTCGTCTGCAGAAGCCATATCCTCAACAACCCTGCCCAGCGCGCAGGCAATCAGCACGCCGAGAGTATTTTTTATCGGACCGTCCTCGGTGTTTATATACACCTTTTTCCTTTTTAAGCCGTCCATTCTTCCTTCACCTCCATTAAATATCCCGCAATACGGGCTGCGCACGATCGCGCCAATTTTTAAACGAACCGCTCCCTTCGAATTCCCGTTCTGTGAACCGAAACTCGATAAGGAGGGCAAGTGAATTCTCCAAATAGAACTCACTTGCCCGACCCTCCGTCGAGGGCGCCACGCTTCATCAATTTTTTACTGTGGTTGTGGTTTTATTCCACGATTATCGTCGGTTGTGCGCGCGCAAGCCCGACGGTGAAGTTTTTGAGAAAAACTTCACCAAAAACTCTGTTACATGGGTGGCATAGCCTCTCCTTGTTTGTTTTTGCCCTTTCGGACCAGTTCCTTCAAAACCATGTAAAACCTCTACGGGTCCCCGTTCTTACGAACCGGAATCCGATAGAAGGGGCAAGTGATGATATCACCGCTTGCCCACCTTTCCACCGTCGCATCATGCGCTGGCGGAAAGGGTAGTAACGCCATCAATTTTTTAGATAGGGTGGTTTTCTTCCACCTTTAGCGTCGGCTGCGTTACTGTTGCCCGACGGGGACCCTACTCAAAATCTTGGGCAAAATCCCGATTTCTATCCCCTCTCGTGGCCATGTTGGGTCGTGGCCAGCGAATAAGGGGTCAACCTCCTTTTTCCCGATATTTTATCTGTCGGCCTCGGGTGGCTGTTATTTTTCCAAGGTGCTTCGCAAGGATGTTTTTCTTTCCTTCATCCTTACGCCCCCACAATAACTTTTTTATGTCAACCAGTCAATAATTTTGCCAAATTATGCTTTTCGCTTTATGTATAACCTCATTTATACAGCATAAATACTACATAAATTGACTGACTTTAGTAAAAATAAAAAATGACCCTTTCGGCGTCATAATGTTCCCATGCGTAATTTTATCGATCTTTCACTTAAAATAGCGCCTGTATGCACAGCCCATTACCAAGCGCTATCCTCTGCCTGCCCCCCACTTTTATGGCTACTTCCCTACTATTCCGTCATCGCAAGACGGATAATGTAACGATGTCAGACATCGTTACATTATTTTTCTTTGTATTGTTTGATTGTTCCGTTTTCGATGATTAACTGGACCATGCCGTCGGTGTCGGTGCGGAACAGGCGGGCTTTGGCCTGTTTGATGCGGTTCAGCACTTCAGCGGTCGGGTGGCCGTAGGAGTTCTTGCCCACCTCTATTACGGCAATTTGAGGGCGTACGGCACGCAAAAACTCCGCGGTCGTGGAAAATCGCGACCCGTGATGTGGGATCTTTAAAATATCGGCCTTTACATTTTTACTCCCCGCAAGCTGCAGCTCCGTGTCTTTACCTATGTCGCCCGTGAACAATGTCGAGATTCCTTCGCTCGTGAGTTTTGCCACCAGCGCACCTTCATTCTTGTTTTTCCCGTGCGCGGACAAAATATCTATCTTGCTTTTTATGTGGGCTATGCCACCCCCTTCGTTCAAACTGATAACCGGAATATTCTTTTCTTTTACTAAACTTGCCAGCTCTTTAAAACTTTCCGAGTTGCTTCCTGTGCCGTTATATATAAATGCGCCAACCTCATAGTGCTTCAATACATCAAGCAACCCGCCAAAATGGTCAAGTTCCGCGTGCGATAGCATAATAATATCAATATAGCGGTCATGCCAAGGCAATACAGCCCCCAATTGTTGCGCGGCCTTGCCGTTTGGCGGGCCGCCATCGATCAACAATTTTACGCCGCCCGGCATAACCACCATTTCGCTATCGCCTTGCCCTACGGCAAAGAAATACAATTCGAGCCGCTTACCGAAGTCGTCGAATATGATACTACCCCACGCGAGCATATCGAGGATGACCAGACCGACGATGATTATTTTGAGATTGGTTTTCATGTGAACTATTTGTCATCCTGAACTCGTTTCAGGATCTTATGTTCTGTTGGCGAGATTCCGAAACAAGTTCGGAATGACAATGCAAGGAATAATGCGCGGGGGATAATGCGAGAAGTTAGGGTTGTGCAGCGTGTGCAGTGGTAGTCAATATTTGCGTCTTGCGATGACGCAAATATAGCAGCATTCCTCCGGCGGCGGCGTAATAGAATAATAGCAATACACCCGTCATTGGCATTGTAAATCCTTTATATGTGCCGAATAGTTCTATTACTCCTATCTCGTATTGCAACAGCACCGACACGCCCCATGCGGGTATGGTCGCCAGCGGAGCCGCAACAAATCCGATTGCCGCGATAAGAAACCCCAATCCCATCGTAACGGGAATAAATGAAAGAATGACGATGTTGGATGCCAACGACACCAGCGAAAAAGAGCCAACGGATTGCATCAATATGGGAAACACCATAAGTTGCGCGGATAGCGTGCCCGACAAGTTTTCCCGCCAATTCAATATGCCGCTTTTCTTTCGCTTGATGTATGCGTCAAGATATGGCTTCACATAAATGATGCCTATCAGCGCGGCGAATGAAAGCTGAAACCCGAGGTCGTACCGAAGCACATTCGGGTTATATAGCACCATCGCGCAGGCACTTATGGCGATCGCATTGCGCATACTATGCGTGCGCCCTATGTGGGTTGCCAACAACACGATACTCCCCATGATCGCCGCGCGCACCACCGACGCTTCGGCTCCGGCCATAACCACGAAACCCACGACAGCGCCAAGTGTTGCGTAAAATGCCGCCGTGCGGCGCAACAGCAACCCGCAGGCCAACAGTATCGCTTCCGCAACCACACTGATGTTGTACCCGGACAGCGCAACCAAGTGCGTCGTGCCGCTGTTTGCCATATTTTCCCTAAACTCCCGGTCGAACTCGGCGCGTTCGCCCAGTGTGATCCCCGCGAGCAGTGCCGCTTCTTTGGCAGGCAGTGCCCGCTTGTATATTTCCACGGCCGACCTCCTTATCGCGAACAGCCGCGTTACGATCGGATTGCCGTCGTTTCTTTTTACCATATCCACCTCGGGAAATTGCATCGTTGCAAACAATGCGTCTTTCAATAAAAATCTCCAGTTGTCTTCTTTTGGGTTTTGCACATTCCCTGTCAGCACAAGCGCATCACCATATGCTACGGTCGGATATGCTCGAGCTACTACCGAAAGTCTTCCCGTATGTGGCTCGTCCAGCCGCACGATAAGCCTTTGGCTGTTTTCCATCTTTCGGACCTCTATTACATGCGCGCGTATTGCCGCCTGTGTGCCTATGAGCGGCGCTATTTGGTCCCGTTGATGCACATTATATCCGGTCCAATACAACCCGCCCAATATGCCCATGAGCGCAAGCGTAGCCAGCCACCCCAGTCGGACACTCCCCTTTTTGTATGCGACCCAACCGAGGCTTCCCGCAATAGCCACAGCACTTACGGACATGCCCGCGAGACTCATTGTCGGAGCAAAAAATATGCCAAGCAGAAAAAACACGATCCCAAAAAATACGGACTCGTGGAGATGCATGCGCGTCAGTTGTCATTCCGGAATTCGCCAGCAGGCGAATATCCGGAATCCAGTACATTATACATATATAAGTTTTGCGCTCCGCAATTGGTTGAAATGGATTCCCGCCTCCGCGGGAATGACAGAAAATGAAGCACGGGATGACAATACGAAGAGGAGTGACGATTTGCGCAGGGATGGAACAATTGCTTAAAAATCTACGCCTTTTTTTGCTTTAATCCCCTTTGAAAATGCGTGCTTTACTTCGTTCATTTCCGTTACGGTGTCGGCCAATGCGATGAAACTTTTCGGAGCGTTGCGACCGGTCAATATCATGTCGACACTCTCAGGGACTTTCTTTAATATATCGGTTACGCTTTTTGCGCTGATCAATTTCAATTCCACTGCATTGTTTATTTCGTCGAGAATCACGAGGTCGTATTTTTTTGACGCAATCAGCTCTACTGCTTTTTGCAGTCCTTCTTCAGCCGCCTTTTTATGTTCCTTGAATGGCAATGTGTCCCCCGGAAGGCTTACAAACCCTTTTCCTGTTTTTATTATTCTGAATTTGCCCGCAGGTATGTTGCATTCTTTTGCGAACAGGTCTTCCCCGCTCTTCCATGGACCTTTAATGAACTGTATCATCACAACCTTTTTCCCGTAGCCCAATGCACGCAAGGCCACCCCCAGTGAGGCGGTCGTCTTCCCTTTCCCGTTACCTGTGTTTATGAGGATCATAATTCTTTCATTGTAGCAAAATTAAAAAACGGCGTCAGCCGTTTTTAAATTGTATGGTGCCCAGGACTGGACTCGAACCAGCATGCCCATTACAGGCGTCACCACCTCAAGGTGATGGGTCTACCAATTTCCCCACCTGGGCATTTATAACTTCCCTATAGTACCTAAAACCTTCCCAATTTTCAAGCGCTTGCGGGATAGGTAAGCCCCGGAAGAATTGTCATTCCTGCGAAAGCAGGAATCTCGTCGTTACTATCTCAGCCATGAGATCCCGTGTCAAAGCACGGGATGACGGAAGACAAGTCATCTATAATATCTCATATAAATCACTCCACGCCTTATTATCTTTTTCTATTAGCTCCACCTTCCATTCTCTCTTCCACTTCTTCATTTGTTTTTCCCTTTCTATTGCGGCATACACATCACTTGTTTGTTCAAAATACATCAATCTATCCACATTGTATTTTTTTGTAAATCCTTTTACAATCTTTTGCTTGTGCTCCCACACTCTCCGCTTCACATCATTAGTTACGCCGATATACAATACTCCATCCTTTTTGTTTGTGAGAATATATACGTAATAATTATTCATATGAGATTCCTGCTGGAGTTTATCCCGTACTTGATACGGGACCCGCGTCAGGAATGACAGCCGATGTGAATAATTTTATTATACCATACAAGCTCTTTCCTAAATCGTCTACCAATATATTCATCAAAAAAACCCGCCGGAGCGGATTTTTTGTTGGTAGCTTTATGCGGCAATGCCGATCTTTTCCCGGGTCTTCTTTTTGGAAAGACTTCGAACGAAGTAGAGTTTTGCGCGGCGCACTTTTTTCGGGGCGGTGAGTACTTCCACCTTCGAGATCAACGGAGTGTTGAACGGATACACCTTTTCAACGCCAATTTCGCTGATGATCGAACGGACGGTAAATGTCGAACCGATCTCCTTGCCATGCTTTGTCGCAATAACGATCCCCTGGAATTTGCTGACGCGTTCCTTTTCGCCATCCTTGATGCGCTCCCAAACGCGTACGCTTGCTCCCGGCTTTATTTTTGCCATGAGTTCTTTATCCATAGTTCGCTTATATTAGTGGATTATAGGGCTGTTGTCAAACGGGCTCTGTCATTCCGGACGTGGGCCCCGTATCAAGTACGGGATAAACTCCGGCGGGGATCCAGAGTTTTCTGCAGTAGCGGTGACTCGCGCAATAGACACTGGATTCCCGTTTTCACGGGAATGACAATGCGAATATGTACGTCATCAGATGACGTACATTGGCTGAGTGCTGTATACCGGCTTCCGCGCTCCGTGTGCCACCGCTAAAGCTTCGGCGACACGCGGTCGGCCATAGCCTTCGGCGGCGTGCGACCGGTATGACAGAAAAATGTGCGGAGTGAGAAAAAGGGAGATGTGGGGGCTATCCCTTCAGCTTCTTCAAAACTTTTTGCAGGTCGGCGGGCAATTCTGCTTCAATGTTCAATTTATGTCCCTCGGAGGCCAAAAACTCTACCGATTCGGCGTGCAAAAAATGGCGATCGAGCCCGAGTGGGTTCTTTTTTGCTCCGTACATGACGTCACCGACGATTGCATGCCCGATGGATGCCAAGTGCACCCGGATCTGGTGCGTGCGGCCCGTTTTCGGCTTGGCGCGAACCAGCGTAAACTCATAGATCTTCCGCTTTTCCGATTCCGGATCGTCGAACTCGAATCGTTCCACAACTTCATATTCGGTCAAGGCTTCCTTTGTCATTTTCCCTTCATGCACCGTGCGCTTCGTTGTGCCTCCTTTTAAGCTGATTGGCCTATTTATAATGCCGTTCTTTTCCTGTATCTTCCCCCAAACGAGCGCAAGGTATGTCTTTTGAATGCCGTGCGTCTGAAATAGGTTTTTTAAATATTTAAAATATTCGTGACTGCGCGGTACTAAAATGACACCCGAGGTATCTTTGTCGAGCCGATGCACGATGCCCGGACGCTGCTGCGGGTCATCACCCACCTTTTTTACCTCCGGGTAGTGCTTCAGCAGCCAATCGGTAAGCGCCTCCGTTTTCTGCTCCCCCGTTATCGGTTGCCGGTTATCGGTTATCGGTTTATATGGGTGCACCAAAAGATGCGCCGGCTTGTTTATGGCCACTACGTTTTTGTCTTCATATATGACTGTGATGTCTTTGCGTTCCATGGATGTAGAGTAATGTAAAAAGACGTGAGGGACAAGGAATAGACCCTAACCTATGACCTATAACCAATAACTAATAACGGGGGGGTAATTCCTAATTACTAATTTTTAATTTCTAATAGGGAATGCGGGGTGTCATCCTGAACTTGATTCAGGATCTCGTGATAAAACAATAAGATTCCGGCTCTGAGGCCGGAATGACACATACCACATACTTTGTTATAAAAAAATAGGGGGCTGCCTCGCGCAAGGCAGCCCCCGTACTACAGAGGAAGGAGAGTGGTGGTGGGGTGGTACTACGCCAGGGCTGAGGCGATCTCGTGGCCCAGGCGAATATGATTGGCGGCAGCACAGATCTGCTGCACAAACTCGTTGTAGCGCTTCTGCAGTGCTCGCCGCAGCATTTCCTTTTTCTCGCTAAGTTGCTTCGCGAGACTCAACAGCAAGCTCCGCAGTCCATCTTTCGTGAACACCCTCGACAGGCGTTCAACGATCGTCGAATCGGCGAAGAATTCATCCGGCATGTTGGCGAATACCGCCGTAAGGTCCTTGCGGGCCATCTCGACGAAGTCAAACTCGATGGCGCAGTGGGTATGCAGCTCGCGCCCCTCCCGCTTGGCGCGAGCTGCTCCGGCGGCGATCGTCATGTGACAACAGGAACACACTGGTGTCCTGCCATTGTACTGCTGGGGAAATGGGAACTGAAACACTTTTGCTTGCATACACTTCTCCTCCTTGCGTGAAATATTTTTCTCCTTCCTCAATGAGATGTTCTGAAATGAATAATATACTATACGAGGTGCTTTGTCAACTCCGTCGCTCGCCTATGAGGCGCGTCTTTGTGTTGTGTCACCCCGACGGATGCCGGGGCCCAGAGTTTCCTGCAGCGGCGTGGTTTTACATAAGATACTCTGGATACCGGCCTCCGCCGGTATGACAATACGGGGGGGGGAGAAAACTAAAAACCGCCAGCCCGTCGGTTGCCGGGCTGGCGGTTTTTGTATCAGGTTTAGGCTTCGGCTTCTTCCGGAGCTTCTTCCTTCTTTTTTGCGGTCTTTTTATGGCCTTTGAGCTTCAAAAGGATGCGCTTTTCCTCGGGCTTTATGGCCTCGATGGTAAATGTGTGCTTTTTGCCCGGTTCCATGTTCTTTTTCAGTTCCTCCGGGGATCCGAACTCGGATACATGAATCAAGCCGTACAGGTCTTGGCCGAGGTCGATGTATGCGCCAAACGGGTTGACCTTATACACCTTTCCTTCGATTTCCTGCCCTTCTTTGAACTTATCGTTCACCGTTTCCCACGGATTCGGCTTCAATGCCTTGAGGGAAAGGAAAACCTTGTCGTCTTTGATCTCGATGATCTTTACCTTGATCTCTTCATCGATCTTTACCACCTCTTTCGGGGTGTCGATCAAACGATAATCAAGCTCGGAAATGTGGATCAAGCCTTCGATGGCCGGATTGTCGATAAAACGGACAAATGCGCCGAAATCTGCAATACCCGATACCACGCCGCCGATTATGTCGCCGACGGTGTATTTGGCAAGCAATTCACGCACATTTTCCTCTACCGCCTCCTTTTCGGAGATGATGAGCTTGTTGTTACGCGAATTAAGGTCGATGATCTTGACCTTCAGCTCTTCGCCTACAAATTTCTTCAATTCTTCAAGTATTCGAGATTGGTCACCCTTCTCGATGCGCGGATAATGCTCGCTGGACAGCTGGGAAACCGGCAAAAATGCCTTGGTTCCGTGGATATCCGCCACAAGGCCGCCACTGTTGGCACCTTTGATCTTGACGGAAAACGGCTCGTCGGTGTCCTTCAACTCCTTCAAACCCTGCCAATTCTTCTGCTCCTGCGCGTTTATGAGGGACAATTCGACATAACCCTCATTGTTTTCGAGCGAAATTATCTTTGCGCTCACGGTGTCGCCCGGGTTCATTCCTTTCACAATGTCGCGAGAATTGATCAGTTCGATGCCGTATACGAGACCGGTACCGTACTTTCCAAGGTCAAAGTGTACGCCGCGCTTTGTCTTCGCGAGCAACTTTGCCTCGATCAAGTCTCCTTCCTTGAGGAACGAGATGATGTTCGCATCCGCCTTCGTCAGCTGATTCATTGCGGATGAGTTTTTTACCTCTACATTAATATTAGTGACCATAGACCAACAGCATACGTAAAAACTATTTGAAAATCAAGGGGAAATGGGGTATTATAGGAACTAAGCCACAAGAAGTGAAGTGCGCGTATTGTCATTCCCGCGAAGGCGGGAATCCACTTCTATTTAAATAGATTCCCGCCTTCGCGGGAATGACAGCGATACTTTTATGATCATCACTTACTACGGAGAAAACAGCTTCAAAATACAAAGTGGCGAATTCACCATTTTGACCGATCCGGTCGATAGCGCAAGCGGTTTGACCCCGCCCCGCTTCAAATACGACATTTTGCTCAAGACGCTGACTACCTTCCCACCGCATGAAATCGCCTCCGAACAAGGGATATCCATCTACGGCCCCGGCGAGTACAATGTGGAAGATGCGACCATATTCGGCTATTTGTCGGAAAATGAGGTAACCGATAAGATACTCAAGACCGTTTATGTGGTCACGCTCGAAGACATTAAGCTCTGTTTTCTCGGACACCTTGCCGATATTCCCTCACCCGCCATCATGGAGCGGCTCGAGGATATCGACATCCTCTTTGTCCCCGGCGGTGGCGCCCCGTATATCGACCAAAAGAAGGTCGCCAAACTCATAAAGCAGATCCAGCCGAAAATAGTCATCCCTACCGCATTCAAGGTTCCGGGACTTAAACGACAAGCCGAGGACCTTTCGACATTTTTGGAAGAGCTCGATCAAAAGGATGCCGAATCGCAAGAAAAGCTCACAATCAAGAAAAAGGAACTTTCACTAATAAAACCGACACAAGTTACGATATTAAAACCATAACGAATACAGCTGTCATTCCGAACTTGTTTCGGAATCTCGTGTATAGTCGATAAGATCCTGAAATAAATTCAGGATGACAAGCAAAATCATGCGCCACCAACTCCAGCGGATCCGTCGCTCCGACACAAAAACAAAGCGAAAATGGCTCATTGGACTAAGTAGCGTCTCCGTTCTGATTATCATTTTTGCGTGGATACTCTATATGCAGGCATTCGTATTCACGAGATCGGATGACAGCACAAAAGAGGACGTCCATATCGCCTTTTGGCCGGTACTCAAAACCGGACTTTCTATTACCGGATCGTCCATCAGACATACATTTAATGACATCCTTTTGGAAATGCCGGAGGTCGGAAGAAGGACCACAACAATAGAGAATCCAGAATAACCATACTACCACATTGTCTGTCATTCCCGCGGAGGCGGGAATCCACTACCCTATTAAATAGATTCCCGCCTCCGCGGGAATGACAACGAAACAACCCACCATGGACGAACAGACAGATAAAGTTGAAAAAAGGGGGATCGAACGCGAGCTCCAAGAATGTTACCTCGACTACGCGATGTCGGTCATTATTTCGCGCGCATTGCCCGATGTCCGCGACGGCATGAAGCCGGTGCAACGGCGTATTTTGTGGGCCATGTGGGAAACGGGCCTGAAGGCAGGCGTAAAATACCGCAAGTCCGCGGCCGTTGTCGGCGAAGTACTCAAGAGCTATCACCCGCACGGTGACTCCGCAGTGTACGATGCCATGGCACGCATGGCGCAAGACTTTTCGCTTCGCTACCCGCTGATCGATGGTCAAGGAAACTGGGGATCCATCGACGGCGACAACCAGGCGGCGATGCGTTACACCGAGTGCCGTCTTTCCAAAATATCCGAAGAACTTTTATTCGACATTGAAAAGGATACCGTTGCATGGGGTCCGAACTACGACGGCACTTCCGAAGAGCCGCTCGTATTGCCGGCACGGCTCCCGGCCCTGCTTTTGAACGGCGTCGCCGGCATCGCCGTTGGCATGGCCACCAACATTCCGCCGCACAACCTGCGCGAAATAGTCGATGCCATTTTGCATCTTTCCGAAAATCCGCACGCAAGCACCGATGACCTGATTCAATTCATCAAAGGCCCGGACTTCCCGACCGGTGGCATCATCTACGACAAGCGCGCCATAGCCGAAGCGTACAAGACCGGCCGTGGTGGCGTGACCATGCGCGCCGTTTCCGACATCCATGAGCGCAAGAGCGGACTGTTTAATATCGTCATCACCGAGATCCCGTATCAGGTCAACAAATCGGAACTGCTCGCAAAAATAGCCGGGCTTGTTACCGAGAAGAAGATTGAGGGCATCAAGGACCTGCGCGACGAATCGGACCGCGACGGATTGCGCGTGGTCGTCGAACTGAAAAATGACGCCGCACCGCAAAAGGTTTTAAACCAGCTCTACAAGCACACCGATCTGCAGAAGAACTTTAACTTCAACATGACGGCGCTCATTCCGTCTCCGGGCGGGTTGCAACCACAGCTGCTTTCGTTGAAGGACATTCTCGGGTTCTACCTTGAGCACCGCAAGGAAGTGGTCCGCAAGCGCGCCGAATATGAATTGCGCAAGGCGCAAGAGCGCGCACATATATTGGAAGGCCTCGCCAAGGCGCTCGAGTTCATTGATGCCGTCATTGCGACCATCAAGAAGTCAAAGGACAAAGAAGAGGCGCATGAAAACCTCATAAAGAAGTTCAAGCTCACCTCCATTCAAACGACGGCTATCCTTGAAATGCGCCTGCAAACGCTTGCCGCTCTTGAGAGCAAAAAAATCGAAGACGAGCTGAAAGAAAAGATGCGCATCATCAAGGAACTCCAAACGCTTTTGGCGAGCGTTGCAAAGATCTTGGGCGTCATCACGAACGAACTACGCGATCTGCGCGACAAGTTCGGCGATGATCGCCGCACCAAGGTCGTGCCGGGCGCCATCGGCGAGTTCAAAGAGATCGATCTCATTCCTGAAGAGGACGTCATCATCACCCTTTCCCAAAGCGGCTATATCAAGCGCGTTACGGCCGACACCTACAAGGCGCAGAAGCGCGGCGGCAAAGGATTGATCGGTTCCGAAGTAAATGAAGAAGATACGCTCGTAAACTTCATTTCGGGGAACACGCACGATAACATTTTGTTCTTTACCCACACGGGGCGCGTGTTCCAGACAAAGGTCTACGATGTGCCGCAAGGTAGCCGCACCGCGAAAGGCAAGCTGATGCAAAACTTCCTTGATCTTCCTCCTGAAGAAAAGATCAATGCGGTCATCGCCTACCCCGATGGAGGCGTCGAAGGTCGCTACCTCGTCATGCTTACCGCAGACGGAACGATCAAAAAGACGTCACTGTCCGAGTTTGCCAATATCCGCAGGACCGGCATCATCGCCATCAACCTTACAAAGGGCGACTCGCTCATCGGCGTGAAACTTTCCTCCGGCAAGGACGAGATCATCATCACCACCAATGCCGGTCAAGCCATTCGCTTCAAGGAAACCGACACCAAGCCGCTCGGACGCGCGGCGGCAGGCGTACGCGGTATCAAACTGAAAAAGGATGACCGCGTCGCAGGATTCGACATCGTGCGCACCGACCAAAAGGCAGATCACAAAAAACAAACGCTGCTCGTGGTGTCCGAAAACGGATTTGCGAAGCAAACTCCGATCAGTGAATACAAAACGCAGACCCGCGGAGGCATGGGTATCAAGACCTCCAATGTCACCCCGAAGATCGGCAACATCATCAGCGGACAGATCATCCGCGAAGAAGAAGAGCTGCTCGCCATTTCCAATAAAGGTCAGATCATCCGCATCCCGCTTAAGGATGTGCGCACCGCAGGCAGGGCAACCAGCGGCGTGAAGATCATGTCACTCAAGGAGAAGGACAAGCTTGCAGGAGTTGTGGCGCTGTAACGCAGAGGTGAGAGATTAGAGATATGAGGTTTGAGCAAAAACGGAACGCTTTCGCGTTCCGTTTTTTGACCTTACCCACTCCGCCGCATTGTCATTCCGGACTTGACCCTCGGCGTTGCTAGTAATCCGCCAGCCGGCGGAGAGCGTGCAACGTGCCGGGATACTCGAAGCGCATAAAGTTTGCGCGCTTCAAGTGATCCGGAATCTCGTGGACTAGTTGCGAGATCCTGAAACAAGTTCAGGATGACAGCCGGCAATTCTTGCCATCCCGATCCGCCGGCTGGCGGACGAGGAATCTGCAGCTGTTATTGGTTGTAGGTTATCGGTTGTCAGTTTATACTATACATATGCAACTCACACGCAATCAGGTAATGATCCTTGGCGGAGCGGCGCTCGCCATCGCCCTATTTATCGGCATCTTCGTTTATCTCATTCCCGCACTGCAACAGCAGAGTTCCGATGAGCCCGCGACAAAAATAACACTTACCATTTGGGGTATCGAAGAACAGGGTAATATTTATGCACTTACCTCGCAATATGCGGCGGCGCATCCGAACGTAGCCTTGCGCTACACGCAGATTCCCGAGGATCGCTACGAGCGGACATTACTCAACGCGCTTGCCACCGATACTGGCCCGGACATTCTTATGGTGCATCGCAGTTGGGTACAGCGATACAGCGATAAGATCATGGCAGCCGATCATTCGGATATCCAACCGGCCGAACTGCGCGGTCTTTTTCCGGATGTCGTAGCCAATGACTTTACGTATTTGAACTACGTGTTCGCCCTTCCGCTCTACATCGATTCGCCTGCGCTCTTCTATAATAAAGACCTCTTCGACAAAAAAGGCGTTGCGGTAGCGCCGAAAACGTGGGACGACATAAAAATGCTCGTTCCCTATTTTACGGAATTTACCGTCAACAAGCAGCTACAAAAGTCAGCCATAGCGCTTGGCGGTACGACCAAATCCATCACCAACGCGCCGGACATCCTTTCATTGCTCATGCTCCAGTTCGGGGCAAAGAACCTCGAAACCACAGGTCGGCGCACATCGTTTGAAGCTTTGGCAAGAAATGCCCTCGATTTCTATGTGCAATTTTCCACGCCGAACAATCCGAACTATACATGGAACGATTCATTCGCCCAGGCGGACAATGCATTCGGCTCTGGCGATGTAGCCATGACCATCGGCTACTCGCGTGACATCAAAGGGCTTGTGCAAAAAAATCCATATCTCGACTTCGGCGTTTACCCGATGCCGCAAAACGATACGACCAACCCGGTCAACTATGCGGATTATTGGGGCCTTGGCGTTTCCGCGAAAAGCCCGAACATCAAATTTGCATGGCGCTTCGTCATCAATGCAACCACCGATCCGACATTCGCCTCGCTTTATATGACGCGCTCGGGCAATCCACCTGCGCTCCGCACGCTCATCAACGACACGCTTCGCGATCCTAAACTCGGCGTGTTTTCCCGTCAGGCACTCACTGCCCGGGCACCGTTCCAATATGAAGTTACCGGTTATCGCGCCGCGCTTTCCCGCGCCATCGAATCGGTACTTACAGGCAGATTCAATGCGCAATCCGCACTTGAAAGAGCGTCAGTCGAGATTAACGATCTGTTCTAAAGTCTGTCGCCCTGATGGAGGACGAAATAATGATGCGAGAGGGGAAGAGTGTCATCCTGAACTTGTTTCAGGATCTCATGTTCTTCCAAAAAGATTCCGGATCGAGTCCGGAATGACAATACAATAAATCAACGGTACAATATATCCATATGAAAAAAATTATCCTTTCCTTCACTTTATCCTTGGCGTTTATATCCTTGGTTGCCGCTCCTGTCGTTTTTGGCGCAGGACTCGTGCAATGTGATGAACAAAATCCGGCCGGTTGCTCCTTATGTGCACTCATCGCTACCATCAAAGCGGTGTACGACTTTATTACCCAGCTCACCATCGTCCTTGCCGTCGGTTATATCATGTTTGGCGGATACCAAATGATGATATCGGGCGCAAACCCGGGGCTGTACGCAAAAGGGAAGAGTCACATCACGCAAGCTTTCATCGGCCTCGCCATCGTCCTATCCGCATGGTTCTTCGTTGATATTCTCATGCGCGCGCTTACCGATTCCGGTGATATTTACGGCGCACCGTGGAGAACGCTGAATTGCCGATAATGCAGTAGCTTGTCATCCCCCTCTTTTCCCTTATACTATATATATATGTATCCAATCATCGCGGCTATTCTTTCATTATTCTTCGTGGCCTCGCCTGTCTTCGCCACAATATCGGGTGGCATCGACACCGTCGCCAATGAGCCAATCGAATCCTCCGTCACATTCACGAGCCCCTTCGGCGATGCGACCATCACTGATGTTATCAATCGGCTTATTGATTACGGCATCGGCATCGCCGCATCCTTGGCCGCGATCATGATCCTTTGGGGAGCATTTCAGATCATGACCTCCCAGGGGAATCCGACCAAAATTACCATGGGGAGAAAAACTATCCTCTATGCACTCGGGGGGTTGGTCATCATCATTCTTGCGCGCGGGCTTGTTGCCATATTCGAAGGATTAGTAACGGGTCTTGGCGCTTGATAAAAGGTCGCTTTATTTGATAAAATAACAGTATGAAAAAAATAACACTCACATCAGTAGTAGCAACGGCACTTGCCACACCGGCAATTGGTTTTGCCCAGGCGCAGCTCCCGTCCGCCGGAAGCGGACTAGGTACGGGAGTTGAGCCGATCATCGCCATCCTTGACACGGTCGGCGACTGGATGTTTGGCATCTTGATTGCAGCAGCAGCGATCTACATCCTACTTGCCGCGTTCAAGTTCCTTACGGCATCAGGAGATTCAAAGAAGATCGACGAGGCAAAGCACATGCTCACCTACGCACTCGTCGCCATCGTCGTTGGAGCCCTTACCAAGGGAATCATCGCGATCGCGCAGGCAATCGCATCAGGTTCAGGCATATAAGTTTTTAACGCAAAAAGAAAGCCCCGATCGCTCGGGGCTTTTTGCTACGCCTACTTTTAGTGATGCACGAATGAGGCGACCATTGTGCATCCTTCAGGAACCTTAATGGCAACCGCCATCGGCTCCCTCCCTGACTTCTTTCCGAAATCGGTTTGTTCCCCGAAGGGCTTTGAGCCGCTTCCGTCGAGCCGGTCAAGCTCTCCTGCTTTTGCCGTGGCAGAAGAGAATGTTACCCGATAATCGGCAGGGAGCGCCACCAGTACCGGCTTATCTCCGGCTGGTACGACAAACTCTTTCGAGTCCGCCGGGCTAGTTATCTTGGAGAAGTCGTATGCCGCGGCATATTGCCGGCTGGAGTCTGCGCTCGTGGCTATACCCTTAACCGCTTCTTCCGGTACGAACATCTTAATGCCAATGATCACCACCAGCCCAATGAGCCCCCATTTGATCAGAATCTTTCCTACCCTTCTTGCCCGCTCAAGGAGCGGTGGGTTTTTTGCTTCCGCCATATCCTTTCCCTCCCGCACCTCCGTGCGCTCTGGCAGCGGCAATTACGCCGCCGATTAATTTCCCAAGGCCATCGCCACTTCCCTCGTCAACTATCCGAACGATTTCTTCGTTAATCCTGTGTTGAATCGTTCCCTCTTGGATCTGAACAGCCATCGTAGCGTCCTTGAACGACACACCGTCGTGTCCTTTCATGAGGACCCCCATGCGTTTTTTGAACGCCAACATTTCTTCGGCTTTCTGGGCATTTTTGATCTTCGCGGCCTTTCGCTCTGCCGCCGCAACTACGACGCTTTTCGGCTCCACCAGCTGAGCCATATTCAGCCCAACCAATTTTACGCCGAACTGTTCAACGCAATACTCGCCGTCATTCTCTGACAGCTTGATCACGAGATCATCAAGGAAATCATCCCTCTTAGGGGCATTTGCTGCCGTTTCGAGATAGTTTTCCTTTACGAGCGCATCGACGATTCGGAGGATAAACTCCTGGTACATCTTTTTTGCCTGATCGGCCGTATAAGGCTCCTCACTTCTATCCTGAGCAAACCTTTCAACGGCCGTTCGCGCAATGCGCATACATTTTTTCGTGATGCCCTCCTGCTTGCCGTTCTTGATGAATTTTTCCCCGCCTCCTTCCGCTACTTCAAATAGCATTGTCAGTGAGGTAGTCAATTCATCTTTATTCGGTAACACTATCTCAAACTCCTCTACCGACACATCAAACCGGCGAGGTACTTCAATGAAATCGGATATGATTCCCTTGAACCACAGAAACATGGCTTTCGGTCTCATAACCTTGTCCGTCGCCACCCCTCTTCGGGTGATGATCCGGACTTTCTCCGGGTCTCCGAGGGGGACATATGCATAGCACCCCCACAGAATCGCCCCGCCAGCCACCACCATTAGCATTAAAAGCATTGTGATTCCCACCATCTTTTCCTCCTTCGCCGCAGCGATATATTGGTTTAATCCATATTTAATTCTTAAAGGTCAGCTTATTTAATATACATATACCATATTTATATATGTTTGTCAATATGTACAGGAACCGCCATTCCGTCTATACTTTTTTTACTAATTGCTTTGTATTTGTCATTCCGAGCGCAATGAAATGGAGCCGAGGAATCTGCCTTTACTACAGATACCTCGTCCGCCAACCCTGCCTACCGGCAGGCAGGTGGCGGATCTGCATGACAACTTATCCGTTATTGGTCGTAGGTTGTTAGTTATAAGTTATTTTAGCCGGGGTGGCGAAATTGGCAGACGCACTTGCCTTAGGAGCAAGCACCGCAAGGTATGCAGGTTCAAGTCCTGTCCCCGGCACATAGTTTTATATTTTCTCGTTTTAGGCCGGTTCGTCTGGATAGATACTCACCGGCACTCTGGTCCGTTGCGACGCTCTCCGCCTGCTGGCGGAGAGCGGGCAACGCCAAGTCGAAACTGGTTCCGCAAGGATTAGAGGTTCGAGTCCTCTTGGGGGCACATTCGTTTTTCTCGGCCTTAGGCCGGCTTCACTTTTGGACAGATGTTCAGCTGGCACTCCTCGAGTCGAAGCCGCACCGCAAGGTATACAGGTTGCCGGTGGAATACGGAAATTGATATTCCACCAGCACTCTGATGCATCACCCCCACGATCTATCCGTATATATCTTTTTTTATTTGCTGTCCAAATGTACGACCGTACATTTGGACAGCAAATAAAATATCCAGCGTATATGTCTCATTTTCCGCGCACTATTCACCGCCTATATTACATGCTTTAAATTTCCGGTGCTTCCCACTTCGAATACCTCCACAAAGCCTTCAAGTTTCATTTTCATAATATCGGCGATCAATTCCTTTGGTATTTTTGTCTTCCCGATCCACACGCTTTTCTGTGCCATTTTAAAATCCAAATTCCCCAACACCATCCTCAGCCATGTGCGCTTTTTCGTATATTCTTCCGGGATGTCAAACATAACTATAATAACCTTATTCCCCTTTTCCTTTGGATAATACACATCGGGATACCCTTCTTTGCTTTTTAAAAATTCCAACTTCTGTTTTCCGCGTTCTGTTATTTTATATTTCTTTTTTTCCACCCCGAGCTCTTCACTTATTAGCCCGTCTCTTTTTAATTTGTAGATCAGGCTATAATATCTGTTTGTCATCTTTCGCTCTTCTTCTTCGGTTCGCTTTCGCACATCGCGTCCGGTCCGTATTTTGTTTAAATTATAACTAATGTCTATCGGCGATGCGCCGCGCCCACTTTCAACGACAGCCTCCAGCAGATCAAGCTGCGCGTCAATTCCCTCGCTTATCGCCTCCAATATTCTAAGTGATGATTTGTATCTCATGTTCTGTTTATCTTTCATGCTTTAATTACGATGTGCTTTTCATATAAGTATACCATTCCCGTATTTGCTGTCCAAATGTACGGTCGTATATTTGGACAGCAAAACTATGGGTGGGCTTTTTTATCCTGACTCCAATTTGCTTGTGCGGATCGGATGTCGCTATGAAGATGGGCAACAATAAAAAAACCGCAGCGCGTTTACGCGTTGCGGTTGTTTTGATCTCTCTTCCTATATTCTCTGTAGTAGAGAAGCAGATCCCTCCGCTTCTTCGTCAGTTGACGGATGCGGTCGGGATGACAGGATACTGGATTCCCGCCTCCGCGGGAATGACAGAGAGTGGGGTGGGAATGACGACGGGGTGATAAAATGAAAAAGAACTGGATTCCCGTTTTCACGGGAATGACAGGACGGGAGGCGGGAATGACACCGTGCTGGATTCTTATTTTCACAGAAATTACAGGGGAGGAAACACGCCGGCCCATTTTTTGCCTTTTCTGTTCCGCTTGCGCTCTTTGATCTCGATATGCTCGATTTCTTTTCCTTGGGCGGTGAATTGTCGGGTAATATATTTCACAACGTCCGGATCTTCCGTCGTCGGGTTAAATCCAACCAACCCCTCCCTCGCCTCGTCTTCTCCCTTGATCTTCACGCGGATGAGATAGATGCCTTCCGCGGTGGGCGTCACACGATCTTCCTTTACGAACTTCCCGACGAACTTGTTGCCGTCGCCGAGGTCGACCTGCACCTTTGCGGTCTTTCCGGCGAGCAGCTCCCTGAACCGGTCCATCGCTTCCGCGATCCACAACTCGCCTTCTTCGAGCGGGCGTGGCGGTTTGCACATGCTCACGCCCTCACACCACACGCTTCCGTCGTCCCAGTACACGTGCCGATAACAATAGGGCTTATCATCACCACCACAGCTCCGAGGGTTTATACTTCTCTGCTTCGAGAAGAATCGCGCACCCATGCAGGTCTTTATATGTGGCGGCTCCTCCTTGTCAAACACCACAAATTTTTTCCCGAGCCGATACACCGGGTCGTCTTGCATTCCGCGTGGGAATGCAAAGTCACCGACCAGCTCCTCGTTTCCGATGGCATAGAACCACGGAGTAAGCTTTCCGCACAGCACCCAGCGTTTGAATCCGGGATGCGCTTCATGCTTTTCTGCGGTACCATAGCCAACTTCTGCAAAGGCGCTCAGTGCGGCGCCCAGCGTTTCCCATTCGATAAACACCGACCCTTCCTTCTCCGTATATCGGTGCGTTACAACGCCCCAATGTCCTTCCGGCGAGCTTCTGATCTCAAGCACTTCGAGATACGCACCCCCATTGCCGTGATTGCCGACACCGTGATACCGGTGTTGCACAATATCGTACCGTGAGTAGCTCCCGTAAATGCCGTGCCCTATCAGTACCCGCTTGGTGGCGGATTCTTCGATCGTACGGACATGCGTCCGTACAAACTCCGCGACCTGCGCACTCCCGCCGATGGGGCACGTAAATTTGATCGGCTGACCTATCCCAGTGTGCCCTTCCCCGTGCTGATATGAACTGAATTTGTCGCTGTCGTCGTAGGTCATACATGATCCTCCTTCTCTATTTATTTTTAAAGGTTGGCTTCTTTCGAAAAGCTACCATTATTTTTTAGCGAAGTCCAGCATAGCAACCTATGACCGATAACTAATGACCGATAACGGGATGCTGGATTCCCGCCTCCGCGGGAATGACAATGCGGGGGGGGTGACGATGCGCTTGAGTGTCATCCCCGCGGAGGCGGGGATCCAGGCTTTTTTGCGGTGGCGCCGTTTCGTGCCTGAGACCCTGGATCCCGTGTCGTAGCACGGGATGACAATGCGGGGAGGGATAACGATGCAAAAAGAAATGCGACGCGACGCGCGTGTCATCCCCGCGGAGGCGGGGATCCACTACTACTGCAAATGGATTCCCGCCTCCGCGGGAATGACAAAGAGAGGGGGCGGGAGTGGTAGAGGGGGTGCAGGAATGATGATGCGATGCTGGATGCCTCCGCCCATAGCGGACGTGAATGACAATACGGGGAGGGATAAAAAAATAAAAGCGATTCAATCGCTTTTATTTTTTCTTCTTCGGCCGTGGAATGTTTGGTGTATCTCCTTGAGCTCCTTGTTGGTTATGTGCGTGTATATTTGCGTGGTCGCTATGTTGGCATGGCCGAGCATTTCTTGTACCGACCGTATGTCCGCTCCGTTGATCAACAGGTCGGTGGCGAATGAATGCCGCAACATGTGCGGATGCACATGCTTTGCGATGCCCGCCTTGCGCGAATAAAAATCAACCAGCCGTTGCACGGTTCGCGGAACGATTCGCCCTATGACCTTCGGGCTTTTTGCCTTTGTGTAGCTCACAAACATCGCCTCCTCTGCGTCTCCCCTCTTTTCCAAATAATTTTTAATTTCCTTTACCGAGCGCCCGTCCAAAAATACAACCCGCAGCTTATTTCCCTTTCCGCGCACCGTTACTTCTCCCCGATCGAAATCCATATAACGGTTCAAACTGCACAGCTCCGATATGCGCAATCCGGTCGAGAATAATACCTCGAGTATCGCGCGATCGCGCAATGCCTTTGTGTCGCCTCCGCTCACGGCGTTCAAGAGCCGTTCCAGTTCGTCGTACTCCATAACCTCTATTTGCCGTGCCGGCACTTTGGGCAGCTCTATCTTGTCGGGCGATAATACTTTGTGGTCATTTTTTATCAAATACTTCAAAAAGTTTCTCAACGCTATTATATAGTAGCTCTGCGTAGACTTGCTATACCGATCCCCTCTGCCGTTCGATGATCGCGCCAAGTGCAGCCGAAAATCCCGCACCCGCTCCACGGTTATGTCCGCTTCGCTTTTGATTCCCTCGACCTCGAAAAACTTTTTCAAATATCGCCCGTAATTCTCCCCCGTCTTTTGCGAGCGATTTTTTTCAATTTCGAGATAGTCGAGATATTCCTTTAACAGCACGTTTACGTCCATTACACACAGTATACGGTATACGGTAGAGGGTATAAAGGAAGGGGGGGGAAGGGTATATGGTATAGGGTATAGGGTATTAGGTATGGGAGGGGGGGGAAAAATAACCTACGACTGATAACCGATGACTAATAACGGGGTGCGGGAAAATGACACACTCCCCTGTATTGTCATCCCCGCGGAGGCGGGGATCCACTACCACTGCAATGGAATGCGAGGAGGTTTGTCATCCCGCACCACGATGCGGGATCCAGAGTTTTCTGCAGTAGCGGTGCCTTGTGCTAAAGACTCTGGATCCCGTGTCGGAGCACGGGATGACAATGCGGGGGGGGATGGGTTGGAGATGCGAGATGAGGGGGGGGGGGAGATGGGAGGGGGGAAAAAGAGCCATCCTGAACTTGACCCTCGGCGTTGCTAACAATCCGTCAGCCGACGGAGAGTGTGCAACGTGCCGGGATACTCGAAGCGCATAAGGTCTCGCGCTTCAAGTGATTCAGAATCTCGCGATAAACAATAAGATTCCGAAACAAGTTCGGAATGACAGATAGTCGAGGCGGGGATCCGGTGTTCAAATGCAAAATACTGGATTCCCGTTTTCACGGGAATGACAATGCAAGATACTAGATCCCGGCCTCCGCCGGGATGACAATGCGAAATACTGGATTCCCGCCTCCGCGGGAATGACAGAGAGGGGGATTTTGCCGAATTTTTGTAGAACAGGTGTGAAACAATAATGTTTCACATTCGGCAAAACTAAAAAATATGAGATAAAATGTTTCACGTGAAACACTTTATCTCATATTTAGCCCCTAGGTGTGAAACAAAGTTGTTTCACACCGTGCGCAGTGTTTCACGTGAAACAATTTATCTCATTTTTCGCCCCTGCTCGCCTTTTTAGCGATTTGTGAAATCTGTCATTTTGAACAAATTGTTTCACGTGAAACAATTTGCCTCGTTTTAGGGGCCTAAGTGTGAAACAAAGTTGTTTCACACCGTGCACAGTGTTTCACGTGAAACACTTTATCTCGTTTTACCCCGGATTCCTTGAATAATTGTTTCACGTGAAACACTTTTGCTCACTTTTTGGCATTTTGCCTATTTATTGGTTCGGCAGTTACCCCTGAGTTATCCACACCCGATTGGGGATAACTCGGCAAGAGCGGGGGGCGGGTATACGGTACGGGGGGGGGAAAGAGATCAGATGAGAGGTGTCATCCTGAACTTGATTCAGGATCTCGTGATTAAACAATAAGATTCCGGCTCGGAGGCCGGAATGACAACACCCCTCCCCCGGGGGGGCGCGCGCAGGATGGCGTGGCACGGGTTCGGGTTGTATACTGTTGGCATGCATGATCACCTTCAAACTGGGTCCCTTGGCGAGCAAGTCGCAGCCAACTTCCTTTCCAATCTCGGGCACACCATACTCGATCGAAATGTTCGCATGAAGTTTGGAGAAATAGACATCATCTCCCGCGATCCCATGGGGGTGCTTATTTTTACCGAGGTTAAAACGCTCAGCCGAGCATATGCGCTTTCCCCTGAAGACAACCTGACCCGGGCAAAGTTTAGAAAACTTTCCCGCGCTTGTTCCGCCTATGCCAACGCTCGCCCCGAGCTTGTAAGCAACTCACTCGGTTGGCGCATAGACCTCGTTGCCGTCGTCATTAATTTTACTCTTCCTTTAGCTCCCGAGTACCGCACATTTTCTTTCGGCAAAAATAATTTTGCCGTATCACGATACGAAAATATTTCTTAAGGCAATGCACTGGATCCCGTGTCGTAGCACGGGATGACAATGCGGGGGGGGATGGGTTGGAGATGCGAGATGAGGGGGGGGATGGGAGGGTGGATGACAATGCGCTTAAGTGTCACCCCGGCGAAGGCCGGGGTCCAGTGTTTTCTGCGGTGGTAACATATAGATACTCAGACTCTGGATCCCGTGTCGGAGCACGGGATGACAATACAGGGGGGAGGGAGATGTGAGAGTGGAGATGAGAGATTAGAGGTGAGAAAAATAGTGGAGATGAGATAATTCGGCAACTTTTATGTTATCCACACTTGCACTGTTTGCCGAATGTTTTGTATACTGTAGTCAGATATACATGGGTAGCACAATTCAATATCTAACACGGCTTTGATTCCCTCTTGCGTCGGAAAAAATAAGTCACACCGCCACTTAATTAATTCGGTGCGTATCATCAATATATATTCCTTCCGTCAGCGTGCGGGGTGGGGAATGACCCTCAAGGAAAGTTACTACTTTCCACGGGCAAGCGATTTACTGGATACCGGCCTTCGCCGGTATGACAATACAGTCGCGGGATATGACATCTACTCAACACTAATTAATTACAAGGTGGTACAGCTCACTTGAACCGCACATGACACTCTTGCGTTTGTCATCTCGCATATGTTCGTCTCTTTTGTCTTTTTCCAAAAAGACTTTTTGTCGTTTTGGTTTGCCTGCAACGAAGTCATGCACGATAGATTCCTACTTGACTGCCCATCGGCAGGGAGGCCATAGAAATTATAGCAATTACAGATTCCTCGACTTCACGGATTACCGTTCCGCTCGGAATGACAGAGGGGCGGAGTGTCATCCTGAACTTGTTTCAGGATCTCTCCGAGAGAACACAAGATTCCGGCTCGGAGGCCGGAATGACGGGGAGAGGATCGGGATGACAAGGCGAGGCAATACGAATAAACTGCAGATTCCTCTCCGCCGGCTGGCGGATCCGAATGACAATGCGAAGATGGATTCCCGCCTGCGCGGGAATGACAGAGGGGAGAGCGGGATGGCAAGGCGGAACTGGATACCGGCTTTCGCCGGTATGACAATGCGGGGAGGGATGACGGAGAAAAACAAATCTCATTTTTAAAAAATAACTTCGCTAAAAAAAATTTTACTACACACATGCAATTGATTTCCAAATTTAACAAAATGATGAAAAGATGGATTCCCGCCTCCGCGGGAATGACAGGGAGGGGAAGGATGACGGGGAAGTGGATACCGGTCCCCGATCAGGTCGAGGACGGGCCCTCACCCGCCGGTATGACAATGCGGGGAGGGATGGCGGAGAGGAGGAGTGTCATCCTGAACTCGTTTCAGGATCTCTCCGAGAGAACACAAGATTCCGGCTCGGAGGCCGGAATGACAGGGAAAGGAGGAGTGACAATACAAAATAAAATGACGACATTAAAAAACAAAATGACAAAGCAGGGAGGGATGACGGGGAAGTGGATTCCCGCCTTCGCGGGAATGACAACACGCAAAACTCTCCGCACATTTGCAACTCGCGGGGTTGTGTTTGCTATGGTACTGATGATGGCGTTGTCGAATGTGTTTATGGCGAACGCGGCGACGTATACATTTATACAGACCGACTGGAGCGGCGGGCAATCGGCGGCGACCGCTGTTGACCCGACCAACCTTACCGGATGGACGCAATATGCAACTGCGAGCACTTCGCTGGCCATTGGCACAAGCGTTGCGCTGACCACTACCAGCACTTCCATTACACAGACCGATGAAGGCGCGACCAATACCGGTTTTAATTTGAGCGGAAGCAGTTTTTCCCAAACGGAAGTCAGCGGTACCGGAGCTTCCGCATCGGTTCTGCTTCAGAACACTTCGGTGTCTCCGGGGACGAAACAAATAGCTGCGGGGAATTACTTTTCCTGCGCGCTCAAAACCGATGGGTCGGTGATGTGTTGGGGAAAAAATTCTACCGGCACACTCGGGGATGGCACAAACACCCAAAGAAACATTCCCACCCAAGTGTCCGGCTTAACTGCCGGTACGGTGAAGGCGCTCACCGCGGGAGCTAACCATACCTGTGCACTCAAGACCGACGGATCGGTAGTGTGTTGGGGGAGTAATTATTATGGCCAAGGCGGGAATGGTGCTGACACGACTAGATACATCCCTACTCAAGTCTCTGGCCTGACCGCGGGTACGGTAAAGGAAATTACTGCGGGAGATAATCATACCTGCGCACTCAAGACCGACGGATCGGCTGTGTGCTGGGGGCAAAATGACAACGGTCAAATTGGGGATACTACTCTCACGAGTCGATACATCCCCACCCAGGTATCCGGCTTGACCGCAGGCACGGTAAAGGGAATTTCCGGGGGAACTTACCATACCTGCGCACTCAAGACCGACGGATCGGCGGTGTGTTGGGGAAATGGTGATAATGGTCGGCGTGGGGATGGCACCACCACACAAGTAACTATCCCCACTCAGGTGTCCGGCTTGACCGCAGGCACGGTGAAAGAAATTGTGGCGAGATATGATCATACCTGCGCACTCAAGACCGACGGATCGGCTGTGTGTTGGGGAAGTAATACATATGGACAAATGGGGGATAATACCACCACGGAGAGACTCATCCCTACCCAGGTTTCCGGGTTGACGGCAGGCACGGTGAATAAAATCGTTACAGAATATCGTCACACCTGCGCACTCAAAACCGACGGTTCGGCGGTGTGCTGGGGGTATAACGCATATGGACAGATAGGGGATAATACCACCACACAGAGACTCGTCCCTACCCAGGTTTCCGGGTTGACGGCAGGCACGGTGAAAGAAATTACCGGGGGATATTACCACACCTGCGCACTTAAGACCGATGGGTCGGTGATATGTTGGGGATTCAACGGCAATGGCCAACTCGGTGATAACACCACTACGCAAAGACTCATCCCCACCCAGGTATCCGGTTTGGTGACCGGGAGCGGGCAGGAGAAGATTGTTAAGGGAGATTTCCACACCTGCGCACTCAAGAACGACGGATCGGTAGTGTGTTGGGGTCAGAACACGGAAGGTCAGATCGGGGACAACACTACTGCAAATAAGTCCATCCCTACACAGGTCTCGGGATTGACTGCCGGCACGGTGAAGGAAATTACCGGGGGAACATATCACACCTGCGCACTCAAGACCGACGGTTCGATGGTGTGTTGGGGGGGTAATTATACCGGTCAGATCGGGGATAATACCACCACTCAAAGAAACGTTCCCACCCAAGTGTCTGGACTTACGGCTGGCACGGTAAAGGAAATTACTGCGGGAGCTACTCATACCTGCGCACTTAAGACCGACGGATCGGCGGTGTGTTGGGGGTATAATATTTTCAGTCAGCTTGGAGATAGTACCACCGAAAACAAATCCATCCCCACCCAGGTGTCCGGCTTGACTGCAGGCACGGTGAATGAAGTTGATGTAGGAGATAACCACTCCTGCGCACTCAAGACCGATGGAACAATGGTGTGTTGGGGGCTTAATAGCAGTGGACAACTTGGCGACAATACCACCGCAAATAAATCCATCCCCACCCAGGTGTCCGGCTTGACTGCAGGTACGGTGAAAGAAATTATGGCGGGAGGTTATCACACCTGCGCGCTCAAGACCGATGGA
Source organism: Candidatus Wolfebacteria bacterium RIFOXYB1_FULL_54_12 (assembly GCA_001793895.1). Taxonomy (GTDB): domain Bacteria; phylum Patescibacteriota; class Minisyncoccia; order UBA6257; family UBA9933; genus UBA9933. The sequence continues at coordinate 45,982 of MGIT01000004.1, forward strand.
GCAATGGTGTGTTGGGGGCTTAATTCTTATGGTCAAATTGGGGATAATACCGAGACCCAAAGACTCATCCCCACTCAGGTGTCCGGCTTGACTGCAGGTACGGTAAATGAAATTACGGTAGGATATAACCACACCTGCGCACTCAAGACCGACGGTTCGGCGAGGTGTTGGGGGGGTAACAGCCATGGCCAACTCGGAGATAGCACCGCTACATACAGAATCATTCCCACCCAGGTGTCCAGCTTGACTGCCGGCACTGTAAAGGAAGTTGTGGCGGGATATCTCAACGCTTGTGCTATTAAGACCGATAGTGCGGCTGTGTGTTGGGGATATAATGGCCAGGGTCAGCTTGGGGACGGGACTCTCGAAGGTAAATATATCCCCACCCAGGTCTCGGGCCTGACCGCAGGAGGAGGCGGTAGCGTATATGCCGCATCCGGCACATACACGTCCGGTGCGATGGACATCGGCGAGATTTCAGGATATACGACACTCGCCTACACTGCATCCACGAGCGTGCAGGCGACGCTGACTATCGACGCGCGCAGTGGAAACACGGCAACGCCCGATGGCACATGGACCGCGTGGCAGACCGGCATTGCAACGGGCGGAAGCATTTCCACACTCGGCACAAACCGCTACTTCCAGTACCAGGCAAATTTAGCAACAAGCGACACCGGGCAAACGCCAACCCTGGACTCCGTTTCTGTCGGCTACAGCGCTTATGCAACCAACCAAACACTGACCTCGTCGAAGTATGACACCGGCGCAGTGGAAAACAGCATGGGTTCCCTTATATGGGATGAGGACGCTTCCTTGCCGACCGGCACGACCATAACCGTTTCCCTTGGCACCGCGTCGAGCTCGACTGGATTGGATACCGCAACATGGTACGGTTTTACCAGTACATCAACAAACTGTGCAAAGGTAAGCACTACCGTTACCTGCCCTTCCGCGGCCCTTTCGTCCGCTTCGGCAACATTGACCGACAGCACGGATGACCGATGGTACCATTACAAGGTACTAATGACTTCAACCGGAGCAAATGCGCCCACGCTGCCGGAGGTCCGCGTGCAATATGTGGTAAACGCCCCGCCGGAACTTGCGGGAGTTACCGCCCTACAGATCGCAACTTCAAGCGATGCCAATTGGGGCAAGGTACAGATAGACTACACGGTGCGCGACATAGACACGGATACCGGATCGGTCACCCAGGGATACATAACCCCGTCATTTGAATACACCATCGGCGGCGGGTGGATCGCCATCGCATCTTCTACGCTTTCCGCGGGAGCGACCTCCAATAAACTTGTTACGCAGGTCGGTTTTACCGCATATAGCGCACTTTGGGATGTGAAGACCGCGATTCCCGGACAATATTCCGCAAGCGCCCAGATCCGCGTGACCGCCAATGACAATGAAGCCGCGAATAGCACGGGAACAGGAACCGCGACGGCCTTTACCGTCGACACCACGGCTCCGACCGTTTCGGGAACCATCAATGGAACTTCCAATGAAATCTCATTTTCCGCCAGCGACGACGGGCTTGTTTCCTATCGCATATCGAACAATAGCGATGGCTCCTACGACAGCGTAAATGCAAGCTCGGGCCAATGGATCGCCGCGGGTGCAACGTCGGCAAGCGCCACCACCACGTGGGTACTCGCCGGGGCACCGGACAACCAGATCGCCCATCTTAACGGCCTCGATATCTATGGAAACGCGGCAACGACAACCATCGTAGGGCCGGCCACGCCGATCTACTTCGACATCAAGGACGCATCGAACGTGCTTATCGACAACTACAAGATATTCCTGTCGTGGAAGACATACACCGCGACCACCTCGGCGTCGTTCAACCGGTATGAGCTGTACCGCTCAACAGATGGATCGAGCTATGGATTGCAGAGCACCCTTACCAACTCCGCAACCAACTACTACGCCGACTCCGGGCTTTCTTCGTCGACCACCTACTACTATAAGCTGTTGGCCGTCGACGGGGATGGGGATGTTTCCCCGTATTCCACCGCGCTCAGCCACATGCCCAGCGGACAGGGGGGAACCGATTCTACCCCGCCCGCGCTGTCGCTGATAACGGCGACCGATACCCAGTCGACCTATTCGAAGGTTACATTCACGACAAACGAAATCGCATTCGGCACGATCGAATATCATGCCGCAGGAGGGTCGCCGTATGCACTCTCCGAAGTAAAGAGCACTATTGAAACCAGCCACACCATAGTACTTACCGATCTTACGCCGAACACCGTCTATACGTATCGCGTAAAGGCGACCGACATCGCCGGCAACATAACCACCGATGACAATGCCGGGGCGGGTTACACGTTTACGACCCGCGGCGGACCCATCATTACCGATGTAACGGCAAGCCTTACCGATGACCGCAATGCGACCATCGTGTGGAACACGAATGTGGATTCGAATTCCACCTTGGTTTATGCCGAAAATGCCATAACGCTTACGAACGGAATAAACGCGACCGCAGTGCAGGATACTACGTTTGCCGGAGGCGCAGGCCCGCTGTACCAGCACAAGATCGTGCTGACCAGCCTTACCCCGCGCACGACCTACTACTACTATGTGCAGTCGACCGATGCCGACGGCAATGCGGGCGTGGACAAGAACGGACTCAACTACTACACCTTCACCACGTCGTATGACCGCAAGGCGCCGACCGTTTCCGCCATCTTGACTCCGGTGATCACCGAGACCGCCGTGGTCGTCCTGTGGAAGACCGACGAACTCTCCGATTCCCAGGTGTCTTACGGCACCGAATCCGGCACCTACACCGAAACCACCACGCTCGACACCAATATGTCGATCATGCACGCGGTTACCCTGACCGGCCTTACCGCAGCTACGCAATATTACTACGTTGTACTTTCAAGCGATCCGGCCGGCAATGCAACGACTTCCCCGGAAAAGACCGTGACCTCGGCCAGCGCAGCGGAAGTGCAGATCGTTACCGTCGGAGGCGGAGGCGGAGCCGGAATGACAAACAATCCGCCGCCGGAAGTAAAGGACACCACGTCGGCCATAATCAGCAACATCAAGGTTGCGAGCACGACCGCATTCGGCGCGACGCTTTCGTTTGAAACGAGCGAGCCAACCGTGATCGGATTGCGTTACGGCCAGACCACCGCGTATGACCGTGCGGAAGCAAGCATCGATTGGAAAATATCGCATGAGATCAAACTCAGCGGCTTGCGCTTGGGAACCATGTACCATTTCCAGATCAAGGCAATCGATAAGGGAGGCAACGAAGCCTTTTCCGACGACAGCACCTTTACGACGAAGTTTATTGCGGAAGCAAGCGAAGGCGCACGAACAATAGAAAACCTTCAGCAGTATGAGCAGGAGATCGAAGATTCGCTCGCATCCATTCTGCCGTCCATTCTGCCTCCGTTCGTTGAAGATGCACGGGTGACCGACATAACGGAAAGTGCAGCTACCATTAATTGGCGAACGAACATCAATTCGTATGCGACCGTTTCGTATGCGACCGAAGAAGAGTACTTGGCCGCTACCACAACCCGAACCGTATACACAGGAGAGGTTTCCGATATTACCACCAAGACCAGAGAGCATTCACTGATTCTTATCGGACTCAAGCCGAATACGACCTACCACTTTAAGTCGAAGTCATTCTCCGTGCCGCAGGTGGTCGGCGAAGGCCGCGATATGACCTTTACCACGAAGGCGCCTGCCGTACAGGCGAGCGTGATCGACGTAAAGACCACATCGTTCCGCGCCGCATGGACGACCGACGTTCCGGCAAGTTCCATTGTGGAGTACAAGAACCTGGCCACGGGAGTCATCGAGCGCATCATCAACGAGCCGTTGGTAACTTACCACGATATCCTCGTCGACAATCTTCGCCCGGGAACCCGCTATGAAGTAAAGGTGCTCGGCTACAGCGCATCAGGCAACCTGCTTTCATCGGGAGCAGTCATGAATGTACTGACTTCGACCGACATTTCCGCACCAAAGATCAGCAACTTCAAGGTTGACGGCGCATTGGTACCGGGCCGCACGGACCGCATCCAGACCATCGTGTCATGGACGACCGACGAACCGGGAACCGGCATCGTGGAATATCAGGAGGGAGCGGGAAGCGTAGCCGGCGGGTTTGCCAACAAGGTAACCCTTACCGACAACTATGTAACCAACCACGTAGTCATCTTGACCAACCTGAAGCCGGGAACCATCTACCAGTTTAGGATCACATCGGCAGACCAGGCAGGCAACACCGCCAGCTTCGGTCCGAGAACGATCATCACCCCGCAAAAGGGCGAGTCGATCTTCGACGTCATCTTCAAGAACTTTGAAGACACCTTTAAGTTCTTGAGGGGTGCGGGACAGTAAACATACAGTATACGGTATGAGGTAGCAGGTATACGGTATAGATACAAACAAAAAGGAATCGCGTAAGCGATTCCTTTTTTATTGGGGGGTATTGTCATCCCGAGTGCAACGCAGCGAAGCAGAGTGAAATCAAGGGATCCGCAGTAAAAACAGATTCCTCGTCTGCCGGCTGGCAGACCGGGATGACAATGCGGGCTGCGGGGAAGGGCAACGCGCCTATTTCACTTCGATAATGCGTTCGTTGATGGTTTCGCCATAGGAAAGCGTGACTGTTATTTTTTCGCGGGGGAGCGCCTTTGCTATGCGCTCGGGCCATTCGATAAGAATGATATTCTGCGGGTCGGCGAGCAGCTCCTTAAATCCGAGTTCTTTTATTTCACTCGCATCGCCGATACGATAACAGTCAAAGTGGTGCGCTTTGGTGAACACAGATCCCTCGGCTTCTCCGCCTACTAACGGATGCGCTCGGGATGACAATGCATACGAACGAAGTAGAGTAAAAGTTGGGCTCACGATTTTTTTCTTTACGCCGAGCTCGCGCAATAAACCTTGAATAAAGGTTGTCTTCCCTGCCCCGAGATCGCCTTTAAAAACAACGACAAAAGCGTGTTTTCCCGATTTTGTCCGTGCTATTTCTTCAGCGAACAGCCTTGCTATTTTTTTTGTTTGTACGGGGGAGGTTGTTTGGTACTGCATATTTCTCGCTATTGACAATTTTCTCCATATATCTATACTAATACTATCATTTCGACGAAAAACGCCCCTTAAGGTTCTGTCCTTATGGGGTTTTTTTCTTGTATTCCAGTTTCCCTCTTAGGTCGTCCATGAAGTCTGACTTGCCCTTTCCACTTTTTCTCAATAGAACCGAGTATGCTTTGCGGTTCGGAGCCAGCACTCGCTCTAATTTATTTTTTCCTTCCAAGTAGTTTACCAGACATGCAAAATCGCCGTCACTCGAAACGATGACCGCTTTATTATAATTAGGGTATTCGATCATTGTATGCAATACCAATTCGGCATCAACATTTCCTTTAATAATGCCGTCCTTACTTTTTAACGTTGGTTTGAAAACCAAAATATACCCCGCCTCCTGCAAGGATGTGTAAAGATTTTGATTTCCTTCAATGTAGCCTATAAAGTAATATGCCTTTTTTACCGAATATTTTTCCTGTAAATATATTCGAAACCTCTTAAAATCAAGCGACCATCCCATGCGCTTAATGGAAAGGTTTAGATTTTGTCCATCAATAAAGGCAAAATTATCTCCTTCCTTTTTCATTTATTTACGGTATCATTTTTCTTCATACTGCGCAAACAAAAACAACCCCGAAGGGTTGTTTTTGCAAGAAAATATAATCAAGATTATCTTTTCTTCCACTGCGGGGCGCGGCGTGCCTTTTTGAGGCCCGGCTTCTTTCGTTCCACTGCCCGCGGATCGCGGGTCAACAGATCGAGTCTGCGCAAACGCTTCTGAAATACCGGGTTGAATTCGATCAAAGCCCGGGCGATTCCGAGACGTGCGGCTTGCGCCTGTGCCATCGGTCCTCCTCCCTTTACCTTGATGATTGCTCCCAGCTTGTCGGCGATCTTCATCTTTTCAAGCGGGCTCTCGACATCCTTCTCGAAGCGCTCTACGCCAAAGTAGGCTTTTAGCGTCTTGTCGTTTATCTTGATGCCCTCCATTTTGGTGAAGAGTCGTACGCGGGCAACCGCGGTCTTTCTGCGACCGACGGCTTCGAAGTACTTATCCTTCTTGCCACTGCGCTTCGGCTTCCCTTCGGTAGCTTCCTCAACTGCTTCCACTTCGGCGATCGTATCTTCGATCGTTACGGCTTCGGCAGCTGCGTCGACAACCTCTTCGGCTTTTTCCTTCGACTTGCTCAGGACTTCGTCCTTTTTTGTTTTTTTCGTTGTTTCCGTCATATAAATAACCTATAACCTACAACCCATAACCTACAACGGAATTACTTATTCAGCATGCACCGTTTGTATGTTTGTTATTGGTTTTTGGTTTTTGGTTTTTGGTTATTACTCGATGATCAACCGCTTCATGCGGGGGACTTGCAATCGGTTCTTTGGCAACATGCGCATGACCGCACGCTTCAACACCTCCTGCTTTCCCTTTTTTGCTACGACCTCCGCATAGGTTTCTTCTTTGATTCCACCCATGTATCCGGAGTGGTGATAGTAGACCTTATCGGATTCCTTCTTTCCGCTGATCGTCATGCCGTCAACGTTCTTTACGATCACCCGATCTTCGCCCGCGAGCCTCGGCTCGTAATTCGGACTCTTCTTGCCCTGCAAGATAGTCGAGATCTCAGTCGCCAGTCGGCCCATATTCTGATTTTTTGCGTCTATTGTGTAGTCCATATCTGTGAGCCTTTATTTCGGCTTTTGTTTATTTTTACCGAAATAATTGCTTTAAGTCAAATGATAGTGCAAATGGCATGCCTCGCTCACTGGATACCGGCTTTCTCCGGTATGACAGAGGGGTGCTGGATTCCCGTTTTCACGGGAATGACAATGCACTGGGATACCGGCTTTCGCCGGTATGACAATGCACTGGATTCCCGCCGGAGTTTATCCCGTACTTGATACGGGACCCGCATTGGGAATGACACGTGCGCGGGAGCGTCATCCACACAATTCATTTTTTATTATTTTCGGCCTTCAACGATCTGTTGGGTGATGTTGTTCGGCACTTCTTCATAATGGTCGAATACCATTGAGAAGCTTCCTCGACCTTGAGTCATTGAGCGCAACTTGGTCGCGTATCCGAACATTTCGGACAGCGGTACCATGGCGTCGATAACTTTGATGTTTGAACGGTCATTCATCGATTCGATGCGTCCGCGCTTCGAGTTGATGTCGCCGGTGATGTCGCCCATGAATTCGGTCGGTACCAATACCTGCACCGCCATGAACGGTTCGGTCAATACCGGCTTTGCCTTCTTTGCCGCGTCGGCGAATGCCATACCTGCGGCGAGTTTGAACGCGATTTCGGATGAGTCGACCTCGTGGAACGATCCATCGTACAACGTCACTTCGACGTCGGACAACGGGAATCCTGCGATGACGCCCTTATCCATTGATTCGCGCAAGCCTTTTTCAACGGGGGATATGAACTCCTGCGGAATTGCACCTCCTTTGATCTGGTTCACGAAGACAAATCCTTTGCCCTGCTCTGACGGCTTCATCTTGATCTTTACGTGTCCGTATTGACCCTTACCACCGGACTGCTTCACGTACTTTCCTTCGGCATCCGCTTCGCCTTTGATGGCTTCGCGGTAGGCTACCTGCGGTCGGCCCGTGTTCGCTTCAACGTTGAACTCGCGCTTCATGCGGTCGATGAGAATTTCAAGATGAAGTTCTCCCATACCGGCAATGATCGTTTCTCCCGTTTCCTGATCGCTCGAGATGCGGAAGGTCGGATCTTCTTCGGCAAGGCGTCGCATGGCGATACCCATCTTTTCCTGGTCAGCCTTGGTCTTCGGCTCGATGCGAACCGAGATTACCGGCTCAGGGAAGGTGATCTTCTCCAAAACGATCGGCTTTTCCGGGTCGCACAAGGTGTCGCCGGTCGATGTATTCTTCAACCCGACGATGGCGCCAAGGTCTCCCGCATACATTTCGTCGACTTCTTCGCGCTTGTTCGAGTGCATGCGCACGATGCGGCTGATGCGTTCCTGATTTCCTTTGCTCGAGTTTAATATGTAGCTGCCCTTTTTGAGCACGCCGGCATATACGCGGAAATAGGTGAGTGAACCCACGAACGGATCGGTCGCTATCTTGAATGCGAGGCCGGTAAACGGCTCCTCATCGTTCGGCTTGCGGGTCAATGCGATCGATTCATCGCGCACATCGGTTCCCTTGATTGGCTTCAGCTCGTCGACTTCCACCGGTGACGGCAGATAATCGATGATCGCGTCGAGCAGGAGCTGTACGCCCTTGTTCTTCAGCGCCGAACCGGTCAACACCGGCACGAGCCTGTTGTCGATAGTCGCCACGCGCAATGCGGCGCGCAACTCATCTTCGGATATATCTTCTCCACCCAAATATTTTTCCATGAGCGCTTCGTCCGTCTCGACGATTCTTTCGACGAGTACGGCGCGCAACGCGTCGGTCTTTTCCTTCAAGTCCGCCGGGATCTCTTCTTCGACGATGGTTTCGCCATTATTTCCCTTGAACCGGATCGCTTGCATCGTCATCAGGTCTACAACGCCATCAAAATTGGCTTCCGAGCCGATCGGGTACTGCAGTGCCACCGCATTGGTGGTCAACCGCTCGTGGATCGTGCGGAATGAATGATCGAAGCTCGCGCCAGTGCGGTCCATCTTGTTAATGAAGCACATGCGCGGAACGCGATACTTGTCCGCCTGATGCCACACCGTTTCCGACTGCGGCTCTACGCCCGCAACGCCGTCAAACGCTACGACGCCTCCGTCGAGTACGCGCAATGAGCGCTCCACTTCAACGGTAAAGTCTACGTGGCCCGGGGTGTCGATTATGTTGATGCGATGTTCGTTCAGCTTCTTTACCTCCTTTCGCTCCTCGTCGCTTTTCAGGTGACGCGTCTTGCGGCTCGAGGTCCAGAAACAGTTTGTCGCGGCAGACGTAATGGTGATGCCGCGCTCACGCTCCTGTTCCATCCAGTCCATGATGGCTTCGCCTTCATGCACCTCGCCGATGCGATGGGAAATACCGGTGTAGAACAAAATGCGTTCGCTGATCGTTGTCTTGCCCGCATCGATGTGGGCAATGATCCCGATATCGCGATATCTATCTATTGGATATTGTCTCATATAAATAACCTATAACCTATAACCGATAACCGATAACGGGATGCGGATTGCATCTAATTCCGTTTCATTGTTATGGGTTTTTGGTTTTCGGTTGTTTGTTATCTTGCAAAGTGTGCGAAGGCGCGGTTTGCTTCGGCCATCTTGTGCACGTTTTGCTTCTTTTTGATCGCGGTTCCTTCGCCCTTATAGGAAGCGATGAGTTCTTCAGCGAGACGCTCCGACATAGCCTTGCCTTTTTTGGCCCGTGCCGCGTCGATCATCCACTTGCAACCCAAGAAAAACTTTCGTTCTGCGCGTACTTCGCGGGGAACCTGATAGTTCGCACCGCCAACGCGCTTACTGACGACCTCGAGCAGGGGAGAAGCATTTTCCAGCGCTTTCTCGAACACCTCCAGCGGGCTCATCTGCAATTCCTTTTCAATGATATTGAATGCACCGTATACAACCCGCTCGGCAACCGTCTTTTCGCCGTCGAACATCATGTAATTGATGAATCGGGACAGCGCGATGGAGCCATGCTTCACATCCGGCGTGTGATATTTTTTAAATTTTCTGTTTCTTCGCATAATAATGACCTACAACCTATAACCGACAACCGATAACGGGATGCGGATTGCATCTAATTCCGTTTCATTGTTGTGGGTTTTTGGTTTTCGGTTGTTGGTTTTTACTTAGCTGTCTTGGCTTTTTTAGCGCCATATTTACTGCGACCCTGATTCATCTTTACACAACCTGCCGTATCGAGTACGCCACGCACAATGTGGTACCGTACGCCCGGCAAGTCCTTTACGCGTCCGCCGCGGATCATGACGACCGAGTGCTCCTGGAGGTTATGTCCCATTCCCGGAATGTACGCGGATACTTCCATGCCGTTGGTCAAACGAACACGGGCGACCTTGCGAAGCGCCGAGTTCGGCTTCTTCGGAGTGGTGGTAAACACCTTCAAACATACGCCTCGCTTGAACGGAGACGTAGAGTTCACCGGACGGTTCAAGATCGTATTGAAATACAATCCCATCGCCGGCGACTTGGACTTCAGATTTTTGCTCTGACGTCCTTTCTTGATCAATTGTCTAATTGTAGGCATCTCTCTTTTCCGAATGCATGGGGTTGACGAACTACTGCGTTGCCTTCCTCGCGTATTCCCTCGAAGGAGTACCACTCCATCTCAGTCGTCCGCTCGTCGGCGCCTTGTATTTCATTCAACCGCATGTATTCGGGCTTTTATTTAAAAACACGAATACAATCCCTTTTCGATATTTCTTCAGATCAAGGGAGTGATCCAATTCAATACCCTAAGGGCTTCGAACATCTTTAACAGTACCTGCGTCATCGCTTCTTTTTACTCGCGATGCCGTATGTTTCCCATTAAAGTTTGCCGCTCCGGTATTCTTTCCTATTCGGATCAGCGCCGAATAGAATCTGATTGCCGGTGGCTATTCCAAATCAAAACCGTAGTTTTGAAAAGGGTGGGTGATGAGGGATTCGAACCCCCGACCCTCTCGGTGTAAACGAGATGCTCTAACCAACTGAGCTAATCACCCTTCTTAACCTACAACCAATAACCTACAACCTACAACCTACAACAGGGTGCGGATTGGCCACTTCTTGAACCAATCCATAATACCTTTACTTATTGCATTAGTCAATATTTTTTACATTACGGCGTGACCACTTTTTCGTCATCCTGAACTTGACCCTCGGCGTTGCTAACGATCCATCAGCCGACGGAGAGTGTGCAACGTGCCGGGATACTCGAAGCGCATAAGGTCTCGCGCTTCAAGTGTTTCAGGATCTTGTCATAATAACACAAGATTCCGGCTCGGAGGCCGGAATGACCCCGTAGAGAAAGCTGCTGCTTTCCACGGGGCAAGCAATGCGGGGAGGGTCGTTATCTATCCCCATTCGGGAGCTGGGCGTCTTCCTTTATGGAGCGGCTGACCAGGCTTTCCACGTAGATCATTCCCAAAAAGAACAGGGTCGTGAATATTGCCACCGTTTTTATGTCTTTTTTCCACAATTCCGCCCGCTCGGCGAACACATACCCTACGGAAACAAACGTCGTCGTCCAAATAAAAGCCGCCGGAATGCTATATTTGATCAGTTTTTTAAAGGGCGTTTTGAAATATCCGCTCGACATAAGCATAAATCGGTTCATTCCCCATGCGAATTTTGACATAAAAATGTACAATCCTTCCCGCTTTTGGAGCTTTTTGAACGTTTTTTCCATCTTTTCAACATCCAAAATCCATAATTTCTTCCTTTCCCCAGCGCCTACCTTCATTCCTATAGCCCAATATCCAATATCGTGCAAAATGACCGCGCAAAATGCCACTAAAATAGTATCCATGAAGTCGATAACCTGCCCACGCACCAAAATGCCCGCCAAAATAAGAAACATCTCCCCTTCGATGAACATGCCCAAAAACACGATCATATAGGTCGCAATAAGGCCTATTTGGGTGAATTGCAACAATAATGTCTCCATATTTTGTATCATATCATTGCTTTGGGGGATAAAAAAGCCCCCTTAAATTGCTGTCCAAATATACGATCGTACATTTGGACAGCAATTATTCCGTAAAAAAATCCGCCAGTTTTCCGACTGGCGGATTGGCGGTTTTATCCACATCCACAATGCTGTCACTCGAACATCCAGTCCTTGAGGACCCATTGTTTGACCTGCTGTTGGCCGTTGCCGTTGAACCGGAATGTTTTTTCGGTCGTCCCGATTACCCGGTTGCCATACCGGCTATAGGCGACCACGAGTATGTGCACTATCTCATCCGCATGGATGCGATTTTTAACCTTGATGTCCACTTCCTGCCTCGGCAGGTAAAACATCGGCAGTTCCACGCCGTTTTGCACAAGCCGTATCTTGTACTGACTCGCGTTCACGATCATAATGTAGGAACTGCGGTAAAACTCACCCCTCCCATCATAATCATACCCCTGCCGGTAATCCTGCTTCTGCCAGGTCGGAACCGAGGTATAAATTGCGAGCCTTTTTACCCCGCACCCGCACAGCAGGCACATGGCCGCCAATGCGACGATTGCCGCTTTCTTCATTTCCTGCCTCCTTTTTTCCGTTTATGCCGCTTTTCCACGCAGGTCCACGCCATAAGCAGGCACCCGAGCAGAACCGCCACAGCACCGATCACGATCAACTCGACTTCCGCCGGTTTCCCCGCTGCCGCCGTGGTTTTCAGTACCGCGAACCCATCGCTTGTCAGCTTGGCGCCGATTACGATCGTTCCGAAAGCCCCCAGTCTCTGTATATACTTCCCGAGCTCTTCCTTCATGTACCTGCCTCCCTATAAAGTAATGATCTTTTACTAAGTCCTAAGTATATTTTACGTCTTTTGTTTATTTTAGTCAATAACTGCGGGTGGTGTCACCCCGGCGGAGGGGGGCGAGGTGTGAGATGTGAGGTGTGAGATAAGGGGGAATTTCTAATTTCTAATTAAAATACTGGATTCCCGTTTTCACGGGAATGACAATGCGTGGGGATAACCGATGACCAATAACTAATGACCGATAACTGGGATGCGGGATACTGACCGATAACTGATAACGGATAACTAATACCGGGATGCGATGACAATGCGGAAGGTATACAGTATAGGGTATAGGGTATGCAGGGGGATTATAAAAATACCCGTCGTCAGCTGACGGGCGGGTATTTTTGTGCTATTTCGTCAATTCACCCTCTATTTCCTTAAGGAACACGCTTGTTTTCTTTATGCCCAGGTCGCCTTCGCCTCGCTTGCGAACGGCCACGCTTTTGGCGGCAACTTCCTTGTCGCCGATGACCAACAGGTAGGGGATGCGCTTTATTTCCGCTTCGCGGATCTTTTTGCCAACGCTCCCGTCATAATCCGCCACCTCTACGCGTGCGCCCAATGCTTCAAGCTGGGCTGCGACTTCTTTTGCGTATGCGAGATGCGTTTCACCCACGTTGATGACCTTGCACTGTACCGGGGATAGCCATGTCGGCAGATCGCCTGCGGTCGTTTCGAGCAAGAATGAAAAGAACCGTTCGAATGACCCGAGGATGGCTCGGTGTATGACGACCACCGGCTGTTCCGTTCCATCTTTGTCTATGTAGTTCAAGTTGAACTTTGCCGCGGAGTAGTAGTCCACCTGAATGGTCGCAATGGTATCTTCCTTTCCGTAAATGTTCTTGATCTGAATGTCTATCTTTGGCCCATAGAACGATGCTTCGCCAAACCCCTCGACGAACTCAAGCTTGAGCTTTTTAAGCACGCTTCTCAAAACGCTTGCGCCGTCCTCCCACATTTTTTTGTTCTTTACGTCGCCGTACTTTTCCTTGTTCTTGAAGTCGGGGAGGGAAAGACGAAACCAATAGCCGCCGATGTTAAAGTCATCGTAGACCTCCTTGAACAATTCGAGAATGCCAATGATCTCCGCTTCCAGCTGTTCCTGCGTAGCGTAGATGTGCGAATCGTTTTGGGTAAACCCGCGCGTGCGGATCATGCCGCTTAATGTTCCCGATCGTTCGAAGCGGAATACATTGCCGAACTCTGCCATGCGAAACGGCAGATCGCGATAGCTCATTAATTTATGGTTGTAAATCGAGTGGTGGTGCGGGCAGTTCATCGGGCGCAAATAATAGCGCTCACCCTCTATTTCGATCGGCGCGTACATATCTTCCTTGTAATGCGCGAGGTGTCCAGAGGTTTTATATAGACCCTCCTTGGCCAGAATAGGCGTCAGAACATGCTTATATCCTGCCTTTTGCTCCTTGTCGTACATGTACGTTTCGATCAAATGCCGCACCAAATGTCCGTTCGGAAGCCACAAGGGGAGACCCTTGCCGATCTTTTCATCCACCATGAACATGTCGAGTTTTTCTGCAAGCACGCGATGGTCGCGGCGCTCCGCTTCTTCCAACATATGCAAATGCGCTTCGAGATCTTCTTTTGTTTCAAAGGCAAGGCCGTAGATGCGCGTAAGCATTTGATTCTTTTCCGAACCTTTCCAATAGGCTCCTGCGATCTTCTGCAGTTTGAATGCTTCCGGATTTATTTCCTTGGTCGATGCCACATGCGGGCCGGCACATAGATCGGCAAAGATAACTTCCTTGCCGCTTTTTGTCGCGTACATCGTCGGCTCTTTGCCGTCTTTTTTTAAGTCTTTGATCAGCTCCAATTTATATGGCTGATTTTTGAAAAACTTTTTTGCTTCGTCGTAGGTGGTCTTTTCTTTTTTAAAGACCAACTCCTTTTTCATTAATCCGCGCATGCGGTTTTCAAGCGCTTGCAGGTCTTTATCGGTCACTTTTGCATTTCCGAAATCGAAATCATAATAAAATCCGTTTTCTATTACCGGCCCGATGCCGAGTTTGGTTCCCGAAAACTGCTTCAAAACCGCCTCAGCCAACAGGTGAGAGAGGGAATGCCTTACCTTTTCCAAACTGTTGCCCGCAGCTTTTTTACTGACAGCTTTTTTGATCGTTTTCATGATTTTTAAATACTGGATTCCTCCGCCAGTCGGCGGACGGGAATGGTTATATATAACAGAAACGGTATGTGATATTGCTTTCATTAAACGCCAAACCAACCAAAATTGCAAAGCAATGTACGCCTTCTAATGTAACGACGTCGGACGTCGTTACATTAGATAGCACATGTTATAATACAAATATGCCTAATCTATATCACACTCTCAACAGGGGAGTCGATAAAAGAAAACTTTTTATCGATAAGCAGGATTATTTGCGCTTTATTCACGATCTATACGAATTTAATGACGAGGCACCTGCGAATAATAATTGCCACGGCTTCCGCCGGACGCCGGTAAAATGTAACGACGTCGGACGTCGTTACATTGGGCGGTCGTTACTTGTAGATATCCATGCATTCTGCCTTATGCCAAACCATTACCATCTGCTTTTGAGCCCGCGTGTCGAAAATGGTATTCCATTGTTTATGAAGAAGTTGAATGGCGGATATGCAAAGTATTTCAATGAGCGATACGATCGGCAGGGGGCACTGTTTGAGGGGAGGTATAAGTCAGTGCCGGTAACGGCGCAATCGCACTTTATTCACTTGCCATATTATATCCACTTGAACCCATTGGATATGTTTGATCACGGATGGCGGGATCGGGTAGTCCATAGCCATGCCGATACTATGAAATATTTGGAAAATTATCGATGGTCAAGTCATTTGGATTATATGGGAAAGAAAAACTTTCCCTCGGTTACACAACGAGAGTTCCTGCTCGAATTTTTTGGAGGACAGGAGGGATACGCGCAAGCGTTAGCCCAATGGGTCAAAGATATTAGTATCAACGATATCCGAGGCGTCATTTTAGAAAAGTGACGAATAACAAAATGTAACGACGTCGGACGTCGTTACATTGGGTGCCAAAAATAAAAGGCCCCGATTGCTCGGGGCCGTTGCCGATGCTCCTGTTGCCACTTTTATGTGTGGCGTTTGATGCGGTCACATGACCGCTCCCTTGTCCGTTCGTTCAGGGCGTAAGACACTGTCATCCTCGACCCAACCTTGAGCGCATCGAATATCCCAGAACTTACCCTCTCGGCGAAGATGCAGCCGTCGTTGCAGAAAATATCCAGCATCAGCTCGCATTCCCCGGACTTTCGGACCGCCTCCCACCTGTTTTCAGGCACCCGTATTACCGGGGCACTGGCCTTGGCGCGCGGGTAACAAATGTACTTTGCCGCTACCGCGCCTTCCACATCATGCGCCGATATGTTTTGGTTTTTCGCCTTCGCCCTGTCCTTGGCGTTGTGAAACAGAACCACGATAATGCCGCCAATCGCGGCGAGTACCGCCGCCATGACCACTCCAAATGCTATTTGCACCATTGCTTCACTCACTTGGGGCCTCCTTTTTTCTTTTCCCGAATGACTATGCAAATAAACGCCAGCCATGCGGCACTTATCAAGCAAAGAGTAAGCATCCCCAAGTACTCCGGGTCTTCCCAAAACAACTGTCTCAAAAATTCCATACCTTCCTCCTTCTTTATATATTGGCATTGAAAATCTACTGGTTTTATAGTGTCATTTATTTACCCGTTTGTCAACTTTTACAAAATAAAAAGGCCCGGCGACATGTGTCGCCGGGCCATGTTTTGTACTACCGCCTAAGGACAACCATCTATTCAATTTTGAGCTTGATGACAGCTATACCACCGTTGGTCACGACCTCGAACCTCAAATTTCCAGTAGTGCCCAGTTTACCAGGATTCCCTTCGTGCGGCAAAGACAACCGCTGATAGAAGTCGGGCTTAAGGAGTAGGGGGATGTTATTTACTTCACAAAGAAATACTTCCGCCTCCCTGAGTGAAACGACGTCGCTCATTACCAAAAAGAATTCGTCCGTCTGCCGGTTCTTCACAACGACCATTTTTGTCGGATCCTCGTGATTTTTTAACACCGCCCTGTTTCGTGGATGGGTCCGCGAAATATCCATAAAATTAAACTGCGTTCTACCAGCAACAAGCTTCCCGCCACTACCGGAAGCAACCGCTCGGGTCATAAAATCTATTTCGGCTTCCCGTGTGTTTTCGTCAAGATCATACACATTTACGACCGCTGCGAATTCCTTACCGTCTCTCCCGTTGCCCGTTTGGTCAATCACGATAAATCTGCCGTTGATAATACCCATACTACCAACCATCTCTACTATTTCCACGGCCTACCTCCTATGAGTATTGCGTTACATGGTATTGTTGTGTTCTGTTTATTTTTTACCATTATTGCTTAGATATTGTCAACTTTTACAAAATAAAAAGACCCGGCGACATGTGTCGCCGGGCCGTGGAAGGCTTGCTGCTGAAGAAGTGAGGTAGTCTTTGTGGTGCTGAACCCACCTGACACGGCTTATTCCCCCAAGGTGATGGGGTACAATGGGGTTGGTATGAAGTATAGGGTATGGGTGGGGGGGATAAAGTATAAAGTATATGGTATAGGGTATACGGTATGGGAGGGGGAAGTGTCATCCTGAACTCGTTTCAGGATCTTGTGAGAAAGAAACAAGATTCCGAAACGAGTTCGGAATGACAATGCGAGGGGATGACCGATAACCGATAACGGGACGCGGGATACTAACTAATGACTGATGACGGGGAAGTGGGGCGACGGGCAACAGATTCCTCGACAGGCTCGGAATGACCCTCCTTCGCTAAAGCTACGGACGGGCAAAGCAATGTGGGGAAGTAATGTGCAAAAAAAGTCGGCGCTTGCGCCGACTTTTTGTTCTGTTATTGGTTATAGGTTATTAGTCAGATAAGCTCCACCGCGCCTTCGCAGATGAACTTCATTTCAGTATCTTTTGCGGAAAGCTTGCCCTCTGCGACGATCAGTTTGTTTTCTGTCCACAGGTTTGGGTTGCGCGCGAGCGTTTCCGTGAACACGATCGCCTCTATGCTTTCGTTCGCGTCTTCGATGCGGGCAAATGCCATCGGCTTTCCTGCTTTAGTGGTTATCTTTTTTACACCCGTCACCACGCCGGCGATGCGATGCTTCTGCTGGTCTTTCTGATCCAATAGCAATAGATCGCGAATAGACTTTACCTTATATTGCACCAACTGCGCCTTGTGTTCGGAAAGGGGGTGGTCTGAAATGTACAAACCAAGCAGTTCCTTTTCCCAATTCAGTTTATCCTTTTTAGAAATTGGCTCCGCATCCCTTAAGTTCAAAACGCTTTTCGAATAGACCGTGCCGAAGAGGTTGTTTTGATTGGATACCTCATTCTTTTTCATCGTCTGCGAATACCGCAATATCTCGTCCATATTCGCGAGTACCTTTCCCCGCTCAAGCTTGAACGAGTCAAACACGCCCGCCTTGGTCAAGCTCTCTATGGATTTTTTATTGATATCCTTGTGCTTTACGCGCGTCAGGAAATCCTCGAGATCCACATACGGTCCGCCGGCCTGCCGTTCGGCAATGATCGCTTCAACCACCGCAGCTCCCACATTCTTGATCGCCTGCAACCCGAATCGGATGCTCGTTCCTTGCGGGGCGAAGCTTACCGCACTTTCGTTTATGTCGGGCGGAAGCACCAACACTCCATGCTTTTTTGCCTCATCGATCAAAAATGCAATGCGCTCCACATCGTCGCTTTCCGAGTTGAACAGCGCCGTCATGAACTCGATAGGGTAGTGTGCCTTCAAGTACGCCGTTTGGTAACCTATCAATCCATAACAGACGCTGTGCGATCGGTTGAAACCGTATTTCGCGAACGGCGGGAACAGCTCCCATATCTTTCGGGCTATCTTTTCGTTGATACCATTAGCTATCATACCGTTGATCAGCTTTCCCTCCTGCTCGTCGAGCAGCGCTTTGATCTTTTTGCCGATCGCCTTGCGCAGCGTGTCCGCTTCGGCAAGCGTGTATCCGGCAAGATCGCGCGCAATGCGCATCATCTGCTCCTGATAAATACCAATGCCGTAGGTTTTTCCAAGGATTGGCGCGAGCATGGGGTGCAGAAGTTTTACTTCTTCACGTCCGTACTTTCGGTTGATATAATCAGGGATCAGTTCCATTGGGCCTGGGCGATAGAGCGCCACCATGGCGACCACATCTTCGAATTCGGTCGGTTTCAGCTCCTTCAGGTAGCGGCGCATGCCTGCGGATTCAAACTGGAACACTCCCACCGTATCGCCATTTTGCAACACCTCGAACGTCTGCGCGTCATTCAGCGGAATGTTTGAAATATTTACAAGCTCTCCCGTGCTTTCCTGCACCAATCGCAACGCCTCTTCGATGATCGTCAGGTTACGCAGTCCGAGAAAGTCCATCTTGAGCAACCCGAGTTTTTCAACGATCCCTTGCTCAAACTGTGTGATAACCGAATTTTCATTTTGCGGCGATCGCTGCAGTGCCACCACGTCGGTCAGCGGCTCCGCGGAAATGATGATGCCGCACGCATGCACCGACGCATGCCGGGCAACCCCTTCGAGTTTCTTTGCGGCGTCTATCAACTTTTTCGCATCCGGATTTGTGGCGTACATCGTGCGCATTTCTTCTACCGCATCGAGTGCTTGTCCGAGATTTTTTACCGGAGTCGGGGGAGCGGGAACCAGTTTTGCCACCTGATCACAAAACGCATAGGGCAAGCCAAGCGCGCGACCTGCGTCGCGAATTGCCGCGCGTGCCGCCATTGTTCCAAAGGTAATGATCTGTGCAACCCTGTCTTCGCCATATTTCTGCCGCACATAATTTACCACTTCGTCGCGTCGCTTGTCGGCGAAATCAATATCAATATCGGGCATTTGAATGCGATCCGGATTCAAGAACCGCT
>MGIT01000004.1:65480-67138 GCA_001793895.1 Candidatus Wolfebacteria bacterium RIFOXYB1_FULL_54_12
ATGTTCAACACATAGGCTACGAGACTTCCCGCCGCCGATCCTCGGCCCGGCCCCACCACCACCCCGTGATCGCGCGCCCATTTAATAAAATCTTGCACGATCAAAAAGTAATCGGCATACCCCGTGTTTCGTATAACGCCAATTTCGTATTCCATTCGGTCGCTCACTTCCTGCGTAATTTCTTTATAGCGCGACGAAAGTCCCTCCCGTATTATTTTTTCGAGATAGTCCATGCTATCCATCCCTCCCGGTGTGGCAAACTTCGGCAAGCGCACCACATCCAGCTCAAGTTCCACATTGCACCGCTCCGCTATTTTTGCCGTGTTTTCTATCGCTTCGGGAATATCGGCAAACCACTCTGCCATTTCTTCGGGCGAGTTCATTGCATAATTTTCGTCCATCATCGACATGCGCCCCACATCGTTCACCGTATTGCCAGTCTGGACCGCAAGCAAAATGTCCTGATACTGCGCATCTTCCGGGCGCGCATAGTGAATATCTTTTGTTGCCACCACGGGGATGCCGAGTTTTTTCGCGATCGTCTTTAGTCCTTTTACCGCGATCTCCGCGTCGGGAATATGCGGCAAGTGCCATATTTCAATAAAAAAATTATCTTTGCCGAACAGGTCCCTGTACTCTTTTGCCACAGCCTCCGCTTCTTCCATTCGGCCGTGCACGCACAGTTGGGCTATTTCTCCGCCGAGACAACCAGACAAGGCAATGATCCCTTCGTGCCACTGAGCCAATATCTCCCTGTCTACTCGCGGCTTATAATAAAACCCCTCCAAGTGCGAGCTTGAAGACAATTTAAGCAGGTTTTTCCAACCTTTTTCGCTCTCGCAGAGCAATGTAAGGTGGTTATAATTTTCCTTTGTTTTTTTGCCGGTTCCTTCGCTTTCGGCAGGCGCAAGCTTCCGATCAAGCCTGCTGCCTTTTGCCACATAAGCCTCCATGCCGAGCACCGGTTTGATGCCGGACTTTTTTGCCTTCGAGTAAAACTCGACCGCTCCATAGAGGTTGCCGTGATCGGTCAATGCCAATGATTCCATGCCGAGTTCTTTTGCACGCGCAACAAGATCGTCGATCTTTGCCAAACCATCGAGCAAGGAGTAGTGGGAGTGGGTGTGGAGGTGGGTGAACTTCATAGGGGGTCGCGAATAATGCGAATTAGGCGCAAATAATGCGAATACAAATAGACGCATATCACAAATCTACGCCTCTTCTTTGTCCCCATTATACCTAATATGCTCTTTGGGGCAACTTTGAAATAACTTATGACCGATAACGGGATATTGGATTCCCGTTTTCACGGGAATGACAGAGGGGTGCATATTCCGTCATTGCAAGACGGAAATATTTGCGTCTTGCGATGACGCAAATATTTATGAAATAAAAACCCCGCAGCGTGTGCTGCGGGGGGGTGCCTCCTTGGCGGTTCGCGCCTTACGCGTAAAATGTGATGATCGAAACGACCATAGCCATATAAAATACGACCGTGGCCACTCGATATTCCTCTTGACTCTTACGGTCGGCGACGAGGGCGGCGGCGAGGGCGGTGATGGCGGCGGCGAATACGGCGAAGGCGGCGAGGGTGGCGAGGGTGGTGAAGGTGGTGAAGGCGCAGGCGAAGGCGAAGGTGGCGGCGGCTCCATTTCTTC
>MGIT01000005.1 GCA_001793895.1 Candidatus Wolfebacteria bacterium RIFOXYB1_FULL_54_12
CATGTTCATAGCTGCCCGCATTGGTCAGATCGATGTATGCCTCGTCAATACTCGCCTGTTCGATGTGGTCGGCATGCCCACGCACTATCGCCATGATCCGTTCCGATGCGACGGCATATTTTTCCATATTCGGCGTAATAAATGTCGCGCCGGACTTTCCTTGCTTTTTGGCCGCTTCGGATAGGCGCCATGCGGTCGATATAGGCAATGCCGATCGGATGCCGTATTCCCGCGCCTTGTAATTCGCAGTCGAAACCACTCCCCTTCCTTTGCCGTCTTGCGGGTCGGAGCCGATGACGATGGGCAATCCGTGGAGCCATGGCTTGTCCCGTTCTTCTATGGAGGCAAAGAACGCGTCCATGTCCATGTGTGCTATGATCCGCATATCATTCTGCGCGAAGCGCTTCCATAGGGCTTTTGCGCGATGCCTGTCGTGCGGGGAAGATGCCAAATATAAAACCGATCGACATGGCAACGATCACGCCGACCAGCGCGCCTTGAAAGGGAAAGAAGAAGTTGAAGTCCATTCCATAGGCCGCCCCAAGAATAAAGGTAATGACGATGCCTCCGCCCCAGCCTATCATGATGCCGATGATCGCTCCGGTCAGTGTCAGTATCAATGCTTCAAATAAAAATTGGCGCAGTATGTCCTGATCCGTTGCGCCAACCGCCTTGCGCAGTCCTATCTCGCGTGTACGTTCGGTGACCGATACGAACATGATGTTCATGATACCCACACCGCCGACGACCAGCGATATGGCCGCGATCGCCGTAAGTAGGATCGTCAGAACATCCGTAATGGTCGTAAAGAGCGCCGCCGCGTCTTCCATGGTCATGGTATAAAAATCGTCTTTGGTTGTGTCCTTTATGTCGTGACTTTCACGCATGGTCGTTTTGATATCACGCACCATCGCGGGAATCGATGCTTCCGTTTTGGCCTCGACGATAATATGACTGATATAATGGACGCCCATGACATACTGTTGCACCGTCGTGTACGGCATGATGAATGCGTCGTCGTATGCCGCCGCCGCGCCCTGGCCCTTTTTGTGCAACACTCCGATGACGCGATAATTTTTATCCTTTATTTTGATATGTTTGCCGATCGGGTCTTCGGTATCGAACAGTTTTTCTGCGACGCGGGTACCGAGTATGACCACTCCCGTCTGTTGTGCGACATCTTCATCGGAAAATATATCCCCATCGGCGAGCTCAAGTTGGAACAAGCGGAATATGTCCTTTTCTCCGCCCAGCAACGCACCGCTGAACAATTGCGACCGATATGTTGCCGTAACGCTCCCCTCCATGTATGGCATGACCATTGCGGCATCGGGAACATTTTCCTTTCTTCTGAGCGCCGTAACATCCCGTTCTTGCAATGAATCATTCATGATCGATCCGGCAAACCCTGAAAAACCCTCCGGTTGTTTTCCCGGAAGTACGAATACGTTCTTTGGCCCGAAGGTCTGCACTTCACGCAGTACGAGCTCTTGAGCGCTGGCTCCGATCGCAAGAATAAGAATAATCGACGTGATGCCGATGACGATGCCTAAAATAGTCAATAATGAACGCGAGCGATGCATGATGACCCCTTCATATGCGGTTTTGATCCGATCATTGTTTGTCATATCATTCGTAACGAAGTGCCTCCATGGGGCTTTTGCGCGATGCCTGTCGTGCGGGGAAGATGCCAAAGGCAAAGCCGACCAGCGTGGAAACGATGAGTCCGGCTATCGCGCCGCCTACGGGGAATGAAAAGGAGAAGGCAATGCCAAAAACATAATTGATGATCAACGAAAGCGTAATGCCGATAAATACTCCGATGCCCACGCCGATGATGCCGCCGCTGACCGTAAGGATGATCGCCTCGGAAAGAAACTGGCGCAAAATATCCTTGTTGGTTGCGCCAAGCGCCTTGCGTAGCCCGATCTCGCGGGTACGTTCCATGACGGAAACAAGCATGATATTCATAATGCCCACACCGCCGACGATCAGCGATATGGCTGCAACCGCGGACAGTAGCAGTGTCATGATGTCGGTCACATTTCCGATGCGCTGTACGATATCATCTTGCGTCATGATGAAAAAATCGTCCTTTTCAGGATCATCTATGTTGTGATTATTGCGCAAGAGCGTTTCTATGTCGCGCGCCGCATTCGCAATGTTTCCTTCCTCATCTACTTCCACGACCATGCGCTGGAAATGTTTTATGCCCAAAATATATTGCTGTACGACCGTATAGGGAACGACCACGGTTTCGTCGAAATTGACGAACGAACCTTGGCCCTTTTGTCCAAACACGCCCATGACGCGATAATTTTTCCCCTTGATCTTTATTTTCTTGCCGATCGGGTCCTGTGTCGGAAACAATTCGTCCGCAACCTTTTTCCCGATCACGGCTACATCCTCCTTTTGTCGCACACTTTCTTCGGGAAAGAAATCCCCGCTTGCGAGGGTCAGGTCGAACAGGCGAACAAGATCGGGCGTACTGCCCATGATCAAACCCATATAAGATTCATTTTCGTATGTGGATGTAATGTTGCCGAAGACGATCGGCGTTACGGAGACCGCGTTTGGAACGTTTGCGCGCTCTTTGAGATCATTTAGGTCCTTTTCCCGAAGCGAGTCGATGAACAGGGTCGACCCTGCTCCGCCGATGTCGGTAGGCGCCCGACCGGGAACGACAAATATGTTCTTGGGGCCCATGTTTTGGATTTCGCCTACAATAAGCTGTTTCGCGCTTTCACCCAATGCGACGACCACGATGATCGCCCCGATGCCGATGACGATGCCGAGAATGGTCAATAACGAACGCGAACGATGCGTCGCCAAACCAACGGTCGCCATGTGAATCGTGTCCCATAATCGCATGGAGTTATTTGATCAGATCGTTATTTTTAATGTGATGGCGATGTTCGACCCATTCGTCACTCTCAACAAGCCCATCTTTTATGTGGATGATGCGTTCCGCAGCGGCCGCAACATATGATTCATGCGTGACCATAACGATGGTGTGCCCCTGTTCGTGCAGATCCTGCAAGAATTGCAAAATAACGGCTCCCGATTTTGAATCAAGACTTCCGGTGGGCTCATCGGCAAAGATTACCTTCGGGCCGTTTACCAATGCGCGTGCGATGGCCACTCGCTGTTTTTGACCGCCAGACAGCTTGACCGTTGGGAATTGCTCCCGTTCAGCAAGGCCGACCATTCCGATGATCTCGCGCGCAATGGCCGTGCGTTCCGGCTCGCGCACATCGGCATACACAAGCGGAAGTTTTACGTTTTCAATGACCGAAAGCCGCGGCAAGAGATTGAACGCCTGAAATATAAACCCGATCTTTTTATTGCGGATTCGTGCAAGTTCGTCATCGGAGTAGTGCTCGAGATCTTTTCCGTCGAGCATGTACGTTCCTTCGGTCGGCCGCTCCAGACAGCCGAGGATCTGTAACAGCGTAGATTTTCCCGACCCCGACGGGCCCATGATGGATACAAATTCCCCTTCGTGAATATCAAGGGATATGTCGCGCAACGCCACCGCTTCCACGTCTTCTATCATATACACCTTGCGCAGGTGTTTTGTCGAAAGAACGCGCGGGCGATCCTTATGGGAATGCTTTTCTTTGCTTGCGCTATTTGTTTCATGCATATGTGCCTATTAATTTGTTACTATGGTGTCGCCCTCTTTTACTCCTGAAACGATTTCCGTGCGCCCGTCGGACCCGCGCAATCCGGTAATTACCTCGACTTCTTCTACGATTCCCTTTGCTTCGTTAGTGAGCAGTTTTACGTATTTTGCTCCGCTTCGCGAGATGATATTCCTTGTTGGTGCATAGAGCACATTTGCGCGCTCACCCGACAGAACATCTATGTTTGCCGTAAGTCCCGAAAGAATGCGGGCGTCTTCCTGTACGAACTCAAACGTGGTCTTGTAGGTGGCAACGCCTTCAAGTGTGGTTGCCGATAGATCTATCAATATGATCTGCGCATCGAATATGACATCCGAGCCATATGCGTCGAGGGTCACTTTTGCCGTGTTGCCAACCTTGACCTTTGCGATATCCGCCTCGGCCACATAGGATTCAATAAGAAAGCGCCCCGAGCCGATGACCGAGATCACGGGTGCATTGGGCGAAACGATATCCCCTATCGTTGGAACGATCTTGGTTACCGTCCCTGAGAATGGCGCCTTGAGGATGGTCTTGTCGATTTGTGTCTGATAATAATCGGCATTTGCCCGGGCGTTTTCCACCTGGCTTTTTTGATAGGCTATGTCCTGTGCCGAAGCGCCTGCGATCTTTAGGGTTAGTTCGCGCTCCGCTTGGTCAAGCGAGGTTTGCGCCGTCGTTATGCTCGCTTGCGCATTGGATACGGCGCTTTGGTTTGTTGATTTTTGAGCCGCTATGGATTGGCGTTGCTTGTTTACGCTTGTCAGTACGGTCACGATGGCGGTTCGGCCCGTGGACACGGCTGTTTTGTAGGTGTCGAGCGTTGTCGCGTCCAAGCTGGTGGGGCCGTTTACGACATCTTGCAGGTTGCCAAAAAGCTCGAGAAATATGTCGAGATGTGCCTTTGCCTGCTCTACGGATGTGTCCAGTGCTGCGGCATCTCCGCTTGCCGCGCGTGCCGTTGCCACGTTTTGTGAAAATGTATTCAGGCCGGCGGTCGAACGTACGCGATTTGCCTCTGCCGCTATCTTTGCCTGGCTGTTGAATGCGCTGAATGAAAGTATCGGACGATCTGTTTCGTCATACAAAAAAAGATTGTCTATTTGATTGCGAATAGCATCGTCCGATTTGGTGTAGGCGTCCGTCAGCGTGTCTGATACCGAGCTGTAGGTGTTTGCAATGTCGATAGCCGCCTTTTCCGTGACGTTTGCCAAATTGCGCTGCGCATCGGCGAGTGCTATTTTTGCGTTGTCTACGCGTGCCTGCGATATGGCAAGGTCTTCTTGGCGAGCGCCTATGGTGAGCTGTTCGAGCTTTGTTTCTTGCGAACGGACATTTGCCCGCGCTTGGGCAAGCTGGGCATAGAGATCTGCATTATCCAATTGTATGACCTCCTGACCTGCTTGTACCGTATCGCCTACCTTGACACGGATGCGTGAAACGCGGCCGCCTTTTTCGAATGCGATATCGAGGTTTTGCGTCGGCTTCACCTTGCCAGTGATGTTTACCTCCTCACGAATGGCACCACGGCTCACCGGTACGGTCGGGTATGTCTGCGGACGCGTGTTTTGATAGATGGTATAGCCGCCGATAATGACCGCGACTGATGCGAGCGCAATGAATAACTTGCTTTTTAGCAGTACAATAATTTTGTGCATAAATAAATCTTCTCCCCCCAATGTGTTACTCCCTATAGTATATCCGATAGTACCATGTCCTACAACGGCGAGGCATAAAAAAAGATCCCGCGTGGGTGCGGGACCTTGGTGTTTGTAATGCGCATGGAATGTTACAGGAGCGTTGCCGCGAGCTCTGCAAGGTTGGATCGTTCGCATTTGAGCAGCGTAATGTGCCCTGCCAGCCCCGAACCTTTGAGTCGCTCGACCGTGTGCGAAAGACCGTTTGAGATCGAGTCGACCAGCGGGTTGTCTATCTGGTAGACATCGCCGGTCAATACGACCTTTGTGCCTTCGCCGGCGCGCGAGATGATGGTCTTTACCTCGAGTGGGGTGAGATTTTGCGCTTCATCAACGATGATAAATGACCTTGCGATACTTCTTCCACGGATGTGGTTAATGGGCCCTATGTCGAGTAACCCTTTTGCGATCAGATCCTTTACCTTGGCGTAGGATCCATTTTTGGATTCCTTTGGTTCCCTCAGCTCCTTAAACCCCTTGGAAACATATCTCCCTCCCTGTTGTCCGGTGGCGCATAGGCTCTCCCTCGCGTCCAGGAGGAGTTTCATGTTATCGAAGATCGGAAGCGTGAATGGATCGAACTTTTCCTCGGTACTGCCGGGTCTGAATCCCAGTGGCGCCCCTATTTCGTGACAAGGGCGATACACGAGCAATTGATCATATGCATCCTCGAGCTGTTCGTACCCCGCCAAGAGTGCCATAAGCGTCTTGCCGGACCCTGCCTTGCCATTAAGCGTTACGATCGAGATCTCGGGGTCCATGAGCAGTTCATAGGCGAACCGCTGTTCTATGTTGCTTGGCATTACGAGGCATTTTCGGGCAGGCCCTATCTTTCGTTCGATGCGGAAGTGTCCGGCGGCTTTTTTGTAGATCGCGTTGACCGTTGTTTTATCTGCTTTGAATTGACAGCATGCATTCGCATATATGTCTTCCAGTCGTAGCGTGTCGGCCAGCGCCTTTGCGGGAATGAGCCCTTGCTGACGCACCGTATGATCATTCAAGACGGACTTTATGCGATTCGGCAGCACATGCATTTCCATGCCGGAGTAGAGCATTTCGATACGCTCTATCGTTTTATCGCCCAGATAGTCTTGGGCGGTGATGCCGCACGCATCCGCCTTGAGTCGCAGGTTTATATCCTTGGAAACAATGATCACCTCGGAGTATTTTGGCCTCGGTTCCTTTTGTTTCGCGCCTTTTTTTAATTTGTCCAGTTTTTCTTGCCACGCCTTCGCGACGAGAATGATCCGGTTGTCGTTCGTGCGTACCATGCCGACCGGCAGTTTGTTGAAGTCGGTTCCGTTGTAATCGACAAACAACAATCCCCCCGTTTCGGTCGGTGCGCCTTTTACGAGCGAGCCGTGTTCGCGGATCTTTTCGAGCTGGCGCGATATTTCCCGGGCGTTGGCGCCCAG
>MGIT01000006.1:0-928 GCA_001793895.1 Candidatus Wolfebacteria bacterium RIFOXYB1_FULL_54_12
CAAAGTTCTGGATCGGGTAGGGGGCCACGCCTTCGACATCCCAGAAGAACCCGAAGGTGGGCTTGAAGCTCCAGCCGAAGACCACGTCGTTGTATTCCATGCGGGTCAGTAGGCGGATGCCCCAGGCGATCTCGTCGGCGAAGTTGCTGGTCTGCTGGGTTGGATTCAGATGCTTGGTGCAATCCGCGACCGGCGTACCGGGTGCCTCGCCCGTGCAGTCGGCGCCGGGGCTGGCGTGGGTGCGGTTGGCGCCGCCGCCTTCGATCTGCAGCACCTGGTGCGAGGGCAGGTTGAAGATCTGGGTCATGCCGGCCTCGGCGATCAGCAGCACCTGATCGGCGTTGAAGGGGTTCTTCGACCAGGCCTTGATCGCGGTCAGGTCGAGCTGCCCCACCGGGAAGCGCTCATAGCCATTGATCAACTGGTTGCCGGCGATGCGGTCGATGCCGCGGTAGTGCTTGAGGAAGCTAGGCACGCCGTGATCGGCGCTGGGCAGGGTGGCGCGCAACAGGTCCACCACATCGCCGGTGAGGCCGGGCAGCAAGCTGGTGATCGCATTGGGGTCGATGTTGAGCGAGTTGGCGATCTGGGTGATCAGCGCATTGGCGCCGGTGGGGTCGGCGACGATGTCGTTGTCGGGAAAGGCCGGTTGCAGGCCGGTGAAGATCACGTCGGTGATGTGCACCTGCAAGGGCACGTTCGGGCGGAACGAGTATTCGCCGGCCAGTGACCAACTGCCGATGGTGGTGTTGAAGCTCACCCCGTACATCTGGATGTCTTCGGGGTAGACCAGCTTGGCCTGCATGGTGTCGATCGGCAGCGGTTCCTTTTGCAGGCCGGGAATGCCGGGCAGGCTGCCGTTGAAGCCGCCGCAGGCGACGTAGGCGTCGATGGCATTGGTGGAGCTGCGCGCGCAGGACTCGTCGGT
>MGIT01000006.1:965-1304 GCA_001793895.1 Candidatus Wolfebacteria bacterium RIFOXYB1_FULL_54_12
TTGAGTAAGTAGAGCCCCAGCTCGGTGCCGTTGTTGAGCCAGTCGGCCAGGTAGTTGACGCGCAGGCCGTACTGGCCATTGTCCCGGGCCTCAGTTTCTTGCAGATCAATGGTCAGCGAGGTGCTGGAGATCAGGCCCAGCACGCCGGCGGGCTTGGCCAGCTTGTTCGGGTCTTCGCCGAACTGACCCAGCGAGATATAGCCGTAACGGCCTCCGCCGGCGAGGTCGGTGTCGGCGAAGAAGCTGCCGCGCGGATCGGCCTGCACGGCCTTCCAGCCGAACTGGTAGATGAAGTCGGCCGACAGGCCCTCGCTGATGTCGGTGGGAACCAGCAGCAGA
>MGIT01000006.1:1341-29406 GCA_001793895.1 Candidatus Wolfebacteria bacterium RIFOXYB1_FULL_54_12
GCATGCGCAGCAGCGCGGCATTGGGCGGATTGATCTCCGAGAGGCTGTTGATCGCGACCAGATTGGCCTCGCCCCAGCGCACGTACTGCTGGCCAATGGAAACAAGGCCGTTGCGCTCGCCGAAGCTGAAGTTGTATTGCAGATAGGCGTCGTAAAGGTTCACGCCCTTGGCGAAGTCGCGCGAGATATCGCTGGGGCGCTCGCTGCGCGCGGGCTGGTAACGGAGGTCGTAGTGGTGCTCGTCGAAGCCGGCATTGACCGCTTCTTGTATCTTTTCCAGTGAGTGCGTGTGGTCGGCATTGATGAATATCGGATAGTCGTATTGCTCGCGCAGATTACGAACCATGTCGGCGGCGTTCTTCGTACCCACAAAATCACGCTCCCCTTCGGAGAGGCCAATGATGATGGGCAAGTCTAATTCTTTTGCCGCTTCAAAAATACCCTTCAAACCTGCGAGATCGGAAATGTTGAAATGCCCAATGGCAACCTTGCGAAGGTTCGCGTCTTCTATGTATTCACGCAGTGTTTTCATTTGCTATAGTATAGCATAGAAAAAATACCGCTTGAAGCGGTATTTTTGTCATGCCGGCGGAGGCCGGCATCCATCCATAGCAGTACTGGATACCGGCCTCCGCCGGTATGACAATACATAGATATTTGACCCCGGCCCCACACAACCAAAACGCTTCGCGAGTTGGTGTTTGGACATGCTCCGCCGGGATGACACCCGAGGTTTAAGAGTGAAGAATTACCATAACATCCCCGTCAACTACGGTGTACTCCTTCCCTTCGGTGCGGATCCAGCCTTTTTGCTTTGCTTCTTTCCATCCTCCTGCTTCAAGCAGCTTTTCCGTGGCTATTACCTCGGCGCGGATGAACTTCTTTTCGAAATCGCTGTGTATCTCCCCTGCCGCTTCCGGCGCCTTTGCGCCTTTGCGAATGGTCCATGCACGGGTTTCTTCTTCGCCTGTCGTGAAGTAGCTGATCAATCCGAGAATCTCGTATGCTTTTGTTATCAGATCGTCCACATCCAGCGTGTCATGCAGGTCGTAGATGACATAATCGGCACCCGCTTCTTTGATCTTCGCCTTCAGCTCATCGCTTACATGTTCCGGCGCGCCATTGAGCAGATAGATCATCTTCTTTGCCGTGAGCAAGGTCATTTCCTTTATCGCCGGTTCGGCAAGCATATCATCGGGAAGCGTGTTCGCCATTTTGCCTTCATCCAATACTACGCGGAGCTTTTTGACAAGTTCCACATCTGCCGCCTTGTTCTTGTCTGCACGCGCTTCGCTTTCCAGCCTGGTGATGCGCTTGTCTACCGTATCGAGGTCTTTCAACACGAGTTCCGTATTGATGATATCCATATCACGGACCGGGTCCACTCCCTGTTCCACATGAATAATCTCGTCCGATGGAAAACAACGCAATACTTCTACAATGGCATCCGTTTCGCGGATGTGGGTCAAAAACTGGTTGCCCAGCCCTTCACCTGCCGATGCGCCTTTTACCAAGCCGGCGATGTCGTAAAATTCGACCACCGCGGGGATAATCTTTTTTGTACCCGACATGGTCGCAAGTTTTTGCAAACGATCATCCGGAACCGGAACCACGCCCACGTTCGGGTCGATGGTCGCAAACGGATAGTTTGCGATCGTGATGTTCAGATCGGTCAACAGTTTAAAGAGGGTCGATTTGCCGACATTCGGCAACCCCACAATACCCATAGATAGTTTCATAATCACTACTGTAGCAGATTTTGTAAATGTGTAAAGAGAAGGCCCAGTTTTGACCTTATGTGCGGAAAGAACTTGATCAAGGTTATCTATGCACCTTCTTTTGCCTACAACAAATAGTAATTATTAGTACCTAACCCAATTAAACACAGTTCCGTTTGTTAAGTTATCCCTCAGGTTCGCCTTTGTATCATTCGCCGTCAGCTACAATGCCTGGGTCGATATCTGAACAACGACATCTATAAACCCATCCCTATTCACATCAGAATAGCTTACTATAGGTTGACCATTCCCCTTGAGCTTTGCGGAAGCGTTGGCAAGTTTTATTGTGACTGGATCAATTTGATGAACGTCGAAAGTCATTGATCCGAAGATCGCGACCGGCACCACTCCATTGAAGCCGAGATTGATACTGTTTTGGCGGATATCTGTCGGAATGATCATTTCAGAAATTTAAAGGTGGAGACTATTTGATT
Source organism: Candidatus Wolfebacteria bacterium RIFOXYB1_FULL_54_12 (assembly GCA_001793895.1). Classification (GTDB taxonomy): domain Bacteria; phylum Patescibacteriota; class Minisyncoccia; order UBA6257; family UBA9933; genus UBA9933. Next base: position 3,554 of record MGIT01000006.1, read on the forward strand.
AAAAACATACTCAAACTTTTTTTTTGTACCTATAATCATTTTATTTTCCTTAAGTGGTAACACTATGTCTACCTCTGGCAATCCCTCAAACTCATATTCATATTTTATTCCCGATACACCATCAACTTCCGACACTGTATTAGTTGTATTCAATCCAAGAAATGTGTGATTAGTAAATTCAGGCGAGACAATATTAACTACAATTGGATCAAATAACTCTATCTTTCCCGGAGGTACAATTTCAAGATTAAACTTGCTATAGTAACTCCCAAAAGTTTTTTCTTTTACAACCCAATTTTCAGGATACTGAAATTCGAACCCCCACTCCGCATTACGATATGTTTTTGTTTTTATCTCATTACTAGCTATTTTAGTAATGGGAGTTGAAGAAGTAGTAAGTGCAACAACTTGCGGAGAATAGCCTACGGGAAGCAATTTTTTATCATGTCGCTCGTAAAACACCCAAATCGTAGCAATAATTAGGATGCCTATCGCAACAAATACGATAGCAATAAACAACCATTTTTTTGTTATAGTATCCATTGTTTTATTGAACAATACGGACCAAATCCGATCCTTTGAATACGGCTCCATTCGTTAATTTGCCTTCCAGATTTATTCGCGTATCGCTTGTTGTTAGTTGTAAGGCTTGGGTCGACATTTGAACTACAATATCAGCGTATCCATCTCCATTCACGTCCGAATAACTTGCCATAGGCTGGCCGTTACCTTTGAGCTTTGCGGATGCGTTGGCAAGTCTAATTGTGACTGGATCAATTTGATGAACGTCGAAAGTCATTGATCCGAAGATCGCGACCGGCACCACTCCATTAGATCCGAGATTGATACTGTTTGGATAACTATTATTCGGTTTAATATCAATTAATACCGGAACAAAGATCCTTGTGGTGTCAGTAGACGCTAATGATTCAATGCCATATCCTTGGATTGGTATCTGATTCAAGGAAACATCTTGTGCTAATAGAATTGTCGCACTTCCCGCTTGAAATGTGAGGCTGTATGTAGACGCCGCTAAAGCTCCGTCCTGGGGAGTAACTTTGATTATATAGTTTCCTGTTTTTTGAACCGGCCAATATACAAGATCTTCTGGTCATATACAAGTTTCCCTGCATAACGCAAAGCAGCGATCCTAATGATGGGATCTTTACTGCTTTGCGATTTTCGCACCATACCTACCGCCGAAGCGATAGGGTTAGGCACTTGCCCTTGCGGGCTCTATTTGGTTGTTAGCTTGATTATACGGCAAAAAATACGCTTTGGGTATATTCATAGCTTTAAGTATCAAACTTGCCCATACGGGACTTATTAAGGGTAGCCACGAGCACTCTGACAAAAGAAAAAGGATCATTACTAATCCTCTCTCAAATCCCATAATTTCCAATAAGGGTCGTCATTGTCTTTCGTAAGATGCGTTGTTTTGTTTAACTTATGATAAATCTTGTCCTGAATAAGAAATGCGTCGCTCCAAATATGATCCTTGGATAAGGTGCTATCATCTATGCCATCTCGAAATGGGTTACTTGTTTTAAATTCAATTCCTGGTGTTTTTACAAGAAAATGGTCAATCCAATGATAGGTATTATCCATATGTACACCATTTATATGTGTTGTTATTTCTACCGGCCTGTCATGAAACACCACTTTTACTTCTGCGCGTTGATATTGCAAGAGATGCTTTAGTCCCTCTTCGTACTGACTAATCTGATCAGCGGTTGGTTTTTCTTTAAAAAATATTTTTGTCATACGACTATCACTCTTTTTGATACTATCAAAAATTCTTTCATGAAACATTTGACGATTCTTTTTATTGGTCGCTGCTTTGCTCGTAGCAAACTTGGCTAATCATATTCCAATTTAAAAATGGCAGGATATAAGTATCTGGCGTCTTCGTACTTAACAGCTCGCTCCTTTTTTCTTCATATTTTTTCATACTATCTTCTTGAGCTTTTTTTATCGAATTCCCCTTAATCAAGGAAATTCCAACCTGGTTCGAGCATTCAAGAAGAGGCTTAGCTAGCTCATCCTCCATAGGCTTCCCAACGCTTTCTCTATTAAATGGAAATATAAAAGGTTGATTATAACCTATAAATCCTCTTGCTCCTGCTTTAATTATTTCAACGCCTAGATTTTCTCCACAGTTACATGCCCTTATAAATACATTCTTATCCTTCAAAAGATGCACCCCGTCATCTATTGCAAGTATTATTTCTCCGTCATGCCCGGCGACCTCATATTCATTACCGTGCCCATTTATAATTACGACATCAGCCGCATTCTTTCTTAAGTAACTATGAAATATACTCTTTATCGCCTTTTCTTTTTCTAAATCAACAACCTTAACTCTCCTACTCTTTGCTTCGCGTATCAAATCACCTGCCCAATGAAAAAGATAGTGCGTTGGCTTATCATATCGAGGTCTAGTTATTAGAAGTTGCATTTTCTTGCTGTGGACGCAGATTACTTAACGAGCGTAAATATGCCAACTGCATTTCTACCATCTTTTTACCAATTTCATCCCCTGTCTTTACCTTTTCAATCAACTCACTCACAGTAAAGCTTCCGTCACCTCCGATCGAAATCGAAATATTAGATGGGATTGTTTCTAATCTCGCTACTACAAGATCAATTATCTCTTTCGCAATTATCTCTTCTTTATTCTGTTGCTGTATCTTCTCCATAGATTGGTATGAATTTAAATTCGACTAATTTTTTGAGAATTTCCTCTCCAAGATCTGAGCCGGATTGAATTTCAAGGTAAGCAACCTCCCATGTTATTGGCCCCCTATCCTTTAAAGTTAAGATAACTTCGCGACGAATATTAAGGGGTAAATTCGCATAAAATCTGAAAAAAGCATCTTTATGCATATAAATATATTATACTTCCTTTTAAATCAAGATACTAGGCTTAGTCTTCTCCTATTACTAGAGATGGTAACTTTAAAGCTAAATAGGATCCCCTTTACCCCGCCGTTATCTTCATAACCATGTCGGATTGTGTCCCCACAATGCCCATGGATAGTTTCATAATCACTACTGTAGCAGATTTTGTTCAAAAGAAAAGGGGGTCCGCCGTGCGGCGGACCCCCTTTCAGTCTTTTTATGCACCCATTTTTTCTGCGACGTCTCCTATTGCCATGAAAACACCGTCGTTCCCGTATTTGCCCGGATCGATATCTACCTTTGATCGGATGATCTCGTATATGACGTCCGACAGTTCTTTTGCCTTTTCACCGTAGGCAACACTGCTCCCATCGGTTCGCTTCGCAAAAAGTTTCGCGTATCCATCGAGCTGATCTGCAATTTCCTGCAGGAATACTACTTGTGTCGGATGGTTTGCTATTTCGTTCAGTTTCTCTTTCAGCAACTGCTTTGCCGGTTCTGACCTGTCTTTGACGGCACGCATGCGGATCACTTCGCCGAACAGATCCGTCAATTCTTCGGCATGCTTTCCCTCTACTCCCACGACGACCGGCAACACCATGGTCAAACTTTTTTTAGATCCGTTGACCGCCGATTGAAAATATTTTACGCGCGGCTTTTTGGGCCCGGTAACTTTTTCCACATTACGGCTGATCTTTCGTTCTATCGAAGAAAAATCGGGGCGCATGGAAACATCCACAGCGAGGGCAATGTTGTGCGGTTCCTGCTCGCCATCCTCCCCTTCTTCCCGTACTATTTCCAATACGCCATCGATCCCGTTATAATCGTCGTACTTTGCAGTGCGGGATAAAAATGCCCGCCCGCCAAACCAGTCATATAGCTCTCCTCCCTCGACCATGATTACCTCGAGTGCTTCGCTTCGCTTTTTCCCTTCTTCGACCCGTTTCATTTCTGCGGGCGTAAGGTGTTCGATGTTCTCGTGAAACTTTTGCTCAAGAATGCGGACCACATCGAGATCGCGCTTAACGGTCGATTCGCCATGCAATTCAATGAAATCATTTTCATCAGGCCGCTCGTGCGACGCGGACTGCAAAATCAACTCGACATTTTCCATGTGCTTCGAGCGGTCGAAATGGTGTGGTATGAATTCGCGTGATTCCATAGGTTATTATAATAAAAATGCTGGATTCCCGTTTTCACGAGAATGACAATGCGGGGGGGGGAAAAGGGTATAAAGTATAAGGTATAGGGTATACGGTATGGGAGAGGGATTTCTAATTACTAATTTTTAATTTCTAATGAGGAATGCTGGATTCCTCCGTCCGCCTGCTGGCGGAGAGGGCAGGCACGGGGATGACAGAGGGAAGCGGGGGTGGCAAGCTCTTACAATCCCAGTTTATTTTTGATCAGGTCGCTGACCGTTTTTGAGTCTGCGCGGCCTTTGATCTGCGGATTGATTTCGGCCATGACCTTGCCCATGTCCTTGATTTCCTTTGCCTCCGTTTTTGCGATTGCCGCAGTCACTATCTTGTCGAGTTCTTCCGCCGAAATCGCTTCGGGCAAAAACTCCTTTATGATGGCCACTTCCGCGATTTCAACATCTGCCAGTTCCTGCCGTCCTGCCTGCGTGTATACATCGGCGGATTCATTGCGGCGCTTCACCTCTTTCATTAATACATCGATTACATCGTCGTCGGTCAGCTCCACTTCGATCCCCTTTCCACGGTTTTCCACTTCACGGTTCTTGATCGCGTTCATCGCCAAGCGCAAAATGTTTGTACGATCGGATGTTCCGGCTTTCATGGATTCCTTTATTTTTTCCATCAGTTGTTCCTTTATGGTCATGAGTATGAGATATGAGGTATGAGATATGAGATATGTATCCATAGCCCAAGCCCATTTCCTAATATATTATTTTTCTTATTATACACAATTTACACGAAACAAATAAGAAAAGCACCAATGGTGCTTTTCTTAAAAGGTTCCGAGTTTCTTTGCCGTTTCAATCTCCGTGCGCTTTTCTTCGCGGTAGATTGCTGCAACTCTTCGCTTGTTCTTGTTGACGGCGCGGGGGCGGGTCCGTCGCTTTTTTGCTTCCTTCAAGACACCGCTGTGCTGCATCTTCTTGGAAAAGCGATACAGGAACGCGCTTACCGATTCACCTTCTCGACGTTTTAATTCCATGCTTCTTAAAATAAGGATTAATTAATACTATTGGACTGGATTCCCGTTTTCACGGGAATGACACTCAAGAGCTCTCATTGCTTATAGCAATAATACGCTTCTTGATGTCTTTCAGCGATTCCTTCGGAGGATTTCCGACAACGCTGTGGAGCGATCCACCGCCGTCATTATGCCACCGGGGCATAATATGAATATGCAGGTGGTCTATCGCTTGCCCAGCCACTTTACCATGGTTGATACCGATTGTAAAGCCATCGGGGCCCAGCACCTCCTGCAAAATGGCCGTCATTTTTCTGACCGCCATAAACAGCGGATCCACCTCCCCTTCCGGTAAGCTTAGGATGGTTTCGGCATGCACCTTGGGGATGACCATGGTGTGCCCCGGGGTGCGCGGAAATGGATCAAGTATTCCGACCGCATGATCATCTTCGTAGACGATATAAGCTTCGCGTTGCTTATTTGTTATTTGGCAGAAGAGACAATCCATAATGAGTGTTCGCGAATAATGCGAATTAAAGGCGAATAATGCAAATCAATCGCTCTATTTGAATTTACATTAGCATTATTTGCCCTATATTAGCATTATTAGCGATTACTTTAACCGTTTCTTCACTTCTTCCACTGCCCGCTCCAGCGGCACGCTTTCCTGTGTGCCCGTTTGCATGTTGCGGATGATGATACTCCCCTCAAACACTTCCCGCTGACCAAGGATCATGGCTAAATGAGCGCGGTCCTTGTCTGCAACGCGCAATTGGGATTTTAGCGAATCCTTGCCGAACGATTCATTGATGCGTATGCCCGCCTTGCGGAACTCTTCGATCAATGCCAGGCCACGCTTTTTTGCTTCATCTCCCATGTGCACCAAAAATACCTTTGCGCTTGCCTTTGCCGCGATACCCTTGCCGCTTGCCTTGAGCACCTCCACCACCCTATCCATGCCAATGGTGCTGCCTACTGCAGATAGCTTCCCGAGCTTAAGCGTTTCGGACAAATAATCATACCGTCCACCGGCGGCTATGGCATAAGTAAACCCTTCCGTAAACAGTTCAAAAACCGTGCGGTTATAGTAATCGAGTCCGCGCACCAAATGCGAATCGATGTGGTATGGGATCTTTACCTCATCCAAATATTCCAACACCTTTGTGAAATGCGCCTTGCACTCCGTGTCGAGAAAATCGAGGATGATCGGCGCATCCGCCTTTACCAATTGGCACTTTTCCTCTTTGCAATCAAGCACGCGAAGCGGATTACGCGTTATGCGCACTTTGCAATCTTTGCATGTTTTTTGCGCGTTCTTTTTATAATATGCCTCGAGCTTTTTAATATACGTAGCGCGACATTTGTGGCAGCCGATGCTGTTTATGTGCACGGCCACATTTTTGATCTTCAGTTCCTCGAGTATCCGATACACGCCCAAAATCGCCTGTGCATCGTAGATAGGGTCGCTTTCTGCGCCCAATATTTCAAACCCTGCCTGATAAAACTGGCGAAACCGGCCCGCTTGCGGTTGTTCGTGTCGAAACACCGGTCCTTCATAATATACCTTTACCGGCTGGCCGTACTGACCCAATCCATGCTGGAAATACGCACGCATGACCGCAGCCGTAAACTCGGGCCGCATGACCATTTTGTCGCCTTTTGTCTTCACGACGAACATTTCCTTTTCTACGATGTCCGTCCCCGCTCCCAAACCGCGTTCGAACAGATCGGCGCTTTCAAGAATGGGCGTATCGATGCGTAAAAAATTATAAAAGTCGCCCACATGCCGCGCGGCCGATCGAACCCTATCCCATACCGGTTGGTCGTCCGGCAGAATGTCATGCATTCCCTTTACGGACTGATAGGCCATTTTTTTCGCCTTTACTTTCTTTTTTGGAGCGGCTTCTTTTGCTGCCATAGATTCGAAATACGAAAAATGAAATATGAAAAATGGAGGAATGCGGCTCGTAGATTCTTGAGGTCTTTCCCCTTTATTCGTTTCCCCTTATTCGTACATTAGTATATCGGCTTTTCGAACGCCATGACCTTGTTGAGCGGCCATAGCCTGACCCAAACGGAACCGATCATTTCGGACCGTTCAAGTGCACCCCATTGGCGCGAATCAAAACTTGCATCGCGATTATCGCCCATGACGAAATATTCTCCATCGCCCAATACCATATCTTTTTCGCCCATTGTCTGCAGATCTTTCGGAAGATACTCTTCGCTGATCAGCGTGCCTGCGCTGCCGTCGTTTTCATATACATACAATTCACCCCCGGTAACCACAATACGTTCCCCCGGCAAGCCGACGATGCGCTTGACAAAAAAGGTTCGCTCGTCTCCCGGATACCGAAACACGATGACCTCCCCTCGCTCAGGCTCGCGGAACCGGTACGAAAGTTCGTTGATCAAAATATAATCCCCGCCATGAAAGTTAGGCTCCATGCTTGCGCCGCTTACCAAAAACGGTTGCACCAAAAAACTGCGGACGCCGAACACGACAAGCACCGCAACCAACACTATCTCTATGATCTCACGAAGGGCGTACAGGAATGATTTCATCTCGTTTGCTAATTTGTTAACTTCATTTTAGTATAAACGTAGGCAATGTCAAACAAGCCAACCGACAGCCTACAACCAATAACCAATAACGGGCATGCAATCGAAATTCCCTTCTTTCAACGACATCGATATTATCATCGCCCTTGGCAATCCGGGCTCCGAATACGCGCATACCTATCATAATGCAGGGGCTCTTTTTGTACGCTTTCTGCGTGAATCCTCTTTCGCCACTCCGCCGGCCATCGAGTCATTGGGGGTGTTCATGAATGTGTCCGGCCCTGCCGTAAAAAAAATCCTTAAAAAGGACGGGGTCAAACCGGAGCGCATGCTTTTAGTGCACGACGATGTCGACATTCCCGTGGGCGAGTACAAACTTTCGTTCGGCAGCGGAGCGGCTGGACATCATGGCGTAGAATCGACCATAGAAACACTCGGTACGAAAGACTTTTGGCGCCTGCGCATCGGCATCGCAAAGACCATCGAAACGCACGAGGGAACCTTCATTAAATTAAAGGCCGATACATATGTACTGAAACATATCTCACAGGCAGACAATACGCTTCTGCAGGGCGCATTTGAAAAAGCGGCTGAACAATTAAATGCGTAACGACTTACGATGTCGTTATGCACACGGTCATCCCCACGAAGGCTGAAATCTACGACATACTGGATTCCCGCCTTCCTGCTTTCGCGTAAAGCTACAGCAAGGCAATGCACGGGAATGACAGCGTGCGGGATTCCCTCGCGTTCCTTCTTGCTCACTTTTCTATCTTTGATTCGATGTGTGCGCGCATTTCATCATAATTGCCCTGGCCGAGGCGTGGCAGAAGCACATAGGCAATGTCTGCGCCGTATGGCACCTGCGAACTTTGCAATATGCCTGTTTTGAAGTCTATGACGATATTATTAAGCCGCACTCCCCCGAATTTGCGCATGGTCGGTAACAGCTCCTTGAAGTCTATGTTCGTATCCAGCTTGCCAAGTTCCGGTGTCATCTTGAACAAAAACGCCGTCTTTTCCATGGTGCTCAACCCTTTGAACTTTTTCAAAATGGCGCGCATCATTTCTTGCTGGTTCTTTTCCCTAAAGAAATCGCCCTCTGGTGAATATCTGTTCCTCGACAGCCAAATGGCCTGATCGCCGTTGATATGATTATCCCCGGCCGGGATCGTATACCCGCTTACGGCATCTACCGCCTTTTCCGGCAATGTCAGATCGATGCCGCCGAGCTCATCGACCACCGTTTTCAAGGTGTCGATGTTTACCACCACATATTTATCGGTTTTGATGCCCGTCATTTGCGGCAGTACTTCCATAAGCTCCGGTAGCTTTCCGCGATGCAGTACTTCGTTCAGTTTGAATGAATCGCTTCCGAGCGTAACAAACAGGTCGCGCGGAAGCGATACCAAATTGACCACCCCAATCTGCGGGCGGTAATCCACCACGATTATGCTATCGGCGAGGTCCGGCGCATTGCTCCACCCTATGGCGCGGCCTGTTTGCCCGAGCAACAAAAAGCTGATGCGCTCTTCGCTTATCGGGTTATCATCGCTATTGGCAAATACGGATATTTCCCTTTGATAACTCATCAAAAATCCAAATCCGACCAAAACGGCTGCTACAATGAAAACTTTTGCAATTGTCTTTACGTTTGAGGGCATGGTGATATTTTTTGTCATTCCGAGTGGAGAAATACTCTTTGTAGCCGACCGCGTGCCGCCATAGCTTTAGCGGTGGAGCAGGAATCTGTTTTTATGAGCTGCATATCCCTCGACTGCAGTTTACCCTGAGCGAAGTCGAACGGGCTCGGGATGACAATGCATATAGATTCATGCTTTCCTGTTTGTTGGCAGATAAGCGCGTTGATATTACCTCTTTTTTATTCATTCCTATTAACTGCTTCCATCACTGTATTATATCAGATATTACCTTTCTTCTTATAACGATCTAAAATGCCACGCGTTTCGTAAATTCTGCGTTTTACAATTCTCCATAGTCCTGTACTATTATGTATATCACTTATGCATCGCTTTCTCTACGAACAACACATCAAAGGTACGCCCGAGAAATCACTTGTTGTGGATAAAAAGGCTTTAGTTTGTCACTTATCAAAATCAGTAAAAAATGATCTCGGGTTCTATCCCGGTAAAGTATATATCAACACGAAAGTCCTTAAGCATCTTTACGATAAAAGACCCGCAGAGGAATTTGATTGTATTGTTACTAACCTTAAGTCAATAGTAAAGCATCCCGACTCTATCTATGAAAATAAGGATTCGAAGAGAGCCGGCCTCTGCTTGATCAAACAGATCAATAATACAGACTATATAGTCTGTATTGAAGCGCTTGAAGATAATGAGATTATTATTGTAACATCTTTCCGTGTTCGGAAAGCGTCCTATTTAAAGGATTACAAATTATTATGGAGTTGGAGGGGCGGCAATCCCTCATCGTGATACTTTTGATACCGATTAAATCGGTCTACTCGTATCCCGCAGTAGAGCCTTCCTGCATTTCAACTCCACAATAATTTACAATCCTTTATATATTTATATTACCCTATTTTTCATACAGACAACAGTGGATAACTCCTATAATAGCCTTTCCCTCCTTTTTGTCAAATTTCCCCAAAATGCCCTTTTCAAGGGGTATTTTTACATCTGTTCCACCGTTTTGATACCCAATAGGTTTAAGCCTGTTTTGAGGGTTTGCGCTGCGGCGCCTATAAGTGCAAGCCGCGCATTGCGTTCGGCGTCTTCGGCCTTGAGTACCTGCACCGTGGCATACATTGTGTTCACATCCTTTGCGAGCGCATACAAGTAATCCGTAAGATGATGCGGGAAATAATTTTTGGTTATGTCCTCGATGACATCCGGAAACTGTTGCAACCGCAAGATCACCTGCAATTCGGTTTCGTCCTTCAAATGAGCGACATCGAATGTCGCTCCTTCTTCACCTTTGCGCAGGATACTCTTTAGGCGCGCATATGCGTATTGCAGGTATGGCCCTGAATTGCCCTCGAAGTTCAGCATGCGATCCCAATTGAATGCGATGTCGGATTGCCTGTTCTGCGACAGATCGTTATATTTGACCGCGCCGATACCCACAACCTTTGCAATTTCCGCCCGCTCCTCTTCCGACATGTCCGGCTGTTTTTCATCGACGACCTTCTTTGCGCGCGCGATGGCTTCCTGCAATAGGTCAAACAACGACACCGTTTTGCCGGCGCGTGTCGAAAACTTTTTCATATCTTCGCCGAGCATTAGGCCGAATTTTATGTGGACCATTTGTTGGTCGTCTACAATGCCGAGCTTTTTGACCGCCTTGAACAACTGATCGAAGTGGAATGCTTGCTCGTTGCCCACAACATAGAGCATAAGGTCGGCATTAAAATCCTTGACGCGGTGCTTGATGGCGGCGATGTCGGTGGTCGGATACAAATAGGCACCGTCGGATTTGCGGATGATCATGGGCGTCTCGGAGCCTTCTATCGGAATGACGATGGCGCCTTCGCTTTCCACGGCGACCTTCTTTGCCAACGCTTCGCTTACGACGGCTGCGAGCTGGTCGTTGTAAAAACTCTCGCCGATTGTGTGGTCAAATGAAACATCCAGCAATTTATACATGCGATCAAACTCACCGATGCTCACCGCGTAAAACTTTTTCCAAATGGCGGTGTTTTCTTCGTCGCCGTCCTGCAGCTTTTTTACTTCGCGCTTTGCCGCTTCGCCCAGCTCGGAATCTTCCTTCATGCGTGCGCTGTAGCCCACGTATAACTTCATCAAATAGTCTATCGAAACTTCTTCGGGCTTGTTGTCTTCCTTGTATGCCGCGATCAATACACCGAACTGCTTACCCCAGTCGCCTACATGATTGTCGCCTATGGCGTTCCACCCGCTGAATTTGAATATATTGTAGAGTGTCTGCCCGATGATGGTCGAACGCAAATGCCCCACGCTCATCGGCTTGGCGATATTTGGCGCGGAATAGTCGACCACTACAGTCTTTTGCTCCCCAACTGTTGGCTTTCCCCAGTTTTCTTTTGCCGTTGCGATCTCGGCAAAACCTTTTTGGATCGCTTCGGGGGTCAGCCACATATTTACGAATCCCGGCTTTGCCGTTTCTACCTTTGCGAAAAATCCTTTTGGCGCCGCATTTTGCAGTCCTCCTACTATTTCATCGGCCACATCCATCGGGCTCTTGCCTCGCGCCTTTGCTAACCGCAATGCCACATTGGTCGAAAAATGACCGAATTGTGTGTGTTCGGGGATGGTTAGTTCGATATTATCTACGCCCGGCGCAGCCGCTTGCAGATATTGTTCTACTTGTTTGCGTAGCATTTGTTGGTAGTGTAGCGTAAAATGTGGCTTAATTAAATATTGACAAATTAGTAAACGTATGCCATATTTATTTTAGTATTCTTATTGTAAATTCAACATACGGAGGTGTCAGGTGAAAAATATCAAACTTTTACTGGTAGCAACGATGGTAGCGTTTCTTCTGACGGGCTGCGGTATTTCCAATGAAACTGCGCAAGCCATCGCACTCAAAGCACTTGACGAAGGAGGAAAAATTCTTCTATACGATCATGTCCTAGAAGGAGACCTTATGGGTTCCCACATCTTCGTGGGGAAAACCGCCAATGGACAAGTTGTGTACATCCGCATACGTGGGGAAAAAATAGTTAAGTTCCTAAGAGAAAAGTAGCCTTTTAGTCATATTCTTCTCTGGGGGCAAGCATACGCTTGGCCCCTTTTTTATTGAAATGGATTCCCGCCTTCGCGGGAATGACAAGGAGGGGGCGTGTCATCCCCGCGAAGGCGGGGATCCATTGTTTAGGGGGGATCGTACACTTCGCGAGGTGTACGATGCCAGAGAGAAGCACAGGAATGACAATGGGGGGATCCCCGCCTCCGCGGGAATGACACACAAAGAGGCTGAAGTGATAATGCAAAAAAGTTAGGGTAACACGGCCCTTAATGACAAAACTCCGCTTTATTCCTATACTTACCCATATATGGAGGTCACGTAAAGTTCGCCCGAAGCGAACCACGTGATAAACCACTATACATTCACGCTATGAAAGACTTCATGTCCCCTATCGAGAATAAGCGAGCGACATTCGACTATACGATCCTCGAAACCTTCGAGGCGGGCTTGGAGTTGCTTGGAACGGAGGTGCAAGCCATCAAACATGGCAGAATGAACCTTTCGAGCACCTATGTCCTGCTCCGCAACGGCATTCCACTGCTCTTTAATGCCGATGTGCAGCCCTATCAGCCCAAGAACGCGCCCAAGGATTACAACCCCACACGCACCCGCCGGCTCCTTTTGACAGCCAAGGAAATCAAGTATTTAACAGGGAAAATAGAGGAAAAAGGGTTGACATTAGTGCCTCTTAAAGTATATACTAAGCATCAGCGAATTAAGGTTCTTATCGGTCTCGCAAAGAGCCGCAAGGAACACGACAAGCGCGAAGCCATTAAAAAACGTGAGGATTGGAAGCAGATCCGCAAGGATGTCTTCTAGATATGGGGATGGCAGGCTTAGACATTAGAAGTTCATTGATAAACTGCAGACCGGGCGCTATCCCGCAACATGGCAAAAAACAAGAACTGCCAACAAAACAGCAGTCCCTGCATTCGCTTTCGCGTAATGCGGTGTCGCCTCACCTGAAGCTTGTACGGTGAACGCGGCATAAACCCTCAAGCTGGTTCAGAATCCGTGCCGTAGGCTTCTGAACGAGAACCAAATCGGCAAACTCACGGGTGATTCGTCGGATTTTCTGCCTGTGTTTTACACCAACCCGACTATGCCTGTAGATGTTTTTCAATACCTCTTTTGGACGGGAGTTCAATTCTCCTCATCTCCACCACAATTTTCACTCACGCTAACCAAAAACTGATTTGGAACAACCACTTCGTCTTAACCATCAAATAAAATCCCCTGAATTGCGCGTCGTTGACGAACAAGGAGAATTCCTCGGTATATTCTCCCTTTCCGAAGCATTGCGCATTGCAGGCGAGCGCGAACTCGATCTGATCGAGATCGCCCCGAATGCGAAACCACCTGTCGGAAAGATCATCGATTACGACAAGTTCCGATACCAGCGGGAAAAGGAGATGAAGAAACAGCGCGCGTTACAAAAGACGAGCGACCTAAAACAAGTCAGGTTTGGCGCCCGCGCGGCGAAAAACGATATGGAGATCAAGATCAAACAGATCGACAAATTCGTAGCCGATGGGCACAAAGTGGAAATCATGCTCGTCCTCAAAGGGCGGGAGAAGTACAACAGGGAATGGGCGCAGCAACGATTGCGCGAGTTCCTTGGCATGATCCCCTTTGAATACAAGACCATCGTCGAGCCTAAGTTCGGCGGTAGAGGGCTCTTGACCCAAATAACGAAAAAATAACCTATAACCTATGACCAATAACCAATAACGGAATGCGGGCTCATGCATTATTTGCATTAAACCCCCGTTATAGGTTATAAGTTATCTGTTACCAGTCAATTTATGAAAAAAACCATCTCAAAGCGCTTGCGCATAACACCGACCGGAAAGGTCCTACATCGGGCAATGGGCCTCGGACACAACCGTTCCCGCAAGAGCTCGACCCAACTTCGCCGAAAAGCAAACATGCGCATCCTCGGCGGCGCCGCGGCATTGATCAAGCAGAACATGTAAATAAACGAATACCGAAACGCGAAACGCGAAACGTAGAGAGGAAGGCGGCATAGTCGTAACATCCCCTTCATGTTTCATATTTCATATTTCATATTTCACATTCTTATGACACGAGTAAAACGAGGCGTCTCAGCCCATAAAAAACGAGAAAAGCTGCTGACCTATGTGAAGGGATTCAAATGGGGACGCAAGACAAAGGAACGCGCAGCCAAAGAAGCTTTGCTCCACGCATGGAGCCATGCCTTCCAAGGACGCAAGCAGAAGAAGCGCGATTACCGAGCCCTTTGGGTGGTACAGATAAACGCAGCGCTCCGCAACTTGGGAACGACCTACAGCAAGTTCATCGACGGCACAAAGAAAGCAAACATCCAGATCGACCGCAAGGTCCTTTCTGATATTGCCAGAACTGCGCCGAACACCTTTGCACAGATCGTGAGCAAGGTGAAATAGATACGAATTAAAAACGACCCGCAAACGGGTCGTTTTTATGTTCGTATTATCATTCCGGCCTCCGAGTCGGAATCGCATTGTTTATTCACAAGATCCTGAAACAAGTTCAGGATGACAATCGAGAGCAGGACTCTGCTTTCCCGCCCAAGGCGAACAGGCGCAGGAATGACATCCAATCGGTATTAATTCCCGGGGCGTTGCGGGGCTGGACGATTTCCTTGCGGCCTTCCCCGGTCGAACGGCGGACGCTTTTCCTGTCCGGGTTGCGCGGGGCGTTGCTGGGGGCGGCCATAGAACCGCCTCTGGCGCGGCATAGCGCTTCGCGATGGCGGTTGCACACCGGAACGCACTTGGCTCCCCTGCGGGGCTACAGGCCCCGCTTCTTGCCTTTTCTGCGGCCTCCGTACGATCCTTTGCTTTCGCACATCCAGATTCCTGAGAAAATTATGCGCCTGCTTAAGCACCCCCTGACTATCTTCCTTGATCAATACCTTTAACGCTTCCTTGTAGGTAAACCAGCCGTAACCCTCGTGCTTTTCGCCCTCCGCATCGGTCTGTTCGGGCAATTTAATGCGCTGTTGCGTCGTTTCGGCAAGATAAAATACGATCGTTTTATAGATCTTTTCCTTGTTCCTCCAAAATGTGAAATTCTCCGATGTCTTGAAACTTTCGTCGAACCGGAGGTCATTTCGCGTAAGGCCCGTCTCTTCCCTTACTTCGCGAACCGCTGTTTGGAAACTCTTTTCTTCGCTTTCGATCTTCCCTTTCGGGAAATTCCAATAGTTGTGTCCGTGATATAAAATTAGAAAACGAGGGCCCTCCGCAGTCTTTCGGTATGCTATGATACCAGCGGAAATTTCTCGCATATTGCATATACTATAGCACGGTTGGTATTTTTTTACAAACTGCGGAGTATGAGGGTATAAAGTATAGGGTATAGGGTATGAGGTATGAGGTTGGAGGTTGGAGGTTAGAGATGGGAGAGGGATGACAATGCCCGCATGTCATTCCAGCCCCCGAGCTGGAATCTATATTGATAAAGATTCCTGCTTTCGCAGGAATGACAATGGGAGCGTAAAAAAACCCGCAGCGCGTGCTGCGGGTGGGTGCCTCCTTGGCGGTTCGACCTTACGCGTAAAACGCGATGATTGAAACAATCATGACCATGTAAAATATGGCTACCGCCATTTGATACGCCTTTGAATTCTCGAGGGTGAAGGCGACGAAGGCGAAGATGGCGAAGGCGAAGGCGATGGCGATGGCGATGGCGGCGATGGCGGCGGCGGCGAAGGCGGCGATGGCGGCGGCGGCGATGGCGGCGGCGGCGATGGCGGCGGCGACGACGAAGGCGGCGGCGTTTTCATTTCTTCCGCGCCATATCAACCAATTTGATAATGCCATCAAGAGCATTGCCGCGGCCCAAAAGAAAATATATGGGTTATAGGTCGGTTCCGAGCTTATAACCCTTCCTTCTCCCGGAACAACATCGATTACATTGTTCCCTATCATCGCGACGCCGAGCTCAAGAATGGTGTTCTCTTGCTGGTGCGCTGCGTCAAGCATGGCGCCACGCTTGACGCTTGTCTTCACTGGCACTATGGCGCCGGGATTCTTGAATGCCTGCTGCCACTGCACCGGGTACTTCTGCGCCTCCGGCGTTACGACGACATCCGTTTGTTGCCACTGCCCGGCAGGTTGCGCTACGCGCAACGAACCATTGAACACTTCCACTCTGTCTGCCGCGCCAACATTAGTGGCGGCAAACAATACCAGCAACAACACCATCGATGCAACTTCTTTCATTGTCTCAACCTCCTAAAAATTTTTAATATCTGTTGGGGACAAATTACCCTCAATCTGATTGCTGTTATTATGTAAACAGATTTTTATAGATATGTCAAACTCCGTACGATATGGATCCCGGCCTCCGCCGGGATGACAGAGGGGAGGCGGGGCAAGTAATGCGGGGAGGATGTCATTCCGTGCCTCGACACGGAATCTGCATCTCTATAGATTCCTGCTTTCGCAGGAATGACAATGCGGGGGAGGAATTACATAAAGACACGACACCATAGATACCGGCCTCCGCCGGTATGACAGAGGGGGGGGTGGCATACCAAAGAGAAGCGTAAACAAAAACACCCGCCTTGGGCGGGTGTTTTTGAGCGATTATTGTTTCATTTACTTCATTTTGATCTCGATATCTACCCCGGAAGGCAGGTTGAGCGTGCTCAACGACTCGATGATCTTTTGACTCGGATTGACGATGTCGATTATCCGGTTGTGTACACGCAACTCGAATTGCTCACGCGCCGTCTTGTGGACGAACGTGGAGCGGTTGACCGTATACTTTTTGTGTTCGGTCGGCAACGGAATCGGACCTACTATTTCCGCTCCGTTTCGAACGGCCGTATCAACAATTTGCTTGATCGAGTTATCGATCAGCTTATGGTCGTACGATCGTACGCGTAGTCTCAATTTGGATTGTGCTTCTTCTTTCTTGGCCATTGTCAAAATGCTTTATATGAATAATCGCTTTGTTTCTTTTTCATTCGGAAAACGATTGCATTCGGATGAAGTGCGAGGCACGGGGGGGGATCGACGAGGAAGCTGTACAGAAGTACTGCGACCGAATCGATGGGGCCCCGTAACGAAGCAATTCGCCGAATGCAGACGTTTTTCTTATTTGATGATCTTAGTAACCACACCCGCGCCTACCGTTCGTCCACCCTCGCGGATAGCGAAACGCTGTTTTTCTTCCAAAGCTACCGGAGCGATAAGCTTTACGCCGAAGGTGACAGTGTCGCCCGGCATAACCATTTCCATTCCGGCCGGGAGTTCTACCTCTCCGGTCACGTCAGTGGTGCGGATGTAGAACTGCGGCTTGTAGCCCTTGAAGAACGGCGTGTGTCGTCCTCCTTCTTCCTTGCTCAAGATAAGCACTTCGGCTTCGAACTCGGTGTGCGGGGTGACGCTTCCTGCCTTGGCAAGAACCTGTCCACGCTCCACATCTTCCTTCTTCAAACCGCGCAAGAGCAAACCAACGTTATCTCCTGCCATGCCGGAATCGAGCAATTTGTTGAACATTTCGATACCGGTAACAACTGACTTTGCAGTCGGTCGGATACCGATGATTTCGATTTCGTCGTTCACCTTAAGCGTACCGCGCTCGATACGTCCGGTTACCACAGTTCCGCGACCTTCGATCGAGAAAATGTCTTCTACCGGCATAAGGAACGGCCTATCGGTTTCGCGAACCGGCTGCGGGATGTAATCATCGCATGCCTTTACCAACTCCATAATCGGCTTCAGTGCTTCATCATCGACATTGGTCGCTTCAACTGCCTTCAATGCGGAACCACGAATGATCGGGGTTTCATCTCCAGGGAAGCCATACTTCTTCAACAACTCGCGAACTTCAGCTTCGACGAGGTCGATCAATTCGATATCGTCAACCATGTCGCACTTGTTCAAGAATACTACGATAGACGGAACGCCGACCTGACGAGCCAACAAGATGTGCTCGCGTGTCTGCGGCATCGGGCCGTCGGTCGCGGAAACTACAAGGATCGCACCGTCCATCTGGGCGGCACCGGTGATCATGTTCTTGATGTAGTCTGCGTGTCCCGGAGCATCGATGTGCGCATAGTGGCGCTTCTCGGACTCGTATTCGGAGTGGTGCAAAGCAATCGTGATCCCACGAGCTTTTTCTTCCGGAGCGTTGTCGATCTGATCGACGTTCTCCTTCTTTTTCGTCAACCCTTTCAAGAACAAGGCGTTGGTGATGGCTGCAGTCAATGTGGTCTTGCCATGGTCAACGTGACCGATGGTGCCGATATTGACGTGCGGCTTGGTTCGTTCAAATTTTTCTGCCATACGTGTGTGTTTTTTGAATATGAACGATAGAGCATGAGGCATTCGTTGATAATGGCCCAAACTCTATATTTCATACCCGTTTTTTTATTAATCGACTTGTTTAATATATCGTATTTATCGCTTGTTCGTCAACCCGGAATGCGTAGATTCCTGCTTTCGCAGGAATGACACTACGAGGGAATGCATTCGTCAAGAAACAAATTCGATGGTTGCCATTGCCGAACCGTCGCGCATGCGCGCTTCGGCCGACTTTACCACACGAAGATATCCGCCGTGGCGCGCCTTATATTTCGGCGCCACCTCGTAAAATATCTTTTCCGCCGCTTTCTTCGGGAGCCGGGCGATGAGCAAGCGCAAGCTTGCCGTATCCTGGTTCTTTGCGAGAGTCACCAGCTTTTCCACTTCCGGCTTCAGCTCTTTTGCTTTTGCTTCGGTGGTCGTGATGCGTTCCTCCAAGATCAGGTTGTTCGCCAAGGTCTTCATGAGCGCCGTGCGCTGGCCGGTCTTCCTATGAAATTTTCTTCCTTTGCTGAGATGTTTCATGTGTTTAACTGATAACCTATAACCAACAACCTACAACGGAATACGCTTACTTGCCATTACTTCCTTATTGTTGGTTATCGGTTGTTGGTTGTTGTTTACTTTTTGGCTTTCTTTTTCGGTTCCGGCGCTTCTTCTTCAGAAGACTCTTCCTGCTCCACTGCTATGCTCGCTCCGATCTCGGCCGCTTTGGCAAAATGATCCTTAAGGATGTTTGCCGCTTTGTGCACCGCCATGGAAGGTTTGACACTTCCATCGGTCTCCACGGTAAGCTTGATACGGTTAAAGTCGGTCCGCTCGCCGATGCGCATGTTCTCGACCACGAAATTTACGTTCGTGACCGGGGTGAATATCGCGTCGATGGCTATTACGCCAACCGGAAGCTTCTCTATTTTGCGCGCTTCGACCGGCACGTAGCCCAATCCCTTTTCAACGGTTATTTCCATTGAAAGTTCGGTCTTTTTGTCCGTGATGGTCGCGATGTGCGCTTCCGGATTAATGACCTCCACCTGCGCGTTCGCCTTGATGTCGCCTGCGGTCACTTCTTTCTCGCCTTTTACGTCGAGGGTGAGAACTTGCGGCTCGTCTGCGTGAAACGCGAAGCGGATCTTTTTCATGTTGAGTGCGAGCTCAACAACATCTTCCATGATACCGTCGATCGTCGTGAACTCGTGCTTTACGTTCTTGATCTTGATCTGTGTCACGCACGCACCCGGGAGCGATGATAGCAACGCGCGGCGCAATGAGTTCCCTACCGTCAGGCCGTAGCCCGCGTATAGACCCTCAATCTCAAAAACTCCTTCCTTATCGGTTTCCGATATCGTATTGATTTTTACCGACTCGCTTAATCGTGCGTATTCCATAAAAAGAAAAAGTTAGATTATTTTGAGTAGAAGTCAACGACCAAGTTAATATCGAATGGGATCTCGACGTCGAACGGAAGGGATTTTACCTTTCCTTCGAGCTTTTCCCTGTCGAGCTGCAACCATGTCGGCGTTTCGTATTTCTTCAATTTTTCCGCCAAGTCCTTGAATAACGGGGAGGTCTTTGATTTCTCGCGAACCGCGATCACGTCTCCTGCCTTTACCTGAAAGGATGAGATGGTCACTCGACGTCCATTGACCAATATGTGGCCGTGGCTGATGTACTGCTTTGCCGTTATGCGCGACGGGGCAAGCCCCATGCGAAACACTGCGTTGTCGAGGCGTCGTTCAAGCAGGTTTACGATCGTTGTCGTAATGGCCTCCTTTTTATGCAACGCTTCGGTAAAGATCCTTTCCATCGCCTTTTCCCTTAGGCCGTAGCTGAACATGATCTTTTGTTTTTCTGCGAGCTGCAAGCCGTATTCAGACAGCTGTTTGCGTCGGGATTTTCCGTGCACACCCGGACGATACGGTCGTCGGATCAATGCACACTTCCCGGAGCTGCATCGCTCCGCCTTGAGGAAGAGATGCACGCCGAGCGCCCGTTCTTTTTTTTCTTTTGGACCCATCATATAAATGACTCAGAACTTATAACTCATAACTTATAACGAAATTCTTTAGAGATACCTCCTCCGATCCGCCTTCTGTCATCAGTCAATAGTTATTGGTTAATAGTTTTTTTAAATTCTCCGTGGTTTCTTTGCCCGAGGACCGTTGTGCGGGATCGGGGTTACGTCCTTTACCGAAACGATATTGAACCCCTGGTTTGCGAACGAACGAATCGCTGAATCGCGACCCGAGCCTACGCCCTTCACCACCACCTCTATTTCGCTCAATCCGACCTTCCGCAATTTCTCGACCAATGCCGCAACCGCTTTTGAAGCGGCAAACGGGGTCGCCTTTTTCGGACCGGCAAAACCAAGGCTTCCTGCGGATACCCATGCGATGACATCGCCGCCCTTATTGGTAACGGTTATCAGCGTGTTGTTATAGGTAGCGTTGATGAACACCTTTCCCTGCTCGATCTTGCGTGATCCTCCTCCCTTTCCCGAGACCTTGGTCATGGTCTTTTCGAGGTTGTCGCTTTCTTTCAGCACCTGTGCTTCAGTTTGTTTTATGACTTTTTTCTTGCCCATATTATTGACCCACAACCCATGACCGACAACCGACAACCGGAGCTTATTTGCCTCGTTATCGACTATTAGCTATTTGTTGTTCGTTATTGGTTATTGGTTGTTAGTTGTTGGTTACTTGAGTGAGGACTTGCGCTTTCCGCTTGCAGCGGTCTTGCGTACGTTTCCTCGTACGGTTCGCGAGTTGGTCTTCGTTCGCTGTCCGCGGGTCGGGAGCTTCTTTATGTGCCGGGTGCCCCGGTAACAATTGATGTCCTTCAAGCGGGCAATGTTCGTTTTGATGACCTGTCGCAATTCGCCTTCGACCTTGCAGTTCTTTTCCACGTATTCTTGGATCTTTTTCATTTCCTCCTGCGTGAGATCCTTTGCCATTTTATCGGCAGGAATCTTGGTCGCAGCCAAAATAGCATCCGAAGTGGTCTTTCCGATGCCGTGAATGTATGTCAACGCATACTCGACTCTCTTATTGTCTGGAATGTTTACACCGACTAATCGCATGGTAGTGAATGATTATTACCCTTGGCGCTGTTTATGCTTTGGGTTTTTCTTGCAGATGATAAATACGCGACCCTGTCGGCGCACGGATTTACAATCTTTACAAATTTTTTTGACTGAAGCTCGAACCTTCATAATGAATGACTTATAACCTATAACCTATAACAAAATGCGTCTGCTTATCTGCTTATGCCTTCTTGTTGTCGGTTTTTGGTTTTCGGTTGTTGGTTAATTTTACATTCTCCTCGTGATCCTTCCCCGCGCGCCGTCTTCGCTCAGTTCGAGCGTCACCGTGTCGCCGGGCAGTATCTTGATGTAGTGTATCCGCATCTTGCCGGAGAGATACGCAAGTATCTCCTCGCCCTTTTCCAGTCGTACCCGGAAGGTCGTGGCTGGCAATGATTCGACAACAATGCCTCGCACAATTGTCTTACCTTGATCCTTTGGTTGTCTCGGTTGCCTCCTGGGTCGCATGTAAATGTAGATATTAGACTAAAACAAGTGAACAGTCAAGTGTAAATCACCGCTTTTACGGTGTTTCTTGTAACTTGTTCACTTCGTGCGCAGCAATACTTACGGTATGTTTATTATAGTACACTGTTTTTTTAAAAAAACAAGGCAAGCCACCCAATAACCTAAAACCGAAAACCAACAACGGATGCAACATGCTGTCATATCGGCGAAAGTCGGTATCCAGAGTACTGGAGCCTGATATTTCCGTCTTTCAATGACGCAAATATTGATAAAAAAACCGCAGCGTGTGCTGCGGTAAGGTGCCTCTCAAGGGCAATGACGGCGTGGAATCACCAATAGAATGCGGTAATCGATACCACCATCAAGACGTAGAATATGGCACTCGCCATCCAATACCAATCCCGCTGAATAATATTTCCGTCGCGGAGGCTGGGAATGAAGACGAGAAGGACAGCACTACCAACAAAGGCAGAGAAGAAAGCAACTGCGCTGATGATGCCAGCTGCGCCTGCAACGAAAGCGGTAATGCCACCGGCAATCACTGCAATGGCGGCGTTGTCGATATTATTTTTACACACAAGCGCAACAAT
Source organism: Candidatus Wolfebacteria bacterium RIFOXYB1_FULL_54_12 (assembly GCA_001793895.1). GTDB lineage: Bacteria > Patescibacteriota > Minisyncoccia > UBA6257 > UBA9933 > UBA9933. The sequence continues at coordinate 26,350 of MGIT01000006.1, forward strand.
GTTTGATAGCACCATCGATAGTATTGCCGCCGACCAGACAAATATGTAAGGATCATGTTCCAATGCCACTTGCACATGATCATTGGCAAAAACACCGTCGGCACAGCAAAATACGAAGAACAACGCTAAAACAAGCTCCTTTCTCATGGCAAGCACCTCAATTTTTGATTATATTCCGTTGTAAAACGTTCCTATGTTCTTTATGCGTTATTTTTACTGCGTTGTCAAGCCCAACATCAAAACAGCCAGCCCGAAAGGGCTGGCTGTTTTGGCAGGAATCGTACTGGGAAACGCATGGTTTACAGTAAACTATACGTTTATCTCACCATCCTCAGCAGATCTTCTTTTAATTTGGGGATGTCATTTTTTGCGGTTCGGTATACTTCCGCTTCGTCAACGTCGATATATTCGTGAATCAGCCTGTTTCGCATACCGACAATCTTGTGCCACGGAATATCCTGATGCTTATCTTTAAACTCATCTGAAATTGCCCGGGTCGCTTCCCCGATAATCTCTATCTGCCGAACTACGCCGTCTCTAACGAGCGTATTCCCTTCAAACTGCTCCTGCGATATGCCTTGTATATACTTCCTGATCAAATCGGCTGCATCCACTATATGCCCCACGTATATACTATCTTTTTTCATAAATAATTTTTAAATCCTCCATCACATACGGTTTAATGCGATTATTAAGGGATTTTTTTAGTATCATATCAACCTTCACGCGTAACGCATTTGATAGTTCCTGCTCTATCCCCACAAGATCCATCAGGCTTTTCTGTTCCGTGAAATCTACCAATAAATCTACATCGCTTTTCTTTGTCGCCTCATTGCGTGCGTACGAGCCGAACACTCCGACAAAATTAGCACCGTGTTTCTTCAGTACCGGCAGTGTCCGCTTCTTAATATCGGCGATCGTCATGTTATGCCGTATATAATAAAAAGTTTTAGGAGCTTCCCCATTTTTTTCGATACGTTCTTCCTTTCTGAGTTTTTTCAGCTGCTTAAACACCGCCTGGCGCGAGATGCCAAGATATTGCACCAGCTCATTCGGCATGACCTGCTTTTCCTTGCCAATATATGCAATTATTTTCTCAGCGGTATCTGTTATCATATATTTATATGATACGGCTTATGATGGTTTACTGTCAACCATCACTGAACTGGATTCCGGCCTCCCTGTCTACCGGCAGGCCTCCTCGCGCCGCCTCAAACCCAGACCCCGGCCGGAGTTTTATCCTGATCCGCCAGCCGGCGGATGAACAGGCTGGGGGTGCCAAATGTAAAAAACCAATCAAAACGGTCAACCCGCGAGTTGACCGTTTTAGTAGCATTTATTTTTCCAAAAACTTCAGTATATATCCGCAATATTTGGTATAATCCTTCAGACAATCCCCCATAGATTGGTATACCAACCTATCGTCGATCTTGTCATATTCGTGCGCAAGGATGTTGCGCGTACCTATGCTTTTACCAATCTGCTCGGCAAATGCCGTCGAATACATTTTGAATTCCGCCAGCCGCAAAAATGTTTCCCGATAATCCAGCGGGGACTGCATCCGCTCGGCGTCATATTCGGCGATAATGTGCTGATTGATGTCGATCGCACGGTTAATAATCCGCGCCAACAACCGCTCGACTGCCGCCTGCTTCACAAAATCGCTATGTATTTCTTCAAACGAATCTTTGGAAAGCGGAGCTATGCGTTCCGAATCTGTCTAAATAAGCGTTATTTTTCTTTGGACAAAATTCTTGTTTATCATATCGGTTTATGCAAGCATTTTCGCCAATCGCTCATTTTGTTTTTTGATCATCATGCGCTCCAGATCGAACAACGGCCCCGCATCGATGTATTCACGAAATGCCCGTGCGCGCTGTTCGTCAAATTCATCCCTATTCCCAAACAACAGCTTACCGTTCGAAAAGATCCCGTATCTAAACAATGGGTTCGCTTCATTGATACCCGAAATATCCAATTTATCCGCCGGTATACCAAGTTCTTTTTCAAGAAATTTTAACACCGTTACGTAATAGTCCAAATCGCTCTTATAAATAGAGTGATTGCTGTCCGTGAGGACGGCGACATCATAATCACTCACGTCAATTGCGGTTCCGTTTGCATGTGAACCAAAAAGTACGGCCATTTTTATGCCAATTTTCTCCGCCCGTATGCCGATGTTTTTATCAACCGATTTCATATGCCAAGCGTATCATATTTTCCGCTTATTTTAAATATTGCCGACTTTTACACTAAAACAACCGACCTAAATGCGTCGGTTGTTTATTTTTTGAAATGGATTCCCGTTTTCCTGCTTTCGCGTAAAGCTATAGCAAGGCAATGCACGGGAATGACACCTCCTCTATTGCAATTCCACTTTTACCCGCTCGATGTCTTGAGGAACGGTGCGGACCCAAAATGGCCATAGCGAAACATCTGCCTTATCCAAGCCATCGGAGCTGAATATGATCGCCTTTAGCTCATCTTGCGTCTTTCCCATGACCTTCGATTTGAAAGCATCGAGATCTATCGGTTTCCAAAACACTCCTTTGAAATCAACCGGGAGGGTTATTGAACCGGTTTTTGCGTCTACATCCATGGCACCATATGAAATCGTATGACTCTTGACGTGCAGTGCGCCATCGCCTTTCGCCTGTCGGGCAAGCGCGGTCATCAATTCAAGTACCTGCGCTTCTTTGAGTGCGTCTACTCCTCCTTCGGCTTCCATGTATACCGAGAAATTACCGCTGTCATCAACGCCTTCATTTACAACCGCCCTGACGACGGCAAACTTCCTACTGCTATCCATGACCTTAAATCCCTCCGGGACGACCTGCGTGGCAAGAAATGCCTCTATGACGTCTTTCATTTGCCGTTCGGCGCTTTCTTTTGCCATTCGGATATCATCCGCGGTCGGGTATTTGCTTTCGCCGATAAAACCTCCCGTCATCGGATCTTTCGAACTTGCGTAAAATCCTTCGAACTTCGGCGTTCCCGCAAACCCGGGGATCGTGAACTTGCCTATTGAGCCCACATTGTATGCTTCCCCTGCCCTGT
>MGIT01000006.1:29435-55379 GCA_001793895.1 Candidatus Wolfebacteria bacterium RIFOXYB1_FULL_54_12
CCATCTGGCGTTTCCAGTCGCGTTCCCGCAACCAACGGCTGGGAGCTCTCGCTGAACTCGTTATATAAGGTAACTCTTCCGATTGCCTTTCGCTCGATGCTCTTTGCCGCGCCCGTTGCCGGGAATTGAAAGACGTTCGTCTTTTTTTCCAAAAAGACCGCTACCGGAATGCGCCGGCCAGCCGGGTCTACCTCCGCTATGTTCGTGCCGGCACTGATCGTATTTACGTATTCCCAGTTTGCCTTTTTAGACACCAATGTTATTTCCGCGCGCGGCAATACGGCTGCAACAACATATGCCGCCATACCAAGAGCCACACACGCGCCGACCCACACGGCCGCGCGACCCCACTTAAACCGTTTTCGTTCTTTTTCGCCCGAGCGCTCGCGGCGCTCAATGCGCTCCAACACCCTTTTTTCTTCCCATGACGTTTTTTCTTTGGGGATATAGGCGATCGGATGATCCATGTCCAGCGAAGACATCTTCGGCATCATTCGCCCGCTCTCGCGTGCTTCTGCGGTCGCATATGTTTCCATTAGACGTGGCGCATGCCCGGAAACATTCTGTACTTCACTTTTTTCATCGATCACCGTTTCCGTACGCTCTTCGATTGCGTTGCCGTTTCTGCCAACGGCTTCTTTCCGCATTTCCATGTGCAATGATTCCCTTTTTCGTTCATTGGCAAATTGTTCCCGCTGTCCCTTTCCTAAAAGCGGGTTTATGTCTTCATGTACGGATTTTTTCCGCACGATGTCCATCATCTTCACTTTTTTCAACGGTGCATTAGCCATAAGATAATCTCGATTGCTTGTATATTGGTATCATAACAAATTTTATGTGATATGAAAAATATGGGAGGAATAACCGATAACCAATAACCGATAACAGGGTGCGGGGGGGAATTTCTAATTTCTAATTTCTAAATGGAATGCTGGATTCCCGTTTTCACGGGAATGACAATGCGAGATAGGTGTCATCCCCGCGGAGGCGGGGATCCAGTACTACTGCAAATGGATTCCCGTTTTCACGGGAATGACAATGCAAAAGAAGGGCTACGAGGGAGAGGTGTCATCCTGAGCGCATCCGTTAGCTGACCGATCGGAATGACAATGCAAAATGCTGGATTCCCGTTTTCACGGGAATGACAATGCGAGAGAGGTGTCATCCCCGCGGAGGCGGGGATCCAGTACTACTGCAAATGGATTCCGTTTCCCGTCGGTGGGCGGAGAGGCTTGGCCGGAATAACATGGAGACATATCTTGTTATCGGTTGTCGGCTACGGGTTATTTGCAGTACAATAAACCATATGCAAACACGCAGAACCGTCATTCTTGTCATTATCGACGGATGGGGCGTCGGGCGACCCGATTTTTCCAATCCCATTCACACCGTCAATCCGCAAACATTCGATTTTTTGAAACACAACTTTCCCGGCGGAACCCTGCAGGCTTCGGGCATTTCCGTGGGGCTCCCGTGGGGCGAAGAAGGCAATAGCGAAGCGGGCCATTTGAACATGGGCGTCGGGCGGGTCGTCTATCAAAACTACCCGAAGATAACGCTTGCCATTCGCAACAAAACATTTTTCAACAATCCGGTACTGCAGAATGCGTTTGCACACGCGACCGCGAATAACTCGTCCGTAAATATCATAGGGCTTTTGGGCGAAGCAAATGTGCACGCCTCGTTTGAGCATCTTGCGGCACTGCTTGCCTATGCCGACCAAATACATTTTCCTGCAGAGCGCATCAACTTGCACTTGATCGCCGACGGGCGTGACAGCGACCCGCATTCGGTACTAAAACTCATTGCCAAACTTCCCCACCCCGAACAGCTTGCGAGCATCGGCGGCCGCCATTACGGCATGGATCGCGACAAGCATTGGGATCGCATCCAGCCCGCCTATGCCGCCATGACCGGCTCGGCAACGCCCATCGCCGATCTTGCGCCGTATGTGGAACAATTTTATGCGAAAGGCCTTACCGATGAATACATAGTACCCACACCCGTCGGCGAAATTGCACGACCGATCAAAAACGACGACGCGGTCATCTTTTTCAATTTCCGGGAAGACCGCATGAAACAGATAGTCAAGGCATTTACCGATCCCGCATTTGCCGAATTTCCGACCGCGCCGCTTTCCAACGTACACTTCTGCTCTTTCATCGAATACGACCCTTCGTTCGGGATTCCCGCATTTTTTCCACCTGATGCACTTGGCAATCCGCTCGGCAAAGTTCTTGCCGATCACAACAAAACGCAATGGCGCATCGCGGAAACGGAAAAGTACGCGCACATCACCTATTTCTTTAATGGCCTGCGCGAAAAGCCGTTCGACGGGGAATATCGCGTGCTTATTCCCTCCCGACAGGAGTTCAGCCACGCCGAACATCCGGAAATGCGCGCCGATGAGATCACCAGCCGTCTTGTGGAAGCCATCGAGGAGCGCGCGTATGATCTTATTGTGGTTAATTATGCAAACGCGGACATCATCGCGCACACCGGCAACATGGAAGCGTCCGAGCAGGCAGTACGGGTCATCGACACATCCCTTAAAAAGGTCGTCGACGCAACACTTGCAACCGATTCGATCATGATCGTTACATCGGATCATGGCAACGCCGAACGCCTTGCGGACCCACTGACCGGCAAACCGGAAACGAAGCACGATGCCAACCCGGTACCCATTTATCTTGTGGCGAACGAATATAAACGCATTCGTAGTGAAGCAGAGGTCAGGTCGGCGGAACAGGGCTCGATCGGCGTGCTTGCCGACATTGCACCGACCATTTTGGAATTGATGCATATTCCCAAACCTGAAGAAATGACCGCGCAAAGTCTGGTAGATCTTATGATCGACTAAACACAAAAAAACTCCCGCTCCAAAGCGGGAGTTTTGCACGTTCCTTACAACTTTATGCAAATGGCTCCTTCTCCGCCCTTACCCGAGTTATCGAGTATCATTGTTTGGATCTTTGTCGTTCCCGAAGGGCACGTGACCAATTGATGCAACGCCCCGTTGCAAGTCGCTCCTCCGGTTGTAGTGTTTTGCGCCGCCCACACACCGGACACGAGCGTCATGCAAACCCCGCTGGCTGAAATCAACGGCATTGATCTGCAATTATTGAGAGATGCGTCACAGAAAGAGGCCGCACCGATCTTGCCCGAAGGATTGACGAAATTGGTCACACTGCCGCCGCCAAGATACACAGAATTTGTGCCATACCCCGACCCCCATGGAAACAGATAGGCATTTGAGCCATCCCTGCGCGCAACGACAGTGCCATTGATGGCGATGTTTTGATTCACATTAAGAGCATAGGAGGCATACGGCACCGTACCTATCCCGACATACGTCCCGTCGCTTTGTATAGCGCTATTACTGATCCAATCTGCTCCATTATAACGCAATGTGTACATTGCGGTAGAGGCACTCGGAAACCCCGAATAAGTACATTGTATGACGCCGCTGGAATCGCTTTTACACCATTGATTTCCTCCTGTGTTTAGTGTTCCGGTCGATGGGTCAGTTTCCGCAGAAGTACATTGGATGACGCCGCTGGAATCGCTTCTGCACAATGTATTTCCCGATGTGTTCAATGTTCCGGTCGATGGATCAGATTCTGATGTTAGTCCGGTATTGGTTATCGTCGTACCTACAATGGAAATGCCGGTGCCGGCCGTGTATGTGGGCCAGCTGGTGCGGTTCACTCCGCCCAAGGTAATGCCTCCGGTGTTTGCGGTAATTGCGGGACCTCCGCCTGCATTGCTAAAATAACCCGCCGGTTGGGATGCGCTACTGTTTTCTGCCTTAATGCCGCCACCGCTGGTGGTTATTCTATAATTGGCATCGGGCGATGCGGTGCCGATGCCGATATTTGTTCCGTTATCATAAATGACCGAGTTTCCCAACGCCGACGAAGACGTCCACTTGGCGGCATAATTTACCGTGCCCGAACCGCCCGCTCCCCCGGTCGGCCACGCGGTAATACAGCTCGCGCCGATGCACATGCCGGTGCCTTTTACGTATCCGTCCACATCCAGCTTTTGCGATGGAGTCGTTATGCCGATGCCGATATTGCCACCATCCGCCTTGAGCGTTCCCGAACCTCCGGGCGGATTGATCGATGGACTCGTCCACGCAAGGCCTTCGCGGGCGACCATTGCAATGGCGATGCTCAGTACGGTAATTGCAAACAGTTGCAAGCCAAGTTTTATTTTTACGTTCATTGGATTTATTATAACATATCGGGAGAGGGGGTGGGTAGAGGTGGGTGAGAGGTGAGAGATGTGAGGTTGGAGATTAGAGATGGGAGGGGGGGGAATTTAGGTAGAGAGTATGGGGTAGTAGGTATACGGTATGGGAGGGGGAAAATAACCTACGACCGATAACCGATGACTAATAACGGGATGCTGCAGGATGACACACTCCCCTGTATTGTCATCCCCGCGGAGGCGGGGATCCACTACCACTGCAAATGGATTCCCATTTTTCTATCCGCATTGCTACGCAAGCGTTGCAGACGGGCGCGGCAAAGAAAGTCCACGAGAGAGAATTGTCATCCCGAGCCCGTTCGACAAGCTCAGGGTAAACTCCATGGAATGTAGCCGAGGGATCTGAAGTTCATACACATAAAAACACCCGTCATGGCGGGTGTTTTTATGTGTTATTTTCCTTGTTTGATCAAACCTTCAACCGCGACCACGCGGTCGTACTTTACCGTGCGCTCCGGCCTGCCGGGTGCGCCCGATTTCAAGCCCCATGCGCCCACGGCGACGGCAAGATCGGCGATGAAATCATCCATGGTCTCGCCACTGCGATGCGACACGACCACCTTCCAATTGTTGCTATATGCCATGCGCACCACGCGCAATGTTTCCGTCAATGAGCCTATTTGATTCAGCTTTACCAAAATGGCATTGCCAACCTGTTCGGTAATGGCCCGCTCAAACCGCTTCGGGTTTGTGGTCGTGAGGTCGTCGGTAATGATCAACGCATCGAGACCTCCTTGGTTCAAGCGCGTGTACAGCATTTTAAAATCTCCAAATGCTTCCTGCTCGAATGGATCTTCGAATGAAAGTATGTCGTAACGAAAAATGAGATCGTAGTAGATGCCAAGCAACTCCTGTGCGGAAAGGCGGCGGCCGTCCACCATATAGCCTCCATCGGTAAAGAACGAGGTTGCCGCAACGTCCATGCCGATGCGCAACGGATAATTGTTTGCCGCGATGACCGACTTCATAAGCGCAATTGCTTCTTCGTTGCTTTCAAACGGCGCGGAGTAGCCCGCTTCGTCGCCCAACGTTACGTTTTCCGCCCCGAATTTCTGCCGAATGGCTTCACCCAGCTTTTCATAATATTCCTTTCCGATGCGATATGCTTCTTCAAAACTATCTACCGTCGGGATGACCTGAAACTCCTGAAAGTCGAGCTTGTTGTTCGCATGCGCACCGCCGTTAATGACGTTAAAGATGGGGTATCGCACCATGCGGCTACCCACGATCTCGAGTCCGCTGATGTCGCGAATGTAACGGAACAGTTCCTTGCCCTCTTCTTGCGCCTTGAGCCGCGCGAACGCGAGTGACAAGGTAAGGATCAGATTGCCTCCGAGCCTTTCCTTGTTTTCCGTTCCGTCGAGGGCGATCAAAAATTCGTCGAATTCCTTTTGGCTCGCGAAATTCTTTGCCAATATATCCGCCTTTACGGATTCAAGCACCGTCTGCGCCTTCGCCGGCTCCAACACGAATGCTTCGTGCACGCCCGTGCTCTTTCCGCTCGGAGCGCTTGCCTTTGCGGATACCGTTTGCCCGTTATTGTCCCAAGACAAGGTGACTTCGAGCGTATCCTGCCCGCGGGAATCCGGAATGATGGTTACTGCAATGTCGTGTATGTTCATGTTGCTTTTATTATACTGGATTCTTACTCTCTCGCCTACCGAGGCCTTTACTTTGTTAATTGCTGTTCCAAATTGGCGATGCGTTTTTCTTGATCTTTTATTATCTTTTGCTGTTCTTTGATCGATTCCACAAGCAGTGCATCCATGCCGATTGTTTCGATGCGCTTGTACCCGTCCGCATCCGTTTTTACCCATTGCGGCAAAACATTTTCAACGTCCTGCGCAATAAAGCCCATTACCCTGCCGAATTGGTCATTTTTATCATCGTCTTTCCAATTAAACCCTACCCCTTGCAGTGCCATGACCGTTTGCAATGCATTGTTGATCGGAGCGATATCGCGCTTCAACCGTTCATCCGACCGCACCGCCCATACACCCGTACTGTTTGCGGAATTACCATTCACTTCCAGCTTATACGTAGGTGCTACAACTCCGATACCAACGTTTCCACTCACGCCGGAATACATATTTGGACCGCTCGGCGTCCATAGCGATGCCCCCGAAGCAATATCGGTCCATGCACCGTTGATATATCCCCTAAACACGCTTGTGCCGGTATTATAGTATATCGCTCCGTTGGCGCCCGTCGGGTCGACCGCCGCGTTCCCCAAATACAATACCCCGCTTAGTGCTACATTCTTCCATCGTTTTCCTCCCAGCAAAGATGCTCCTACCTCATATTGTGCGTCGGAACTCGGGAGCAGATCGGAATCAAATGTGGCCGCGGAAGCGCGGGAAATGCCGGAACGCAATGCGCGGGATATTTTATTTGCTCCGGTCGCGGTATTGGAAAACTGCAGGTCGATCGCCACTTGGTCGTGGCCGCCAGAAAACTCCACGCGTTTGAAAAATGCGCTATCGACGACGATCTTGTCGGTAGTGAGGTTGGTTGCCGTGGCGACACAGCTCTGCGGCTGATATGCATCGGGGCCCTGAGACAATTTAAGGACGCCGTTTTCCATGAAGATGCAGGTGGGGTCGAGCGCCGGGTTTTGCATACGGAGCTTAAGCGTGGTAGTCGCCGTGGTTTCCGTTTCTATGGCCGAAGATTCTCGGACCAAACGGGAAACCGTCTCCATGGCGAACTGCAGCTGGCTGGAAACTTCATCGCCTGAAACCTCCCGCGTGGAAATGCGCACCACGTTCGTGAGGATGCCGAACAGCGATCCGCCGATGATGGCGAAGATTCCGAGATAGAGCAATGTTTCCAATAATGAGAAGCCACGTTTTGATTGCATGGTTTTATTGTATCATATTTTATTCTGTCATTCCGCTTTTCTGTCATCCCGAGCTTGACCCGGGATCTTATGGTCGAAGCAACGGCAACGAGATTCCTGCTTTCGCAGGAATGACAATGCGGAGGGGGTGTCATCCCGGGCTTGACCCGGGATCTTATGGTCGAAGCAACCATGGATTCCCGCCTGCGCGGGAATGACAATGCGGAGAGGGTGTCATCCCGGGCTTGACCCGGGATCTTATGGTCGAAGCAACCATGGATTCCCGCCTCCGCGGGAATGACAGAGGAAGGGATGGGAACGCCAGCTCTTGTGGTATACTTATCTCTATGAAGAAGCTGTTGCTTATTGATGCGAATGCGCTCATTCATCGATCGTTCCATGCCATCCCAAACCTGACCGCGCCCGATGGGAGGCCAAGCGGTGCGCTTTATGGCCTTGCGAACGTATTGATAAAAATATTCAAGGAAGAGCACCCCGAATACGCGGTTGCTTTTTTTGACCGTCCCGAGCCCACCTTTCGCAAGGAGATGTACGCCGAATACAAGGCGCATCGCCCGAAGGCGCCTGACGAATTGGTATCGCAGATCATCGAAGCGCATAATCTGTTCGATGTGTTCGGTGTAAAAACATATGAAGTCCCCGGCTTCGAGGGAGATGATCTCATCGGTACCGCCGCAGAACAATTCAAAGGAGAAAAAGATGTGCAGGTCGTCATTTTGACAGGCGACCTCGACGCATTACAGTTGGTCGAGGGAAACAAGGTCGTCGTGGAAACACTCAAACAAGGCATCAGTGAAACCATCACGTACGACGAAACTGCCGTCGAGGCACGCTATGGCATAGCACCCGCCCAACTTACTGATTACAAAGGGCTTGTGGGCGATACTTCCGACAACATCGCCGGCGTGCGCGGCGTAGGGCCAAAGACCGCTACTGCGATCATTCAAGAGTTCGGCTCGCTGGAAAACTTTTTTGTCACCGTTAAGGCATCTGATGATACCGACCCCGCAAAGAAAGCTTCGCTTTCCACGGGACAAGCAAAGAAAATGGCGTCCTACAAAAAGATTGCAGAGCATGAGGAAATTGCCATGCTATCCAAACAACTTGCGACCATTCGGCGCGATGCGCCAATTGGCATTACTTCGATCGATGAGATCAAGTATGAACAGTTCCCTATCGATGCTATTGTTCCGTATCTGCAAGATTTGGGGTTTAATTCGATCGTCAAACGGTTAGTTCCTGCCGAACACGAGATTCCGGCCTCCGCCGGAATGACAAAGAGAGGCGAAATGGCAAAAAGCGATACAGTAAAGGGCAGGAATACAAATCAGCTTTCCTTTTTGGATGCGCAACCCATGCTTTCAAAAGCGCTTCTTGATGATGTCGAGCGGCCGCTCGTGCCCATTCTTGAGGAAATGAAGCAATGGGGCATTATGATCGACCGCGTACGGTTGGCGGAAAAGGAGGTTATACTTGATCGTGACATCGACGCGCTGACCAAGGAACTCTACCACGAGGCCGGACAGGTCTTTAATCCAAACTCGCCCAAGCAACTGCTTGAGTTGCTCAAAACAAAGTACCAGCTCAAGATCAAATCGACCAATATCGACAAAATAGAACAGTTTCGCGCAACCGTACCGCTTGTCGACCTCATACTTAAATATCGTGAACTTTTTAAACTGAAGTCTACCTATCTTGAACCGCTCAAGCGCATGAGCGAGACTGACAGCCGCATTCACCCGACCTTTGTACAGCTCAAGGCGGCTACCGGCCGCATTACCTGCGAACAGCCCAACCTGCAGAACATTCCCCCATCGGTGCGCGACATATTTGTCGCGCCTGCCGGCTCCAAGCTGGTATCGCTCGACTATTCACAGATCGAACTGCGCATCCTTGCTTCGCTTACCGAAGATCCCGAGATGCTACGCGCATTCAATAGCAATTCCGACATTCACCAGATCACGGCGAGCAAAATCTATAATGTTCCGCTTGCGGATGTTACACCAAGCATGCGCAAGGTCGCCAAAACTCTGAACTTCGGCGTGATCTATGGCATGGGCGCGCGGGCACTTGCCCAACAAAGCGGCCTTTCGCCCAAAGAGGCCAAAACATTCATAGAAGAATATTTTAAGGATTTTGCTACCATTAAACACTGGCAGGAGGGCGTGCTTGCAAAGGTGCGCGAGCAAGGATTTGTGGAAAACATCAACGGGCGCATTCGTCCGCTCCCCGAGATCATGTCATTCAACAAGATGCTGCAATCGGAGGCCGAACGCATGGCCATCAATTTTCCCATTCAAAGCGTCGGGGCCGACATCATCAAGTCGGCCATGGTCAAAGTAAAGGAACATCTTTCCGCCAAAGGTTTATGGGGAGCCGATGTAAAAATGCTTTTGACCGTGCACGATGAACTCGTGTTTGAAATAAAAGATACCGATAGCTTGCAACAGACCGTCGACGAGATCAAAGATATTTTGGAATCCGTCTACACGCTTAAGGTTCCACTGACTGTAAATGTGGAAATTGGAGATAATTGGGGGGAACTTTGAGTGTTATAAAATCGGAATGACAAGACAAAACAAAAAAGCCGTGCGCCAAGGCGCACGGCTTTTTTAATTCTTACGGAAGCACTTCGTGGATCTGTATGGTAGGTGTCGGAGTTGTCGGGGTTGTTATAGTCCCTGGGGTTCCCGTAGTTCCTGAAGTCCCTGATCCTCCCAAAGTTCCTGATCCTCCTGTGGCTCCCGAAGTTCCTGCCGGAACGGTTGGAGTGGTTGGAGTTGTCGGGGTTCCTGCAGTTCCCGAAGTTGTCGGGGTTCCTGCAGTTCCCGGAACTGCCGTGGTTCCTATCAAAACGCTTGCCGGGAATGACCTACTACCGTCAAGATTGGAACAGGTCAATATATAGGCCGTCGTCACCTGCGGACGCACGCTTCTTGAGCCGCTTGCCGGATTTACCGCACCTATGCCACTGGTGATCGAGCAGGCATCCGCATATTGGCACCTCCACGACAAAACCGATTCTTGCGGAGGTATGATCGATGTCGGATTTGCGGCGAACGAACACTGCGGAACATGCATCACGCGGGTCGATGCGGAATCCGATGCCGATCCTCCGGGACCGGAACACGTGACACCGAACGTATGGCTCCCCCGCTGGGCGGATACCGTCGGATCCCATATCGTTTGGGCACCCGACAGGCCGGACACGGCCCACTCTCCCCAGCCCGAACAATCGCTCGCGTTGGACGAAGACCATGACACCCGTACCGAGCCGGGTATTTCCACCACCGACGGAGCAGACACGCTTACCGACGGAGCGGGCGGCAGAGCTGGCGGAACTACCGGAGTCACTCGCCCCAACGTAATTGTCGAGTTTTGGATATTGTCACATCCGTAGTTTATGCTCCCGTTGGAATTGTTCGTTATGGTGAGGCTATGCTGGGTCCCTATGTAATCTGTTGCGATGGCAACGGCGGCCTGCATGCCGGCGGCATCATTGTTGTTATATGCAGACACATAATTAACTCCAGCCGTGAACATCGCTTTGTGATACTCGTATGGGTGATCGCGGTCGATGACAGTACTTACCGTTCCTCCACCCGCAACGTCCGTGCTTACCACCGCCCCGGGAAGACGCCCTAACTCACCATAAAAAGCTCCGCCTACGGACACCTCTCCTGGGAGTGCGTTCATACGAAACTGCCCCGTTGGAATATCTATGTAACCAGTACGACCTCCTCCCGAAAAGTTCCCATTGTCCTCCACGGTGACGGTAACCCCGCCGTAATTAATGGTGGTAGCGGCAAATGCAAAACCGGGCAACAGAAGCCCCAATGCCACCATTCCTATCAATTTCATGTAATGCTTCATGGTTTTAATGTTTGCTATGGTTTAATTTTTTATCAGCGAATAGATATCCTTGAATTGCTCCCCCTGAAGAATATAGGCGATCTTTATCGGATTGGTCCTGATCGCTTCGTCGACATATTTTTTTGCATTTTCGGTATCTTTCAAAAGATAATAGCCCGTTGCCATGTCCAGATAGATATCTCCCCTCAGGGTATTCCTGCCGGCGGCGTTCAACGAATTGTCCCCGTCGAGAAGCGAAAGCGCAACGTTGAAGCTTCGTATGGCTTGGACATAATCCCCGGAAATAAATTCGAATTTCCCCTGCAGATACTGAGGCTCTGCCTTTACCGGGGCAAGTAAGATCGCCCTAAAAAGGTTTGCCCGGACATTTTCCCATTCGGCTCGCAATCTGTCTTCCTGGGCCATTGCGCTTTTTACAAAAGCCAAATATGCCATTTCGCTGGAGGGGTCCGCATCGACGGCCAATTTTGCATACTCCCATGCCTTTTCATCATCGCTTACAACCAGCTTCAAGTTCGACAGGTTCGCGTACATTTCGGACCTGAATGCCCCGCCTTCATACGCGTCGATCGCTTTCAAAAAATATGTTTCCGCCTCGCTTAAATTATTCGTGAGCATCCCCAGTCCGGCATATACCTTCGCCCGGACGGAAACATCCGTCTTGCCATCCATTGATTGTTCGGCTTTCCGATAATGGGTCAGTGCTGTTTCGTTTTCGCCGCGCAACCAATGCACGTGCCCGATGCTAAAGATCGTATTTACCGATTTGCCATCGATAGCCAACGCCTTCCCGTAATATTCGAGCGCCTTATCGAAATCATTTACGATTTCGTATGAATAACCCAAGAGGTCGTACAGATAAACCCCTTGATATTGTTTCTCCACTTCGAACAAAATCGCCTGGGCTTTTTTGCTTGCCTCCGCTTCTTTTCCGCGCACGCTCCCTTCGTCCAAATATGAGTTGGCCAGCATGAGCCTGATATCCGGCGCGTCCGTTGCTTCCATTTTTTCAAGAAGCAGCTTTTGCGCATCTGCATAATTTCCCGTGCCGTTAAGATCCGCCACCGCTTTGATAAGCCGGTTATTTTCTTTTGCCGGCTGGTACACGAAAACATACCCCGCACCTAAACCCGCCGCCAGGGCGACCGCGCCGATCATAAGTGCAATATTTTTTTTCTTCATGCTAATTTTTTTGATAAATTGCGACGTTTGTTATGAATATAATATAGTATACCACATCCATATATAAAAAACCTGCCAGCGGCAGGTGTTTTGCTTTATGTATTACAACGGCTTGATGACCACTGCGCGATCTTTTCCTTCTCCTGCGCTTTCCGTTTTGATATCCGGACGTTCGGCGAGCTCCGCGTGGATCAGACGGCGCTCATAGGCATTCATGGAAGGCAGTGCTATTTCCTGTTGCGTGGCCGCAACTTTGCGCGCGGCCGCCTTTGCCAATTCGACTATCAACGCTTCGCGTTGCTTGCGGTAATTGTTCACATCGATCGTTATCTGCTCCCAATCAAATTTCTTCGTAATCAAGCGGACCAAATAATTCAGGTCTGCAATGAAATTCGCCAAGTTCTTTTCAAGAAACTTTCCGTCTTCAATAAGAATACTGGCTCTTCGGGCTTCTTCGTCATAACTGACGGTATAATCCCGAAATCCCATTTTCCCTATCAGCTCTTTAATTATCTCCTGCAACGACAAGTTTTCCATGGTCTTTAACTATGTTGATCTTTTTATTGATTATGACCTGTTGCCCGGCGGAAAACAAGGTTGTCGTAAGCCAGTACAATCCAATGGCCGACGGCATGGTCATAAGCACCACCACGGTCAATATCGGGCCCATGTACATCATTTGGCGGCCCATCATTTCGGCCATTTCAAGATCCTTAAACGCCTTGTTGCTCTTGGGCAGCATGAGCTTCGCCTGATAATACTGCGCCATGGCCGTAACAAGGGTCAACACGATGCTTTTCTGCGATAGGTCGAGGGCCCCAAGAAACATGTAGTTCAGCATTCCAACATGCGGTACGAACGAATACAGAACGTCCTGCGGCATGGTCTTTATGCCGGTCGTAAATACCTTGTACATGGCAAGAAGTATCGGCAGCTGCACCACGAGCAGCAAGAAAAACGCAGAGAACGGATTTACCTTGTGCTCCTTATAGATGGCCATCATTTCCTCTACCTGCTTTTGCTTGTCGTCCTTGTGCTTGGATTGTATTTCTTTTACCTTTGGGGCTATTTTCTGCATGATCGCCTGATCGCGCGCGCCCTTATAAAAGAACGGGTACAGCACGATGCGCACCAAAATAGTCAACAGAACGATCGCGATGCCGAGATCGCCGAACGAAAACTTATCGTACAGATAGATCAACGCATTGAAAAGCGGAACGTATAGATAGGTGTTAAATAGGTAGAACATAATTTTGAGCGTTGTCATTCCCGCGGAGGCGGGAATCTATATATGGAATGGATTCCCGCCTCCGCGGGAATGACATAGGGGCTGCATTTTCATGCCGCGTACTACATGCAACTTGCTACATGCTACATGTTTCGTACTCGTCATTGTACCTTAAACCGTTTCAGATTCAAATGCGCATAGGCTTCTTCGGTTACGGTGCGGCCCGACGATGTTTTTTGCAACAATCCCATTTTTATAAGAAATGGCTCGTAGACTTCCTCCACCGTACCCTTGTCTTCGCCGAGGATGGCGACCAATGTATTAAGCCCCACCGGGCCGCCGTTGAACTTCGTGATTATACTTTCCAACAGGCGGCGATCCCACTTCTCCAGTCCAAGTTCGTCTATTTCAAGCAGTTCCAATGTGTCGAGCACCGCCTCTTCGGTAATGACCGGCATTTCCTTTACCTGCGCAAAGTCGCGCACGCGCTTGAGCAATCGGTTCGCCGTGCGTGGCGTAAAGCGCGATGCCTTGGCTATGGCCGCGACCGCAATCGGTTCGATATCGAGCCCAAGGATGCGCGCTGAGCGGCGGATGATCTCTTCGATGTGCGCATGTTCATAGTAGTCCATGCTAAATATCGCGCCAAAACGCGATCGAAGCGGGGCAGACAGCAGGTTTACCCGCGTGGTTGCCGCAATCAATGTAAATGCCGGCAGGTCCAGCGTAAGCTGGCGTGCGGCCGGGCCCTTGCCGATGGTCATGTGCAACTTGCGACTTTCCATGGCCGGGTACAGGACTTCTTCTATAGTACGGTTAATGCGATGCGCTTCATCGACGAACAAAATGTCCCCTTCTTCCAAATTTGCCAGCGTAGAGACCAAATCGCCCGTCTTTTCCATATTAACCCCCGAGGTCGTACGCATCTGCGCGCCCATTTCCCGCGCTATCAGGTTTGCTATCGTTGTCTTGCCCAATCCTTGCGGACCGTAAAACAGCATATGGTCGGGCCGTTCGCCACGCTTTTGGGCCGCTTCTATCATAATGCGGACATTTGCCTTGATACGCTCCTGCCCGATGTATTCATCCCACTTCCCCGGGCGCAAAACCGCGTCTATTTGCAGGTCGTCCCCTTTTGGCTTGTTCTCTTCGAGCGTCATTGCTTCCATACTACCACACGCCGAGGATAGGGGGAAGAAAATTACTCATTACTAAATGCGCAATAAAATACTGGATTCCTTCGCCCATGGCAGACGGGAATGACAACGTGGGGAATGGTGTCATCCCGGGCTTGACCCAGGATCTTGCAGCCGAGGCAACAACAACGAGATTCCCGCCTGCGCGGGAATGACAACGTAGGGATGGTTACTAATTTCTATCTAAATGAGGGTGCGGGGGAAGCGATGTAACGACATCGTAAGTCGTTACATTTCCCGGCGCTGCATCCCTATACGGGGATTGACTTTATTGCCATACTTTTATATAGTTCTTCTACTGTATCGGGCATCCACGTGCCTTTTACCGAATACTAATCAGTTACGCGTTACACATACTATGGGTGGAGTACCAGTAAAACATCATACTAAATCAAAGGTAGGACGCCGCCGATCCCACTTGGCTTTAAAGCCGAGCCAGATCGCGGTCTGCCCGAGCTGCCAGTCCCCGGTGATGCCGCATCGCTATTGCGCAAATTGCGGAAGCTATAAGGGATCGGTCGTAAAGGCCCCTCGCCTGAAGGTCAAAAAAGAAATCGCACAGTAAAGAAATTGCCGACCGTTTTTACTGTCGGCAATTTTGTTCTATACTTAAAGTACCTTAATCAGCACATTATATTGTATGGCAACACGACACCTAATCCGGTCTATCATATTGCAGTCATTGTACGAGTGGGATTTTTATAAGCAGAAAGAAGAACTCACCGCGGTCATCGAGCGCAACCTCGTCGAATTCGGCGCGGGTATCGACGAACCCGAGTTTGCATGGAAGCTTATCAACGGCGTCATCGCGCATATGCCGGAGATCGACAACATTATCCGCCGCGCCGCTCCGCAATGGCCACTTGAACAGATCCCGGTCATCGACCGCAATGTATTGCGCATCGGACTGTATGAACTGCTCTTCGCGGACCACGACGAGATCCCCGAGAAGGTCGCCATCAACGAAGCCATCGAGCTTGCCAAAAACTTTGGCGGTCCGAACTCCGGCAAGTTCATCAACGGCGTACTCGGCACGGTCTATAAAGAGATCCATCCGATAACCGATGACCAAAAACCAGCAACCAAAAACGGAGGGCCTGAACAATCGACAGAAATCAAGCCTAATGAGGAATGACGTTCCTCATTCCTAATATCTTATTCGTGGAATTGTCATTCCGGACTTGATCCGGAATCTCGCAAATGAGCCACGAGATCCTGAAACAGACACAGACCCTGAAACAAGTTCAGGGTGACATGATTACATGTCAGTTAACCCAGGATGACAAGGCATAAACCGCGCATCAGCTATTAGGAATGAAGAATGTTCGCTATCGTGAACCAATTCGAAAAACTACAACAAACCATCGGGATCCAATTCAACAATCTCGACCTGCTCAAAGAAGCGCTTACGCATCGTTCCTATATCAATGAAAACCCGAAATGGGGCGTTCCCCATAATGAACGGCTCGAATTTTTGGGCGACGCAGTCCTTGAACTCGTCGTAACGGAACATTTGTTCCACGCCTATCCAAACTCTCCCGAGGGAGAACTGACCAGCATCCGCGCGGCGCTGGTGAACTACCAAATACTTGCGCGCATCGCAGATGGCATCAAAATGCACGGTTCCATTTTACTGTCCCGTGGCGAGGCAAAAGATACCGCGCGCGCAAAGGAGGTCATTCTCGCGAACGCATTTGAATCATTGATCGGCGCGATCTATCTTGACCAAGGCTACGCCGCCGTCGCGAAGTTCATTTCCGAACATGTACTCGCCCACTCCACCGAGATCGTCGAGAAAAATCTGCACAAGGACCCGAAGAGTCATTTACAGGAAATCGTGCAGGAAAAGTACAAGGTCACCCCGCGCTATGTGGTGCTGAGCGAAGAAGGCCCCGACCACAACAAAGTGTTCGAGATCGGTGCGTACTTCGGCGAAGAATTCGCCGCCCGCGGCAAAGGCTTTTCCAAGCAGGAAGCGGAAATAGAAGCCGCAAAGAATGCGTTGAAGAAGTTTGCAGCGGCATAACGCGCAGTAGCGAATTGTCATCCCGGCCTCCGAGCCGGGATCTCATGATTATAAGATCCTGAAACAAGTTCAGGATGGCCATTCAACAAAAAATCCCCCGCCATAGTGACGGGGGCTTTTCTTCTGCGAAGAAGCGGACTATTTTGTTTTTACGATACGCGATACCGTGAGAAGCCCGCGTCCCTCCATAGGGTCTTCCCCTGTCGTGTATATCGTAACATTGTCCCCTTTTTCAAGAGGCACATTTGCCTTTTCCGCGGCCACGGATCGTACGCGACACTCCCCGTTCCCCAATCCGTCTCCCACGCAGATATATACCGCGTACAGAATCTCCGGAAAATTCCTGCAAACGGAAGCGTCGGCCATGACCGTTGCCTGATAGGCAACCCTACTTCTCGCCCCCTCGATGGCATTATTCTTTGCTGAACGATCCATCAAAACGCTCACCGATAATACGACCGCTAAAAAAAGGATTGCCAACAATATATTCTTTTTCATCTTACTGCTCCTCTTTATAATTGTGAATGTCCCGTGGGCGATACGCCCTATATCTCAAAAATCTACTATAAATATAGTAATATATTCCACTGCTTTTGTCAAGTTTTCCTATTTCTTTATATCCTTTTCCCTGCTATTCTTGAAACATCATGTTGTTGAAATCGCTTGAACTGAACGGATTTAAATCATTCGCGCAAAAGACCGTGCTCGAGTTCCCCGGGGGCATTACCGCCATCGTGGGGCCGAACGGCAGCGGCAAGTCAAATGTCATCGACGCGATTCGCTGGATCCTCGGCGAACGCGAGGCAAAGAACCTCCGTGGCGGCAAAGCTGAAGATCTTATCTTTGCCGGCACGCCCAAGCGCGCCCGCTCGGGCATGGCAAGCGTCAGTATTAACTTCGACAACAGTGGCAAATTTTTTCCACTCGACTTCGACGAAGTTTCCGTTTCGCGTGAAATATCCCGCGACGGCAATTCCACCTACGGGCTCAACAAATCCGATGTCCGCGCAAAGGATATCATCGACTTCTTTGCCCGTTCACGCTTGGGCACCCGCGGTCTGACCATTATCAACCAAGGGTCCAGCGATCTGTTCGTGCGCGCCACCCCGCAGGAGCGTCGCTTTATGATAGAAGAAATCCTCGGCTTGAAAGAATACCAGCTGAAGAAACTCGAGGCGGAGCGCAAGTTAAAAAACACGGCGCTTAATCTGGAAAAGATCCGCATCATGATAGAAGAAGTCGCTCCGCGACTGCGCACGCTCAAGCGACAAGTTTCCAAATATCAAACCCGCGATCAAAAGCGCGACGAGCTCGCCAGCGCGGAACAAAGCTTTTTCGGCACCAAAGCGACTGCGCTCAAAGTGGCTTTTGCCCGCACAGAGGCCGATCTTGCCGGGCTTCGCGAAGGCATTTCCGCAAAGCAAGCGGAGCTCGCAGAGCTTGAACGCGCGCTCGAAGCCATCGAGGCAACCAAAGACCGGCACACCGAAGCGGTCGCGCTCAAAGAACAGGAAACTGCCCTGCTTGCTAAGCGGTTCCAACTGCAAAAGGATGTCGCGCGGCTTGAAGCAAAACTCGAGTTCTCGACCGATGCAACTTCCGACCATGGCGTCGTGTACCGCAAGGACGAAATGCTTGCGTTGATCCGCCAGATCAAGCACGCGCTCGAAGAGCACGCAGATTCGCAAGATATCGATCGTCTTTCCCAAACCGTCAAAACACTTGCCGCAAAAATAGATTCGTATCTCAACCCGCAGATCCTGAAACAAGTTCAGGATGACAAAAAATCGAAACCCGATTATTCAGCGGCGCACGATGCAATCGAGCGGGAAAAGACCGCCCTGCTTACATCGCTCGCTGAACTCGACGAACAGCTGACCGCGGTGCGCACCGCGCAGGATTCGCTTTCGCAGGGGCTCGAAGATTTTAATCGTCGCTTCCGCGAAGCGTTCAGCCGCACGGAAACAAAGCGCGAAGAGATCCGTTCCATCGAAAGCCACATGCAACGCCTTTCGTTTGAAAGCGAGAAACTATCCATTCGGCTCGCCGACCTGAAGGCCGATTGGGTCCGCAACGAACACGACCCGGCGCAATTCGATGCGCTCGCGGCGGCCGAAGGATTGGCCGACCACCAGCTTTCCGAACTGGAGCACCGCATATTCCGCTTGCGCGCGGAACTGCTTTCCATTGGCGAGGTAGATGAAACGCTCATAGCCGAAGCGGACGAAGTCGAGGCGCACCACGCGCATCTCGTTTCGCAATCGGCCGATCTTGAAAAGGCATCCACCGACCTTGCGCAATTGGTCGAGGAGCTAAAGCGTGATGTGGCCGGAAAGTTCAATGGCGCATTCAAAGACATCAACGACCAGTTCAACCATTTCTTCCGGCTAATGTTCGGTGGTGGGAGCGCCAAGATGAAGATCAAGACGCGTAGCATCGAACACATTGTCGAAGACCTGAGTGGAGAGGTTTCCGAATTGGAAGACCAACCGCAAGCCGAGGAGCCAGTGCAATCGGGCATTGAAATAGAATTGAGCCTGCCGAAAAAACGCATCAACAGCCTCGATGTGCTTTCCGGCGGGGAAAAGAGCCTTGTTTCCATCGCCGCACTCTTTGCGCTCATTTCCGTGAGCCCTCCCCCGTTCCTTGTACTCGATGAAATAGACGCGCCGCTCGACGAGCGCAACTCGGAACGCTTCGCGCATCTCATCAAAGAATTTGCGCATAAGGTGCAGTTCATCGTGGTGACCCACAACCGCACCGTCATGGAAGTCGCCGATGTGCTCTACGGCGTGACCATGAACGAAGACGGCACATCAAAACTGCTTTCCGTGAAGTTTGACTCGCCGATTACCGTGTAATCATATAAAAAAGACGCATTTCGTAACGCGTCTTTTTCAGTGCCGAACAAAAACTGTATTCTATTGTATGTCATCCCCGCGGAGGCGGGGATCCAGTATTCCATAGATTCCCGCCTCCGCGGGAATGACAAAGAGAAGCGTCTGGAGTGACAGTGCCGTGGCCCTTGCATTTTCCCGAGTTATTCAGTATTCTACTACAACTATGTTAGCAATAAAGTTAAATCGAATCGGGAAGAAGCATCAGCCGACCTTCCGTATCGTGGTCGCGGAAAAGCGATCGAAAATGGGCGGAAAGTATGTTGAAGACCTCGGTTTTTGGAACCCGCGTGAAAAAACGAGCTCCATCAACAAAGATCGCGCAACTTACTGGATCGGCGTTGGCGCACAGCCGACCGATACGGTCCACAACATTCTTGTAAAGGGCCAGATCATCAAGGGAAAGAAGCGCTCTTCGCATGACATCAAGGCGCACCAGGAAGCACTCGATGCTCCGCGCAAAGCTGCAGAGGCAAAGGCGAAAGCCGATGCGGAAGCCGCTGAAGCTGCAAAAGCAGCCAAGGTAGCCGAAGAGGCAGCCACAAAGGAAGCAGCAGCTGCAGCTAAAGAGGCTGAAGCCGTAGCGGAAGCTCCGACAGCAGAAGCGACCGAAGAAACCCCGACAGAATAAAACAGTCAAAAAAATCCTCCGTCAATTGACGGAGGATTTTTATTACGAATCATCGCAGCAAGACCAGTGCAAGGCAAGTCTGGAATGACAAC
Source organism: Candidatus Wolfebacteria bacterium RIFOXYB1_FULL_54_12 (assembly GCA_001793895.1). Lineage (GTDB taxonomy): Bacteria > Patescibacteriota > Minisyncoccia > UBA6257 > UBA9933 > UBA9933. The sequence goes on from MGIT01000006.1 coordinate 49,693, forward strand.
GCACGTGGGTGTCATCCACGTCCGCCGACTGACGGAGGGATCCACTACTACCGCAAATAGATTCCCGCCTTCGCGGGAATGACAATGTAACGAAGACTGCTAATGCAATCAAAAAAAATCATTGTAATCCCGTCTGATAATCCGTATACTTATACATATCAATAATTTAAAGGTCGCATAGCACATAGCGCAAGAACAGCAACCAGACATGACAGAAGAAAAAGACCAGGCATTCCTCGAGTTTCTCGTCAAATCGATCGTTGATCATCCCGAGGATGTCACGGTGGAGCGAAAAGTTGACGAAATGGGAGTCCTTCTTAGCTTGAAGGTGAACCCGCTCGATATGGGCCAGATCGTCGGGCGACAGGGCGCGACCGCAAAAGCGATGCGGTCCCTGCTCCGTATCGTAGGCGTTAAGAATCACGCACGGGTAAACCTCAAGATCGTCGAACCCGATGGGTCGACGAGAGTTCCTAAAGAAGAGTCGCACGATATGTGACCGTAACAAAAGCCACTCCGCCAGCCGGCGGAGTGGCTTTTGTTTTCCTTTCTCGCAAAGATCCGCGAAATTCTATATACTTTCATTATATTTCTGTCATTCCCGCGGAGGCGGGAATCCACTACAAAATGAAATGGATCCCCGCCTCCGCGGGGATGACAATGCAACTTATGGACGAAACACTTACCCAAAAACTTGAGCGCATAAAAAAAGAGGCGCAAAAACGCGAGGCGCAACGTCGCGCTTCCGCACTCGGAAAACAACAGATATCCCTTTCGAAAACGCCCATCAGCATTGACGCGCTTTCGCTTATTCCCGAAGATATCGCCCGAGCCGCCGGCATTGCGGCCATTGAGCGAAAAGCGAGTAACGTTGCCATCGTCGCGCTCGACCCGAGCCGACCGCAAACAAAAAAGGTCATTGATGATCTTACCGCGAAAGGCTACACGGTCGTCGAATATGTAGTGACCGCAGGCGATATGGAATATGCCCTCGGCCACTACCGCTATGTATCAAAAGAAGCCGAGAAGATCACCGGCAATGTAAAAATCGGGCAACGCATCAGCGAGCTTTCCGCATCGCTTACCTCCATCGCCGGAGCAAAAGAAGTTCTTTCGCGTGAAGAGCTTGCACCACACACAGCCGGAGATATCCTCGAGATCATAGCCCATGCCGCCATGGGCACGCGCGCATCGGATATCCATATAGAGCCTTCCGAGCATGACGGAAAGCTTCGCTTCCGCATCGACGGCAATCTGCATGATATTTTTGTATTTCCCAAAGAGTTTTACCCGTACTTGCTTACCCGCATCAAATTGCTTTCCAATTTAAAGCTAAATGTAACTAAAGAAGCGCAGGATGGCCGCTTTACCGTTCGCTTTCCGCAAAAGGATGTCGAGGTGCGCGTCGCCATTGCACCCGCGCAGTTTGGCGAAGTAGCGGTCATGCGCTTGCTTGACCCGGATGCTATTAAAATCACCTTGCCGCAACTCGGGTTGCGCGAAGACGACCTCGCGATCATCAATGTCGAGCTGAACCGCCCCAATGGCATGATCCTTAACACCGGTCCTACCGGCAGCGGTAAAACGACCACGCTGTACACGTTCCTTGGTGCAAAATCCAACCCGGAAGAAAAGGTCATCACTATTGAAGACCCGATCGAATACCGGCTCGAGGGCATTGAACAGACCCAAACCAATGCGGCAGCCGGGTACACCTTTGCAAACGGACTTCGCTCCATTATGCGCCAAGACCCGGATACTATTTTGGTCGGTGAAATCCGCGACCAGGAAACCGCCGAAATTGCCATTCAAGCGGCACTCACCGGACACTTGGTCTTCTCCACCCTGCACACAAACTCCGCTGCCGGAGCCATTCCTCGCCTGCTCGACTTAAATGTAAAACCGCAATCCATCGGGCCAGCACTCACACTTGTCATTGCACAACGCCTCGTTCGCCGTTTGTGCGCGGAATGCAAAACGCCCGTACAACTCGACGCCGATCTTGCAAAGAAACTCGCGGAGTTTGTCGATACACTTCCGGCGCGCGTCAACAAAGCAGCCTACCAAAATATAACACTCTTCGCTCCGGTTGGTTGCGATGCGTGCAACAATACCGGCTACAAAGGCCGCGTAGCAATTTATGAACTATTCACGAAACAGCCGGGACTTGAAGACCTGATTGCCAGCGTTGCCGGCGAAGAAACCTTCCTAAAATTCGCGCGCGAACATGGCATGACCACCATGCAGGAAGACGGCATCCTTAAGGTTGCCACCGGCACGACCACCTTCGCCGAAGTCGAAGGAGTTACAGGGCTGATCGAATGGCCCGTGGCAACCAACAACCCATAACCGATGACCTACAACAAAATACGACACTCTGTCATTCCTCTCCGCCAGCCGGCGGAGAGGAATCTGACGGCAAAAGCGCGTGGTTTTATTCATAAAACCACGCGCTTGTCATTCCGGCCTTTGAGCCGGAATCCAGTACCAAATCCCCCCCCGCTTGCCTGCCCGCATTGCTATGTAAAGCGTTGCAGGCGGGCGCGGGGGATGTTATTACTGCCTCAGCAATTCTTCCAATTTATTCTTAAATCTGGGCAATTCGTTTTTAATGACATTCCATACCAATTGCAGATCAATCGTAAAGTATTCGTGTACGATCACGTCGCGCATGCCCGATGCCTTGCGCCATTCTATCTCCGCGTGCTGCTCACGATACTCATATGGCAGATTCTTTACCGCTTCGCCGATCACCTGCAAGCGACGGATTGCCGCATCTTGCATCGGCACGTCGTCATAGAAATCATTCTCAGTCGCATCTCCGATATTCTCCTCGATATATTCAATACTCTCGATGATATGTTCCAAAAAATATACGCGGATCCTTTTTCATAGACTAGGTACTTGTTCCCGCAACACGGTATCCCGTATTAAAGGTGAAATGGAACGATAGGTAACGATATCCACATCGCTTCCCAACGCGCTCTCTAATTTCTGCTTCAGATCGACCAGATCGAACAAACTCTTATCTTCCGGAAACTCGACGAGTATATCAACATCACTTTTCTCGTTCGCTTCGCCGCGAACGACCGATCCAAACAAAGCAGACCGCCTCACATGAGCGTCCTTCAATATCGGCACTATGGTCTTTTTTATATCTTCAATCGAAGCGTTCATACACTTATAGCACACTACTCAACACGCAGAATACAACAAAACCCCCGCTTGCGCGGGGGTTTTGATTTCTATCGTCGGAGAAACACTCCTTGGTTCTGTGGGTGTAAAAATTTTAGAAATCTTACACCAGTAAGAAATTTAGAATTTCTTCGAGGAGTGCCCCAGCCTGAACCAGAACATCCTGAGCCTAAAAGAAATTCCTTAAGAACCCACAGAACCAAATAGTCTTTCTTCCACTGTTATAGATATATTATAACAAGTAATTTTTATTTGTCAAGAGCCTACACCACCTCCTGCCCTATTTGTCAAAGGCAAGCCTTATCACTATACAGGGTGCAAAATATTTGTCAACCCCGAGCTGAATTCTAACCTGAATCGCAACACGCGCAGTTGAATTGTCATTCCGGCCTCCGAGCCGGAATCCACTTCCACTTCTGCGCGGCAAGCGCATGTAAGATTATTTTATCGTGCGTGCCGCACAAGATTGAACTTGATTCCCGTCCCCGATCAAGCCGAGGACAGGCCCTCACCCGCGGGAATGACACACTGTTGCGATTCAGGGTTGAATTCAAGAGCTGTCATTACTACTAAGCCAGAAATCTATAACGCAATAGATTCCTGCCGGAGTTTATCCCGTACTTGATACGGGACCCGCGTTTGGAATGACAAAGAAGGGGGTGAGGACAACAAAAAGAGGTCGAATGACAAAAGGGTTGGTTTTCCTCTATACTATAGAAGTATCCACGATTGCTAACCACCACCCTCTATGGAAATTACTTTCTTTGGTGCCTCTGAAGAGGTTACCGGCTCAAATTACCTACTCGAAACACCCAACACAAAGATCCTTATCGATTGCGGATTGCTTCAGGGCGGTCGGTTCGTCAATCCCGAAAACTACGAACCGTTCCCGTTTGATGTAAAGGGCATCGATGCCGCATTCATTACGCACGCGCACATCGATCACACCGGCAAGATCCCTAAACTGTACAAGGAGGGCTTTCGTGGAAGGATCTATTCCACTTCGCCGACCAAAGATTTCGCCGAGCAACTACTTGTCGATTCCGAGCATTTGCTTTACCGCGATGCCATGGAACAGGGAAAACCGCCTATTTATGATCTAAACGACATAACCGGCGCCCTGAAGCAATGGCAAGGCGTTAGCTATCACGAAAAGATCCATGTAAAGGATTTTGAGATCGAATTTTTTGATGCAGGACATATTCTCGGCTCTGCCGTCATCGTGGTCACCGAAAAAGAAACCGGGAAGCGCATTGCCTTTTCGGGCGATCTTGGCAACCAACCAGCCCCGCTCGTAAAAGACACCGAAGAACTCAGCGATATCGATTATCTGCTTGTTGAATCAACCTATGGCGACCGCATTCACGATAACCCGGGCACTCGCAGGGATCGATTGGAAGATGTCATAGAAGATGCCATGCGGCTTAACGGCGTACTGCTCATTCCGGCATTTGCCATGGAGCGCACACAGGAATTGCTTTATGAAATGGACGAACTGGTGGAAAACGGCCGCGTGCCGGGAGCCCCTGTCTATGTCGACAGTCCCCTTGCCATCAAGCTGACCGCGATCTACAAAAAGTACTCCCAAGACCCGATGTACTTTGATGAAGAGGCCATCGAACGGGCAAAGAAGGGCATGGAACTTTTTGATTTTCCTCGTCTGCGCTTTACGCTGACCACCGAACAATCCAAATCGATCAACGATGCGCCAATGCCGAAGATCATCATCGCCGGCTCGGGCATGTCCAACGGCGGACGCATTTTGCATCACGAACTGCGCTACTTATCCAATCCGAACACGACCATTCTGTTTATCGGATACCAGGCAAAGGGAACCCTTGGTCGCGCCATTCTTGATGGCGCTCCGGTCGTGCGCATCCTTGGCGAAGAAGTTCCGGTGCGCTGTAAAATGGCGACCATTTCCGGCTACTCAGCCCACGCCGACCAACCGCTCCTCCTTAAATGGATACACCCGATGCGCCAATCCCTCAAAAAGGTCTTCATCGTGCACGGCGACATAGACCAAATGACCCCGTTCGCGCAAAAGATCCGCGATGAATTCGCTCTTGATGCGGTCATTCCGATCAAGGGCATGAAAGTTACATTGTAAAAAAATCCGCTTCGGCGGTTTTTTTACAATGTCATCCCGGACTTGACCCTCGGCGTTGCTAGCGAGTGAAGCGAGCGTGCAACGTGCCGGGATACTCGAAGCGCATAAAGTTTGCGCGTTTCAAGTGATCCGGGATCTCATGTTTATCCAATAAGATTCCGAAACAAGTTCGGAATGACATTAAACGGTGGCGCGAATGACAATCGGCTATTTGTTTTATATACTGATATATATGCTATCTTCCGACAATCATATTTCCGAAAAAACATTTGAAACCGACGCAGAACAAAAGCCGACCCGCGACGGGTTTGGCACAGGCCTGCTCTACCTTGGCGAGACCAATCCGGATGTCGTAGTGCTTTCCGCCGACCTTAAGGAATCC
>MGIT01000006.1:55428-57070 GCA_001793895.1 Candidatus Wolfebacteria bacterium RIFOXYB1_FULL_54_12
TGCGGTGTCGCAGAGCAAAACATGATCACCATTGCCGCAGGGCTGGGCGTTTCCAATAAGATCCCATTTGCGGCATCGTATGCCGTTTTCTCTCCGGGCAGAAATTGGGAGCAGATTCGCACGACCATTGCCTATAACGACGCAAATGTAAAAATAGCCGGCCACCATGCGGGCATTTCTACCGGCCCTGACGGCGCAACCCACCAAGCGATAGAAGACATTGCCACCATGCGAGCCATGCCAAACATGCGCGTCATCGTGCCTATCGATTCCATCGAAGCGCATAAGGCGACCGTGGCCGCTTCGCAAATATGGGGGCCGATCTATCTTCGCTTTACGCGTGAAAAATCCCCGGTCATAACCACCGAACAAACTCCGTTCGTTCCCGGCAAGGCATACGAGCTATGGGAGTCGAAAAAACCGCAGGTTGTCATCATCGGTTGCGGGCCCATACTTCACGAAGCACTCCTTGCGGCAAAGGAACTCGAGAAAGAAAAGATCGGCACCCTCGTGCTAAACAGCCATACCATCAAACCGCTTGATAAGAAGAAGATCACCGCGCTTGCCAAAAAATATGGCGCCGTGGTGACCGTTGAAGAACACAGCATCATCGGCGGCCTCGGCGGAGCTGTTGCCGAATGCCTTGCGAAGCATCAGCCTACCCCGATCGAATTCATCGGCATGGCCGACACCTTCGGCGAAAGCGGCGAGCCCCATGAACTACTAAAGAAATATAACCTGGACGCCCATGCGATCAAAGAGGCAGTGAAGAAGGTGCTGCAACGAAAAAAGTAAGCGTAATAAAAAAAAGCCGTACGCCCAGGGCGTATGGCTTTTACTATGCCAATTTTCCGAATGGGATCACGGCTCGTCGGGCGCGCCGTCCGCTATCTTGTCGATCTTGTCGATCAGAAACTTCATGATGTTCTCTGCGCTATGAAGACGATGCAGAAAATGCCCCACCAGCAGCACGGCGACATCTTCTTTCGATAGCTGTCGTTCCGGCTGCAATCTATGCCGCATGCCAAACGGCATGTCCATGTCAGACACGATCTTAAATCCTTCGTGACCGAGCATGCACTTGGTAAGAAAAGGCTTACTTTCCCACTGGATCAGTACCACCTCTTTCCCGCTGCGCATCAGCATTTCCTCCGCCGCCATCCACTGCGGATTTCCTCCCCAATAGAACTTATCCAGCAGCTCTTCGAGCGCCTTGATCTCGTCTTGGTGCGGTTGCATCGACTTGCGATCCGGGCCATATACCCCTATCTCCGTCGCGATCCGATATCGATCCGCTGCGTCCCGCCACCGATCAGTAAAATCCTCCTCTTCGCTCATCATAGCTCCTACTCCTTTTTGAAAAAGAATTCGATAACAACGTCCTACGGTCAGTAAACCAAATCAACCCATGGGCTGTCAACTGTCTAACTATTATAATTCCTTTTTAATATCTTCCCACGCAATTCCCGAATATTCTTCGATTTCTTTTAGCACATAGCAAAGAACATCCTTCCGTAGATCCTTCTGAATCGTTACTGATTTCTTTGTCGAAGGCCATATTGCCTTGCAATGGCTTCCGTCCCCTCCAGTCATATCTATGACGAAGCCAAGGCGCTTGAGCGCCTTGGCAAATTTTGCCCTT
>MGIT01000006.1:57084-75023 GCA_001793895.1 Candidatus Wolfebacteria bacterium RIFOXYB1_FULL_54_12
CAATTCACTACGCGAAGGCATATTCCTTTTTTACCTGCCCCACCCGCTTGATATCAGCTTCTTTTGCATATGCCGACGGAATCTCGAATGCCGTCATTATCGCGTCCTTTATGTTCTTATCGAGCTCTCCAGCGCTCTTCCCGCTTGTAATAATGGACCCGTATCTAAAATTCGTGCTTACTGCAACAAAACCGCCATCCGTTTTCCCAACCTTAAAATTGATAGACTTATAATGTCGCGAGTAATTCCTCAATTCAAATAATCCGCGCGGAACGGAATCTTTTCCCAACAATATCTTGATCGACCGATCTTTTACGCGCTTAATCAATGTCATAATAATTTATTATTAACATATTTTTGTATATATGTCAATTAATGTTTATATTTTTATTATACCTCTTCTTTTTAATATGCTCAATGTTTCTAGATTCCGGCTCGTGGGCCGGAATGACAATACGACCCCCCCCGTTCACTTACGATCCCTCCTGTTATCGGTTGTAGGTTATCGGTTGTAGGTTATAATGTAATCATGTACGACATTATTACCATCGGAACTGCAACGCAGGACGTGCTCATCAAAAGCCCGCTGTTTGCCAACGTGTACGACCCGAAGCACCTTAAAAAACTCGGTTTTCTCGACGGCAATGCAACCTGCTTCATGCCGGGTGCAAAAGTTGAGATCGACAAACCCATCTTTGCGACCGGAGGCGGAGCGACCAACACCGCGGTCACCTTCGCACGCATGGGGCTGAAGCCGGCGATCATTGGTAAAATTGGCGCGGACGACGGAGGCGAGCGGGTACTCGCCGAGTGCAAAGCGGAAGGCATCACTTCGCGCATCATCACTGACAAAAAACTCTCCACCGCCTATTCGGTCATTCTCGTACCGCTTGCGGGCGAACGCACTATTCTTACGCATCGGGGCGCATCGGACAAACTCAAGCCCGCGGACATTAGCCGCGCATCCGCAAAAACCCGCTGGATATACATCGTACCCGGCAACATCCCCTACCCGACTATCATGCATGCGGTCAATGTGTTTTCGAAACAGGGCAGCATGATCGCGCTTAACCCATCAAAGCATGTGGTTGAAAAAGGATTGCGCGCACTCAAACCGCTTCTCGTAAAAATCGATGTACTGATCATGAACCGCGAAGAAGCCGCGACAATGACCGGCATCGCTTATGACCGCATCGATGCCATTCTCGCCGCCATCACGAGCGCGTTTAGCGGAATCGTTGCCGTGACCGACGGAGCGCATGGCGCATTCATTATGGATCGCGAGCACCGCTATGATTGCGGAGTATTCCCCAAAAAGGCCCTTTCCGACGCGACCGGAGCTGGCGATGCCTACGGTAGCGGTTTTGTAAGCAGCCTTATTCATACACAGAGGACGAAAAAAGGCGCCTTTCCCGAAGATGCCATCCGCGAAGCCATCCGGGTTGCGGCCGCCAACAGCGCCTCGGTCGTTGAGCATGTCGGCGCAAAACATGGTATACTTACCCGAGAAGCAGTCCTGCGGAATCCCCGCTGGAAGAAGCTCCCGATAAAGGTATCGCCTTTAAAATAATCGACGCTTTGTCATTCCGGAATTTACCCGACGACAGGAGGATAAATATCCGGAATCCAGTTCAAATAATGCTTTTATTGTATTCTGCTTCTCGCAGAAGGTTGAAATGGATTCCCGTCCCCCTGCCTACCGGCAGGCAGGCGCGGGAATGACAATACCATTATTCATCATTCTTAATTCATAATTCTTACCCATGATCAACGAAGCCCAAGTCTGCCACACCAACTTAGCCTATAAGATCTGCGTTTCCGGAGCCGCGGAAACCAAGCATTGCGGAGAAAAAGCGTTTGCACTCGGCGAAGAAATAGGCCGCGAGATCACCCGCCACAATGGCGTGTGCGTTACCGGCGCAACTACCGGGTTCCCGTATTGGGCCGCCAAAGGCGCAAAGCTTGAAGGCGGTTTCGTACTCGGCTTTTCTCCTGCCTCAACCGAAAAGGAACACATCGACCGCTTCAACCTTCCGACCGACAATCACGACATGATCGTCTACACCGGTTTTCATTACAGCGGACGAAACCTCATCCTTACCCGTTCGTGCGATGCCGTCATCATCGGCTGTGGCCGCATGGGTACGATGAACGAATTTACGATTGCGTTCGAAGACAGCAAGCCGATCGGTATTTTGGAAGGCGATTGGGAGACCGATGAAGTATTGCGGGTCATGATCGAAAAGTCCCACCGCGCGGAAGAAATGAAAGACAAGATAGTCTTCTCTTCCGACCCAAAGGAACTGCTCGACAAATTGTGCGCCATCATCGACGAGGATAAGAAGATGACACACGAGAGCCACACCCTCAATAGATAGTGCTATCTATTTGATGAAACAGCTCGACAAGGGCTGTTTTGTTTTCGATGCACCACAAATCAAGTATACTATTACCATAGTCTTGTTTTTACTTCATGCCCTACTTCTTTAAAAATTCAGTTCTTCCGGCGGGGTTTCTGATTGCCAACATCATCGGCGCAGGTATGTTTGCGCTTCCATTCGTGTTTCGCCAGTCCGGGCTTATGCCGGGAGTTCTCTATCTTGGATTTTTTGGCATCCTTGCCGCACTCATCCATTTGATCTACGCCGACATCATCTTACGCACCCGTGAAACGCGGCAACAGTTCCCCGGTTACATTCGTCAATATCTCGGGGAAAATGCCGGAATGTTTTCCGGGTTTCTTGTGTTTACAACGCTCCTTTTTACACTTACCGCATATCTTGTTCTTTCGGCAAGCTTTTTACATATTCTCATTCCCACCCTTTCTCCGATCATTGCGATGCTGCTCTTTTGGGTGCTTGCAACCGTTACCATATTCATTACCATCAAACGCACCGCTGTGTTTGATACCGTTACGGCCGGCATCACGCTTGCCGTCATCGGTGTGCTATTTATTTACTGGGGGCTTATGTTTCCTTTTGATTCCGATGCATTCCCCGTTCTTACCGCAAAAAACGTCCTCGTGCCGTTTGGCCCGGTTCTTTTTTCTTTTATCGGGTTCTCGGCCATTCCCGCATTGGTCGCCTATGTCCGCAAAGAATCCGTTCCGTTTGCGAACATGAAAAAGGCAATTGTTGTCGGCTCGCTTATGCCCGCCTTGTTCTATTTTTTGTATGTCGTTGCCGTATGGGGCATGTCGCCTGTTGTTTCGCCCGATTCCGTTTCCGGGCTTATCGGCAGCGTTCCGTTTTTTATATTACTTGCGTTAAGCATACTCGGGTTCGTATCGCTTTGGGATTCCTATTCCGGTGTAGGTCGCGACATCAATAAACTCCTCGAATACGAATGGCGCATTACCCCGCCCATTGCTCTCGCGATCACAGCCGGCGCTCCGCCCGCGCTCTACTTGTTTGGTTTTCAAGATTTTATTGCGCTTATTAGCGCAGTCGGCGGCATCTTGTTCAGCATTTGGGGCATTCTTATCATCTTTGCATGGAAAAAGGCGATCAAGGTTAGCATTCCGAGCGTCAAGTTTTCTGAGATATATATCCCCGATCGCGTTTATTCCATCATCAACGACATTCCGCCATTCGTAATAGACCTACTTCTGCTTGTGTTCGCAGGGGGGATCGTATACGAATTAGCGAGCCTGCTGACCCGATAGCGTTCACGGCTGACTGTTCACTATCCATGCGTTTGACAATAACCACCTATTGCCGTATACAAAAGATAGCACTTGTTATCTAAATATCCCCATTACCCTACTACAGGAGGTCATCATGATCGATGTTCAAGCGATGTCACAGGCAGAGGGTATCAGCGAAGCGGCCATCAGAAAAGCACTGGGTATGCCAAATGTTCTCGCTACACTTGAGCAGGTGCGAAGCGCGTACAATTGTGCCCCAGCTGGGAGCGAAGATCAAAAGTTGGCCATGGCCAAGTGGCGGGAATTTTCCGCACAGGAGATCGCAGCGGCGACCACGCTTGAGCAGGCGCACAAGGCGTATTCTTCCGCGCGAAGCGGAAGTGAAGAGAAAGTGTTGGCAATGGCCAAACTACTTTCCTTATGTATGACCATTGCAGACGCCAAAAATGTGTACGACAGCGCAATACGCAGAAGTGCAGAAAAAAAGCTGGCGATGATCAAACTGCTTTCTTTCTGCACTACCATAGAGCAAGTACAAAATGCGCATGCAACCGCATCACATGAAAGCGATGAAGAGAAGCTGTCGATGGCCAAGTGGCGGGAATTTTCCGCACAGGAGATCGCTGCGGCCACCACGCTTGAGCAGGCGCAACGCGCTTACAACAATACGCCGAACAATAGCGAGGAAGAAGAGCTGGCGATGATCAAGTGGCGGGAATTTTCCGCACAGGAGATCGCTGCAGCCACCACGCTTGAGCAGGCTCGGAAAGCGTATGACCGCGTACCAGATGGAACCGAGGAAGAAGCATTGGCGAAGGCCAAGTTGCGGGAATTTTCCGCACAGGAGATCACTGCGGCCACCACGCTTGAACAGGCGCGGGAGGCCCATAATCGCGCGCCCCATGGAACCAAGGAAAGAATGGCAGCGATGATCAAGTGGCGGGAGTTTTCCGCACAGGAGATCGCTGCGGCCACCACGCTTGAACAGGCGCGGAAAGCGTATGAGAATGCGCCGAACGACAGTGAGGAGCAAGAGTTGGCGTTGATCAAGCTCGCCTCTTTCTATGAAAAATAGTGCTGGCGCTTAGGCGCACTCAGTCCCATCTATCCGTCGTTCGACGGGTGGGTGGGGCTTTTTTTATTGCGTATAATTCTTTATCCTTTCCCTATGGAAGGGATATTTCTATTCAACAAGCCTATCGGATGGACCAATAAATCGATTGTTGGCGCCCTTAAACGCATATTACAGGTCGGGAAACTCGGGCATGCCGGCACGCTTGATCCGTTCGCTGAGGGGCTCATGGTGGTCGCGATAGGCAGAAAGTTCACCCGCGGACTGCATAACCTTCTTACCGACAGCACCAAAGAATATATTGCAACGATCGAACTTGGCAAAACAAGCGATACTTTCGACAACACGGGAACCATAACTAACACCGGCTCCGACACTCAGCCTTCGATGGAAGATGTGCGGCACATGATCGAAACCCACCTGCTGGGCGAGCGCACGCAAATACCGCCCATCTATTCCGCAAAGAAATTCGCCGGCAAACGCCTGCGCGACATAGCCACAAAAGAAGGCGCCCACGAACTCGCCGCATCCCGCGCCAAACAGGTGACGCTCTATGATTACGATATCATTTCGTATTCCTACCCCCTGCTTACCGTTCGCCTTTCCGTTTCTTCGGGCTACTATATACGCACCTTCGGAAACGATCTCGGCAGACTACTTGGAACCGGAGCCTATCTCGCCGGGCTTAAGCGTACCCGTATCAACGGCTATTCCGCCGAGAATGCGCTTGCGCCCGATGATCTCGAACATACCATTCAAGCACAAGGCCTATTGTTCGGTGCCGTGCAGGGTGTCGGGTACCGCTACTCCATTAAAAACCTCGCCGAGCGATACCACTGCACCGGGTATGTTCATAATCTTCCCGATGGATCCGTTTCTTTTTTGGTGCAAGGAACCCTGCGCGATGTTTCTTCGTTTTTGCAATTCGTTCTTCCGGGTCCATTTACATCGCGTGTCGAGGATCATTCGTTTTTGATCACGAAGCCACACGAGCTGTTTCCCGAATTTTCTGTGCAATGAAGCTATTTTCATAGTTGGTGTCCAAATTGACGATCGTCAATTTGGACACCAGATATCCGAAGCATGAAAATCCTCCGTCGACGGAGGATTTTTCGAATTTATGAGATTGGATGAAGTGCAAGGCGCGGGTCCGCCAGTTGGCGGACCCGAGGAAGGCGTACTGCAGTACTCCGACCGAGGTAACAGGTGCACGTTTACCCTGAGCGCAGTCGAATGGGCAACGAAGCAATTCGCCAATGTCATAGATTCGATTTAGAAGATTCTTAATATATCCTTCACACTCACCACCATGATCAGCCCAAGTAACAGCAGCAAGCCAATGCCGTTCGCGTACTGCTCGAACTTCTTCGGCAATGGGGAACCTTTCAGTTTTTCGATGACAAGAAATAGTACCCGCCCTCCGTCCAATGCCGGAAACGGCAATATGTTGAATGCCGCAAGATTGACAGATATCAATGCCATGAGGCTGAGCACATAAATGAACCCTGCTTCGCTTGCATCAATCGTTACCTTCACGATGCCGATCGGCCCTGCGACATTTTCCAAGCTCCCCCTGCCTACCAATGCCGACCCGACCAACCCTGCTATCCCCTTGAATGTCCCTTCGACGATCGCGATCGATTCCACAAATCCACCCTTTACGGCGCCCCACACCCCTTGCTGCTCGCGTCCGAGCGATTCGCCCAACACGACACCCAGCGGACCCTGCCCTGCCGGTGGATCTTTACGCGGAGTCATTTGCACTGTCAGTTCTTCGCCCGCCCGTTCAATGCGTACGGCGACCGCTTCGCCTGCGTGGCCTTTGGTAAACGCCACGAAATCATCCGATCGTGTAAAATCAACCAATCTGTCGTTCGCCTGCAACCCAGCAACGCTTGCCGGACCGCCCTCCTGCACCTGACTGATAAACAGCCCTGCCTCTGCGCCGATCATAAACACGATCGACAACAGCATCCACCCAAACAAAAAGTTCATGCCGACCCCGCCAATCAATATCAAAAACCGTTTCCATGGCGCGATGTTACCAAACATCCGTTCCTTGGGAATGCCCTTATCAACCTCATCCTCGCCGTCTTCCCCGGCGATCTTTACATATCCGCCAAACGGCAGCCAGTTAATGCTATACACGGTCTCTCCGATCTTTTTGCCCCACGCGCGCGGCGGCAGGCCAAGCCCGAACTCGCCCACGAACAATCCGAATTTTTTAGCCAACAAAAAGTGGCCTAATTCATGCACAAGAATAAGGAGAGAAAGAAACGCGATGATGATAAGAGTGGTAAGCATATAGGTAGGTAGCAGGTATATAGTATAAGGTATTAAGGATACAGCAGCAGTCTCGCTCTACGGGCATTAAATATACTGTATACCTTATACCGTATACCTTATACGATTTACTACTCCATAATTTCTGCCGTCTTTTTTTCGAGCAGTTGATCGAGCTCCTTGTTTCCCCTGTCGACGACCGCCTGAATTTGCTCTTTGAGTTTGAACTTTTCGTCTTCGGTAAAATTGCCCTCATCGGCCTCGCGTGCAACGCGCTTGTTTTCGTCATCGCGGAGCGAGCGAACCTTTATTTTCGCTTCCTCGATCTCCTTTTTTACCATTTTGATGATCTCTTTGCGTCGCTCGTCGGTGAGTGCCGGAAGATTGATGCGGATCGTCGTGCCGTCGACATTCGCGACCACATTCAAGTTTGACGACTCGATCGCCTTTGCCACGACATTGACCGCGCCCTTATCCCAAACCGAAATGATGATCGATGCCGGCGGCTGTATGCTGATCGCTCCCACCTGCCGCACGGTCATGCGCTGGCCATAGACTTCTACCGCTATGTCTTCCACAAGCCGCGGAGACGGTCGATTCGAGCGCACTCCCATCATTTCCTGCCGGACGAATTCTATCAAACTCGCCATTTTTTGTTCCAATTCCTTGATGATATCCATTCGGGGTAATTTCTAATTACTAATTTATAATTTATAATTTTTAACGGCTTACCTCTAATTTCTTACTGCCCACACTGCTTAATTTCCTATACTATAGCGTTGTTTCGGGTAAAAATCAAAATGCGGCACCTGCGCCGCATGTTGATCACATTTTTATGATATCGTACCCTTCCGGACCAAACAGTTCCTCGTTGAAAAATTTTATCTCCGTCGGCGTTATTCTGTAGGCCTTAGATTTAAGGGCGCGCTTTTTTACCCGCTCAAGACTGACATCTGCCTCGATGTCGAAGTTTTCCTTGCTCCAAAATGCGAGCGCCGCTCCGATCTTTTCCAAGCCTGAAAGCTCGACCGCTTTGCCCATTATCTGCACGCCGATCTTTTTTACCGACATTGCCTGCCTACTGTCCGCGATCGAACAGGCGACCTCGGGGTTTATGGAAATGTTTTTGCAATGCTCCGTTTCTGCGTTGCTTATAAAATAAAGATTCAGATCCTTGTCTGCGGAAAAATAAACGGTGCATAACCGCACATGGTGCCCATATGTCGCCAATGACATAATTCACTGGGTGCCGAAATATTTATGCAGCTCTTCCCGTGTATTTATCATTTGCTTTAATACTATCACATTTATGCGATCAATGCCTCAATGGTATTCCTTTCCCGCGCCATAATATCCCTGTTTCGCTCCCGCCCGCGTGGATTTATGGGCGAAGGATGATAGATCGGAAGCACTGCATAGGGCCGCCCGCCAATAGTGATTTGCTTCATTTTCCCCATCTCCATATCCTGCTCCATCAGTTCCGCTGCCAACTTGGTCGTGTGCACACCCAACAACACGATCAAGCGATATTGCTTTCCTTTTAACAATTCAAGAAAGAGCGGCCAACATTTCTTGCTGCACGCGGGCAGATCTTTTCGATCGGACACGCAGCATTTAGACAACTCCGTAAACCCGCATGTATCTGCGGTCAGCCCAAGGGGCTTCAGTAGTTCATCGATGCGTCGTCCGGTCGCCAACATTTTCCCGCCGTTCGTACGGCACGCTTTATTATCATGCCAGCCATTTGCCGCAGGCGATTCTCCGACAAGCAGCACGCGTGCACCTTTATCAACTCCCATTTGGTGGAACAGATCGCACGAAATCGTTTCAATGGAGCTGCAAATATGCCCCTTGTTCTGCGTGCTCATGCCTTTTTTCTTGTCTTCCTTTTTTCCGCGACCAGCTTTGTTTTCTTCGCAATGCCATATTGCTCCGCATAGCCTTCGAGCAGTCGCATCTGCAGCGGCTTGTTCAGATTGTACCGATCCATGGCCATTTTCCTGCGGATGATCTCGTGCGCGAGTGCGGCATTTTTATCAAGATGTTTGCGCAATGCACCCAGCGTTTCGGAAAAAAAATCTTCTCCGCCTTTTTGATCTGCCGCCGGGAAATACACTTCGTGCACGCGCGATCGAATGGTCTGCATCATGCTATCCATGGCGTGCGCCACCAATATGATCAATGCATCTTTCGGCGGCTCTTCGATGATCTTCAGCAGCGCACTTTGGCCTTCATCGGTGATCGCGTCGGCCGGGCACATGACCACCATGCGTTTCGGCGATGCGACCGGACGCTGATACAAAAAGTTTTGTACGGCGCGAACCTCATCGATGCCGATGCTTTCCTTTTCAAACGGAACGACATGCAAAAAATCATTCAGAAACTTGCCCTCGCCGTCGAACGACCCGTGCTCAAGCGCTTGCGCAAATCGTTTCGTAAACTCCATGATCGCCGCTTCATCCTCGCCAAAAAATACATAGGCGTGGAACAGCGCCTTGGTATCGATGAGGTGCTTGAAATCTTTTTCAATTTTTTTATAGAAATCCATAGCTCGTGTTCTTGCGGTAAGATTCTGAAACGAGTTCAGAATGACAATGCCCCCTCGCCCTCTCTTATTCCCTTTTTCATTTTCCGTTTTTCGGCATTCGTGCCAATACATCCTTTCCGCTTACCGGAATTGCTCCCGCGCGGACCATTTTTAACCCGTTATATTCCTTTGGGTTATGGGATGCGGTCACTACCATACCACCCGCCGCCTTGTGCTTGTTTACCAAAAAATACAGCATGGGTGTGGTTATTAACCCCGCTTGCATGACCCGTACGCCCTTTTCTTTCCCGAGGGCCTCGATACACGCCTCGTAGAGTTCCGGCGAGCTCAGACGTGCGTCATGGCCTAAAACGACCGTTTTAGGGCTTTTTGGAGGCATTGCGAGTGCCTTTACGATGGTCGGCATCACTTCCCGCACGGTTTCTGCATTTATTTGGCTGGGGTATTTACCCCGGATGTCATATGCCCTGAAGATAGACTGGTCCATATCCAAAGTATACAGCAATCAAGCCCACTATTCGAATATTCTATGAATATTGACAACTCCCAATAACATGCTAATCTATACATGGTGTTTGTAGGGCTTTGGCCCTCTCACGGTTCAACATGTTTAAACCGTAAACAAACACCGAGGTTAATCCTCTTCCATATTTCCTGCGTGCAGGATTTTTTTGTTTATACTATTATTCCCTGAGTTCTTCTGATGGTTTTTCCAAAAAGGAATTATGCTCCAAAAAAACTTATTTCCTCCCTCAATTTCTTTTACAATTATTTTTATTCTTGCACTTTTGATAATTGCAACAAACCCATAATAACGCACAGTTCGCACCCGATCCTCCCATCGTGAATTTATTTTTTGTGTTTCAAGTTTCTTAGTTTCATAAAACTCCTGCAATGTATGTGATGAGGTAACGATCTTAGGAGCTATCGCCAGCAGACGCAATCGCATGTATTGATCAATCTTTGATCTTGCCTTATTTCTTTCCTTTAGTTTTACATGTTCCAGCCCTTTTGCATTAAAAGCAACTTTCTCCTTTAAGTAGGGGCAATAAACTTCGCCAATCTTCCGATATGCGTCTTCTGATTCCGCTTTTGATCTATCAAATTTCCCTTGTTCGATATCCATATACCCTATATTGTATCCATCAACATCATATAGCGCAAACAAGGTACCAAAATTCAAATAGGTTGTTTTTATACTTACAGATTCTCCTTGAAGAATGCCTATCACAGCGTTTCCAAAAACTTATCCTTTACCGGTGGCTTATATTTTAATGGCTTCGATATATTCCAAATAACTTCAAACTGGACACGCATCAATTCGGCGAAATCTCTACTTTGGATAATAAACCCAAATGCCTCCTTTCTCGAAGATACAAAGACGACCTTGTCTCCGTAAATAAGGTGCCCCATATTCCATGTCATATGCAACGGAGCGATGCGAAGATCGCGCAAATGCTTTTTTCCAATACCCACAAAAGGATACTTATCTATGTCGATAAGTTTATCCTTAGGCCAGACGATCCTGATCGCGTTGTTGTTGTGTATCCGCTTTCTATTAAACTGTTCCAAGTAGTCGCTCCCAAACACGGCAAGCATTTCTTTCATCGGCCATACCGATACGATCTCCGTATCTTCATACCAATACAGATCATTTAGGATTGTCTTTACTTGCTCTATTCCCTTGAAGTGCCTTATCTTCGGCTCGGCACTTTTTTCCTGATGTGCCGGCACATACTGTTCAAGATTTTTGCTTTCTATTTCAAGCGCTTCGATTTTATCTTTCATTAAATGCTTCAGGCTGCCAATATCATTAGCCTGAAATATTTTTTTATTATCGTCATTCTGCTCAACGATAAGCCCCTTCTCAATAAGAATATTTAAATGATCATATATAGAAGGACGTGGCATACCAATGTTCTCTGCGAGTTGTCGCGCAGAAGCACTTCCCAACTCGAGCAATCGAACATACACATTAATTGTATTATCCGCGAATCCAAGTTCTTTAAGAATCTTTTCTATCATATGCCTCCATATTAGCATAGTTGTCGATTTTCGACAACAGATTGACATAATTATAAAAAGTGTTTATAGTATGAATATCAACAATCAAGTTAATCATGAATGTTCATTCACAAGCCGCATAGCGGCACATATCGAAAAGGAGATTATCATGAACAGAGTTTTGGTTGCTTCCCTGATTATCGCTATCACTTGTATTTCCTTATTATTAGGAGGGTGCCAGCCCGCAAATGTGGCAATGATCGTAATCACAAAAGGACCTGCAGACAATATATCTATTGTTGAAAAGGTAGTTTTAAAACCGGTTCAGAAAAATATAGGCGGCATCTATGCGAAAGTTGTGAGCGCAAAGGTAATCGGATATGTGAAGGGCGAGGGAATACTATTTGACGGTATGGTTGAGATTGATAGCAACAATTATCCAGCTATACTCACAAGGGATTCTGAAACTGTATTTGATAAAAACAGGGTACCCGAAGAATCAGTCAACGGTCCATATCCCGGAGAAAGTGTCTTAGTGGTATCCATAAATGGTGTCTACTACGACAACATTGAAGGGCTTCGAATTAAGTCTCCAACCAACCAAGCTCAATAGAGCAATAAGAGGGTTATGGAGGGGTATGGGGTGGATAAGCTTTACATAAAGTAGATCAAAAGCCGCGACACATGTCGCGGCTTCTTTCTTTTTATACTTTACAGATTCTCCGTAAAGAATGTTTTCAGCTCGTCGATCTTAATGCGCTTCTGCTCCATGGTATCGCGGTCACGGACGGTTACCGTATCGTCTTCCAATGAATCAAAGTCTACGGTAATACAATATGGCGTACCGATTTCGTCTTGGCGGCGGTATCGCTTGCCGATGTTGCCGCTGTCGTCGAACTCGGTCATCCAATCTTCGCGCAATGCTTCATACAAGCCACGCGCCTTTTCTACCAACTCGGGCCTGTTCTTTAATAACGGAAAGACGGCTATTTTTATCGGCGCCAACCGCTTGTCGAACTTGAGTACGGTGCGCACTTCTCCGTCGACCTCTTCTTCGGTATAGGCGTTATCCAAGAACATCAGGACCAAACGATTTAATCCTACGGACGTTTCCATGATATGCGGAATGAAGCGTTCATTCTTTTCTTGATCATAATAATCAAGCGTCACTCCCGAGTACTTTGCGTGCTGAGAAAGATCCCAATCCCCTCGCGCATGGATGCCTTCCACTTCCTTGAAACCTCCTAATGAGCGGAAATTGAATTCGATATCATACGCCTGTGATGCATAGTGTGCCAGCTTATCATGCTTATGCCACATCAGTTTATCTTCCGGAATCCCGTACTTGAGATACCAATTCCACCGTGCCTGATGCCACATTTCATACGACTCTTCCATTTGGCTCGGATGCAGGAAATACTGCATTTCCATTTGCTCGAACTCGCGCGTACGAAAAATGAACTGACGCGCGATGATCTCGTTACGAAACGCCTTGCCCACCTGCGCGATGCCAAACGGCAACTTCGGGTGGAGCGAATCCACTATGTTCTTATATTCCAAATAAATGCCGCCGCAAGTTTCCGGGCGGAGGTACACCACATTTTCTTCGGTAAGCGCGTCGGTCGGCGAACCGATATTCGACTTTACCATCAACGAAAATTGCTTTGCCGGCGTTAGGTCGGTCGAGCCGCAATTAACACACTTTAACTTTCCTTCCGTCTTGAGCTTGTCCAATTCCTGATTGATGTATTCGATCGGAGCCTTGTCGGCGTTGATGTCAAACGCCTCAAGCAAATGATCGGCGCGCATGCGCGTTTTGCACTTGCGGCAATCCACCTGCGGATCATCAAACCCGCCCACATGGCCGGAAGCGACCCATGTCTTGGGGTGCATGAAAATGGCGCTATCCAAACCAAGGACATCGTCGCGCAACTGGACCATGTGCTTCCACCATGCCTGCTGGATGTTGTTCTTCAACAAAATGCCGTAATGTCCGTAATCATAGATCGCGGCAAACCCGCCGTAGATCTCCGATGACGGAAATACGAAGCCCCTGCGCTTTGCCAGCGATACCAATTTGTCGATCATGTGATCTTTCTTTTCCATAACTTTTTATACCAATTATCCTACAGTCTTGTCCATACTGACCCTATTAATGGATTCCCGCCGGAGTTTATCCCGTACTTGATACGGGACCCGCGTTGGGAATGACAATGCGGGTAGGGAGGAATTACAAATACGGGGGAAGAATGCCGATCCAATCATGCAAAGGCGCAAGCCTATGCGGTTGAGGGAGGATAAAGAGAGCCCTCCTCCCGATGCCGCATGGGGTTGCGCGACGGCCGCACGTGTTTTACCTTATTCACTTGTTTGCAACCCCCTCACCTGCCTTGTCATTGCCGCGCCCGTAAAATCATCCACGGCGGTCAATACGAAATCTTTCGTAACATCGATCGTTCCGGTTTGCGTGATGTTCGGCGTTATTTCTACCTGAAATGTTGCTTCCGTCGGCGAGCCTATTACTCCTTTTGTCGCCACTATCTTTTCTATTTCCCATGCTATTTCACCGGTGCGATCGTTGAAAACCGGCGCCGATCCGTTGCTCCCCCTCGCGTTCCCCGTCCATGTGACGCCCGGACGCAAGGAGCTTAATATCTTTATATCGCGCATGTCGGTGGCGTAGTTTTTAATCGTCAGTGTTACGGTGTATTTCGACGTCCTGTTCGCCTGCGGCAACGGCGTGCCCGGCAGCCGCTCAACCTCCGCGAACAACTCGATATTCCCACCCACCTTCACCTCGCTTTCGGCAAAGCCGACCGTCCTGTCGCTCGCTACCGCATACGGGACCGTGGGCGAATTGATCTCCCCCGCAACCCGCAACAGATAGTTTTTATCAAAGAGCCTTTTGATCGGATAGGCTTGTTTTGTTTGTATGGTAAAATCAACGCTTCCTTCCGCGCCCGGCGCGATCAGCTTCAGCTCCGGCATGGCCGAAGCGTTCCATGTCAAAACATTGGTGATCGAATTGAATGAACCCCTACTCCGTATCGTTGGTATGTCGAACATTTCTCCGCGCAATTTTGCGACCACGATCACATCGCTCAACCCGACGTCCGTATTGTTTTTATATTTCAGCACATAAGAAATCGTTTCATCCGTTTTTGCCATATATGCCGGATTGTTGTTTGCAACTATTTCAAGACTGAGCGGCGATGCGGCGATGCCGATATTCGCCGTTTTTTCGTTGATGACATATTCGCGTCCGTTGATCATGACGACCACCTGACTCTTCAACTCAAAGAACTCCTGGCTCGCCCCCTCGAATATTCCTTTGACCAATATCTCTTTTTCTTCCTGCGGTTTCAGTTGCCCCACGACCCATGTTGCATCGCCGATGTCCGCCTTTACCGAAGCGCTTTTGAGTGCAACCTTCGGCGGTATGATCAGCCTGATCTGCGCATTCGAAAAATCGACGGTGGAAATATTGCGGTAACGCATGCCGGCGTCAAAGTTCTCGGTACTGAATACATTTTGCGGAGTCGTGAAATCGAGCGAAATGGCCGGCTGCCCGACACGCACCTCCAATGTTTCTTCGCGCTCGAACCGAGTGTTTATGTTCTGCGGCAAATAGGAAAAGTTTACATCGAACTTTTTCGTCGACTGTTCATCCTTTACCACTACCACCGAATAGGTCCGTTCTATCATGTCGCCGGCGCTAAGGTCGCCCACCGAATCTTCGATGGCTTGCCGTTCCGTACCGGCGTCCGCGGCTATGATGCCGTCGGGCAATGTTACAAATACCCTTCCGTCGCGGAGCGTTACCTGCGATCTGTTTTCAATGGTGACCGTTATATCGAACGGCTGGGCGATCAAAATAGCGTCGACCGTTGCCGCATCGAACACAAGGTCCTTTGTTTTATAAAACGCAGAAATGTAATAGTAGGCAACGCTTCCCACGATCGCGATCGCCAGCAATGAGCCGATTACGACCCACTTTGCCGCCCCCTCCTTTGCTTGCCCCACTGGCTTGCCGGCTTCATCTTCCGCAGCCCAATCGCTCGCCACGCGGGGACTTTCTTTTTTTACTTGTATCGCTTCTGCCGGATGTTCGCCGTCTTCTTTTCTGTCGAGACCGTATAATTTTTTTTCAAGTTCTTCTAATGACATGGGTACAAAATGTAACTTGTCATCCTGAGCGTATCCGTCAGCTGACGGAGGAGCCGAAGGATCTGCAGCAGATTCCTCGACAGACTCGGAATGACAATACGATATATCTCACAACCTCATATAAACTATACCAATGATACCGCATTTGCGCCTGTTTTTGAAGCACACTCGGCGCAATAAAATCCGTGGTCGTCGTGCAAAAAATGCGCCACATTTGCGCAGGCGCATGCATTGCATGTCGCGTACTGCGGATCAAAGCCGAATGCTTTCAATAGAAACCGATACATCGTCGCTTCGTCCACTTCTACCTCGGCGAGCCGCTTGATCATGTGCCACAGATATTGATCGGGGTGCAATTCGCGGGTCATTCTATCGATGAACTCCGCCATGGCCAGCAACACGCCGCAGTGGCGTGCGCTTTTTTTCTTGTTTCTAACCGATATCTCATGATGCGGCAACACGTCTATGATCTGAAAATAGCCGCTCTTCATATGCATAAGCCGAACGCGCACAACGTTGAACGGTTCCAGGTGGGCGCTTGATTTTGAGAGTATTTTCTTCAGCCCCCGCGCGCGTGCCGATATTTTCCCCAATTCTTCTGTATAAAGCCGCACCATGCCATCGTGCTCGCGAAAGTCGGTTTTATCCAGCACAAATGCTTCGGTATAATGCTCGGTCATATGTATAGTATACGGCATGAGAGAGGAATAGGGTATGAGGTATGAGGTATGAGGAGGGGGAAAATAACTAATAACCGATAACCAATAACTAATAACAGGATGCGGGGAGGTAGAGGGATAATTTCTAATTTCTAAATAAAATGCTGGATTCCCGCCGGAGTTTACCCCGTGCCACGACACGGGGCCTGAAGTCCGGGAATGACGATACGGGGAGGTTGTCATCCCGTGCCACGACACGGGATCTTGTGTTTTCTGCGGTAGTGACACTTGGATATTTATACTCTGGATACCGGCCTCCGCCGGTATGACAGAAAGAGGGATAGGTGGGGTTGACAAGTTAATTTAAACAGTGTATAAAGTATACAGATACGCTTTACAACTTCACATTCACATTAGGAGGATGACGAAATGAAGATTGGACTTTTTTCTGTAGGAGGTTTGCTTATATCTCTCGGCGCGATCATGTGCGCGGTAGGAATGGCGTATGGGTTTCCCGACGCCGCCTATGTCATCGATCCGATGATCGAGGAAACACAAGACGCGTGGTTGCTGTTCATGCAGGCATGGGGAACACCCATCTCCTACGGCGGGTTAGTATTGATGTTCATCGGCGCAGGCATTGCGTGGTTTGCCAAAGGCGGCAAGACGCCGAGCCTGCGGAAAAAAAATCGCTTCACCTGCAAATGGTCCCGGAGGATCTCGCCATGATCGCCGGGGAGTATGCCCGGGATACTAAAAACGCCCCGCCGAACTGGGTTGAGATCGTGCATGGATGCACGGTCATCAAGTTCATTCGGCAAGGCCATGGCGTGCACGCTTCCTCGCGCTACTCCCTTAAGGAGGGTTGCGAGAAGGCCAGCACCTACCTTCCCCCGAAGGAATTCGAGGAGTGCCGCCGCATGGCGCGCTCCCTCCTCCACCCGTTCCACCGCCAGATTCGCGCTCGTCCCCATTGGATGGACGAACTGGATGATTGACGGCCTGGCGCCAAAATGGCCCGCATATGCGGGCCATTTTTTATTATCATCAAAGATCAAATTTGATCGAGGTTTGATATACGCCATCCTTTCTGGCGATATTCACATCCCGACTGGTTACCGCTTTTATGTCTTCTTCGAACGCAGGCACGATGTAACGCCGCATGACCGCCTCGACCATCATTTTGTCTTGCGCACTGCTTAGTGTTACGGTTCCGGGAATGAACACCGAGCGCTCCGTGTGACTACGGGTCAGCAGTTCGTTCAGTAGGTCCACCAGCGCCGCATCCCTGTCTACCGATTCCACGCGAATATGCTCCGTCGAAGCAATGTTCGCATAGCGGTTGGGCGACAATATATCCGCCAGCGCTTCGGCCGCATTTACGAATAAATGCTCGACCGTATCGCCCGACACCTGTATGCGCAGTTCCGCGGGATGATCCAACTCCCGATGTGTTTTCATATGGTTCATTATACCATTATTTTACCCGACACTTGAAGTGTTTGCACTCAATGTGGGAAGTGTGTCATCCCGTGCCGGAGCCTGCCCCGTACCACGATA
>MGIT01000006.1:75036-78487 GCA_001793895.1 Candidatus Wolfebacteria bacterium RIFOXYB1_FULL_54_12
TCCAGAGTTTTCTGCAATAGTGGCACTTTGAATATCCAGACTCTGGATTCCTCCGCCAGTGGGCGGACGGGAATGACAAAGAGGGCGGGAATAACAATCGCTTTTGTTATTTCAGTTATTTTATCTTCCCCAGTTCCTCCTCCACGATTTTTCGCTCGTCCCATGGGATGCGCTTTTCTTTTTCGACCACCATTACCGTTTCGCCACCCTTTCCGGTGAGCACCACGGCATCGCCCGGCTGTGCCAGGGCGATCGCCTTGCGAATGGCCTCCCTGCGATCGACTATCTCGTGGATATTTCCTTTTATGAACGGCGCATTGTCGATGCCCTTTCGTATGTCGGCGATGATTCCTTTTTGATCTTCGTCGTACGGATCGTCGTTGGTAAGTATGACCTCATCGCAATACTGTGCGGCTATCTGCCCCATGACGGGCCGCTTCCATGTGTCGCGCCCTCCACCCGTAGCACCAAATACGCAGATCAATTTTCCGCCTGCCTGCTTAAGCCCTGTTTCAATTGCGGCCTCATAGACCGCTTCGAGGCTTTTCGGCTCATGCGCGTAGTCTACGACAACGGCAAAGCCTTTGTCGTTCGGCACCAGTTCCATACGCCCGGGAACGCCCGTGAAGTTCTCCAAACTCTTGCACACCTGTTCCAGCGAAATGTTTTGCGAAAGCGCAACGCAGATGGCCGCCCCCGCGTTTTGCACATTGAACTCGCCCAGCAATGGAAGCGTGAAGTGCGTGTCCTTTACATCAAACTCCGAACCCGATGCATGCAGATGCACATTCTTCAGTTCCACCATGCGGCGCGAGCGTTCATAGGCGTGCGTAACATCGTGCGCAAGCGTGTAGCCATATTGCACTTCTTGCGGTATGCCCAAAAAATGCGCCACGTTTTCATCGTCGAAATTATACACCCCAACGCTCCGCTTTTTGCGGGCCAACTTGCCGAACAATTTCATCTTTGCCGCGCGATAATTTTCAAACCCTTTGTGCCGATCCAAATGTTCCGGCGACAGATTCAAAAATACGGCAACATCGTAATCGACGAACGTATGCCGAAACTGCATGATGCCTTCGGACGATGTTTCCACGACCGCATATTCGCAACCCGCATCGGCCATGCGCCGCAGTATCTTTTGCAATTGAAACCGCCCGAGCATGGTCTGCTTTGCTTCATTGCGCCACACCTTTTCTCCGATGCGAAAATTAACCGTGGTCGTCATACCCGTTTTATGGCCCGCCTCCTGCAACACATGCGCGATCATGTTGCATGCCGTCGTTTTTCCTTTCGTACCCGTAACGCCGATGACCATCATGCTTCGCGACGGGAACCGATACACCAACGCGCCCGCGAATGCGAGTAAAAAATGATACGCCGGACGGAAGAACTCAAACATCGGCCGCGGAATTATCCTGCGTCCGATGCGCAATAATTCATTTTTCATGTTTCTTTTTTCTTGCTTCATAAAATAGTACGATTGCCATTACAATTCCGGCGCCGATGATATTCATCAGCAGATCATCCGCCGTATCGGGCCCGTCGCCAAGGCGCAGCATTTGCCCATGCACCCATGCGTCTTCCAGCCATTCCTCCACTTCATACGCCGTGCCGAGCAAGCTCGTTGCGCCGACCACGACCAATGCCCGCATGCCCGGGCGCAATGCGCTTAGTGCACGCTCGGCGAGCAGGTAGACAAGATACGCGACCGCCGCCCCGCCGATCACATGCAACGCCCTATCGTACCATATGATCCGCGAATACAGCCGAAACACATCCCCTGCCATATCCAACAGCACAGCCATTACCGCCATTGGCAATGCAATGCGCAACTTTTTTTCGTTTCCCGCTTTTCCGAACAGCAATTCGATCGACGCCCACGCCACGCCCGATGTTACGATCAGCCCAAACCAGCTAAAATCCAACGGCACGCGCAACACGCCGAATCCATTAAGCAACTCGAATGCGATCAATATAAGGAATAGTATTCGTGCTATGAGTATCATATATATCTTGTAATCCCCCACCTTGTCATTCCCAACGCGGGTCCCGTATCAAGTACGGGATAAACTCCAGCGGGAATCCACTCCATTTTTATAGATTCCCGTTTTCACGGGAATGACAATCGCTTCTTATTGTTTATGCCCGCTGATCAACTTGAGCGCCGCCTTTAAGCGATCTTCCGTTCCGCGTGTTTCAGACGACATCGCCTTGAGCGCTTCGTCTATATCCCGTTGCCTATAACCCAAATGTTTCAGGGCCGCCTTGATGTCTTTGTCTCCTTCGTGAAACTCCACCGATTCTCCGACGTCCATCTTTTTTATCTTATCGTGCAGTTCAAGCACGATGCGGTCCGCTTTCTTTTTACCGATGCCAGGGAACTCCGCCAACGCAGCGGACTTTTTTTGTTCTATCGCGGCAACCAACGTATCGGTACCTACTGTTCCCACTATCCCTTGCGCCGTCTTGGGCCCCACACCGCCGATTGTCATCAACAGTTCGCACATTTCCAGATCGCGTTCCTCCGTAAAACCATACAATTCAATGCCATCCTTTTTTACCGCCGTTATGCAAAACACCCGCGCAGTAGCCCCTACTAACGGCAATGTTGCGCTGTCACGCCCGGCAAGCGAAACCCGAAACCCGATCCCGTTCGCTTCTATGACCGCCCATGTTTCTTTTTTTGCGACAATGGTGCCGCTTAGCGAGTAGATCATTACAACCAGTATACTGTGCCGAGTGTCCTGCGACAAGGAAATTTCCCGGTCCACTGGACAATTCCCCCGTTTAGGCTTACTTTAATTAAGCACCTTTACATTCCCGAACGCTCTCGGGACATAATGCATTTTTGCAAGGAGATTCGCATGAAAAACCCTCCGGTTCCCCGGCAAGACACCGCATTAAGCCCCCTGCATATTCACCGGGGAAACAATGCGCGTGTCGGCGTCTTCTTTGATGCCGAAAATCTATTCATTTCGCTTCAGCAAAGCTCCCCCAGTAAAACGCGCCCCAGAAAGCTCGATTACCAAAAGATCCTTGAGCGTTGCCTTAACGGTCGCGCGGCGTATTGCGCCCGTTTTTATGACGTAATATCCGATCGCTATCCCGTGAAAATTGCGTTCCTTACCGCTGTTGAACAGTATTTCGAAGTACTTACCAAGCCGTTACGCATCTACCCCGATGGGACCACCAAGGGCGACTGGGATATTGGGATTGCCATAGACATGGTAGACTTCGCCGACAAACTCGACGTCGTCGTACTTGGCTCCGGAGATGGGGACTTTATTCCGGTGGTCAACTATTTGCAGCAGAAAAAGCATTGCCGCGTAGAAGGGATTTCTTTTGGGCACAGCACCCATCCCGATCTTCTCAAAGCACTTGATTCGCATATCAATCTTGCCGATCCGGTAATGGCTGATTTGTATAAAATCTGGTGATCGTTTAAAAA